>NZ_JBCFBO010000001.1:1280642-1880642 GCF_038562635.1 Methanobacterium sp. | reverse complement strand
TTTAGCTGCATCTGTTTTATTTGGGATTTTTACAGCTTTGATATGATTTATGGATTCATTTGTTTGTGAATTGTAATCCATTTACTATTTAGATTCTTTGCTATACTCCTTTCACATATTTATGATTTTTTAAGAGTATGCTGTAATTAATAAACTTTATATTTTATTTTTATCTTCTTTTGAGAATGTATTTTAATTTTTAATGAATTTAGCTTGAATATATTTATACAACAATTTTTAAACTAAATATATGAATTATTATCTTTTATTAATAGGTATATTCCTGATTATAGGGGCAATTTATTATATGCTCCATGAATTTTATAAAAAAGAAGCCAGAAAAAAGAAGTTTATAATGATAATATGTATGTTTTCATTTTGTACATTGGGTTTTATGACTTGTTTAAAAGTTTAAGTATTAATGTATTTAATCATTTATTTTAACTCATTTAAGCTTATTAAATCATATTTAAATGTATATTATCTTTTTATGTGAATAAATCTATAACTTTCTTTATAGACTCTGTTTTTGCAAGAATTGAGATTTTAGAACCTCTTTCAATGATTGTGTCCATCATGGGGATTGTTATTTTTCCATTTTCATGTACTGATACTATGATATAATCCTTGGTTGGACTTATATCACCTATTTTTTTGCCAATGACTTTGTCATTTTCTACACTAACATCGAGTAATTCTGCATCTCCTTTTCCCAGGACTACCAGATCTGCTATTTTTGGCCTTAGTATTATTTTTTCAAGGTAACTGGCTGCAGTAAGTTCCGGACTTATGGCTGAATCGATGCCTGCATTTTTAAATGCTTTAGCATGGGTATGATCGCTTATTCTGGTAATGATTTTGGGAACGTTGTAATCTTTAACAAGGATACATGCCAGCAGGTTTGTTTCATCATTTCCTGTAGCTGCCACGAAAACGTCCGCACCTTTTATTTCCGCTTCTTCCAGCGTTTTTGTATCGGTGCCGTTACCGCAAATTATCATAGCGTCTAATTCTGCTGCGGCCTTTGAGCATAATTCTTCGTTATTTTCAATAAGTGTAACTTCCTGTCCATCTGAAATTAAAAAGGATGATAAGTTAAGTCCTACTCTTCCACCGCCCATTACTATTACGTACATGGATACACCAAGATATAATTCTAAATAACTCTCGATTGTGAATTTTTATTTACCATTACCCATACGCTTTTCTTAGCTAAGTATTAAATTTATTTGTAAATGTAATATATTTTACTCTTTTTTATATTTGAAAAGGGTTTTAAAAAAGATTATTTTTGATTGATAAATGGATAATTTAGATTTAATTAATTCATTTTTGCCTAAATGTAATTTAATGTATTAATTTAAAAAAATAGGGCATATTTTATTAATAGGTAAAAATTATAAAGCCATATTTAAGTGATTATATAAATTATCGCTGCAGGACTATTTAAAAAAGTAAGAGATATTCTATTACTCCTCATAATTGCAAATAAAATATTTACAAAGTTCATGAGATATATAAACTGATTATGTTAAATATTTGATATTTGAAACAGATCATTTCTATGAATGGGTATTCATATGATTTGGTAGGACTGGGACAGCCTATGAAAATTAAAATAGTCTATTCATCTCTTTTTCATATTGATTGCAAGTATCTGTTAATTAATATTAATCAGAGGAGATATGAATAAATAAATTTAAAAAAAATAATTCTTAGACTTCTTTTCATTAGAATCATTTAAATTTTTTTAATTCATGATAAATAAGATTAAATCATATGTTATTTGCTATGAAATAGTTAATATTAATGAATTTATGTAAGAAAAGTTTATTTAAGAGATAATTCAATATTTGGTTTGCTAATAAAAGGTGATATCTAATGGAAACATTTCTTGATCAAGCTCGTAAAGGTAAAACAAGTTTAATAAGGTATATTATTGGAATATTTATTATTTATTTTTTTATTTATATTGTTGGCGCTGCAGTACAATTCATCGTTGCAATGGCCTTTGGATCATCAGTTAATCTTGGAACACTTAACATCAGTTCAATCACCCCGCTGGCATATTTTGTGGTTACCATGTGTCCGGCAATTTGTGGAATAATTGGGGTGTTCATAAGCGTCCGTTATGTGCATCAAAGACCATTTTCTACACTTGTAACTCCATTTAAAAATATCAACGTGAAGCCTATTCTCTATGGGTTTGGATTTTTTTTCCTGCTTTTAGTCCTTTCAGATGTTCTTTTATATGGATTGAACCCATCAAACATCCAGTTTAATGCTAGTAATATTTCGCAGTTTTTGTACTTCCTGCCATTTATTTTAGTGTTGATACCACTTCAAACTACTAGTGAAGAGCTCACTTACAGAGGTTACTGGATGCAGGGAACAGGGCTGTTAACCAGAAATTTTTTAGTGCTAGCACTGATAAACGGTATTTTGTTCTTATTACCCCATATAGTAAACCCTGAAATCAGTGCAGGTGGAATTCTAGCAATGGTTTATTATGTAGTAGTTGGATTCTCATTAGCATTTATCACTCTTAAAAGTGGAACGTTAGAGCTAGCTATTGGTATGCATGCTGCTAATAATATCTATGAATCGGCTATCATTCATCCTCAAGCTTCAATTCTGCAAACACCATCGCTATTTACTCAGGCAGCAATAGATCCGGCCTATGAACTCATAAGTATCGCAGTCATAATGATCATATTCTATCTAGTAACATTCCAGGTTAAACCCGAATGGAAAAGGTGTTAAACCTTTTTCCTATCTCTTTAAGGCAATTAATTTAATTTTTATTTTTTATAACTGTTATTTAGTGTTTCATTAATCCAAAAAAAAGAGAAAAAATATAAATATTCTGTTGAATATATGCTTATAAATCTTTTATATTTAATAATAATATTATAAATTGCTGTAATTTTGATTTAAAAAAATTAGATGGGTTATGTCCTTGAAGACACGATTCATAACAGCTTACTCACTTCTAGCTGATATTCAGCCGCTTTTTCTAAATAGTTCTTAGCTTTCACTATTAACCTCAATAAGTTCATCAAATTTATCGAGATGTATTTATTTTCTTTAATATCAGTTAAATTTTTTCGCCTTTTTAAAAACTTAAATTAAAAAGTGCTATAATTAAATTAAACTGCCATTTAAATGCCAAAATTGAGTATATTATGAAATTTTAAAGTGGTATGATGTTACTCTATACCAAACAGTATTTTAATGTAGAAAACTTATTTTATATATGGTATTTGTTTAGAAGTTACATTCTAATTGAAGTATAATGGAGATTTTTTCTTTGAAAATTGCAATAATCACCATAACCAAGGATTCTCAGGATCTTGCATCTAAAATCCTGGAAAATCTTGCAGAGGATCCTACAATAACCGGCGTTGATATATTCCACAAAAACGTTAAAAAGACATTACAATCTGTATTCAGCAAATATGACTGTATAATTGGCATAATGGCATCTGGAATTATGGTAAGAAATATTTGCGGATTACTTGAAAGTAAACTGGAAGATCCTGCAGTCCTGGTCATGGACGACGCTGGAAAACATGTTATAAGCTTACTTTCAGGTCATTTTGGTGGTGCCAATGAAATTACAAAGAAAATTGCAGAAATTACCTGCGCAGACCCGGTTATAACAACAGCTACAGATGTACATGGTAAATTAGGGATAGATTCACTTGCAAAAAAATATTATCTGGATATTAAAAATCAGGGAGGAATAAAAAGTATAAATTCTGCTTTAGTCAGAGATGAATTTCCTGAACTATTTGTTCCGTTAAGGCTTAGCTTTATTTCAGATGATCCTCAGGTTAAATCTTCTTACAATTTGGTTGAATCTGGTGAAAATAATTTAAAAGTATTATTTGAAGATACTGAAATTATTTTAAAACCTAAAAAATTCGTGGTTGGTGTAGGTGCACGAAGGGACATTTCAAAACAAAAGGTTGAAGGTGCAATTACAAGTGCAATGAGTACTCTTAAATTACCAGTTGCAAGAATTGATGTGATTTCAACAGGTGAAATGAAAAGGAATGAGAAGGGAATAATTGAAGCAGTTTCTGAATTTAACATGCCCCTTGAAATAGTTCCTTTAGATAAATTAAAAAATTTTAACTATGATGGATATTCAAAATCATCATTTGTTAAGAAAAAATTTGGTATTTATGGAGTTTGTGAGCCAGTTGCGTTAATAGCAGCTGGAAAGAATTCTAGACTTGTATTGAAGAAAACGTCATTTAATGGCGTTACTATATCTATTGCTGTGGTTTCTAACGGCTAAAAAATTAAAGTTATGTAATGATAAAGCAGGTTATATTACCTTTGATATGAAGTTCATGGATGAAATCTTAAATTTTTTAAATTCAAATAAAAATAAGTGAATTATGGAAATACCAAAAGGTTTTTAGCTTATCAAATATAAAAAATAATAGTTAGATTATTTTATGAATTCTTTTATCTAAAAATATTATGGAGGTCACATTATGAATGAAGAGGCATTTGATCGTGTTAATCAGATATTACAACATATAATGGAAGATACAAGCGTTCCTAGAAATATTAGGAGGGCAGCAGAGGAATCTAAGGATATATTGGCAAAAGATGCGGAAGAGCCTACTGTTCGTGCAAGTACTGTAATTTCAATACTTGATGAAATTAGTAATGATCCAAACATCCCAATACATGCGAGAACCCTTATATGGAATATTTTAAGCGAACTAGAGTCTGTTAGAGACTGAATTTAATTTTAAATAAATATTAACTTAATTTAGCTACTTTTGATTGATGTCAGCATAGGTAACTTAAGGTTATTTTTAGCTGATATTTTCTCAAAACTTTCTTTTTTAGATCTATATCATATCTAACTTTTAATTTCTAGTTTAAGTGAATTATTTATCTTTTAAACATTGTAGATCTGTAATTAATTTAATAATTTTAATTTGAGATAATATGCTTTTTTGAATAATATTGTAAAGTTGAAAATAAATTAATTAACTTAATCTAATTTGAGATAATATGCTTTTTTGAATAATATTGTAAAGTTGAAAATAAATTAATTAACTTAATCTAATTTGAGATAATATGCTTCTTTGAATAATAGTGTAAAGTTGAAAATAAATTAAGGTTTTTAGAAGGCATTATGTAAATTAATTATTTTCTCTAAATTTAAGTCCAAAATTTGGACTTTATTTGCTATTTGTCAGTATATTTGGTCTGAGACTTGGATTTTATTCTACTGTTTTTGTTAGTATTTAGTCTGAAATTTGGACTTTATTTCACTGTTTTTAGTCTGAGACTTGGACTTTATTTCACTAATTCCTGTCAAATATTTAGTCCAATTTAGGTTTATTCTACTTTCGTATATTTAGTCCAAATTTTAGACTTTATTTGCTATTTGTCAGTATATTTAATTCGAATTTTGGATAATATGACTTTGTTTCTATCTATTCAGTTATAGTAATATTAATTTTGTAAAATGATCTTATATAAATCTTATTTGTCACTTAAGAGCAATATTGCCTTAATAGAACAATTAATAGCCGTTAATACGCCGTTAAAATAGTTAAGATTATATACTATGAAACTTATTAATCAAAATCATGAATTGTTATAATTGGATGTGATGGTATGAAATTATGGATGGTAATTTTTCTTGTAATCTTAATGATTGGAGTGACACCAGCATTTGCAGCAAATTCCCCTGCAGATCAACAAACTGCCACTTCTAAAGCAGTTAAACAAATCAATAGTAATATTAAAAATGTAGCTGAGGTAACAGAATCCTCTAATGATGATGTAACTTCCTTTGCTGTATCAGATCCAGCAGATGGAGATAGTGGTTATATTGATGGATATGACGATGATGGTAACTATATTGGTAATTACATGGTGGTGGATCAATCAGATTTAGAAGATACATCAGATGATCAGTCAGATGAAACTAATGATTACACCGTTAGTTCATTTAATGCGCCAGGTGAAGATATTGAGCACATTGATGAACTAGATGACAGTAATATGGATGACTCCGCAAGTATGGATGAATTTGATGATACAGGTAATGATTTGTTGGAAGTATTAGATACTGTTGATGAAGGCACTGATTATCTGGGTGATGTATCAAGTCCGTCATATGAAAATGATAATTTTGATGAGTTAAACGCAAATGATCAGTTTGATGGAGACGGATATTACATGTTCGCTGAATTAAACATTGAATTTGGATATGATGGCCCATATGATATAGATCAATTAAATGAGAGTCAAGATGAGGGTGTAAATGAATTAGATAATGGTAATTCTACTGTAATTGACTCATCAGATGTTCCATTATCTGAAGATACATCGCAGATAAGTACAAATGTATCCACCAATTGTGAACCCCTAATTGTAACCATTGTTAATGGTTTGTGTGGAGTAGTACAGGCAACGCTAGAAGAATTAGGTAATGTATGTATGATATTGGGAAATGAGCTTGAAACAATATTCTAGATCCTAACTATTGTATATCACAGATTCACCCGTCATTACTACGAAAGATAGGATATCTAGGTTGAAAGCGAATTCCATACCAAACAAAAAAAACATGACTTAATTAACTCCACATGGCAGAGAACTTTCTCCGTTCTCTGCCTCATTTTTAATAATTTAAAATGAAAAAATTATTGAATTAATTTTAAAATTAGACTGATGTATCAGAATTTAAGCTTAAAGTGTGTGCGATATACTGTATTTTAGCAATATCTTCTATAAATTCAGCAAGAAGAGTTGCTTCATCAAGATTGACACCTGCAGCAACTGTTCCATGGTTTTTCAGTACCACTGCATCGTTGTCTTTCATCATGAAAGCAGTGTCTTTAGCAAGTTCTTCGCTTCCGGGTGCTGCATACTTCACATATGGGATATAAGGAGTTTCAATGGGTCCAAATCCTTCTAATCTTTTTAATTTTTTACCTGACATTGAAAAACCAGTTGCAAATGGCGAATGTGAATGTACAATACTGTTTATGTCATCTCTTTCCCTGTAGATTCCAAGATGCAGAAAAGTTTCCATAGATGGTTTTTTATCTCCCTCAAGTACATTTCCATCCATATCTATTATGATAATATCATCTGCTTCTACGTTTCTTTTGGCAATACCGCTTCTTGTAATTGCAATTTTTGATATTCCTTCTTCATAAAATCTACAGCTTATATTTCCAGATTTTCCGGGTACAAGGCCTTTTTTGTAAACATAATGTGAAGTATCAACTAATCCTTTTATAATTAGGTTTTTATCCATTTAAATCACTTGATGTAATGTCTTTTTATTTATAATTTATTAAGTAGCTATTTTTAAAGATTTAATCATGAAAATAATAAATTTATGTGAAACTATTTCACATTTAAGCAAATTTTAAGAGTTTAAATGAGCCTCTATGTATCACTGGGACTTCTGCACATGTTGGCACGATGTTGTAAATTTTCTGAAACTCTGTCTGGGACTGGAAGGTTCCTGAATTTATCAGGTGGATACCTTTATGCCGTTTATATGCATTAATATGCACATGCCCTGTATGGAATATATCTGGAACTTCTTTTATGACGAGATGATCTTCATATTCCGATGCAAGAGGGGTTCTTTCCCCATATATGGGTGCTAAATGCCTTTTTTCTATAAGTTCAGTCATTACCAAATCTGTCCGCTGGTGGGAAAACCCTTTGACAGACATCGCCATATCATCGAAGCTTCTTCCATGATATATAAGTGTATTAATCCCATCTAAACTTACAACTCCGGGATTACTTACAAATTCTGCATTTTTAAGCTCGTAAAGGGACTTGGCGTATGTTTCTGGAAGGGCAGGTTGTGGTTCGGCTAATCTTACTGCATCGTGGTTTCCGGGGGATATTACTATTTTAATGTCACTTCGGATATCTCCAAGAAGTCTTGCAGCTTCGTCGTACTGTTCATAAATATCTTTTATAGTGAGCTCTTTTTCCTGGTTGGGGTATATACCAATTCCATCAACTGTATCTCCGCCTAAAACTAGATATTTAACATCGTTAGCGATTTCTTGCTGGTTATCATCACCAAAATCTCCGTTTATCCATTTTATGAATCTATTAAATGCATCTTCAAGAAAAGTAGAACTACCTATGTGGACATCAGAAATAAAAACTGCTCCAAAATCCATGGGTTTTTCAGCGATTCTTGGAACTCCTGGCTGTATAATATCTGAGGCTATTACTAATGTTCCTTTTTTACTTCCAATTATACCAATAACTTCATCTCTTACAATTTTCTCAGCTTTTTCATAGAGTTGACCGCTTTCGTTATGTACAAGAACACTAGTACTTCCAGTCTCATCCTCTAATTCTATTATTTTATGGCTGTTTTTGGTGTTTTTGATGTCATTTACCATTCCTATTATTTTGATGACCTCTTCACTCTTTCCTATTCTATTAATAGGGCGGTGATCCTTTAATTCCCTTCTTTTATTTAAAATATTACGTAATTGTTCATATCTGCTGTTAAAATAAGTAATAAAGTCCTTAACTTCCCCGCTTGTATATGATTTCTTAGTGGTGTCCTGAATCACGTGAAAATCAAAGGGCATTCCAGTTTGGAATTTACTCTGGGAAACAGGGGGGTTTATATCCACATTCTCTGGGATAATTTCGTTATTTATTTCTTCTTTTAAACCATTTTTTTCCAGGTATTGATCCAGAATTTCTTCAGTTAAAACAATTATATTCTGATTTGAGTACACTATATCTTCTATTAATGATTCTGTGAATTTAATTGAATTTTCTTGAGTTATTATGCGTTCATATGCTTTATCGTTTATCAAAATGTTGGCATTGGTGAACTTTAAAATGATATCATCGCTCATGACTACCCCGTGCAAAGCTTTTTGTATGTATATTTATAACATCATATTATAATATTAATCTAATTTAACTCACAAAACTAAGTTAATCAATTTAAAAATTCATGTTAAGAAAGTATACTAAAATAAATTATTTAAGGTGATAAAATTTGCCAAGGATTATAAAATTTATATTTTTCCTCTTACTCTTCGGGATAATTTTTGAAGCAGGACTTTTAAGCTCGTACACTATAGTAACTTCCCAACCCCCTGATGTTGGGAAAGTTATAGATATGCAGGTCAGTAAACTAACTGCTATTTGGGACAGTATAGGCATAGGTTCAAAAGTGAGCATCACTAAAACATACAATGTTACAAATGTGGATGGGGTTTCACAGGCCCTTAAAAGTAAAACTCAGCTTGATGGAATTAATATTGACTCAATATCTGCTATAATAGTTAGCTCAAGTGGCGGTAACGTAAATGTGACTATTTCAGCAACAGGGTATAAGGAAAATGAAACAACTGCAAATAGTTCTAATAGTGCGTTTACAAGTGGGCAAATAGTAATAAGCCAAAGTGCGACTTATAATTTGACTGCAACAGCAACTGGAGAGCAGAAAACAAAAGGTATAGCAGTGGATGTTAACACAATCAAGATAACATCGCTTAAGCAGATAAAATCTAAATAGAATGATTAGTTTAAGTTAAAGCTTAAACTAACTATATTTTTATAAAGAATAATTAATTTTTTAACATGGTGATTCGATGATCAGCGTTATAGGCATAGGGCCTTCCAGAGAAGACATGAGTATAAGGGCTTTAAATGCAATTAAGAACTGTGAAGTTATAATCGCTTACAAAGCTTACATAAAACCCATAGAAGACCTGCTAGATGGGAAAGAAATAATTAAAAAGGGAATGGGCGATGAAATAGAACGAGCTGAAATAGCTATACAAAAATCTAGGGAAGGTAAGAATGTTGCAATTATAAGTTCTGGAGATCCCGGCGTATTTGGAATGGGAAATGTTGTTTTTCAATTAATTGGCAAGTACAGTGATATTGAAGTGGAAGTTATACCTGGTGTAACTGCAGCAACCTTTGCAGCGTCCAAACTTGGGGCACCTCTCCATGATTTTGCAGTTATAAGTTTAAGTGATATTTTAACTCCCTTATCTGAAATAAAAAGAAAGGTAGAGTTTGCATCAAAAGGGGACTTTGTAATTGCTATATATAATCCAAGGAGTAAAACAAGGAAAGAACCATTTAATGAAGCTTACAGGGTCTTACTTGAAAACAAAAAACCATCTACTCCTGTTGGGATAGTAAAAAGTGGAGATAATGGAGTAGATACTACAGTAACAACACTTGAAAAACTTAAGGATCATGAAATAAACATGTCTACAACTGTAATTATCGGAAATTCCATGACTTACGTTCAGGATGGATATATGATAACTCCAAGGGGTTATATGATCCGATCAGATATACATCCACTTTCAAAAGAGTTCTATGAACGCTTTTTAGAGGGCGAAATAGTTGAAGGCCCTAATTTAGATTGTGAATATTATCCATGTCATGAAGAGGGACAGAGCTGTACTTTCTGTTACTGTCCGTTTTATCCATGCGGAGATAGTTCTACTGGGGGTAAATGGATAAAAGACAAAGGAGTCTGGAGCTGCCAGGACTGCACATGGATCCATGAAGATAAAGTAGTTAAATGTATCATGGAGAAATTCCCCGAAATTGTTAAAGAAGTAGATGACCTTAAAAAAAGGAAAAAGGATCTTTTGAAGTTAAGAAGGGAATGCATTCAAAGGGCAGGATAATTTAACATATATTACCTTTTTATTTTTGATTCAGTATTTTTAAAATTGAATTTTTTGTGTTTACTTGCCTTAAATAAAGTAAAAACTAATTTGCCACTTTTTTGTTTAAATTTTAGTTATGCCCTGTAGTTTTTAAGTTATATTTCGTTTTTTATATTTGTAGAATTCTTTTAAATGGAAAAATCAATGGCAGGTGTTAAAATTAAAAGTTTTGACAGCAGTCGAAAAACAAAGTATTCGAAAATTTTCAATTTTCGATACGTCAAAATCTACGATTTTGACGCATGCAAAAACTACATTTTTGCTGTTCAGGAAATCGTAGATTTCTTTCAAAATGTAAAAAATTTTCAATTTTTTACGGTTGCAAAACCAAATGTTTTGCAAACATCGAAAATTTTCAATTTTTGAATATTGTCAAATCTCTGATTTGACACAGCAAACACAGAGTGTTTGCATGCTTCATTTTTCGTGCGTTAAAAAACAGATGGTTTTTTGACAGTCTTCAAAAATTACATTTTTGAGACCCAAAAAATCTACGATTTTTTGACGGCCGTCGAAAAATTGAAAATTTTTCATGCCACAAAATCAAAGATTTTGACGGTTAAAAAAACTTATTATTAATTTTAACCATAGTATTAAAAGTGATAAAATGATAAAGATAAAAAGAGCCTACAAAACTTCAAAAATCACAGATTTTTGGTGTAAAGAAACGAAGTTTCTTTAACTCTTGGTTTTGTGGCCGCAAAAATCACAGATTTTTGCAGGCCTATGAGTCATCCAGTGAAGATGACGGATTTAGAATTCTCGTTGATATGATCTGGCCTAGGGGAGTATCCAAGGAAAAGGCAAATCTAGATACCTGGATGAAAGAGATTGCACCAAGCAATGATCTAAGAAAATGTTTTGCGCACGACCCTAAAAAATGGAAAGAGTTTGAAAACAAATACGAAGAAGCCCCCAAACATATCATGTTTGGGGCACCGAAAATTCAATGAATTTTCGAGTGAGTTAAAAGACAAAAGTAAGCTAATTGATGAAATAAAGGAAATAGAAAAAGATAAAGGTAAAGTAACTTTAATTTATTCTGCAAAAGATAAAGAACACAATAATGCAGTTGTGCTTGAACATACACTCAGAAAATTATAGTTATTTTAATATAAAAAACTAAAATTTTTCTATTTCTTTACCTCTAGCTTGTTGGTGATATCATGAGTGAAAAAATATTGATAACAAATCTTAAAAGTAAAAATAATATTCAAGAGGCGGTATCTGAAGTTAAACCAGATAGGATGATAATAATATCATCCAAAAAAGCGAAATTCAGAGATTTTGAAGTAAAAACGGATTATGTAAAGATAAAAAACCGATTTGAAGATATTATCCATAAAGTTAATGCTATTTTAAATGATGAGGATGATTTTTCAATTATAGTTAGGCCAGATAGAATCGGTGTATATCTTTTATGGTTTGCTCAAATGCGTTCTTTAAATCCAACATATGTACTAAGTCATGGAGAGCTTCAGCAGCTTCCTGTCATCCCTGCAGGTGTGCTTGGTGAGAAAGAGAGTGAAATATTAAAATTAGCTGACTGTCATGGATTTATTGATTCTAAATCTATTAATAAGGAATTTGGGATTACAGAAGATAGTGCAAAAGGATACTTAAAAAAATTATCTGATGTAGGAATTTTAAAATACTTTGAAACAAAAGAATTTGAAGCTGGTGAGGAGAAGGCACATGTTTATTACAGTACAGATCTTCTAGAAAAAGGAAAAGAGACTGAAGACTTCTATCTAATGACCGAACTTGGAAGAATAATGGTTTACATGGCGTTAACAAGCGAATAATCTACAAATGCAACTTACATTATACTACAGGTTAGTGTTGAATTAAAAAGCTTAGAATGAAAATAAATTAAAAGCCTAGAATTTAAATATTTAAAAAAAATTAAATAGTAAGAGCTTTTATTTAATTAAAGCTCAATTTTCATATTTTGATAGGTGATAGAACTTAAAGATTAAGTTTTATTTCTTGTAAAAATCCCTTAAAATCCTCAAAAAATCTACGATTTTTTGGGACATTCAAACGCAAAGCGTTTGATGCCTGCAAAATTTTTAATTTTGCGGCCGAGGAAACAGAGTTTCCTCCGGCATCGGAAATCTATGATTTCCGATAGGTTAGGAAATGTTTACAAAATCGGAGATTTTCGAAAGCTTCGATTTTTTGGGAGCCCTCAAACGCGAAGCATGCAAAAACTCCGTTTTTGCTTGTGCCAAAATCATAGATTTTGAGCAACGTTTGGGGCATCACAATCAAAGATTGTGATAGCCTAAAAACTTGTAAATTTTGTGGCCGAGGAAACTGTCAAATCTACGATTTGACGCATCGAAAATTTTCAATTTTCGAATGCTTAGTTTCCTCCGGTTAGAAAAATACTGCGTATTTTTCTAAAACTAAATATTAGTTTCGATTATTTTATCAAAATCTTTGATTTTGATAGGCAATAAAAATTAAATATTAATTTTTATTATCTTGGCAAAATTTTCAATTTTGCCAGTCCATCAAAACTAAATCTTAGTTTTGATGATCCCGTCAAAGACTAAGACAGCGTCCCCTTCCATGAACGCGCCTAAAGTTTCACCATTTTCATAAATATTTATTTTAAGATCTCCACCGGGAAGATGTACCAGGACATCGTTATCGAGTTTTCCAAGTTTGAACCCAGCCAGTACGCAGGAAGTAGCTCCAGTTCCGCAGGCAAATGTCACGCCAGCGCCGCGTTCCCATGTAATCATGTCTATTTCATTTTTACTTAATATTTTTACAAAGTGTACGTTGATTTTCTGTGGAAATGCTTCATGGGTTTCAATTATAGGGCCCATTTCATTTAAGGGTACTTCATCAAGGTTATCAGTAAATATTATGGCATGGGGATTTCCAACACTTACAGCACTTATTCTAAGTGGACTTCCACTTACAGTTAATTCGCTGTCAAGAAACTCTTCTTTATCACTTGTCATTGGAATTTCTGATGTTTTAAAGGTTGCATTACCCATATTAACCTTTGAAGATGCTACTTTTCCATCTTCGATGGTTAATTCTACTTTTTTGGTACCGCCGAGCGTTTCAACATCTATTTCTTCTTTATTAATGATCCCTTTGTCATATACAAACTTAGAGAAGCATCTTATCCCGTTTCCGCACATTTCAGCTTCAGAACCGTCTGAATTGAAGATTCTAAACCATATATCTTCAGACGTAGATGGAGTAACGAATATAACCCCGTCAGCCCCAATTGAAAAGCCCCGTCTGCAGAGTTCTGCTGTAACTTCTGGTTTTTTGTCCTCTGGAATAATTTCTCCATTCGTTTCATCGATTACAATGTAATCGTTTCCAAGTCCGTGCATTTTTGAAAATTTAATCTCTTTTAAACTCATTACTTAAGCCTCGTTAGATTAATAAGATTTTGTTTTTAGTTTTCTTGGATAGATAGTTATTTTTAAAAGTTTAAGGAGCATTTATTTTAAGCCCCTTAAAAATAGGCTTTTGAAGCATTAAACTAGTGGATTATATGTCTATTTTAAAACTTTACAAGTTATATATTGATTTAAGTCATAGGAACTTTTGTAACTTGTGTATCTACTTTAAAAGCCTCATAACAATTTTATCTTTTATTTAATGCATGCTAATCTGTATCTATTTTAAAAGTCTTACAGGCACGTTCTGTTTTGCAAGAACATCTGCAAAGGTTTCTCTTTCCCTTATAACTTCACTTTCACCGTCAGTTACAAGTACTTCAGCAGTTTTGGGGCGTGAATTGTACTGTGATGACATTGAAAATCCATATGCTCCAGCATTTAAGATTGCAAGAATGTCCCCTTCTTCAACTTCAGGTAATGGCCTGTCCCTTGCAAATAAATCTCCAGATTCACACACGTTTCCAGCGATGTCGATATTCTGGGTGTTTTCAGCCTCTGGTTTGTTTGCAACCACGATGTGGTGGTATGATCCGTACATTGAAGGGCGTAAAAGTGTGTTAAAACCAGCGTCTACACCTGCAAATTTCCTGTAACTCTGTTTTATGGTATTTACTTTTGTAAGGAGTGTTGAAGCGTTCCCTACTATATATCTACCTGGCTCGAGGTACATTGTAGGTTTTCCAAGGTTGTACTCGTTTAATTTATTTTTAAAGAGGCCTACAATTTCTTTTGAGAAGTGGTCTATGTCAAGTTTATTTTCATGTGGTTCGTATGGAATTCCAAGCCCGCCACCGAAGTCTATAAATTCAAATTTAACTCCTGCTTCTTCGTGTACTTTTCCTGTAATGTCCATAAGGGTTTCGACTGCGAGCATGAATGGTTCCGGGTCAAGTATTCCAGATCCTATGTGGGTGTGAATTCCAACTGGTGTAAATCCAAGGTCCTGCGCTAAGCTGTAAACATCAGCTGCTTCTTTTTCCATTACGCCAAATTTAGATAGTTCACCACCAGTTATACAGTGTTCGTGGTGTCCAGCACCTACCATTGGGTTTACCCTGAATGATATTCTAACTTTTTCAGGGTCGGTTAATTTTGAAAGCCTTTTAAGGGCCGAAATTGAGTCCAGATTGATTGTAACGCCTGATGATACTGCGAATTTAAGTTCTTCGTCAGTGACGTTGTTTCCTGTGTATAAGATCCTTTCAGGTTCAAATCCAGCAAGGAGTGAGGTATACACTTCTCCAGGGGATACTGCGTCAATACAGCTTCCTTCCTGTTCCAGTATTCTCATTACTGCAAGGTTTGTGTTAGCTTTACAGGCATAGAATATTTTAAAGTCTTCGTACTGGCTGGAAAATGCGTTGTACAGCCTGTTGTAATTATCTCTTATTTTCATCTCGTCTATGACGTAAAGAGGGGTATCATATTTTTCTGTAAGTTCTACAGCATCTGCTCCACCGATGCTTAAATTTCCGTTTTCATTTGTTTTAAGATCAAATTGCATCATATCTCTCCATTTCCCAAAAAACTTGTTTTTTGGGTGCAAATTATCAACCATGATTTTTATGCAAGAAAAATTCAAAGCATTTCTAGCTTTGATTTGCAAACTTTCAGTTTTGATAACTTCAATTCTGGAATCCCAAAAAAGAAGTAAACATTAAATTTATTCTCTTCTTACTATAAAAAGTGTTTTATGTTGAGGTTCAAAAACTGGAAAATTAACTGGAATTTATGGTATTTATTGAAAATAGATTGACATTTTTGGGATATTGTTGAAATAAAGAGTGAAAAATAGTTGAAATTTTGAATCTACTTGATTTTTATTGATAATAATTCAAATAGTAGAAATACAACGCAAATATATATCTAAATAATATTTGGAACATTTATAAACATTTTTATATCATAAAACTGTGTATTAATTATTTAAAATATTCTTATGGGTATTTAATAATTTAATTACAGAATAAATTAAATTTAAGAATTTTATAACTAAAAAAAGGGCTAATATTAGGCTATTTTTATGTAATTTCATATGTATGTTATATATTTTTGAAATTTATAATATTTAAGAGATTATAAGTATGTTGCAGTAGTTATAGAAATAATGGATACCATAACAGCAATAATTTCAAGTGCATCAAGAATAGCATCATAAACTTTAGTTAAAAATATTCTATAATGTTGGGTAAATTTATTAATACAAAAAAGTTGTTCATCTAAGAGGTAGTTAAATGAAAACAGGTTCAAAAATAATTACAATTGGTTGTATTTTAATAGTTGCGGGATTACCATTATTTTTATTATCTGGTGACTTGTTACCTAACATATTTGCTATATTGTTAGGGATACTCTGGATTATAACTGGGGTATTTAAGAATAAAGGCTATTATAATAAAAATTGTTATATGGCTATTTTTAGCGTAATTGCACTATGGGGCTTAACGTTACTTTATATCTTCTTATTTAGAACCAATGAATATTTAGAAGATATGGGTATGTTTTATATTTTTGCTGGACTTTTTATACTTCTTATGATTATGTTTGGTAGAGGTTATATTCGTAGACTTATGGACGTTAATAGGCGTAAAGAGCTTGATTTATGAAAATAAGCTAAATTAATGGTTTTAAAATTTGAAAATAAGAAAAAGAAAAATGTCCTCTAAAAAATAAAATTTAAGAAAGGTCACTTAAAATAGTCTCTAAAACACATGTAACAGTGTCTATCTGACCTTTATCTATATTAAGCGGTGGTAAAAACCTTAAAACATTACCTGCTGTACAGTTTATAAGAACACCCTGTTCTCTTGCAGTGGTCACAATATTGGAACAGTCAATATCAATTTCCATTCCAATCATTAAACCAGCGCCACGCACATCTTCAACTATGCCGTACAGTTTTTTCTGTTCGTTGAGTTTGTACATAAAGTATTCTCCCATTTCTTTTGCTTTTAGAGGGAGACTTTCTTCAATTATGGTTTTAATACTGGCTTTTGCTGCGGCACATGCAAGTGGATTTCCACCGAAGGTTGCTGCGTGGTCTCCTGGCTCAAATGCTTCTGCTACTTCTTTTTGGGCAAGTACAGCACCTATTGGGAATCCTCCACCTAATGCTTTAGCAACTGTGGTTATGTCTGGAGTTACACCGAAAAGGTCGGATGCGAACATTTCTCCAGTCCTTCCAAACCCGGTCTGAACTTCGTCGAAGATTAAAAGAACGTCATTTTCATCACAGAGTTTCTTAAGCTCTTTTAAATAGCCTTCTGGAGGTACTATGACTCCTCCTTCACCTTGTATTGGCTCAACCAGAACTGCAGCTGTGTCACCGGTTATGGTTTCTGCGACGGCATCGATATCTCCGAAAGGAACATGTGTAAACCCTGGAGATAGTGGTTCAAATCCCTTTTTGTATTTATGCTGGCCTGTAGCTGTAATCATGGCGAGAGTCCGTCCGTGGAATGAGTTTTCCATGGCAATTATTTCGCCGTTTCCTGTAAATTTCCGTGCGAGTTTAACAGCCCCTTCATTTGCTTCTGCACCGCTGTTACAGAAGAATGCTTTATCATGCGGAGAAACTTCAGTAAGCAATTTTGCTAATTCTACCTGCTCCTGTGTATAATAGATATTGGAGCAGTGAATCATCCTTTTAGCCTGGTTACAGATGGCCTCTACAACCTTTGGGTGCGAATGCCCTACGTTGTTTACGGCAATCCCTGCAAAACAGTCAATATACGTTTTACCTTCCACGTCCCAAACCACAGATCCCTGTCCCTTTGCAAGGGCTAAAGGATACCGTCCGTATGTTTGCATGACGTATTCCTTATCTAAAGCCATAATCTCTTCCGTATTCATTAAATCACCTTCGTAACAAATAAGTAGAATATTTTATTATCTTTTTGAAATTTATTTTACTAAATTAATTTGTTTTGTAGCCTATTAAATCATCCGGAAAATTTAAAAATTTTATGGGTCTAAAGAATAAAATATGATTTAAGTTGATCATTTCATTTTTTTCAAACATATATCTGTTAATTTAAAGATTAAATGTAGTTAAATTCATATATAATAGATAAAATATCTATCTTAATATCTCATTAAACACTATTTCATGGGAGAATTACTGGAATTCAGAAAGTAATTAAATACACTTTCTATAAATTTGAATTTAATTAATATTTTAAAAATTTTTACTTGATTATAAATAATCGATGGTGAAAAAAATGAAAAAGGCAATAATTGAAACTGATAAAGGGAATATAGAACTTGTACTTTTTGATAAAGAAGCTCCAAATACAGTAGCTAACTTTGAAAAGCTTGCAAAAGAAGGATTTTACAACGGCCTGACTTTCCACAGAGTTATACCTAACTTTGTTATTCAGGGAGGATGTCCTAAAGGAAATGGAACTGGTGGGCCCGGTTACACTATAAAATGTGAAATAAACCCTCACAAACACGGTGCAGGAGCTCTTTCCATGGCTCACGCAGGTAAAGACACTGGCGGTAGTCAGTTTTTCATTACCCATTCTCCACAGCCACACCTTGACGGAGTACATACCGTTTTTGGTAAAGTTGTTAAAGGAATGGATGTTGTAAACAAAATAAAACAGAATGACGTAATGAATAAGGTTACTGTCTTTGACGAATAACTCTATTCTAATTTATTTTTATTTTAAATGGTGTTATGAATTTTTTTAAAAATTGCATCTTTAATTTATTTGTTTTGTTTGATTTTGACATAATTAATGGCTTAATATGCTTTTAAATATAAATAAATGGTTGAATTTTAAAGGATCAGCATGTTCAAAAAATTTATTAGCAACTTATTATATAAAATAAAGTTAAATAGGGTCCTATTTCATACTCAGGTGAAACTGTTTTGAATGTTTTAGAGAAAAAATGGAGGATATTATTTGCAATTGCCATAGGGACCATAATGGTGCCTATTAACGCTAGTATTGTTAATGTTTCATTACCTACAATCACTGCTTTCTTTTCTACAACTATTGCGAGCTCAGAATGGGTAATAACGGCTTATCTAATTAATTTACTGGGTTTTGTCTTATTATTTGGCCGATTGGGTGATTTCTATGGTCATGAAAGGGTATACATGGCGGGGCTGATTAGTTTCCTTGCTACATCAATTTTATGTAGTTTATCCCCTTCAATAACTTATTTGATAATTTTCAGGAGCTTACAGGGAATTGCTGCGGCGTTGATGATTTCAGTGTCTTTAGGTATAGTTAAGAGTGCTTTTCCACATAGTCAAACTGGTAAAGCTTTAGGTATATATGCAGTGGCCATATCTGCAGGTTTGGCGATTGGTCCAGCAATTGGGGGGTTAATACAAACATTCTTTGGCTGGCAAACTATATTTCTGGTAAATATTCCCATGGGTATAACCAGTTTTTTGCTTTGTTATAAAGTTTTAACAAGAGATGAAACTAAACCAGTTAAATTAGATGTTCCTGGAGCAATATTGCAGTATTTTTGCCTTTTTTCTGTAGTATACTTGCTTAATGATATTCAGACATCAAAATTAGATAATTTAACAATAATAATGGCTGTTGTGGCTGTAACAACATTAATGTTGTTTATCTGGAATGAGAAAAGGGCAGATGATCCCCTTCTGGATCTTGAAATATTTAAAAACAAAACATTTTCCGCATTTAACCTCAGTCTGTACTTCAACTATATCTGCATGTATATGATCCTATTTATCATGCCTTTCTACCTGCAGAAGGTTTTACTATGTAATCCTGCATTAACTGGAGTTGTATTAACTGTTAACCCTGTAGTTATGATGATTTTGGCCCCTGTAAGTGGGACATTGGCTGATAGGCTAGGTTCAAGACCTCTGGCAATTATGGGAGCATTAATAAGCGCTTTAGCATTTTATTCTATGACCTCCCTTACCATGTTCTCTAATGTCTTTGATGTTGTATGGAGATTAGCTCTTTTAGGAATAGGCGCTGCAATCTTTCAGGCCCCAAATAACAGGGCCATTATGACCGTTATACCTGATAAAAAGAAAGGATTAGCTTCTAGTATTTTAGTAACCATGAGAAATCTGGGAATGGTATTTGGAGTATCAATTGCAGGCATACTGCTGTATACCACCATAAGCCCGGATGCTTTACAGCAAAATCAGCTCTATGACCTGGCGGCATATAATTTTACAAGTGGAATGCACTTGATAATGATGTTAGGGGCTTTTTTAAGCATAATTATACTTATACTTTCTCCAGTGGGTATCTACAGGAAGAAAATCACTGAAACTAAAGAGATAATTCAGGAGTCAGATATAATACCTGCACCACAGGATATACTTGAAGAATCAAGTGAAATAATAAATGAATTAGAACTGGTAAAGCATTCAAAGGAATTACTTGAAGATTCGGAACTTTTGAGGTATTCAAAAGAAATAATTGAAGACCCTTCTATATTGAAACGGCCGAAAGATATTTTAAAGGAGAAGATTGAGGAATTGAATTTGGAGATCTCAAAGAAGAATGGCAAATAGCTATTGGAGTTAATCTTTTTATTTTGGTTTAAGCTTGGTGGTATTTACAAAGATTTAACTTTTATTTTTTTTAATGTAACAGGGTTAAATAGAAAGTTTTCATTTTTAAGTTTAGTTTTAACTGGATATATTAGAAATTGGAATATTAATATGGATACTCATTATATTAGAGCATTATTTTTGGTATATGTATTACTATTTCATCTAAATTTGCCCTGAAAGTAATAATAAAATCCAAATAGAAAGTATTATATATGGAAAAACTATAATTGGTTTTTGTAATGGCAAAGACTAGATTTGTATTACTTTAAATACGAATACATGTATCAAAATCTATGTCAAAATTTATAATTTTATATTTTAAATTTGATTTTCGGTATCTGTTAAAAATCAAAGATTTTTACACACCGTAAATGTTGATTTGCTGGCTTTGTCATGTTTTTTCCTCCTTAAACAGAGGAAAACTAAGAATTAACATTAAAATGTAATGGTTTTGAAGATATAAGATATTTAATTATATTTTTTATATTGATTTCCATTTCGGGGGAGTAAAAGTGGAGCATAACTATTTGGCTGAATCTGAAGTAATAGAGAAACTGGTAATTTTAAACACAGATTTTGCAGGAAAAGGTTCCTGCATAGCATGGACAACATTTCCTTACAATGAATTCAATTTAAGAGTTGTAAAGAGTTGTTTAAATAAACTTGACTGGGAGAAGAGGGAATACAATTTAAACTATGATGAAAACCTGATTTTTGTTGAAAAAACTTTGTTGTAGTTATTATTAAAGCACCCCTGTTTTTATTACTTTTTTTATGAGTATTAAGATTCTGTTTAGATTGGCCATGAAAGTAATAATACCAAATAAATAGAAAGTATTATATATAAAAAGCGCTAATCTTTCTTTGTAATGGCAAAGAGCTGGTTGATTATTACGAATGGTTTAAAATACCTTCTTTAATTATTAATTTACCCTTGCAAAATCTCTGATTTTGCAGGCCCGAAAAATCGAAGATTTTTCGACGGTCTTGCCATGAGTTTCCCCCTTGATGTCCTTAGGACATTTGAAAAATTAACCCAAAACATACCTAAGCAATTAAAAAGTATAGGGCATTTAAATTTCGCTCAAATGTATTTAAAATGCCCTAAAAACTTTTTGAGGGATATAATATGAATTATAAGGATAACGTTGAATTGTTAGATATGAAAAAATTAACAACATTGGATTTTGTAGTAGAAAAATTGAAAGAATTAGATTTTGATTTTGAAAGAAAATCCACCTGTGTTGCATGGACCACTTTTCCATATAATAAAGAGAATTTAGAAACAGTAGAAATCGCTTTAAAAAAACTCAACTGGCGAACTGAAGAATACATTTTAAATTATGATGAAAATCTTATCTTTGTTAAAAAGGATTTAGAATAAATATTTTTTATTTACTCTGGTTATTGCATTTTTGCACTTTTTTAGGAATTTTTAAAGGATTCAGTAATAACATTAAACTCTGCTTTTTTTCAAGTTTTAAAGACCAATTATGTCATTTTATGAGTTAAAAAGATTATTATTATAAAAAAATGCTTAATATGTACATAATATATAAATAAATATTATTTACGTTCTTTTTTTTAAATAGGATACGTTTAAGCGATTTTAAAAAGTCTTATTTTGTCATTAATCTTGTATAATATATTTTCTTGACCTTACTTAATTTTTAGAGAATTTATTACAAATTCAACAATATTTACTCAATTTGTAATAATTTTATGTGTTTTTTATTACTAAACTCCATAATTTGAACCTGAAAGTAATAATAAATAAGTAATAAAAAGTATTAAATATTGGTAGACTTTAAACCCTTTTATAAATAGGAAAGGGGGTTGAAGAAAATCTTTCGAGATTTTCTGAACCCAAAAATCATTGATTTTTGAGGTGAAAAGTATTAAAAAACAAGTAATATTACTAATAACGACATTTGTTTTTATATTGGCACTGTGTGGAACAGTGTCTGCAGCAAATACTACTACTGGAGGTGATTCTGGGGGCACGATAAATTCAACTGATCTCAGCAGCTCCTCTCAAAATAGTTCATTAAAAGAGGTTAAAATTACAGGTCAGGTTCTTGACTGTGTTACCAGCAAACCATTTCCAGGAGTAAATGTGACTGTATCAGGTAATGGAAATAAATTAAGTTCTACTAAGACCAATAGCAAAGGGGAATATGAACTGAGATTTCTAAGTAATTTAACTCAATTCAACGTGACATCGAGTTACACGGGGCATAAATCTTCGTCTCAAATAGTAAATACTCATCAATATACTTCAAATAATTCAACAATATTACAAGGAACTGCTACTTTTAAATTAGGAAAACCAAAAGTAGTTTTCTTATTTACAAGTTCTTCAGCAGTATCAAATACGTTAATGAATGCATTAGATCAAAATACCCACTTTACAAGTGAAGTCTACTTACTTAAAAATCTTCCAGCGGGTCTCAATCTCACTAAATATGACCTGGTATTTATTGACTATCTATACACTTCAACGCCGAATCTAGATAAAATAACTCCCCTAATAGAGGAAGCGAAAGCTAAGGATATACCTGTGATCATTACAACAACTTATTACATGTCAAATCCGACAAATGTGGATTCTGCAAAGCTTTCTGCTATTAGGCAGTACTGGACCAATCTTTCACCAGAAAATGCAAAGAATATGATAAAATATATCTCAGTGAATTTTCTGGGAGTAAAAGATACTTATCAGGCCCCGGGTACTGTAGTTAAGGTCGGTATTTATCATCCCGATGCGGATAAAGTATTTTCAAATTTAACCAGCTATCTGGCATGGTACAAAAAATATAATTCAAATAAGCCAACAGTAGCAGTTATGTTTGGCCAGTTTTCATATAACAAAGCAGATACAGCTGCAGTAGATGCATTAATTAGAGGTTTTGAAGCAAAAGGGTACAATGTAATCCCATATTTCCTTGATCATGAAACATATCCTTTAGGTCAAGTAGATATAAACACGTTTTTATTGTATAAAGGAAAATTCCTTCCAGATTTAGTTGTGCATTATCGTGCTGCCGGATGGGATATGATACGGTCATATAATGATACAATGGCTGAATTAATTTCCATAAATGTCCCTATTATCAAAGCACTGACCTATGAAGATTCATATGAAAAATGGCTAAATGCTACTCAGGGAATAGGATCCGCTACATTTGCATACTCAGTTACAAATGGAGAAAAACAGGGTATAATTGATCCCATTGTTGTTGCAACCACAGAAACAGATTCTAAAGGTATAGCTCAAACAGTACCAATCACACGGCAAATAAACTGGATAATTGATAGATCAATAGCTCAAATAAACCTTAAATACAAATCAAATGCTAATAAGAAAGTAGCTATCATTTACTGGACCTCACAGCCAGGATTGAGTTCTGGAGTTAGTGCAGGACATTTAGATGCATATGCCAGTTTAGTGAACCTTTTACAGGCTTTGAAAGACAGCGGCTATAATTTAGGAAATAAAAAAATTCCTACAGCAGATGAACTTGCGGTGATCATCAGAAATCAGGGTTCAAATATAGGTAACTGGGCACCTGGAGACCTGAAAAAGCTGGTTGAAAATTATCCTGTGGTTTTAGTTCCTGAATCTCAATATTTAGCATGGTTTAACAAGCTTAACGCTGCTAAAAGACAGGAAGTTATTGATGCATGGGGTGAAGCTCCTGGAGATATAATGGTTTACACTAAAAACGGTACACGGTATCTAGTTTTACCTGTAATCCAGTATGGAAACATCATTCTGGCTCCTGAACCATCCCGTGGTTACACTCAGAATGGGGAAGTGATGTATCACAGTGGCAGCGTACCGCCGACTCATCAGTACCTGGCATTCTATTTCTGGTTAAATAATGTTTATAATGCAGATGCATTGATCAACTTTGGAAGACACGGTACGGTGGCATGGTTACCAGGAAAGAGTGCAACTGGTCTGGACTGTGAAAATGATTGGCCTGCGATTGTAAGTCAAGACATGCCTGTAATCTATCTATTTACTGTAGAGGGAAGTGAATCTACTTTACCTCAAAGAAGACAGGGCGCGGTAATGATCAGTCATTTAATACCAACTATGACTATTTCAGGGCTTTATGGTAATTTAACAGTACTGAACCAGAAGTTGAATACATATTTCGATCAATCAACATCGGCATCCATCAAGGCAGAACTTAAAAGTACAATTTTACAGCTGACCAAAACTATTCATCTTGATGAAGATATGAATGTGAACTTATCTACAATCAAGGATTTCGATCAGTTCGCTATTGAACTGCAGGATTATCTGCAGGAAATGGAATCAGAATACATCACGCTTGGGTTACACGTGCTTGGTGAACCCCCAACGGGAAATTATTCTATTTATATGGTACAATCGCTTTTGGGTTACCAGTTTAGAGATTACATGAACGCGAATAAATTAACTGATGATCAGGTATATTTACTGCTTGAAAAGGTTTTATTTGATAAAATGTCAGCTGAAGATGCTCAAAAATCGGTCTTAAACCAAACTAAAACTGATTTAACGGCCTATCTAAATCTGGCCATAATATACATGAATAATCTTGAACTGGCAACTAACGAGATCAACAGCACTTTGAAAGCATTAAATGGGGGTTATATTCCTGCATCTAACATTGGAGACCCAATTACAAATCCAAATGTGCTTCCTACTGGAAATAACATGTATTCATTTGACCCTAGAACAGTACCTACCAAGGAAGCATGGAATATCGCTGTGAAACTGGTGGACGAAATGCTGTCTTCTTACTATAAACAGCATGGAAAATATCCAGAAAAAGTAGCCTTCATGCTGTGGGCTACACATTCAATTCAGGATAAGGGTGTAATGGAAGCTGAAATACTCTATTTGATGGGTTTAAAACCTAAATGGGATAGTAATGGATATATTAACGGTACAGAGGTAATCCCTAATCTTGGAAGGCCTATAATCGATGTTGTAATCACTACAACTTCTCTTTACTTGAACGACTATAAATGCGTCCTGGATGTACTTGATGCTGCTGTAAGATATGCTGCGACCATCAACAGCACAACAAATTACGTTAAAACTCATTCAGATGGTATCTATCAGATGCTTATTAAAAAAGGCTACAGTGATGGGGATGCTAAGCAGCTTTCGATGTCCAGAATATTCTCTCAAGAACCTGGAAATCACCATAACCCGCTAACAGAGGTTACCCTGGGTAAAAGTGGGGATAATATGCAGGCAGTCATTGACACCTATATAAATACATTTGGTTATTTATATGGTTCAAATGCGACTTCCCAAATTCTTGTAGACCTTTACACAGCAATCCTCAATGGAACTGATATGGCGGTTTTCAGCAGAGATGTAAATGCTAACGACCTGCTTGGTGATGACGACTACTATGCGTACTTTGGGGGTTTGGGCGCAGCTATCACTAAAATAACTGGTACTGCACCTGTAATGGTCATAAATAATCTTGAAAATCCAGATAAACCCAAAACAGAAACTCTAGCTGAGTCGATAGCCCGTGATTTAAGAACTAGTTACTTCAATCCTACTTGGATTAGCGCATTAATTTCTCAGGGACCAGGTGCAGCCAGCCGTTTCTTGGATATTACGAATCTGCTGGCGTGGGATATATTAAATCCAGGTACTGCTACTTCAAACCAGTTCCAAGCAATTTATGATATATATGTCAGAGATAGCTTGAATTTGGGGCTTAATGACTATTTCAAAAGAAACAATCCTTACACACAGCAGGCAATCATGTATAACCTTATGCAGGCTATCCATTCAAACCGCTGGAATGCAGATTCTGATACTCGAAGAGCTTTAGCTAATAGTTTGGCTACTTCAATTAAAGATAATGGATGGAGTGGTGATCCTCTGGACATGAATATTGTAAACGAGATGTTCCAAAATATGAATTCTGTGCTTGTGGATGGAGTTAAAATCAAATTGTATGCTTCCACACAGAACCCTGTATTTGCAACGTCTACTCCTTCTAAACCGCAACAGGGAGGATCTACTTCTACAGGTGGAACTTCATCACCAGGTCAAATTTCTAACGGAGTTACTTACGCTTCAGCTGCAAGTTCTACACAAAGTTCGCAGAAATCACAATCTGGTGCAGGTAATCAGGGACAAAAAGCGTATGAGATAACTAAACCAGAAACTTCATCTGGATCTTCAGAAGATACAATGTTAGCAGCAATATTAGGAGTTATCCTTATACTTGGTTTGATAGGTGCGGGTTATTTCAGAAAGGATATGCCAAATCTATTTAAAAGGAAATAACTCCTATTTTTTTTATTTTTTGTATACACGGGCTTAATTTTTAACTTCTCAAAAATAATAATTTAATTTTCTATAAAAAAGGGTATAGGAATCTGGTTTAACCCAGATACCTTAAAAAGACATCTTATTCGTGAATAAGGAGGTTTATGGTAGATCCATTTCGATGTCTTTTTTATTATTTATTTTTTACAACAACAATGACTGGTTCTTTTTCATATATAAAATTTACTTTAATTTTTTTAAACTAAACTTGAAAAAATAGATAATATTAAATATCACTTATACTTGATTTTTATTCAAGTATACTTGAATAAGAGGATACTTGCTAAAAAATTTTGGAGGTTGAAGAAAGTACTTCGTATTTTCTGAACCCCAAAAAATAAAAATTTTGGAGGTTGAAAAAAATCTCTTTCGAGATTTTCTGAACCCCAAAAAATAAAAATTTTGGAGGTTGAAAAAAATCTCTTTCGAGATTTTCTAAACCCCAAAAAATTAGAGATTTTTTGGAGGTGAAAAAGATTAAAAAACAAGCGATTTTATTAATCATTACATTTGTTTTCGTGCTAGCTCTATGTGGAGGAGTATCAGCAGCAAATTCACAGGGAGGTAATGATACAGGTCAATTTCAAATAAACAATTCAATATCAAACTCTAATAATATTAAAAGTACAGAACAACCTGTTGATCCAGAAATCACCTTGAATGTTACTTTAGAACATCCAGAGGCTCTTTCTGGTAACAAACTACCAACTGTAAAAGTAAAAGACACCAGTGGGAAAACTATTACTAATGTGAATGTTGTTAAGGTTAAAAATAATCAGTATAAGGTTAATTTTATCAGTGATAAAACAAGTTTCAAACTGACTGTGGGTGCCTTAGGGCATGTGTCTCAAACAGTGAATGTATTAGTCTCACAGAGAGATGCCACGGATCCTGTACTTTATGGTGATACATCTGTAAATTTGAGGGCATATAACCTGCTTATAATAAGTGGATCTTCGTCCTATGCCAAGCCGTTCGTTGATTCCAACAAGAAACTCAGGGACAAGGGCTACTACTTCAACATGAAATTCTTCACCAGCACGGATTTAACATCTGCAGACACCAAAGCGAAGATAAAACACTCGGCATCCAAGGCGGATCTCATAGTCATAGAGATGATAAGTGAATCCGGCACACTTTCAAATTTAATGCCGCTTCTGCAGGATTCAAAGGCTAAAATAATGGCTTTAAGATGTGGTGTTGCATTTTTAAATAACGACAGCATCGATTCCAATGACACAGAGCTTCGTACCTACTGGGACGGAACCGGTACAGACAACATGGAAAGGTTCCAGCTCAGAGCACTTCAAAGGGTTGGCATGTATGTTGAACCCTCTGAAAACCTGAGCGTCATAAACTATCCAACCGAGTTCATATACCATCCAGACTCAACCACACCACAGTTTACAACCTGGAACGACTACCTGAAATGGTACACTCAGAGCGGACACTACAAGTCTGGTAAGGCATGGGTAGGTATAATGATGTACGCCTCTACATTCTTCAATGGAAACGGTGAAATGTCCATCAGTATACTAAGAAGCCTGGAAGCCAAGGGCTTGAATGTGGTTCTGGCTATAACAGCATCAAGTGACACTGCCCGGGCAAATGCCATAACAAAATACTTTTTGAATGGTAACTCCTCTCGTATAGGTGCCCTTGTGGCATGTGTTGGTTACAATATCATATACAATAACCCTCAAAACAGCACAGATCTTCTGAAAAAGATGAATGTGCCAATATTTGCCCCTATATATGCTTCAGACCTTGAAGCTTGGAAGAACAGTTCTTCAGGACTTTCCAGTGAAGTTTACTGGCAGGTTGCAATGCCTGAAATGGAAGGAAGGATCGAACCTATCATTATGGGAGGGGTTGAATCTGCAGAAACTGATCCATACACAGGAATCGTTGTCAAAAATTACCAGCCACTACCGGATAGGATAGAAAGAATAACTAACCGGGTTTATAACTGGATATTACTTCAAACACTCCCTAACAATGCGAAAAAGATAGCAATTATTTACTATAACACTGCAGGGGGCAAAGATGGAGTCGGTGCTTCATATCTCAACGTTCCTGAGAGTATATCAGCAATACTCCAAGCACTTAAAGCATCAGGGTACAAAGTATCAGGCAACTATTCAGTTGAATCTATAATTAACCTGTTCCTGACAGCTGGAAATAACGTGGGTTCATGGGCTCCAGGAGAGCTTAAAAAGGTTGTGGATGCAGGTGCAATAACCATACCTCTCAGTGAATACATGAAATGGTTTAATACATTACCTAAAGAACTTAAAGACGAAGTAATTGCTAAATGGGGTCCTGCCCCAGGTAATGTCATGGTATATAATGGTAAAATTGTTTTACCTGGTATCATGCTGGGTAACATATTCATTGGTGCACAGCCGATGAGGGGATGGGGAGAAAACTCCACAGACATCGCCCACTCATCAACGCTACCGCCCACTCATCAATACATTGCATTCTACATGTGGTTGCAGAAGAATATGGGCGCCAATGCAGTTATACACATGGGAACACACGGGACCCTGGAATGGTTGCCGGGAAAAAGTGTGGGACTTGGTGAAGACGACTGGCCAGATATTCTTCTTGGAGATATGCCTAACATCTACCCTTATATTGTTGATAACACTGGAGAAGGAACTCAGGCTAAACGAAGGGGTTACGCAGTGATAATTGATCACCTCACAGCTCCACTCATAATTTCAGGTCTCTATGGGGATCTTTCGACCCTTCAGGATCTCATAAACAGCTATGACAATACGGCAGACAAACAGCGTAAAACAGCTCTGGAAAAACAGATCAGAGCACTTGTAACTAAACTGAATCTGGATCAGGATATTGATCTCAACATGAACACTGCAAACTTCGAAACAATTAAAAATGAAGTTGAACACCATTTAGAGGATCTTGCAGCCACACTCATGCCCTATGGACTCCATACATTTGGAGTTGCATTGAATGGCACCATCTTGGATCAGATGGTCGAATCCATAGTGAGCTTTGATCCTGCAAACCGAGACAATGCGGAGTTCCGAGCAAAAATAAGGGCGGCAATATCTCAAAACTATGAAATGGAGGCTCTGCTTGCAGCTTTGAATGGAGAATTCGTATCACCTGCTCTGGGTGGTGATCCAATTCGTAAACCAGATGTGCTTCCGACAGGTTCCAATTTCTATTCCTTTGACCCAAGATCAGCTCCAGATCAAGCAGCTTGGGAGATAGGTAAAAAAATGGCTGATGACATGCTAAAAGATTACTACAAGAAAAATGGACACTACCCTGAAACAGTGGGAGTTGTGCTCTGGTCAACTGAAACCATGCGTACTAATGGTCAGACCATAGCTATGATACTCCGGTACATGGGTTTGGAACCAGTATGGAAGTCCGGTAGATTCGTAGGTGTTAAGGTAACTCCGTTGAGTGAGCTCCAGAGGCCCCGTGTCGATGTAGTTGTAACAATAAGCGGTCTCTTCAGGGATACATTCTCTTACACCATAGACATTCTGGATAACGCCTTCCGTCAGGTCGCAAACCTGTCTGAGAGCACCAGCAACAACTTCGTTAAGAAGCACTACCAGAACAACTATAACAAGTATGTGAACAGTGGCATGAGCTCTAAAGATGCAGATATCCTGGCAGGGGCCAGAATATTTGGAGAAGCGCCTGGAAGTTATGGAACTGGAGTTGCAGCACAGGTACCATCCACGTCCAAGTGGAAAGATCAGTCTGATCTCGTGGACACATACCTCTCAAGGATGTCCTACATCTATGGTGCAGGGACTTATGGTTTACAGGGACTTCAGGCGTTCAAGGATCAGCTGAAAACTGTACAGGCAACTGTACAGGTGAGGGACAACAATTATGGAGTTTTAGACAACGACGATGTTTACCAGTATCTGGGTGGTCTTTCAATGGCTGTAAAAAGCCTTTCTGGGAATGATGCCAGTGTTTACATTGCCAACACACGGTTAAATCCAAAGATAGAGACATTGGATAACTTTTTAGCCACTGAGTTCCGAACCAGACTTGCAAATCCTAAGTGGAAAGAGGGAATGCTTAACGAAGGATTTTCAGGTGCCCATGAAATTGCAAATGAGATAAGTTACATGTTTGCATGGGATGCAGTGCAGCCCAACGTAGTTAAGGATTGGATGTACGAAACCCTGGCTAAAGATTACATGACCAATCCGGATGTCCGCAGTGCCCTGCTTAAATCGAACCCCTACGCATATACGTCTATATTGGGATGGATGCTTGAGGCAAACCGGAGAAACATGTGGAGTGCTGAAAAGGCTACCTTAACTGAACTTGCTAATCAATATATTAATTACGCTAATCAGTATGGTGTTACCTGCTGCCACCACACGTGTGCTAACATTGATTTCAGCAATTTTGTGGTGATGAGCTCTTCATTGAGCACGGCTCAGCTTAAACAGTTCGCGGATATGATGAATAAGGCTACTAGTCAAACTTTAACTGTAGACTCTAAAGGGGCAAATTCACAGAATGAAAATTCTGATAAAGGCCAATCTAGTACAGGTAAAGGCAGTGGCAGCGCCGGTTCTTCTGGAAGCGGCGTGGGAAGTGTTGGAGCAGCAGCGGTTACAGCTGCAACTAAAAGTGCTTCAAGCAGTAACAGTGCTTCAGTAGCTTCAGGTAGTAAAAATGCCTATGAAGTATCTACAGCAGCTTCTAGTGGTGCGTCAGGATCTTCAGGAGTTCCGGCACTGGCTATAATTGGTGTAATATCAATTTTATGCATGCTTGGCCTTGGTTACTTCAAAAAAGATATTTTAAACCTGTTAAAACAGTCTAAAAAATAAATTTTCCTTTTTTTTATTTTTTTGAATTTTATTGACTGAAAATTGGAATTGTCTGGAGGGTATCGGATTTGGCGAAATGCTGTAATAAAAATAAGTATATTTTGAGCTTTTAGGTAATAACTGTTCTATAATTATTACTAATATTTGAAATAAATACCAGAAGTAATAATTTTAATTAAATAGTATTATTTTTTGGGGGAAATAAAAGCTAAAAGTAATAATAAAAATGAAATAGAAAGTATTATATTGAATTAAACTATAAAAAGTGGGTTGATTACTATGTTAGAGTTATTATGGCAAATGGGAATATTATCTACAGTTTTAGTGTTCGGTATTAAGATCGGGCTTGCATCTGGATTTGCTGGGCTTTCAAAAAAGGCTGCAGTGGCAGTATCAGCTGTTTACGGTCTTGGAATATTTATATTAGCATTTTTAGTTTCGGGACACACTGATATTGTTTATAAGGTTGTGTATGATTATAATTTCGCTATATTTTTAGCTATGTCAGTAATAATTATGTATGCAGGTTTTCACACCATTAGGGAGTGGAAAGTGCATCGTAAGAATCATGCTAAGGCATCATGTGCTGCAATGATTGCACCGTGTCCGTGCTGTTTTGGGGCAGTTATAGCAGCTATAGTGCTGGCTTCTCCATTTATAGGAGTTTCTACAGCGTTTGTTGGGGATTATGCGGCTGTTTTCCTTAGTATAACTATACTTGCTTTTTATTTTGCATCTGGTGCAATAGTAAAGGTTTTAAAAAAGCCTTACCCTGTTTTACTGGGTAATTTCATGCTTTTTGTTGGCCTTTACTTTTTAGCTTCTGCTATAGTTATTCCAAATATAAGTACAGTTCTTCAATCTCAAATGAGTCCTTTAACTGTTCCATCTGCAGAAACACTGATTTATGCATTACTAATTGTTGTAGTACTTGTATTTACAGGATTTTATGTGACAAAAAAGAGGAGTATTTTAATACAAAAATAAATGAGGTGATTTAATGGCGACAATTCCTGGAAGCGAAGCATTAAGCGCAGCTTTGCATGTTATATCCCAGAGTCTTCTTATACCGGTTATTATAGGTTTGCTAGCCTTTATGGTTTATGCGATAGTTAGTTTTGGAGGTTTACTCTCTGAATATTCAAGCAGGGTTAAATTTGAAGTGGGGGACGTTAAAAAACTTATAAAAGACATGTCAAACCCTGGCACCCCAGAACATGTACTGGAAGTGGTTGAAAAAAGTGATTTATCTGAAAATCATAAGGAGATACTGGTGAGTATTGTAGAGTCTGATGATTTAGGCTTAAAATCAAGGGAATCCCTTGCAAGAAAGTTAATTGAAAATGAAGAATATAAAATAGCTAAAAGTCTTGAGAAGACAGATATTGTAACACGGCTTGGCCCAACCCTTGGACTTATGGGTACATTAATACCAATGGGTCCGGGTTTAGCAGCTTTAGGGGGTGGAGATATAAACACTCTTGCCCAGGCGATTATAATAGCTTTTGATACCACTGTTGTTGGTTTAGCTGCTGGAGGTATTGCATATGTTATTTCTAAGGTTAGAAGACGTTGGTATGAAGATAACCTTTCAACCCTTGAAACACTGGCAGAATCTGTTCTGGAGGTCTTAGAAAATGCTTCGAAAAAACCGGCGCAGATTACTTAACACCTCTGAAGAAGACCCAATGGCAGGCACCTCTAATTTAGTAGATGCAATGCTTGTTTTATCCGTGGGGTTCCTTATATTTCTGGTCGTGTCATGGAACATGCAGAGTGTTGTTTTCAGTGATTCAACCCCAGAAGAGAAAAAACAGACCATGGAGGCCATGAAGAAAGCCGCTGAAATTCAACAGGGTAAACAACTCAACAGTACACCACAAAGCCAATCAGGACAAGGAAAGGGTTACGTTCAAATGGGAACGGTATATAAGGACCCTAGCAGCGGTAAATTGATTATGGTTGAGGGTTGACGGTTACTTTTTTATATTTTTTCATCTATTTTTTTAAGATAGGTTAAGCTGAGTTTTAGGTTAGTATAGATCTAAATACGATCAGAAATTGTCATTTATTTCTTTTTTATTGCATGGCTGAAATGGTATGTTATTACATTTTCAATTAAAAATAGAACCGTCGTAATACTTTTTTATTACTTTTAATGATAAAATAATGGTCTTTGTAATACTGATGGAAAGCTTTATATGATTAAAAATTAAAAGGCATAGACGGAGAGTTTAAGGGTCATAGGGCGTTAAAATGGAGTATTAACTTTCATCCTCTAGAATTAGGTTTAGTAATACTTCATTAACTTAAAAGTGATCCTTATAAAGTAAAAGGAGGATTGAAAAATATGCATATACCAAATGGATTTATACCTTTGTGGCAGTGTGCCATTTATTTTGTTATTCTTATTGTGGCATTATACTTCTCACAGAAATGGGCCAGAAAGAACCTTGATGAAAAGTCGGTTCCTTTAATGGCAGTTTTAGCTGCGGGTATATTTGCTATAATGTCCATGAATATTCCTATAGCATTTGGAACGAGCGGGCATATGGTAGGAGGAGCATTAGTCGCACTTGTATTTTGTGCTCCAGAGGCCGCGGTTATAGTGTTCACGTTAGTACTACTTGTTCAAGGTTTATTCTTCGGAGATGGAGGATTAACAGTAATAGGTGCTAATGTACTTAACATGGGAATTATAGGTGGTTTCGTGGGACTTTTCACATTTAAAGCCCTAAGAAAATCAATAGGAAAAATAGCAGCCATAGCTGTAGCATCATGGTTATCTATTTTCTTGGCAGCAGAAGCTGTTGCAGTAGAAATGTGGCTTGCCGGAACATTCCCACTTGTACCTGGACTTGAAATGATGGGAATATACCATGCGCTAATAGGAATCATCGAAGCAGTTTTAACAGTAGTAGTAATCATGGGACTTGAAAGTGTAAGACCTGATTTACTTGCATGGAACCGAAAAAAGAATGTTGAAGAAGTTAAATCTGAATCTATGGAGGCTGCAGCAAAATGAGTCCTAAAGACAAAAAATTAGTCCTGGGAGGATTAGTAATCTGCATAATAATTGCTGTTTTAGCGCCATTTATAGCTTCAAGCAATCCTGATGGACTTGAAAAGACTGCAGAAGACGTATCTACGACTGAAGAGTCAGGAATTTATGAGGCACCAATGCCAGATTATACTATACCATTTTTAGGTGAAGATAATCCTTATGGTGGAATAGTGGCATTGATTGTAGGTGTTCTAATAACTTTAGGACTTGGATACATCGCAGCAATCTTCTTAAGAAATAGAAACCCACCTGAAGCATTAAGATAAAATCAATTTCTATCCCTTGAAACCTTGTTTTCGAGGGCTGTTAAAAATCATAGATTTTTAACGCTTGAAACGAAATTTTAAGTGCCGCAGAAATTTCATGAATTTCTGCAGGATTTTCACAATCTTTGATTGTGATACCTCGAAATCATAGATTTCAAGGGTTTACTTTTTTTTATTTAAATTATAATTTTTCAAGAACTGTACCGTAAAAAACAGCTATTTTTTCAATCATTTCCAGATCTTTATCTGTATAATCCTTTTTAGGATTGCCGATGACAATTTGGCCGGTAATTGCGCCTGTTGAAAATACAGGAACAGATAAAAACTGTTTTACAGGAGTATGCCCTTCTGGAATTCCATGCGCAGCTTCATGACCAGTAACATCTTGGGTGTAAAATGATTTCCCTGTATCCAGTGAATATCCCAGAAGTCCGCCGTAGGTCCCATCTTTTCTTACTGGAAACCTTGCTTCACCAATTTCTTCGTACATATCGCATTCATGTGTCATTTTAGTGAATGAAATACCTACACTATCTTTATTTTCAGGATCTACATAGGCTACATAACAGTATTTGCTTTCAGTTAATTTAACTGCCTCTTCTAATATGATATCTGAAATTTCTTTAAGAGAAAAGGATAAAAGGGCATTTAAAATATCTTTTATGTGGTCTATGTCTTCATCATAAGTATATGATTCAATAAGTTCAGTCAAGGTTTTCTTGACTTTATTAGATTTATTCAAGCGTTTTGAGTTTCCTTTTCCCCTCATTTTTTCAACACTGCATAATCTTTACTCTTATTATCTGTTTATTATCTATTAATATTTTTTATGCAAAAAGGATAATAACTGAAGAGAAATAATAAATACTAAAGATGATTTTGGTGCTGTGATTTATTTAATGAATAGCTGGTAAAACAGAGAATAAGGAAGTGGCCATATGGAAAGCTATGATTTAATTGATAAATTAGATGGTGAAACTAAAGATAATATAGCCCGGATTCTATGGATGCAGGAATTTAATGCCGAAGAGATCCCTGAAGGAATAATTAAAAGATTGATAAGTGAAAAAAATAGTAATGAAAGTTTTGGAGAGAGAATGCAGTATTTGTTAGAAGAGAGATTAAAACGCCCCGATTCATTCACTCCGAGCTACAAAAATGTTTATAAAACTTTAATTAAGCATTCTAAATCACTTTCACCCCATCAAGCATATGCGATGACATTTTTTTTAGGTATGGACAGTTCTAAGGGTTATAATCCAATACCTGCAAATGCTGATTTTAAAATTCCTCGCGATGATGCTCCTCAATGGGATTATCAATTAGGCTGGCATTTTATTGTAGGAAGCTGTGTTGGCGAGAATGGGAAAGAATACGGTGTTCAATTTATGTTCTGGCAATACGCATTACTTCCTGTAGATATAGCAAAGCATTTTGGACTTTCTGATATTGAAAATCAGGTTATTGAATTACACATTGCTGTAAGTGAAGCTGGAGGAGAACATTACCGTTCTAAACCTATTGTAGTTGCAGGCACAACTGGATTAGTAGATTTCTCAAATAATCCATTTAATTATACGTTGGGTAAGAATGAAATAAAGTCATTAAATGAAGACAGCACATTCCCCATGCAAATAAAGGGAAAAGGCTTTGATTTAAATCCAGATTCGCCATCCGAAATTGAAGTGGATATTACACTCACACAGACCAAAGAATATTTACTTCAGGGTAAAGAGGGATGTGATCCCTGCTGTGGAGGAGTTGGAACGCTTTATTATTCTGTACCTAACATTAGAGTTGATCCAGATAGAAGTGTTTTGAGAATCAACGGAGATGAGATTTCCCTGAAAAGCGGCAAGTTCTGGTATGACCATCAATGGTGTAATGGAATGCTCCCGGCAGGCAGCCCCCGAGTAAAAGTTTTAAGGGCGGCTAATAATATGAACAAAAAAGCTGCAGGAGGATGGGATTGGTTCATGGCCCAATTTAAGGGAGATAGAGAGTTAACAATGGCATCTATCCATTCACATGAAATGATGCAGTTTCTTAATCAAACTGGGCCAAATTCCCCTGGAACAATGGATGTTGAGGCATCAGGAAAATATGTAGATGAGAAAAATAACTCTAAAAATGTTAAAGGCAGATTAAAGATAACTGAATGGATAAAAAGTGATAAATCACAGGATACAGATTTATATCCTATCACAAATGTATGGTATCCTCAAAAATGGGAATTTAGCTTTGGTGAAGATGTTCCAGAAGATATGAGGGATTTTGTCATGGTCCCAATTGTCAGCGGAGGCCAATCTGGATTCTTTGCAAATGGATTACATTATTCAGAAGGTGCAGTATATTTAAAAGATCCAGAGGGACATTCAATTGGCAGAGGTTTTGCAGAATCAACTGGTTATGCGGATCCTATATTAAACAGGCTCAAATTAGCTGGACTTCCAGCAACAGAGGAAATGCGGGATAAACTTGAAATACCTGAACCTTCATCATTTTTAAAGCTAATTAGTTCTTTATATATTTTATGGCCTTCAAATAAGTCTAAATTAAAGAAATTACTTACCAATTGTGTGGATACTTTGTAAAAATTATTTTTATATGAAAATAGTATGTGGGGGTTAAAAGTGGAAGAAGAAGGAAAAACATTTGAATACAAAACATTGGTAAATATGGGATATGCAATAAGCATACTGGTGCTGCTTTTAGGGATATATTTCATCAAAAATGGATATATGCAGGGTTTTGCAGCGTCCATAGTGCCTGTAATTTTTGGAGCATATATTTTATCTAAGGGTGATAAAACTGCTTCACGCTATGGTTGGGGGCTTATATTGATATTTATGGCATATATACTTACATATATAGGCTATTTTGTCAAATAAAATTTTTAATTTTAAATAACCCCTATTTTTTTAAGCTTTTAGGGCTATAAATTCAATTTTGAGTATACAGGATCAGCTTTGTCTATAATTTTGATTATTTTACCAGTTATATGTTCTAATAGAATTTCTAAGCCGTTTTCTACCTTAACGAACTTACGCCCTTCTTTTTGAAATGATTTTTCTACTTTCAGGATTTTAAATGGGATAATGCCGAGTATTTTAGCTTTTGAAAACCAGTAAAACGATACAGGGCAAATTTGGGGCCATAAAATCAGATCACCAACTTTGACGGATTCAGGATTTTCTTCAATAAAAAGCAGATCATTTTTAAAAGCAAATGGCTCGACATCTTCTTTTAATTTTAAAATAATTGTTTTATTATATTTTAAAGGCCTATTATATTTTTTCAAGAGCTTTGATAGATATCTTGTAGTTATAATCTCTAAATTATCCTTTAAATCAATGTCTTCACGTATATTATCTTGAACTCCTCTTTCAAATGCACCTGTAAGTCTGATCCATGCGTCTAACTCATTACAAAAAGTGTTCTTACTTGTAGTTCGCATTGGACATTTCCAGCAGTACTTATCCTTCAAAATTTTCTGTATTTTCCCTTGGAATTCTTTTGAAACTTTGCTGAATTCGTCTAATGTATCTGAAAGTTCTCCCATTGAAATCACTTATAGAATGATAATTCGACTTTAATTCAGGTTACTCTTATATTTTCATTTTTTATAAGATCTCATTTAAAAAGTGATACTTCTGATTTTGAAGGGTTTAATGTGAGTTATGGAATAAACTCATAAAATGAATGGTATATGTCGTTGAATTATATTCGATGTTCCCTTGAGATTTCGCTGCTTCATCTAATGCATCTGAAACCTCTCCCATATAAATCACTCAATTTCTTTGACCTTTTACATTTTAAATCAGTAAATATCCTATTTTTTCGTAGTCATGATTATTTTAGGCTTTTTTTAGCTAAAATAACTTTATTTAACCACTGTTTTGATATTATTTAATATGGAATATTATCTGCTAGCTATTTTTTCAAGGTTTTCATAAGCCCAGATTTTCGTGCATAATGGAATAGATACAGCTGAGTATAACCTGCATAATTTCCAAATCGTTCTATACCAAATTTCCTCATTTTAGGATTACTTACATTTTTCCCGTCAAAATAAAGCTTGGCAACGATTCTACTTATCCATATATCTACTGGAAATGCTTTTCCAAATCCATAGCCATAAAGAAGAATACAGTCACCTACCTTTGGTCCCACTCCTGGAATTTTGAGTATCGTGTCGAAGGCATTTTCATAATTCATTTTGCTAATTTCATGTAGATTTATTTCATTTTGAACCATTTCAGATGCTTTAATTATATATTTTGATCTGTAACCTACACGGCAGCTTCTAAGGTCTTTCCATGATGTCCGTGTTTTAAGCAGTTCTGGATTACATGTTTCTTCATCAAATTCATGTTCTGGGGCATTTGCAAGTATTTGGGGGCTAGGAAAAGAGTAGAATGTACCTGATGAGAATTTGTATTCATCTCCAAATTTTTCCTTTAATAGGTTTATAGCTTTGTTCCACTGCCTTATGGAGTTATGGGCAGATGTTATGGAGCATACAACTGATTCAAATATATTATCCGCTTTAAATAGCCTTAATCCTTTACAAAAATCGATTGTAGGTTCCAGTTTGGGGTCACTCCTTAAAAAATCGTATAATTTGGGGAGATCATCGTTTAACCCAAAAATTTCCATTATTTTAGCTTTAATGTATTCTTTTTCTATTTCTTCTTTAGATTCAGCTATTATGTCAATGGGATCATCAGTATTAGGAGCATGGGATATTTTTACAAGACAAGGCTTATTTTTTACAGATATTAATTCTTGAAAATATTTTCCCTTCTTTTCCCAGGCGGGCTGGGAAGTTTGGCCGCTTCCAATAGTAAGTTCAATATCAAATGGACCTTTAAATTCATGGGCTTCTATTTTAAATCTGGTTTTCATAATGCATCGTTATTATTTAAGATCATCAAATTACAATAATTTTTCTAAAACCCGTACATGATTCTCTTTGGAAGATTCTATTTTTAGGATATTGAAAAATTCTTGATTTCATCGGCAGTGAGTTTAAATATTACAATACAGCAACTGTATAGCATAGGGGATAAGGTGATTGAATGTATTGTCCAAAATGCGGAAAAGAGAGTACGGAAGATGATAATTTTTGTATTTCTTGCGGTGAAGAATTGAGCTCGTATAAAAATATGGAAAATTTACACAATATTAATGTGAAATCAAACCCTGATTATGGAAACAAAATTAGTAAAGGGGATATGAGTCATAGTCACTCTAGAAAACCTGTTGAAAATAGTGAAATTCAACTGGCAAGCTTAGGAAGTAGAATCGCCGCTTATATAATTGATACAGTACTTGTATTCGTATTGGTTGTACTTGTTTTAAGCGTATTAGCCATGTATTTTACAGATGATTCGTATAACTTACTTGCATATTTAGTGTATGCACTTGTCTTTTTTGGATATTTTATTTTATTAGAAGGGCCTTTAGGCAAAGGGAGGACTATTGGAAAAAGAACGCTTAAACTAAGAGTTGTAAAAAAAGATCAGAGCATGATTGGTTATGGTGCAAGTTTTGGAAGAAATATTTTAAGATTAATAGATGGGCTTTTCTTTTACATTATAGGAATGATTCTCATATCTGACAGTGATTTAAATCAGAGATTAGGGGATAGGGCAGCAGATACTATTGTAATAAAAGAAAATGATTATGAGAATAAATCCAGACCACCAACTAGTTTGGGATATAGTTGATATCCTAAATTTATTTTTTGCTATAAAATTAAGTAATAATGCAACAGTATCTATAGATTTAGAAAATTGCCCCTAAAAAGTCCAATGCTAGCCGAGAAGCGACCTGTGATGTTATATTCCCTGCATCATAGAGAGGGTTAACTTCAACAACATCAAAACCAATTATGTTACCTTTACCCGGTAAATTTTGTAGTATTTCTCTCATTTGCAGGTAACTTAAACCTCCTGGCTCTGGAGTACCTGTTCCAGGCACTGCAGAGATATCAAGGGCGTCAATATCAAGGGTTACATAGATATTTTCGGTTTCAGGTATTTCTCCAAGTGTCCATTGGATTCCATTTTTAAAGACATTGGAAGCAGTTATAATTTTGGAGTTGTATTTTTTGGCTTCGTCATAATTTGCTTTTCTATCGGTAAATCCACGAATCCCAATTTGTGTGATATTATTAACTGTCTTAAGGCCAGATGCGCGTTTAATTGGGCTTGCATGGGAAAATTTAACATTTGATACATTGTCTGTAAAATCGAGGTGAGTATCAAAATGAACTATGTCAAAGTCGACATCGAATGCTTCAAGAATTGGAAAAGTAATTGAATGATCACCACCAAAACATACAGGAAAAACATTGCTTTCTATAATTTTTTTGAAGGTATCGTAGATCATCTTCATATTGGTGGCTGTGGATGTAGGTAGGATAGGTACATCTCCATAATCTATGAGAGTTACACCATGGAGGATATGCTTTTTTTGCTCTAGATCATAGGCACCTTCATCAGAATGCATGTAAATTCCATAATTTTGGGATGCAATACGGACTGCACGAGGTCCAAAGCGCGTTCCAGATCGATTTGTAGTGCCCTGGTCAAATGGGATTCCAATTAGAGCCACATCCACGTTTTTTAAGTTAGTTGTGTGCTGGAGTTTGTAGAATGTTGGAATTCCTGAATATGGGAATTTATTTTCAATTTCTTTGGGATTCATCTTATTTCTCCAGCAATTTAACCACAAATGTATAATAAAATTAGTAAAATACGGATTTTAAATTTAGTAAGGTAATTAAGGGGAATCAGGGATAAGATTGCAAAATTAGATTTTATTTTATGTGTTCTATAAAATGAATTCCATTTTCGTTGATTGCATATTTTTTATTCCTTTTAACCTCAACATCTATTAAACCCATATTCTCTAATTCTTGAAGGTACTGGTAAACTGTTGATTCAGAATATTTTTTCCTTTTACCTTTAGATTTAGAATATGAACGACTTAGGAGAGTTAGAAGATGGTTAAATGTAATGCCATTATTTTTACTTAAAACTTCAAGTATTCTTATCTTTGTACTACCAAAACGATGAGCAGGATTTACAGGAAGGAAAACAGGTCCACCTTTGTCTAAAACATATAACGGTGTGGATGCCTGGAATTGTGTTAAATAATAAGCTACGTAGAGATCAAGTTTATCTTCGCTAGCTATGAAATAGGGGTCTTCAACTTCTTCAAAAACATTTTTAATTTCGCCTACAACTTCATGGAAGTCGCCTTGTAAATTAATAACTTTATAACCATCTTTTTCTCTTTCAGCGTCTTTCGACAACATTATAACTTCATCGGCCTGAAAATCTTCCTTTTTAAGGATGTTTTGGATAATTTCAGGCCTTTTGATTGTTGTTATAAGACTTGGCATTTAAAACCTCCGTGTTTTTATTATATTATGATATTATGTTTTTTCATTAATATTAAATTTATAGTTTTTATTACTCATTGTGAATTCAGTCACCATAATAATGAACTCATATAAAAAAGTTTTTAGGCATATAAATAAAACGAAAAAATTTAGTAGAATTCGGATGTTTAAAAATAGGAATTTATTTCTGGCATTTTTTAGATTAAAGAGATAATTTGAGATTTTTAAAGAGAATAATTTTTTTAAAGAGATTATATACACCCCAAACTTTGTAATGTGGCTTAAAATCACTTTTAAATGAAGATATGCCCAAGACTTTAAATACAAATTAGCTTAAAAGCTTCATAAAACGGGCACCGTTATTATTCGGGTAATATAATCCTTCTTTTGTGAGTATTATGGCTTTGTCTATTGTATTCTCATTTGCTCATGGATATAAGCGATATTTTCGGAATGTCTTATTATTGTTGCAATGCCAGTCGTATAAAACACACTATAGTGTAATATGTATTATTTAGTATTACTAAATATATAAAATTTATTATTAACAGGGGGATCAGTTACAATAAAAATAATTTTATTTAAAAGGTATTTAATCACTGTAAAATAGGTAAAGAATGTAAAGAATTTATAAATACATGAATAATTAATTGTCATATCTCCCAAATTCAAATAATAATCTAAATTTTATTCATTAAACTGTAAATACGACTGAAAATTATAAAAAAATTTAAATTTTAAAGAAAAAGAGAAAGTTTTATTTATCATGGTGGTGGTGTTTTTTAACGCTTCTAATGCTAATTTCTAAAAAGTCGCCAACATCTACATCTGCAACCTCTAAAAGAACTTCTGGTACAATTACATCTTTTCCTGTCCTTTTAACTAGTGATTTGTAGCCTTTCATATGGTGCCGGTGGTATCTTCCAGGATGTCCTGGGTGATGGTTACAATCACAGTTTCTATCCTCACACATATAGAATCACCTTCCTTTTTAAGTCGCTCATGTCTGGATTATTGTGCAAATAGTTACTATTTAAATTATTATGTAATTTGTTGATTAAATAAATGGATTTTTTTTAAATAAGTTCAACTTAGATTAACCAGTATGGAAAAATTTTTTATTTTTTCCGATTGAAAAAACTTTCAAGTCCAAAGGTCTTCAAAATCTAGGATTTTGAGACCTGGAAAACAAAGCTTACAAACATGAAACTTACAAAAAACCACAGGTTTTTGTGGTCGAGGAAATTTAACTAACAAATCATTAAAAAATCTCTGATTTTTTATGCGTAAAAAATGCATAGCATTTTTACAGCTGTCAAAATTTGCAATTTTGACGCGACAAATCGAAAGATTTGTCAGCTTTGATTTGTTGCCCCCGAAATCATAGATTTCGAGGGTTTCCTCCGGCAAAAGAAAATGTTGCACATTTTCTTAAGCTTCGTTCTGTGGCTGCAAAAACATAGTTTTTGCAAGCTTTGTTTTTTTCAATATAACATTTTAATGAAGTATAAACCATGCACATAATAATGGACAGGAGCGTTTTAGTTAAGGTATATTATGCTGTTTAAAAAATAAATTTTTTTGTAAAAATTTGTTAGATGGATTAACGGCTTTTGTTTGGATTCTAACCTAATGGCTGCTACTTTAACATATTTGCTAGATTAAGTGCCCATCCCCTTATTTCGTCCCAATCTCGGTAATCGATACGTTTACTAGTATCTATCTCCTGTTTATCCAGTCCTTTTTTGATAATGAACTTGGTGGCTAATTTATACATTAAACCGTGGCTGGCATTTGGGTCGTATACGCTTCCAAAAAGTCCTGTAGCTACAGGTTCACCCGATAAATATTTTAGAGCCACTTCATCCAGGTATTTTTCCTGTCCTTCTGTTATGGTTTCTTCCATGTTGGCGGCACCGCATGTGACAAAAAGTGCCACCTTTTTATCTGAAAGGGCAGATTTATTATCTTCCATGAATTTAAGCGATCCTTTGGTCCATTTGCCTATTTTGATCCCACTTCCCATAATTACCATGTCATAAGGTGGAATATCGTAGTTTTTAATGCCCTTAGAATCTACTAAATCAACTTCAATACCTTCCCTTTCTATAACTTTTCTTATTTCTTCTGCAATTTCGGCGGCTGTGCCGTATCTTGTCCCATAAATGAGTAACACTTTCATTTTAATTACCTTGTAATACACTTTTATTTACATTACTCTTCATTTTTACAGGTCTGCAGCTGCTTCCCTGTTTTTAGGTTCAATATGCCCATTTTTGTATAATGGATTGTTTATCCTGTTGTAGAATAAAATTGAGATTAAAATTCCTGCAACAGTTATTATTGCAAAGAAGATAACCTGTCCTGTTGCCGGACTTACTCCATTTTGTGCCATGAAGAATATCATGGATAGTATAGCAGTTCCCATAAGTGATGCTTTTATTAAAAGTAGAGATACAAGAGCATATCCCCATGATTTACCTTTTAGGATTAATATGCCTGCAAGTAGAGTAGCGGGGAAAACCACTCCTATGTCCAGGGCTTGAATAACCAGTGTAGTGTAACTTTCCAGTGCAGCTGGAGCAATACCTGTTAATAACGAATCAACTATCATTTTTACCCACATTAGAGCTATCATTGCTCCTGAAAAGATTAAAAATGCTCCTGCTATTTTGCTGGTTTTTCCAGGGGTGATACTTTCCTTGATAGTTTTTACATTCAGTGATAGCAGCCCATAAATGAAAGTGTACAGTGATAGAGAAAATAAAGCCACGTACACCAGGAATAACTGGTTATATGATGCTAAAAAGGACATTGATGCATAAGAATAAAGGAAATAAAACAGAGTTCCCATCCAGATTAAATTGCCTTTAAGTGAATTCTTTTGGATTAAATAAAGAGATCCCATAAGTATTGGAATACCTATTATCAGTGTAATTAAGTCCTGGCCCATAGCTTGAGCTGCCATGGAAATTGTTTCGTGTTTATACAGTCCTTTCCAGAATAAGCCGGATAAAGTTGCTATACCTGCAAGAACAGCGATAAAAATTGAATTTATATATACTACTTTTTTGTCCATTTTTTCCCTCCAAAGGTAATATATTACTTGTATAGGTAATATATTACCAAAGTATATAAAGGTTGTGGTTATGATTTAAACAATATAAATAAAGACTTTAAAATGGATATAAACATAAAATGAGATGTATAGTATCTTATATTTAGTAAAAATACGTATATTTTTGTATTTTTTAGATTAAAATTTTAGTTAGAATTAAAAATCAAAAATATAATGCTCTTAACAGAGCATTATTTCATTTATAACCCCATTAACTTTCTTGATGTATTGATCCTGTAAGATAGCCTCCTAGAGCAATTACTCCAAGGATAACTGGATAAACAATAAGTCTTTCAGTTCCCCCTGTACCAAATACCATAAAAGGGCTCATGTCCTGCAGGATAATTACAAGCAGAATATCAATAAATGCAACTGCACCAAGCACTATAAGAACATATTTAAGCAGTGAATCCCGTAAAATAGTGAAAGAAGCCAGCATTGCTAAACTTCCAAAGAGAAAGGATGTCATTGCAAAAATAACATGAACATTTCCAGTGTATCCTGGAAATATGCCTACTCCAATGGCTCCAATTCCAAGAAGGCCTAAAAGTACTGGGAAAATTTTGCCGTGGTATCGTTTATATATAAAGTAAGCAGCTATAAAAACCAGTAAACCTGCTACAAATACAGTTACATTGAAAATAGTTGATGAAGGTTCATGTATTGGCAGATCTGCCAGGGAACTCAGATCATATTTCGCTGTATTATAGCCGGGATACAATGTTTCAGCAATACTTACAAGTAACATGAATTGAATACCACTGATAACCATTAATAAACCGGCTGTTTTTTGATAAAGGATAGATTTAGTTTCATTTTTAGACATATTTCATGCCTCCACTAGATTACGTGACACTTTTTAACTATGCAATAATTATTCTGATTATGAGATGGCTTATACCTACTTCAAATATTGAAATTAAGTCAGCTCTGTCCTAGCAAACCATTTACAAATTCACTAGCCTTTTGATTGATGGTATTTGTATCTACAAACTTCATTACATCTGCTACCTGGTATATATTAGTGTTATTCAAAGCTATTTCTTTTTTGATGAATGCAGTGTTATTACTGTTTGCAGCAACTGATCCTGTGGTAAATACACCAATTTTTGCTTCTTTAGGTGGAGTTATATCTGATAAATATGATTGTAATGAACTTGCAGGTTGTCCAGCATAAACTGGCCCTCCAATAACAATAACATTATATCCGGTTGTATTCATGACGTTTGAACTTTTAATGCCTGCTAAAGTGACTGTATATCCTTTTGCTTGTAGATCACCTGCAATTACTGCGGCCACGTTTTTCGCTGTCCCTGTAATTCCTGGATCGTAGACCACCAACGCTTTCCCGGTTGAGGTTCCGTTGGGATTTAAAGTTTGTGAACCTGTTGCTGTATAGCTCATAACATCTCCCATTACAAGACCTATAGATGCGAAAGCTATCAAAACGATTAAAACTATTCCTAGTCCCACATATTTTGCTACTTTCTTCTTTTCCATTTTGATCCCCTTTTTCTAATATGGTATGGAGTTGTAGCGATGCTCTATTTATAGTTCACTGGATTAAATTTTTAAAAATGATATAAATATTTTAAAACTTAGTAATGGTGTTTAAAATTAATCACATGAACCATAGCTTTGGTTAAAATATTAAAAAATAGCTAAACAATTGTTATTTTAAAAATATAAAGAGTTTAATTTTAAGATGTTACCTTAGAATTTCCATGAATCTGGAGCCTTTATCGTTGAGTGAGTATTTGTTACCTTCACTGTTAATTAAATCAGCGCTTTCAAGCTCATGCAAATACTGGTTGATGGTTAATTTTGAATATGTATCTTTCCTGCCCCTGCCTCCTGACTCTCTGGTTAAATGGCTTACAACGTCGTCAGGCTCGGACTGGTTATGGTCATGTAAATATTCCATTATCTGCTTTTTAACATGAGTAAATGCATGTGAAGTGCTCATTGGCAATAATATAAGTTTATCATCATCTAAAACGTAGAATGGAATTGTTTTTTGGAGTTGAGCTAGATAATAAGTCACATACATGTCGAGTTCATTTTCGCCTGCAATGAAGCAGGGCTCTGGGGTAAGGTCAAAAACACATTTAATATCATGCAGTATTTCGAAGAAGTCTCCTTCTAAAAATTTGATAGTGTATCCCTCTCTTTCAACATTTAAAAGCCCGTGAATATCACCTTTGGTTAAAATTATCACGTTTTCAGCTTCAATTTCTTTCTTTTTAAGAATAAAATGAATATCTTCAGGATCTTTAATTGTTGTTATAATATCTGGCATGGAAAACACCTCGCATCTAATACTATGTTAACTTAATAGTAATAAAATTATAGTTTTTATTACTACTTTGAACTGAATAGATGAATATGCAGGCCTGTTGCAAATTAAAGGGAGTATAAGAGTTTAAAATGGATTGGATACATGTTTTAATAGTTTAATTAAGTTAACAGGCTAGAAACTGCCAAAATTTAAATCCAATTAAATAAACATGAATCCTCTGATAAGGAAGAAAAAGCTCAGAATTAGGTATACTGTAGTTGTAAAATAGTCGCCGTAATTAACTATCCAGTTACGGGCAGGAGTTAATACTTTTCTTGCTCTACTTGCAAATATTAAATAAATAATAAACGGTATTTCAACCACTAAAAGTGTAATAATACCTAATATAATAACTGTTTCTGCAGCTAGTGCAAATCCTGGATTCGAAAGCCCAATAAGAGTGCCTGCCTGAAGTACAAGAATATCTGTAACGAAACTGGCCAGGAAAGCGATGAATCCAAAGTAGAAAAATTTTATGAAGGTTGAAGAAGTCTTATCTTCTCGAAGTGAACTTACAAATCCGATAAGGCCACCTTCTCGAGATTCTTCACGGATAAAAATACTTTTCAATGCTATAATAATCAGAATACTGCCTAAAACAACTTCAGTTATGGCACCGATGTGGATTGTACCCAGGGCTACAGCAGAAAGGCCACTGCCAATATACATGCCTGAAAATGCCACAATAAGGAAAAATATAATCGCGCCAAACAAATAGGAGAATGAAGCTAAGCGCGGGCTTCTTGTGGGAGAAACGGTAGTTAATATTGTGGCTAAGATAACAGGGCTTACTGCTGCACCTAGGGCGTAGGGTAGAATGCTGGCAATTAAGGAGTTCAGTTCAGGCATTAATTATATTATGTTCTTTGATAGTAATAAATTTGTATGTTTTATTACTAATGTGTAGGCATATGTCATGATTCGAATAAATTAAAATTAGTTGAATATGTTAATCTGGAATAAATACAAAGGTGAGCATTATAAAATTTTAATCAAAAATAGAATTAGCCGCTGGCTCCTTTCCAACTTGTTAATTATATGGGACACAGCAGAGGATATTATAGACTATAAGATATTATAGACTATAAAAGATCCACTTAAAATAAAAATCATAATCCAATAATTGAGAATATCTATTAAAACTCAAAAATAGGCATATAAAATATCAAGAATAGAATTAATTGGGGCACGTTTCCAACTTGTTAGTTATATGGGACACAGTGGAGTTAAATATATTCAGATAATGTTATAGTTTATGATCTAATTTTAAAAAATCAAGTAAATACACCTAACGTAAAATTAGACATTATAAAATTTTAATTAAAACTAGAATTAATTGTTGCTATGTTCCAACTTATTGTTTATATGGGACACAGCGAGATTTTTTTCATTATATGATTTTTAACAGAATATCGTTAAAACAAAAATTTGAGATTATTAAGCCTCATAACTAAGTTAATCCTTAAAATCAGATAAAAATTTAGTTTAAATATAAAATTAAAAGTTTTAGAGCGTCACACAAAAAGAAATAATTAACTGCTGCCTCCTTTCCAACTTGTTAATTATATGGGACACAGTGAAATTTTCGTTATATAAATTTTAATATACAAATCTTAAAACAAGAGTTTTGGGGGAATATTAATTTCATAATATGCTTAATTTTTAAAATCAGGTAAATATTTGGTTAAAATAGAGAATTAAAAATGTTAGATTATTAATATAAAAGAAGTAACTAACTGTTGGTCTCTTTCCAACTTGTTAGTTATATGGGACACAGTGGGACTATTCTCTTTCCATAATGTATCCTGCATTAAACTTTAATTTAAAGGTTTTTTCATAATATTGCTCTGCTCTGGGCGAAATAGTACTAATTGACCTGTCAGTAAGTTTTCCTGAGCAGTATTCATCTAGATCAGAGCGTAAATCGGGATTAAGTGATGTTTTATTTTTAATAAATGCAGTGTAAAGACATATGGCGGACAAAATTACCTCTATTTTACAGTTACCGCAGAGATTTTTCATGGCCCTGTCCTGGTTCATAATATATATAACCATCTCTTTGGCATCTATAATTGAGTAGGGATCCATTTTAATTAAACTGCCGATAATATCGACATATGAGTGATATTTCTCTATTCTCTGTTTTCTTTTCTTTTTAGCTTCATAGTTTCTGTCATATTTTCCATATGATTTTTTTGAAAGCTGTTTAATGTGGTTCCAGGTTTTATATTCATCTTTAGATGGGTTAATAAAAGAAGGGTCTTTATATTTGTTGTCCTGGTTTAAATCAACCGAATCTCTAAAAGAAACATAGCTCTGAGTTTTAGCCAATTCTGACACGTGTTTAGTGTAACCGCATGCAATACATTTATAAGAATCACTGTATGGATTAAAACATGTTTTAATGCCACATTTTGGGCATTTTGGGGCATTCCCCATGGTAGAGTACTGTTCGAAAGAGTCTAGCTCAAGTGTTTTGATCATGTTGTCAACGCTCCAAATACCATGCTTTTTTCAGTTAAGGTATAATTAACTGGAATTATCCGTTTTCCATAATTTAGAAGAGCGGATTATAATCGTTTAAATCAGCTTTTCTAGAGTCAAACTATAGATTTTTAGTTTTAAAAACTTTTGCCATTTTAAAAAATGTAAATATATATTAGTTGGTGACACCTTCAAAAATGAAAAAATAGTATAAACATGGTTAGAAGGGGATTAACAGGAAAATATCTACTAAAAATTGAGTCTTGCTAGAATTACATCCTCTTAAAGTTTCGGCTTTTATAACCTTTGCTTACAAATGCATTTCCCATGAGCAAAAATCTCCACAATTTATCCCTGTATTCCTCAGCATAATCAATATTAACTCTAGGTGCAGCTACAATATCTTCGTTACTCTTTAAACCAGTTTGATTTGTAATAAAAATTTCATCGCCACATAAATCAATTCCATTAATAGAAGTATTGATATTCATGGCCTGGCAGAGCTTTGAGGGACCATTAGTCAGATTTTTAAGATTACTTTTCCTGCTATCTGAAATATCAATTTTTCGTCGTTTTGCCATTAATTCCAGACCTTCCGCAGGTTCTAATCCCCTGATAAGCACTGCTTGAGGTATTCCTTCTTTCTGCGTTACTACATTAATGCAGTAATTATAACCGTGCAGCTGGTAAATATAGGCAAATCCCCCTGTTTTATACAGCGGGTCCATTCTTGGCGTATGCCTGCCTCCGTAAGAATGTGCACCTTTATCTTCGGGGCCCATATAAGCTTCTGTTTCTACAATTCTACCTTTAGTTATGCCTTCGGGAGTTATATGTACTAAAACACAGCCTAAGAGTTCTCTGGCTACAATCAACGTGTTTCTTTCATAAAATGATCTCTCAAGCTTCATTTACATCAGCTATTTATATTTCATTTAAAAGAGAATAATGTAACGGATATTATTAATTGAAATGTTATTTAATATTTAAAATGGAGAATTTTTATGAATATAACTGAAATGTTTTCTGATTCGTATATCTCGTATCCTTTTTCTAATTCCAAGAGGATACTGGGATTGGGGCTTTTATTCTGTTCTGGCGTATTTCTGATTGTACCTGCAGTATTTGCAGGTGGGTACCTTATGAGGATAATTGAAAACACAATAGAAGGCAACTATGAACTGCCCCCATTTGAAAACTGGAAAGGTATGTTTATCGATGGCTTGAAAGTCGCTACAGTGGTAATATTTTTCATGTTACCTGGGTTGATTTCTGAATTTGCATTGTTTGTGCTCGTAAAAATGGGATATGCAAATTTGAATCCGGGGCTCATGATCGGACTTTTTATGCTTACATCACTGTTTTATATTTCAGCGTATATCTTAAGTATTACAGCAATACCCCGTATGGCTTATAAAAACCAATTAAGAGCAGCTTTTGATTTTAAAATGGTGTTCAAGGATATAAAATGCATTGGTTTGAAAAAATATGCCCTTTCATTAACAGGGCTTTCAATAATGGCTGCTTATTTAATATTGTTTGCCGGATTTCTCCACATGATATTTTACAGTGTAGGTGCAATGATTTCTCTTAATGTATACATCACTGATTTTGCAGCTAATTTACTGATTTATCCTCTAATTATTGCATCTCAGGGGAGATTTATGGGGTTAATCTATTTAGAAAGGTTCCAAGCGCATGATTAAGTTTTTTTAGGTTATTTAACCTATCCCTATCTTTTTATATACTTGAAAACAGTCATGAATTAGGTTATATCTTATAACTTATAAGTTATAAGATATAAGGTGGAGGAGCTGGATTGGGGTCCTGTCAATTCTCCATCTGAACAAGTTTATTTTTAGATTTCATTGGGCTTTAGGATCTGGCTGCATCATGCCAAACATTAGGCCTCCAGGTTCAGCACACGTTGCATACCATCCAATGCATGGAATAGCAGCTTTTGGCCCTATTATACTGCATCCGATTTCTTTAACCTTTTCAATAGCTTCATTGAGATTTACGACAGGTACCGTTACCACTGACAAAGGTTTTCCATTGCCGAATGTTAAATCTTTAAGTTCTCCAATCCTTCCGTCTATTCCTGGTCCGTCAGGATCTCAAGCTTGAATTCGATAGTACTCAAATGGCAATGACATCTTTTCAAAGCGCCAGCCAAAAACATTTTCAAAGAACTGACGGGCTTCTTTGAGATTTTCAACAGATAAATCAAAGTAAGCAGGTTTCATGTATATCTTCTCATTTTTTTGTATCTTGAGTCATGGCCAGCAATATTTTGTCGGAGTAGTGGACATCATAGTATCTGAAATTGTCAAAAAAGGCTTTCAGATGTTTTCCACCTTTTTCAGTTATAACATACTCTTCAATTTCCTCAATTAAAAGTTCATGTTCTTTTAATGGATGTATCAGAATTTCAAACTGGCCTTCAAAGTCATAGTGTTCTTTACAGGTTGCATTTAGTTCACTAAGTACTGGAATGTAGTTATCAGGATGGAAAGCCCTTTTAAGGGATGTTATAATTTCGGGCTGTGTTTTGAGATCTTCTGCCCATAAAGCGTATAATATCCAGTTTCTGAATGCCATTAATTTATTCTCTTCCCAGCATTCTTCCAGTGGTAATTTATATTCCTGTGAATAATCTTCTTCTTCACCTCTTTGAGCTGAAATAGCTTCCCTGAGCAATCCAACAGCATCTCTGAAAATACCTGCTCCTACAAATAATCCTATAACTGCGTCTACGAAGTAAATACCATATATGGCAAAAATAGCACCTATAATAACTGAGGTACCGATGAATATGTGGTTTTTAGAGTCCACAGACTGTGATATTAATGTCAAACTGTTGGAAACTTTTCCAACGAAGCGCTGGTAATAGAATAAAAAGACCGCTGCCAATATGGCTATTCCTTCAACAGCTATAACCAGAAATGGTAGAGTCATAGGATCTGAATGCCCAGCTAGTGTTCCTAATATGTGGGTAACAGAGTCAAATAAAACGCTTATGGAAGCCACAAACAACCCTATTATTACCAGAATAGTACTTAGATCCTCTCTATGGTACTTGATTCCAAGCCAAACCATAATAGATTCAACTGTGTCCATAGTGGCATCTGTACCATCTGCTATTAATCCAACACTCCCGCTTATTATACCGCTGCCCAGTTTAAGTACTGCAAGGAATGCATCTAAAAAAGTAGTGTTTTTGGCAGTACTGGACGGTGTTAACTCACCCACTGCTGATGAGGCACTTTTTTCCATGTGCTCTCTGAATATTTTGGCATTTTTCAGACCTTCAGGGGTCAACTCATATTTGTTTTCATCGTTTAATTTAACCAAGTCTTTCTCAATCAGCTTTTTCATTTCCTCTTCAGGGGAACCTGTGGCTTTACTTGCTTTTCCGTCCTCTATTTTGGAGCGTATACTGGCAACTTTAAAGAACAAGTTTTGGGTTAACGGCTGGCCTTTACCAGGTAACTGTTGGTACCAGATCAGGGATAAAAATAAGATGGTTTTTTCCCATAGTTCCTCTTTACTTAATGGACCGTCCTTTAAAAGTGCCATCATCAGGAATTTATCGAAGCCTAATACTGGTTTTTCATCTTTCATATTATCGTCTCGGTCTTTTCATTGCAAATAATATTACCTTAAGTCTAATGACATGTTACTTGAATGTTTTTAAATATAATTTCATCTATAATTAGATATGGGTAGAATTATTAAATTTAATTACTGATAATACCTGTGATTATCTGAAGAATATGATTTGTATCAACTAAAAGTTATAATTTTAAAATAGGAGTTTATAATAATGGAATATAGAGATTCTGATTTATTTATGCCAACTAGTCGGATTGAAACATTAGTAGATGGGATATTTGCCATTGCAATGACTATACTGGTTTTAAATTTGGCTGTTCCTTCTATTAACGGCCCGGTAACTAGTGCTTCCTTCCAAAGCGCTGTTTATTCTATATGGCCTGATGTTTTATCATTTGTCCTTAGTTTTGTCCTTTTAGGTGTGTTCTGGAACATACACCATCGTACTTTTCACCAGATAGAAAAGGTGGATAAAATTCTGCTCTGGATAAATATGATATGGCTGCTTTTCATCGTTCTTGTCCCATTTTCTAACACTTTAACTGGGGGAGATTACGGTCAATTTCCGCTGGCTCACTTCATTTTCAATTTAAACATGCTGGGAATTGCAGTATTTCTTTCTTTAAACTGGTTTTATGCTGTTAGAAGGGGGTTGATCCATAAAAAAGTAGATCCTGTCAGAATATCTATCTATAAATGGGTTTACATGTCATTTATACTCATTACTCTGCTAGCTATGGGGCTCTCTTTTATAATCCCTCATTGGAGTTCTATTGTGTATATCCTGATAATTCCCACAGAATATTTGATAGAAAGACAAATGAAGAGTTAGTTCTGGTTAGGTTAATGATATTATTTAACTAATTGTAATCTAATTCCGGACAGATAAAATAGATAAAATTATCCTTCTTTTAATTCTTTAGCATATCTATTCAATGGATTATATTTAAATGAAAAAATTGTAATTGAATGTTCTATATATAAATAGAATGATCTTATGCAAGCTAAATGGAAATTTAGATTGGGGACTTTATCCTGAATAATTGGTATGGTTATACTATTAATTAGTTTATTAATTGGTAGAGTTGTACCTGGCGGGCTTGCTTTATTGGCATTAGGGTTTATTTTGATATCAGAATCAAGAAAAGAATGAAAAAATCTATATTTTAAATCTACGTTTTTAGTGGAAAGTTTAGGATTCTATTCAGTTAGACTTTAAATTCTATTTTTAATTTCTGAGTACCTGAAACAATCTACAACATGGTCATTAACCATTCCCACGGCCTGCATGAACGCGTAGCAAATGGTAGGCCCCACAAATTTGAAACCTCTTTTTTTCAAATCTTTGCTCATATTTTCAGATTGGGCGGTAAATGTGGGTAAATCTTCGGCATGTTTCCATTTACTTTGGATCGGTTTTCTGCCTACAAACTGCCAGATATAAGAGTCAAATGAGCTAAACTCTTCTTGGATCTTTAAAACAGCTTTTGCATTAGTGACCGCAGATAAAATCTTACGGCGGTTGCGTATTATGCCGGAATTATTCATTAGTCCCTCGATTTTTTCCTCGTTGTAACGGGAAATTTTAGCAGGATCGAAATTGTCAAATGCTTCACGATAATTTTCCCGTTTTTTAAGGACTGTAACCCAGCTTAAACCAGCTTGTGCTCCTTCTAATACCAGGAACTCAAAAAGAAGATTATCCTCATGGACTGGACTACCCCATTCCTGGTCATGATATTTTATAAGTAAAGGGTCTTTTTCAGCCCATGGGCAGCGGATTTTCATGTTTATTATTTTTGATTTAATGTTATTTGTTTTTGTAAGTTAAGGATCTATTTTATTCAACTTAAAGTGTTTTATTTAATGATAGGGAACATAGACGGGCTTCCAGATGTTTTCATTAACCAATTCCATAATATCCTCATTTGGGTTGATTCTGGCAGTTCCCTCCACAATAGCTTTCTTAACCACTGCTACTGCGATATTTCTGCTCACTTCCTGCAGTCTTGAGACTTCAGGAAGTAATCTGGAGTGGTGATCATCTTGCAGGTTAACAGAATTGCTCAGTTCTTTAACCGCAGCATCAATCATTCCTGATGTCACTCTTTTTGCCTGAGCACATATTATTCCTAGGCCTAGCCCTGGGAATATCAATGCATTATTACATTGGGCCACTGATATGGACTTACCATTTAATATAACATCAGGGTAAGGACTTCCTGTGGCTACAATGGCATTCCCATCTGTCCAGCGGAGTATATTTTCAGGAGTTGCTTCTGCCATTATGGGGGGGTTGGAAAGCGGGAAAATGATGGGATATTCCACACCAGAAGCCATGGCTTTAATTACTTCTATATCAAAGGCGTTATTCACTGCACTGGTACCAATAAGGATGGTGGGCTTTACATTGCAAACTACATCCAAAAGAGATGTAATTTTGCTCTTTTTATCCCAGTTTTGAGATTCTTCCTGTGGTCTGGCATATGAAGCTTTGAAATAATCTAGATTTTCTCTATCATTTGTTATAAGCCCCTGACTGTCCATAAGCCAGAACCTTGAACGGGCTTCTTGAGAACTCAGCCCTTCTTTTATCATCCATTCGCAGATCCTGTCTGCAATACCGCAGCCAGCTGTTCCAGCACCGAAAATCAATACTCTGTGATCTGATAGTTGGATATGGGTTAATTTTGAAGCATTGAGGATAGCTGCCATGGCAACGGCGCCAGTACCCTGTATGTCATCGTTAAATGTGCATATTTTATCCTGATATTGATCCAGATTACATCGAGCTTTTGTCTTTCCGAAATCTTCCCATTGAAGAAACACATCTGGAAATTTTTGTTTGACGGCTGTTATTACTTTACTTACAAACTGATCATATGCTTCTCCCTGGATCCTGGAATGACGCCAGCCTATATAAAGAGGGTCACGAAGTAACTGGGGATTATTGGTTCCAACATCAATCATCACTGGAAGCATTTTTTTGGGATTAATCCCTGCACATAGGGTGTAAATTACAATTTTAGCTACTGAAATTCCGATGCCATTGGCTCCCTGGTCGCCTATTCCAAGTATTTGTTCAGAATCAGTTAGAACTATCAGATCAATATCGTTGCTTAGGTTATTCAGGATCTCGTCAATATTGTTCTGATCAGGATATGAAATATAAATACCGCGGGGTGTTCTAAATTCGCTGCTGTAGTGCTGGATAGCCAGCCCTGCAGTTGGCGTGTAAATTATAGGCATCATCTCTTCAATATACTCTGATATAAGCCTGAAAAAGAGGGTTTCATTGGTATTGTAAAGATTATTCAAAAATATATTCTTCTGAAGGTCATCTGTCTGCAAAGAATATTGATGATAGGCTCTTTGCATCTGATCCTCTATAGTTTCTATAACAGGCGGCAGCAGGCCCTTTAAGAAAAATTTTTTTCGTTCTGTATCACTAAAAGCAGTGCCCTTATTTAATTGGGCTGATCTTAGGAGTTGAATACCTTTAAGATCAGTTTCAATGTATTTGATTCGATTTTTTTCCATATTTTCAGCTATAAATCTAACTAAAAACCCTCCCTTTTTAGGAAATATTGTTACATATAATATTAATATTTTTTAATAATATCATATATATTTTATGGGTTTATGTGGATTTGTTCTTCTTAGTCTTCTAATTTAGAGCCTTAATTTATTTTAAGGAGATATATAGCTGAAATTAGATGTAATATTGTTATAAATAGTTTTTAATGGAAAATAAATTAATTTTTACCAAAAACGTTTTAACATACTCCTTGATTAGACGTTAAAGCTATTATTAATTTTTATTTTCAAGTAGTAGATATAACCTCTACTGTTCTAATTATTTCTTATTTTTTCAACAGCTTCTTCTACGCTACATCTTACATATTTATTTTCATCTTCTAAAACTAGAGTTAAAGGTTTTATAGCCTTTTTATCTCCTATTTCTCCCAGACTCCAAACAGCATTATTCCTGACAATAAACTCTTTATCTTTTAATGCTTCAATTAAAGGCTTTACCGCATTTTTGTCTCTGGAAATGCCCAGGTATCTAGCTGCTTTCCACCGGATATTCGTATCTTTATTTTTTAAAGCACTGATTACTACTGGTAAAGCATATTTATTTTTAATATTACATACAGTTTCCAGGGCGAGGGCTCGTTTAATTGGATTATTCCCATTCAAATTTTTAATTAAAGAATGGAAGTCAGTTGATTTTTTATGTGGTTTATGAAGTTCTATATCATGTGATGAATTTTCTAAGATTTGAATTTCCATATTTGTTTGATACTTTTTATAACAGGAAGGACAGAAATAACTGTAATTTCCTTCTGGAATGAATTCTTTTCTACATTTGATACACTCTTTAGATAATGTATTTATGCATGATGGGCAAATAAAAGAGTTTTCGTCTTCAAAAACGAATTCTGTGTTGCAGCATTCGCAGGTGCGAATTCTTTCTGCACAATCTGGACAGTATTTTAATTTATAGAGCTGGGAAATAGGAAAAGGCTTATTGCATTTAATACACATACCATAAGGCTTATTATTTGTAGATTTAATCACATCTGCACAATATTTGCAGTATTTATGGTCGTAAATTTCCCATGGAGCTATAATTTTACCACATATGATACATCTATTGAAGGATACACTTTCTATTATCTCAAAATTAGATTCATTTTCATATTTTTCTAGTTCATAAACCGTTACATCTGAATTTAAACTGACTCTATCGTATAGATCAGGCTCTCCTTTCATTTAACTCACTTTCCCGCAATTTTGCCTCATATAATATTTTTAGTTAATACTGTGATATGAATGATGTAACTTTTAAATTTTCCGATATATTAATAATAATTTATTAACTGATTATAACTAAAAAAAAGACCAAAATACAATTTAAATATAATATTTAACTTAATATCATTTAAAAATTATTATAAAATATTATTTACTTTATCTAACCTATAAAATAGAATATTAAACTTAATTATATGTTTTTAAATGTTTGTAATTAGTGAAAATACAGAATAAGTAATAAATACCTTTAATTTTAAATTATTAATTAATTAATCGGTATTTAGATTTTCAGCAGTTAAAATTAAATTTTAATTTGTATTAAAAGTACCTTTTAAGTAGATTATCTACAAATTTGAGAAATAAATTGGAATATCTAAATTCTAAACTAGATCTATGAATATTTTAAGGGATTACTCAAAATTTAATTTTTTTTAAAGAGCATAATTAAATTCCTGCTGACAATTATAGTCTGACAGGAATTCCTCTTTTCTTTAAATATTCTTTGACAGAACCTACAGAATACTCTTTAAAGTGAAAGATACTGGCAGCTAAAGCGGCATCTGCTTTGCCTTGTGTAAACGCGTCGTAAATATGTTGTGGATTACCTACACCACCAGATGCAATGACTGGAATATTTACAGATTCACTTATGGCTTTGTTAAGATAATTATCGTACCCATCTTTGGTTCCGTCGCGGTCCATAGATGTTAACAGGATTTCTCCGGCTCCGCGTTCTTCACATTCAATTGCCCATGCAATTGCATCGATTCCAGTGAATTCACGCCCGCCATATATGCTGCAGTCAAACCAGCAGTAGCCTTTATCTGTTTCAACTATGATCTTATCATCGCTTTCTTTTGGGTTTTCAACGTAGTGGCGCTTTGCATCTATCCCGATTACACATGCCTGTGAACCTACAACTTTTGAAGCTTCATTAATAAGATCTGGATTGTGAATAGCGGCTGTGTTTGTAGAACATTTGTCAGCACCTGCTTTTAGCATGTTAACATAGTCTTCGGGCTTTCTTATCCCCCCGCCCACGCAAATTGGAACGAATACATTTTCAGTAGTGGCTTTAATAACATCAGTCATGGTCTCTCGACGCTCGTGAGATGCCGTAATATCTAAAAATACAATTTCATCCGCCCCTTCTTCATAGTAACGAGTTGCAAGGTCAACAGGCTCTCCAGCATATCGAATCTGCTTGAATTCAACCCCTTTTACAACCCGCCCGTGTGGCACGTTTAAATCACAGTCAAGGCATGGTATAATTCTTTTTGCAAGCATGTTTATTTCCTCTTTGAGCTTAATTGATTTTTTTAAAATTAAATATTTTGAAGACAGTATTTTTTTATTAATCTAATTTACTGTGTAATAATTTATACTATATCCTATATAAAAAATTTAATTTACAGACTAAAGCCTTTTAAATGCATAACTCAGCTTATTTTAATGATTTTAAGGTAATTTTAATTTATATTGATAATACATTGGCGGTGTATTTTGCTAATTAAGTAATACTATTTAATAAAAAGCTAATATTTATATGGATGAAAATCTAAGGAGTAATGGTGGTAATATGATATTGGAAAATTTTAAGAGAGAGTCGCTGATACCATTGCCTGTATCATTTATTTCTACAGTTAGTGAAGATGGCGTTAGAAACATAGCACCTTATTCATGTGTCATGCCTATTTTACGCCCATTTGATCTGGTTTGTGTGGCTTCAGCGAAAATGAGAGATACATTTGTTAACATTAAAAGCACAGAAGAATTCGTTATCAACATGCCTGGTGCGGATATGGCTGATAAAGTGATACCAACAGCTATGCATGTTCCTTTCGATGTTAATGAATTTGAACTGGCAGATTTAAAAGAAAGACCTTCTACAAAAGTTCAAGTGCCTGGAATTGAAGGCTGTTACGCGTGGATGGAATGCAAACTCCACAGCATGCACGAAGAAGAATATAATGGTGTCCCTTATTTGCTGATTATGGGTAAAGTGGTACATCTGGAGATAGATGATAATGTTTACAACCCTGAAGATGGTTCCTGGGATCTAGAAAATGCTAAACCGTTAATGATGACAGAATCAGACAAGGGAATGCATTTCTGCACTGTTAAGAGTATTGATAAATTCGAACCTTATGGGGCCATGTTTGAAGATGGTAAAGATCCATTATCCTGGATGTATGAGAAAAAAGAGGTACCAGGTACAGGTAAATGAGCAGGAAGTATTGTTATGCCAAAGATAATTATTAGTGGAAGAGGCGGCTGTGGAAAAAGTACTTTAGTGACTTTAATGGCCAAAGAACTTAAAGAACAGGGAAAAACAGTTTTAGTAGTAGATTCAGATGAATCTAATTTGGGTTTAGGGGTAATGCTTGGAGTTAAACCTGCAGAAAATGCACTTATGGATTATTTGGGAGGCAAACCTGCAGTAATGGGCAAGTTAATGGCCCAAATTAAAGAAGAAAAAAACGAGCAGGCGGAATTTTTCATGGAAAACTCTGATCTGAATAGTTTATCACCAGAATTTGTCAGCTGGAATGGGAATCTGGCTTTAATGCAGATCGGAAAAATTGAACACACTATGGAAGGGTGTGCATGTCCTATGGGCGCTATAGCACGGGATTTCCTGAACCACCTGGCAGTAGAAAGAGACCAGTGGGTTTTAATAGATACTGAAGCTGGAGTAGAACATTTTGGAAGGGGAATAGTGGAAGGTGCAGATTCAGTTTTGATGGTGGTTGATCCTTCTAACGATGCTGTTTTATTGACTGAAAAGGCAGCCAAGTTAACTGAAGAAGCAGGGAAAAATTTTGGTGCTGTTTTAAATAAAGTTGATGAGAAAACAAGGCTAATTTTAGAAGAGATGCTGGCTGCAAAAAACATAACGATTAAAGGTATTTTGCCTTATTCGTCTACCCTTGCCCAGACAAACCTTCAAGGTGAATCTTTAGATATGCATTCTGCCATAGAAGAGCTGAATAAGCTGATAACTGGCATTACATAAATATAGATATTTGTAGTGCTGGGGTTTTAACTATTTCTTGACTATAGGGGATAACAGTTTCTTCTATTTTTTTTATTTCATCGGCAAATTTATAAGGTAGCTTGAAATATATTCTTTTTTCAATAATCTAAAAAATAAAAGTATTACAGGTGATAATATGGAAGAGTCAATACGGATATTACCATTTTCAGAAGTTACTAAGTTTCATGGACATGTTTGTCCAGGGACCGCTATAGGATACCGTGCAGCTGAAATAGCCATAAAAGAGCTTGGTTCAGATAGGGCAATAGATGAAGAGTTCCTGGCTATTGTGGAAAACGACAGCTGCAGTGTTGATGCAATACAGGTTGTAACAGGATGTACTATGGGTAAAGGAAATTTAATATTTAAAGATCATGGAAAAAATGTGTATTCATTTGTAAACAGGAAAACTGGGGATACTTTGCGTCTGTCTTTAAAGATGAGCATAGATGAAATGGACCCTGAATTTGCTGAAATTAGAGAAAAAGCTTTTTCTGGATCTGCCAGTGAAGAAGAAAAATCAAAATTTGAAGAAAAAAAGGATAAAGCCTCTTTTGATATCCTTGACATGCCTGATGAGGAATTATTCAAAATAGAACATGTTAAAATTGAAATTCCTGAAGAAGCCAGGATATTCCAGTCAGTTAAATGCGCTAAATGTGGTGAAATGGTGGCAGAGCACAGGGCACGAGTAGAAAATGGCAGCATCGTGTGTATTCCATGTTTCAATGATTATTCAAGGACTTAAATTCAATTTTTCTTTTTTTATCAAATTTAACGTTTATTAGATACTACAAATTTGTTAATAACATTGGTATTGGCATGAAAGTAAAAAATGAAGTTAATTGAAATCTTTAAAAATTTTTACTTCAGTTTAATACCCCTTTTTAAAAATATTACTTAAAATGGATTTTTTACTTTTTAAGTATTACAAAATAGAGTTTTTTGAGTATTACATTTTTAATTTCTGCTTATAAATGTGTTATTATTATAATCTAAATTATTACCTTTGAACGGCCTCTTTATAAATGTATTATTACTTGGATCGAAAGTATTATAACTTGTTTTGCTTAACTTATACAAAATGGAGGTGATTTTATAAATTCAAAGGTGATAGCGTGTATTATTGCGATTGTAGTATTATTAAGTGCTACATTGATCTATGCTTTAGGTTCAGATAATTTAAGTTCAAGTAGTGGAAACACTGTTTCTATAACTGATGTTGCAGGCAGGACTGTTCAGGTCCCTGCACAGGTAAATAAAGTTGTAGGGACAGGGTGTTCAGCTAGAGAAATAGTGTACCTGAACGCCAGTGATAAACTGGTTGGAATAGAACAGATAGAAACTAATTCAACAGGAGGATGGGGAAATCAACTGCCTTATATCATTGCGCATCCTGAACTGATGAAGTTACCTGTGGTTGGAAATGCAAAGACGGATACCGTAAATTATGAAAAAATAGCAGAACTCAAGCCAGATGTGGTATTTGCTGGAACTGCAGAACAAGCAGATGAAATCCAATCTAAAACAGGTATTCCAACTCTTGTTGCATATGTGGGTGCAGTTGGAACATCTGATCAGATGAATACATATAAAGACTCTTTAAAAATGATGGGAAAAGTTTTAGGTAAGGAAGATAGGGCAGAAGAACTTACAGGTTACATTGATTCCACACAAGAAGACCTTGCAAAACGTACTAGCAATATTAACAGTAATAAAACAGTTTATCTTGCAGGACAGGCTTTCTATGGAACTCATGGTATTACATCTACAAATCCATATTACCCTCCGTTTGTAATGTTAAATGCTTCAAATGTTGCAGGTGGAATTAACAATACAAATGCTACCATTCATGCTATTCAAATAGATAAAGAGCAGTTGATAAATTGGAACCCTGATTTCATCTTCGTTGAAGGTGGCAGTATAGCTACAATAGAAAATGATACAGCTAAAAATCCGGAGTATCAAAATATTACTGCCATTAAAAACGGTGATGTTTATGGGGTATTAACCTACTGTCTGTACAGTTATAATAAGGATGAAATGTTTGCAAATGCTTATTATATTGGAAAAGTGCTTTATCCTGAACAGTTTAAGGACGTAGATCCAGAGAAAAAAGCTGCTGAGATATTTACCGAGTTCGATGTTGGAAATGGTGAATCAGTTTACAGTACATTAAAGACACAGTATGGTGGTTTTAAACAACTGAATCTTTAATTTACTTTTTTTTATTTTTTGAGGTTTAAGAAATGGTATGATTTTCTGAACCACAAAATCCTCAAAAATCATAGATTTTTGGGACCCTCAAACGCGAAGTGTTTAATGCCTGCAAAATTTTTAATTTTGCGGCCGAGGAAACAGAGTTTCCTCAGGCATCGGAAGTCATTGATTTCCGAAAGGTTAGAAAAGCTCCGCATTTTCTAAAATTTTAAAAATAAAATTTTGAGGTGATAATATGAATATTACAGAACGCCCTGGAATATCGTTGGAAAGACTGCAGAGCACTGTTGAAGATGCTGTGAATGGTTTAAAAGTATTTAACATCTTAAAAACTTCGATAGAGATGGGAATTTTTGATATTTTAAATAGGGATACAACGTGCAGGCAGATTTCTGAAAAACTTGAAATTGAGCCAGTGCTGACATATTATCTCTTAGAAATACTTGTTAAATTAGGGCTGGTAGAGAAAGTAGGGGAAAACTATAAAAATACATCTGTTTCAGGAACATATTTGAATTCTGAATCGAATTATAAGAGGATTAACTGTATATTATCTATGGAAGAACCGCTTAATCTTTGGAATAACTTAAAACATACCTTAAAAGGTAAAACAGCAAAAAAAGATGAGAACTTTTTCCAGTTCATTATACAGGTAATGGCTGAAGATGCCCTATGTGGTGAGCTGCAGGATACAGTTGAACTGGTGGCGAGCTATGGTGAATTTAAGAATGCAAAAACTTTACTTGACCTTGCAGGAGGCCATGGAATGTATTCAATCGCGTTTGGCCAGTTAAATCCTGATCTGCAGTGTTACGTGTTTGACTTCCCGGATGTTTTGGGAGAAACAAGGAAGTTTATTGAGAAGTATGATTCCAGTGTTCAGACTATTCCTGGAAATTTTTACACCGATGATTTTGGCGGAAGTTACGATGTTATATTCTCATCGTACAACCCTGGAGGTAAAAATCCTAAAATCGCTGAAAAAGTTTACAATTCATTAAATCAGGGAGGATTATTTGTAACTAAGCAGTACTTCCCTGAAGCTGACTCAAACTCGCTGGAAGATCTTTTAGATAATATGGAATGGAACTTCACCAACTTTGAGAAATCCAATAAAGCGAAGGAGAGGTTCACATTTAAGGATGATTTGACATTTGAAGAATATCTTTTATTTTTAGAAGATCTTGGATTTTCTATAGTGGGCATACATCGCATAGACCATTTTAACACGTCTTTTGGAAATAAAGCACAGGATAAAATGATAATAGCTAAGAAAGTGAGTTAATCTTGATAATTTAACCATATTGGTTGTATTTAAAAAACCATCTAAGATGATGGTTACAGTTTTTTTTTTATTTTGCTGCTCTTGGTGTATGTTCTAATTTTAAATGGGGATCCATGATCATGTATTACAAAATGCCCCTTTTTGAGTATTACATTTTTGAAATTTGCTTATAAACGTGTTATTATCGCTTGTTTAAGTATTACTTTAAAAGAGTTCATTTATAAATGTATTATTACTTAGATCGAAAGTATTATAACTGATTTTGCTTAATCTATACAAAATGGAGGCGATTTTATCAATAGGAATTTTATAACGGGTGTTATAATTATAGGGGTATTATTATGTGGAACTTTGATCTATGCTTTTGGTTCAGGTAGTGCAAGTTCAGGTAATGGAGGTACTGTTTCCATAACTGACGTTGCAGGCAGAACTGTTCAGGTTCCGGCACAGGTAAATAAAGTTGTTGGAACGGGATGTTCTGGCAGGGAAATTGTATATTTGAATGCCAGTGATAAGATGGTTGGAATAGAACAGGTAGAAACCAATTTTACAGGAATTGGATCTACGCTGCCATACATAATGGCCCATCCTGAACTGATGAACCTTCCTGTTGTGGGGGATGGAAGTAAAAATATAATAAATTATGAAGAAATAGCCAAACTCAAGCCAGACGTGGTATTTGCCAGAAGTGCAGATGATGCAGATTTAATACAAAATAAAACAGGTATTCCTGCAGTTGTTGTGTATACTGGGGCTGTAGGAACATCTGATCAGATGGATACCTATAAAAAATCTTTAAGAGTAATGGGAAAGGTTTTGGGTAAGGAAGACCGGGCAGAGAAACTTATTAGTTATATTGATTCCACTCAGAAGGACCTTGCAAACCGAACAAAGAACATTTCAAGCAGCAGTAAACTGACAGCATATGTTGGTGGACAGGCTTACAGGGGAGCTCATGGCATTACATCTACCAATCCGTACTATCCTCCGTTTGTAATGTTGAATGCTTCAAATGTCGCAAGTGCAGCAAGTAATATGGCCAATGCTACTTCAAATGCAGTTCAAATAGATCCAGAACAGTTGATATCATGGAACCCTAACTTTATATTCATTGAAGAGGCCAGTTTAGCATCTGTAACTAACGATACCAGTAAAAACCCAGAGTACAACAACCTTAAAGCTATAAAGGACGGAAATGTTTATGGAATACTAAGTTACTGCGCTTACAGTTACAATAAGGATGAAATGTTTGCAAATGCTTATTATATTGGAAAAGTGCTTTATCCAGAGCAGTTTAAAGATGTAGATCCAGAGGAAAAAGCCGGTGAAATATTCACCAACTTTGATATTGGAAACGGGGCATCGATATACAGCAGCCTGAAGGAGAAGTATGGAGGATTCAAACAGTTAAATCTTTAAATTCTTTTTTATTTTTTTAATGGTTGAAGAAATGCCACGCATTTTGAACCAAATTTTACGAATTACGGGGTGAAGGAGATGAATATTACAGAACGTCCAGATGTTTCAGCAGAGGACCTACATGGACTTATTGAAAATACTTTAAACTGCTTAAAAATATACAATGTCCTTAAAACTTCCATAGAACTGGGAGTTTTTGACATTTTAGAACAGGAAATGACTTACACGCAGCTTTCTGAAAAACTTGGAATTAAACCAGTAATGGCAAACTACCTTTTAGAGATACTTGTAAACCTGAACCTGGTGGAAAAATCAGGAGAGCTCTATAAAAATACGAGATCCTCACAGCTATATTTAAACTCAAAATCTAGTTATAGTAGGATTAGATGCATATCTGCTTTAGAAGAGAATGTTAATCTATGGAATAACTTATCTAACAGCATAAAAGGGAATATAACAAGAAAAGAAGAGGTTATTTTTCCTATGGTTGTGCAGAGAATGGCTGACGACTGCTTATGTGGAGAACTGCAGGACACAGTTGAACTGTTGTCAGACTACGATGAATTTAAGAATGCAAAAACTTTACTTGACCTTGCAGGAGGCCATGGGATGTATCCTATTGCATTTAGCCAGGTGAATCCAGACTTGCAGTGTTATGTCTTTGACCTTCCGGATGTTTTGGAAGAAACTCGGAAGTTTATTGAGAAGTATGATTCCAGTGTTCAGACTATTCCTGGAAACTTTTACGTCGATGATTTTGGCGGAAGTTATGATATCATCTTTTCATCTTACAATCCTGGGGGTAAAAACCCTGAAATCGCTGAAAAAGTTTACAACTCTCTGAACATGGGCGGACTATTTGTAAATAAACAGTATTTTCCAGAAGACCAACCTGGTTCTTTAGAGGATGTTCTGGATGATATGGAATGGAATTTCACCAATTTTGAAAAGTCACATAAAACAGCTAGAAAATTTACATTTAAAGGAGACCTGCTGTTTGATGAATACCTGGAATTTTTGGAAGACCTGGGATTTTCAGTGGTGGACGTTCACAAGATAACTCGTTTTAACACCCCTTTTGGAAGAATTTCAAGGGACAAAATTGTAATAGCTAAAAAAGTGAGATAAATTGAGCTTTAAAGATAAAACAGTTACAGACTATAAGTCATATATACGGAATAAAACATACATTGGGGTTTTTTTAGTTATAGCTCTAGTTATAGCAGTGATATGTTCAATTAAAGTAGGTGCTGCAAATTTGTCTGTATATGACATAATCAATGCTTTAATTAACAGGCAGGCAGACGGAGCTTTGATCATCTGGAACATCCGTATTCCAAGGATTCTGGCGGCTATAATTGCAGGCTGCTGCATGGGTATTGAAGGATGTATAATGCAAAATGTACTTCGGAACCCTTTAGCCAGCCCTTATACCATGGGAATTACACAGGGCGCGGCTTTTGGGGCGGCATTTGCAATTATAGTTTTGGGAGCAGGGACTTTAAACAGCGTGCAGGCGGATGCGGTTATTATAAACAACCCTTATCTCACAGTTTTTGCAGCATTTGCAGGGGCAATGATCGGCGTCAGCATAATCCTGTTAATAGCCAGGACTAGAGGTATAACACCTGAGGCAATGATACTTGCAGGGGTAGCGATGAGTTCATTATTTATTGCAGGAATACAGTTTTTACAGTACTTTGCATCTGACACTCAGGTTGCAGCCACTGTATTCTGGACATTTGGTGATGTTGGAAAGGCAATGTGGAACGATGTCTGGCTCATGTTTATACTTCTGGTACCGGCTTTGATATATTTCATGTATCATGCATGGGATTACAACAGCCTTGAAAGCGGAGAAGAGACTGCAAAAGGATTAGGGGTCAATACAGAGCGTATAAGGCTGCATGGAATGCTGATCTCTTCATTTACATCAGCGGTAGTGGTGGCATTTCTGGGAGTTATAGGTTTTGTAAGTTTAATAGCCCCTCATATCATGAGGAGAGTTATAGGAAATGACCACAGGTTTTTAATCCCTGCATCAGCTATTCTCGGTGCTTTAATACTGTTAGTATCGGATACAATTGCAAGGGCGGTATTGTCACCTATTATACTGCCGGTGGGTATTATAACGTCCTTTTTAGGGGCACCTCTGTTCTTTTATCTAATAATAAAAATGGGGCGATAAAATGGTTCTTTCAGTTGATAAAATCGAATTTTCTTATGGAAATGCAGCAGTACTTAAAGATGTGAACTTTAAGGTTAAAAAAGGAGATTTTGTTTCAATACTGGGAGTTAACGGGTCTGGAAAATCTACATTAATGAAATGCATAAACCGGATTTTGAAGTTTAAAGATGGCATGATCTTCGTTGAAGATAGAGATATAAAGAAAATGAAAGACATCGAAATTGCAAGAAAAATTGGTTATGTACCTCAAAGTTCAGAAACAGGGTTTGTCACAGTTTTTGACGCAGTTTTGCTTGGTAGAAAGCCTTACATAAAATGGGATGTTTCCAAGAATGACATAGAATTAACAGAGAAAATACTGAAGGTCATGAACCTCGAAGAATACGCACTCAGGTACATAAATGAACTGAGCGGTGGAGAACTGCAGAAAGTTGTTATAGCACGTGCATTAGTTCAGGAACCTCAGATTTTACTTTTAGATGAGCCTACCAGTGACCTTGACTTAAAAAATCAGTTAGAAGTGATGAGGATTATAAGGGAAGTATCAGATACCCACAATATCGCTTCAATTGTGGTTATGCATGATATAAACCTTGCCTTAAGATATTCTGATAAATTTATAATATTAAAAGAGGGGCAGGTGTTCACTACTGGGGGAAAAGAAGTTATAACCCCCGAAATTATAAAAGAAACTTATGGGGTCGATGTACATGTTAAAAACTTTGAAGGTGTTCCAATGATCATCCCAAAATCTCAATGAGCTAATTATTTTGTATGTATGAAAATTAGCGTTTCTTTGAATACAGATGGAAACTCTTTTTCATTTATTTTCAATTTAAATTACAATAAATTTATAATGAATGAAGTTATAAGCTATAATGTACCATTTTTATTTTGATCATAATTTGAAAATTATTTAAATGGGCCTGTAGTCTAGCCAGGAATATGACGTGGGACTTCGGATCCCAAGGTCGGGGGTTCAAATCCCCCCAGGTCCGCTAAACTTTTTCCTCGAAAAAGTTTAAACAAAAAATCCTCGCTTCGCTGCGGAAATCTAAAATCAAAGCGAATTCTAATTTTAATCGCATATTTAATTCAATAAATTTTAATTTTGATTCATTAACTTAATTCACTGAAGATTTCAAAATAAATTGGATCTGCCTCGCTATCGCTCGGATAAAAGAAATCATTTGGTTATGCTAATTATTAATCAAATTTTTAAACTCACTTTTCAACCTGCGAAATTATTAAATGTTACACAATCAATAATTATTACTACTCCTGGTTTATCTGTATGTGAAAATAGTGTAAACTAATCTTTAATCATGTAATAAAGAAGAATTTGAGTTTATAAACAACTGAGTAACATATAAACGATTATAATTTTATTTTTTTATTAAATATGCTTTAATCAGTTGTTATTTTTAAAATAGACTTTAGAGGTGATAGAATTAGTTTTGTTGAAGTTGCTAAGATGGATGAATTACCTGAAGGAAGTATGAAACATGTTGAGAAAGGAGATACTGAAATTCTTTTAGCAAATGTTGACGGAAAAATTTATGCTGTAAGCGACAGGTGCGGCCACATGAATGCAAGGCTTTCTATGGGGCGTCTCCAGGGAACCACTGTTATATGCCCGTTGCATGCTTCTCAATTTGACGTTACCACTGGAAAGAATATTAAAGAACCAGTTCTTACATCCATTCCTGGAGAGGAAAAAGTTCCTGCACTCAAGAAATATTCAGAACGCTTAGAAAAAATTATTGCACCGGTAAAAACTTATGACTTACCCACTTTTAATGTTAAAGTTGAGGGTGAAAGTATATTGGTTAATATTAAGTGATTATACAAGTATTTAGGGTTTTAAAATTTTAAATTACTAAATTGTTTAAAAATCGCAAGTCTAATAAGTCATATCAGACATAATAATATAATGTCAAGTTATACATTAGAATTCCATTGATTTTTCATTCTACAAGTGTTCCATTAAGTTTATAAAATAACTGAATACCCTTGAATCAGTAAGATATTAGCTGATACATTATTTTTAAGATGCAAATTGTTATTTTTTAAGATGCAAATTGTTATTTGGTAAAAGTAGGAGATAAAAATGTCAGATGAAATACCTGGAAAAGCAAAAAGCTTCTGGATAGATAGTACTCCTGAAACAGGCTTTTCCAAATTGGAAACTGGGCTTAAAGTAGATGTTGCGGTACTTGGTGGAGGTATAGCCGGCCTTACAACTGCAATAATGCTTAAAGAAGTGGGTAAATCAGTTGCAGTGATTGAAGCGAGGCGTATAGTGGAAGATATAACTGCCACTACTACTGCAAAGATCAGTGCACACGCATTTTTTTACAGTACAATGATGGATAATTTAGGCAAAGAAAAGACCCAAATGTTTGCTGAAGCTAATTTAAAAGCTGTAGAATCTGTTTCTAATTTAGTATCTAAATATGGTATAGATTGTGATTTCCACAGGACTCCCTGTTATATTTACACTGAAGCTGGAGAGGAGGCAGGTATATATAAATCTGAAGCAGAAGTAGCACCTGGACTTGGACTTCCAGTATCATATGTTGAAGATATTTCTTTTGCGCCTAATGCCAAAGCAGGAGTGGTTTACCAGAATCAGGCAGAATTTCATCCCCGTAAGTATCTTCTTGGTCTGTCTGAAGAAATAACATGCGAAGGAAGCTACATATTTGAAAATACAAGAGTTCTTAAGATAAAAGAAGGGACTCCTTATGAAATTGAAACTAATAATGGCTCCATTAAAGCAGATAATGTTGTAGTGGCCACTCATTTCCCAATATATGATCCAGATAATCTTTACACTCAGTTAAAAATAACAAGATCATATATAATGGCATATTATGCTAGAAAAACATTACCTGATGGGATGTACGTATGTCTCAACCCGTTTCACACATATCGATCAATTCCAACTGATAGGGGTAATATGATCATGATTGCAGGCGAACACCAAATTGTTGGGACTCCTATTGATACCAGAAAGTGTTATAATCGGTTAGAAGAATATGCTGAGGATAATTGGGAAATTGAATCGATTGAATATCACTGGTCTAATCAGGATAATGCCGCTCCTGACGGACTGCCTATCATTGGAGAAACTTCTAAGTCTGGAGTTTATGTTGCAACTGCTTTTGGAGGTTGGGGAATGACTCACGCTACGACTGCGGCTTATTTAATTACAGATCTTATAACTGGCAAAGAAAATCCTTTAGTGGAGTTATTTGATCCATTACGATTTAAAAATTCAAAACCAATTGTATCTTCTGATGATGGAAAATTAGAAATCGCCCGGAAGTTCCAGGGAAATGAAATAGCATGGCCATCAAACATGGAAGTCCCTGATTTATCCAGGGATGAAGCTCGTGTGATAAGCAAAGGGAAAGAGAAATTTTCGGTATATCTTGATGAAAAAGGGCATATGCATCGTTTACAGGCAGTTTGTAACCATAGGGGGTGCACGCTAGTTTGGAACACCGCAGAAAAAACATGGGACTGCCCATGTCACGGGTCCCGTTATAATTACTATGGACAGGTTATACATGGCCCGGCACTGGTAGACCTTAAAAAATATCCGGAAAATAGATAAATTAAGTTATTTTAAAAGAATTTTTCATTTTAAGCAGTGTTTTTTAATCCATGTTCTTAATTTTATATAACTCTGCACAGTTCAGATGCACGATAGGTTTAATTGATAATTTACAAAAATAAACAATACTTAATTTAAGGCATAACATTTTTAAAATAAATATCTGGAAAAGTCTATTTCTTAAATTCCTCTTTAAACTGATTATAAGCTGTTTTGAAACCGGTTAGTCGTTCTCTAAATAATTTTTCCTCTTCAAGAAGCTTTTCTTCAGGTAATTCTGGGCTCATATATTTGTCAATGCCTATTCTCATGATATTTTTAGGGATCTCGTAGTTTATTTCATATTCAAAATTAGAAGTGAAATTAATATCTATGTATTTCGCCATTTTACTGCTTAAATGGGAGTATTCTTCTTTGCTAATTTCTGCATCTTCCATTTTTACTTGCCGACATATAGAACCGGAAATTCTATCTATCACCGTTTCATCACTGACTGTTTCTAACATTAAAATCACCAGTTCATAATTGGTTTTTGTAACAGATAAACTTTGATAAAAACTATTTTTGTTATGGAAATGGGTAAATATTCAACTGTTAAAGGTGATTTAATTGTCAATATGTATTTACAGTAATGTTTAATAAAACGGCTCTGTAGAAGACTCTAGAAAAAATTAAATTTTTTTTTATTTGGATATGGATTATATTAAATCTAACAGATATTTCCACAAATTTCAGAATTTTTACAAAGCTAAAAAACAGTTGATTACAAATTAACTTTAAAAACGATTATGTTGTCTTACCCATTTACCTGAAATCTTTTTTGCCTCTGAAGATAAGTTCATTATAAAATAGTTTTTAAATTACAACTTAATTACAGCGGCTTTTTATCAATTTATACTGGAAAATAAACAGTATATTTAATACTAGTTTGATATGTGTATCTATTTGATAATTTTGGATGTTATCATCATTTACAATATATTAAAGCTTTAAATTATTCTTTATCAGGACATAGGAGCGTGGATTATGGATTTGGATTATAATAGATCATATGAAAAATCAATTACATAATACAAACCAGAAATACTTCTTCAACTTGAAATATTTAAAATTGAAATATTTTTTAAAGGAGGTTTGTTATGGCATTGAATTTAGGAGATCTCCAAATACACAGCCCTGCTTTTGACCCTCTGGAGCGTATTCCAGAATGTTATGTATATGATGCGGATAATATTTCTCCTCCAGTGGAGTGGAGCGGTGCTCCACCTGATACGAAAGAATTTGCATTAATTTGCCATGATCCCGATGCTCCACTTCCTTATGGATTTACCCATTGGGTTGTATATGGTATACCTGCAGATATCACAGGCATTGCTGAAGGTGAAGGAAAAAAGGCTTTTACAGAAGGCACCACTGGATATGGAGAACAGGGGTGGGGAGGTCCAGCTCCGCCTCCAGGACACGGGCCCCATCATTATTACTTCTGGTTATATGCTCTTGACAAGGTTCTTAACTTAAAACCGGGATTAACTCGTGAACAGCTGTTAGATGCTATCGCTGACCATGTCACTGTACAGGCTCGTCTCGTTGGAATTTACGAGTTATAACTGTGTTTATTAAAGGGGATAAAATGAAGGAAGAACTTCCTCAAGGATTTGTGGCAAGTAACGTCCAAGTGGTTGGATACAGTGATCTAGATGGGAGACCCGCCTTTAAAATGTCAATACGTGAACATGATGGGAGGTGGTATCTTTATACTGGGCATTTCTGGCATTCTGGATGGAGTATTATAGATGTTACAGATCCAACAGAGCCTAAATTGGCTAAGTTCATTTCCGGTCCAGAAAATACTTTTACTCTTCAAATGGAAGTATCAGATAACATAATGATCACTGCACTGGAGAAGATATTTCCGAACTTTGGAGGAAATCCCAATGAGCCCTTTGATGAAGGCGTGCTCATATGGGATATCAGTGATCCTGTTAATCCAAGAAAATTAGGGCAATTTCGCACCGGAGGAACTGGTACCCATCGGAATTTTTATTCGGGAGGTAGTTATGTACATTTAGCGGCAGGAATGCCGGGATATGATGGAAACATTTATGTGATCATTAATATCAACGATCCAGCCCAACCAGTCGAAGATGGAAGGTGGTGGGCGCCGGGACAGCATACAGCGAGTGGAGAAAAGCCACATAATCCTTATATATCATTGCACGGGCCCCCATATGTAGTGGATAACCGGGCATACTTACCTTATGGATCGGAGGGCATGATTATACTTGATATCAGTGACGTATCTAAACCTGTGGAAGTAAGCCGTTTGAGTTTTAGTCCACCATTCCACTTGCAGTTCGGCATGCACAGCGTGCTTCCTTTACCTGAAAAAGGGCTTGCATATGTTAATTCGGAGGACACGTCATATGGTAAAGGGCCGTTACATCATGCCTCAATTGTGGATATTTCAGACTCATCAAATCCTATGCTGCTGTCATTGTTCCCTGAGCCAATTCCACCTGAAAATGCACTATATCACGATTTTTTCCAAAAAGGAGGGTGGTCAGGCCCGCATAATATTAATATATTGCAGCACAACAAGGATGTGGAAAAACAGGGTAAATTATTTTATATTGCCCATTTCAATGCTGGTTTGAGGGTCTATAATGTCAAAGATCCACGTTTGCCAGTTGAGGTTGGATATTTTATGCCTCCTGAGCCAAGAAAACGTTATGGTCCAATGCCTGAGGGGGAACTGGTTACACAAACTGAAGATGTACTGGTTGACAGGCGGGGCTTTATTTATATTACAGATAAAAATCAGGGGCTGTGGATTTTAAAATATGAAAAATAAGTTAAAATGTAAAGAAAGGATTGGTAAAGGTTTAGCTAGTATTCTTCCTCAAAATTGTCAGTAATTAGCCATTCTTCCTCCAAGGCGATGGCTTCTTTAAATGATCTTGGGACAAGTGCCTTATAAAGTGGATTGTTAAACAGCATTTTAATATTCCTGTCTAAAATATAAGTTGCACAGAAATCGTCTTCTGCTCTCATTCCTCGCCCATAAGCTTGAATAAGAGTCATAATGGTCTTATAAGCATACCATTTGGGGTCATGTTTCTTCCTGCTGTTTACCTGTTTATCTCCAAGGTAAGGGAATGGTATTTTATAAATCACCTGAAACTGACATTTTTCGTAGGGGAGGTCTACACCTTCACTCATTGACGGGCTTACAAGCACCATTGGTTTATCTGTTTTTTCGAACTGCTGCAGTTTCATTTCTCTATTTATGTAAGTGTGGCCCATTAACCGTGGATCTTTTAGATTAGCCATTATATATTTTTGACATTTATAATTATGTGTGTGAATCAACCCTTTTTCATGTTTGTGATGATCCATGATCCTTTTAAGGATTGGAAGTGTTTTAGGTGCGGTAAATTTAATTGATCTCTGGGACATGTTCCCAACGGGTTTTATATAAACCGGCCGTCCTGATGCTGGAAAATTACTTTTGATTTTAAGGGGATAAGCCTCTTTATAGTCAATTCCAAGCCATTTGCAGAATAAACGATGATCCAGGATAGTTGCACTCATAAAAAGACAGATATCTGCATGTTTAAACAGCATATTCTGTGCATATACATCAATTTTCAATGGTTTAAATGACACTCCGCCAGGGGTAGGGTCTATAACCCAGTTTTCAGCGTGCTCTTCTAAATTAGTCAGGAGTTCGCGCAGTCTAAACCGAGTACTAACTATTCTATCGCCCTTATTTTTGGGAAGTTTTTTAGTGTTGATCTCTTTGTAGGCATCATGGAGAATTTCAACGAAAAGTATCCACTCTTCGGGGTCTTCGAAATTCAGCATTTGTGGAGGTATCGTTTTTTTAATATCTTTTTCAAGACTTTGATTTAGTAAATTAACCTCTAACCTGCGCATGAGCTTATCTTCGATGTTGTGGGCTTCATCAAGCACCATGAAATTCCTTTTTGGAAAGTGCCTCACGTAATTGAGCTCAAGAAGTGCATAATCATAATTCATCAGGGTTATGTCGCTGTTTGCGGCATCTGCTTTCTGCTGCCAGTAGCTGCATTTGTCCAGGGATTTGAAGTAATATGGAAATCCTCCTGCATCTTCAAATGCAAAATGAGCTTCATCACCCTCAGTTTTGGTTACACCAAAGTCACAGGAAAATTTCTGTGATCTGGGGGTTGTCTGACACATTCCATTATCACAGCTTATCTCTAAATCTCCAGACTTGCATGAGAAGTTTCCTCTTCCTTTAACTAAAGGATAGCTGAATTCATTTGCGTACTGACTTTGGAGCTGTTTTGTCATGGTGAGGATATAAGCAGGTTCATACATCCTTGCAAGCGTTGTTGCTATCGCTGATTTTCCAGTTCCAGTCCCTGCTTCAAGGATTATATATTTGTATCCTTCCTCGATTGCACTGTCAATTTTTGATATTATCTCCAGCTGTCCTTCCCTTGGTTCTTCAAATGGAAAATTATTTAGTATTCTATTTTTTACACTGGGATTTTCCATTTTAAGACTAGCTATGTGATCTCTTGGAATTCCTGTTGATTTGTTTTCCTTTAATTTCTTTGTAGAGCAAATGCATCGCTGTTTTATCATCTTACATTCGCTGCAAAAAAAGCCATTATCCATAATCATTTATATTCTAATAATGTTATAAATAGGTAAGTTCCATATATTATCTATTTAAATAAGTCAATAATACAATTTAATCTTATTTTAAAGCTAATAATTAAGATTTAAAGATATTAAAGATTATATTTGAGGTAAATTCATGAAAAAAGGCAAATTCATAGGTATAGGTGTGGGGCCTGGAGACCCTGATCTTTTAACAGTAAAAGCCGTAAAGGCACTGAATAAAGTCAATGTAATATGTGCACCTAAATCTTCAAAATCAAAGCCAAGTGTGGCATTATCAATTATAAATCCGGTTTTAAATGATCGTGAAAGCAAGTATGAAACTTTGGAACCTCTTTTTCCCATGATTGAAGACAAAAATGAGCTTCAAAAGTATTGGGCCGATGCTGCACATGTTATAATTGAGAAATTGAATAAAGGACTGGATGTTGCATTTATAACATTAGGGGACCCTTCTGTTTACAGTACATTCTCTTACGTGTTCAAGATAATTGAAGGCATGGACTTTGAAACAATGATAATTCCAGGCATAACCTCATTTACAGGGTGTGCGGCAAGTGCAAAAATGCAGCTTGCAGAAAAAGATGAGATCATTGTTATAGTGCCGAAGGTAGATGAAAGGTTATCCCAGATTATGGCATGTGGGGATACATTTGTTATAATGAAAACATCAAGGCACTCTGATATGCTTGAAGACATTATAAATCAGGATAAGAGGGATAAAGAAATAATATCTGTTCAAAACTGCAGCATGAAGGATGAAAAGATATTTAATGGATTTGTAGAGGATAAGAAGTATTTATCCACTACCATTGTTAAATTTAAAAATAATAAGAAGTAGTGTATGTTTTCACTATTTTACGATGTTAAACTTTTATAATCGGGATTTCCAAGTTCCTTTTCTTTTATTACAAAACAGCAGTAGTCATCGCCTTTAGCGTAGCATTTGACTTCATCAGCGTTAACTTCATGGCCGAAGTGTTTTGAAAAAATTGCTTCCAATATTCCTGAATCAAATGCACATGCAGATCTTCCAATCTGGGGTAAATCTTCACATTCAAAGCAGTCGTAGGCATTTATAACTATAGGCTCAGTACTTTCAATTTTAACTCGCCCTAATTTATTTCCTTCCCAGAATTCTGCAATGTTTTTAATGAATTCTTCTGTATCTGATGATTCTAGATCATTGTAAACTGTTTCCCCAACTTTTATGCCTGCTTGGTGCAGTAAAGGATCTATATTTATGCCCTCTTTTAATAGAGCAACCCTGATGGTTCTAAACATGAGCCTGAAGAATTCAAATGGATCTTTGTAATTGGAAACTCCTGCAAAGTAATGTTCTGCACCTTCTTCAAGTTCTTTTATAGAAGATACATCTCCTAAGTGGCGTGATTTGATATAAAATATTTTTCTCCGTCGATCTTCTGGATCTGGCCTGTAATCAATTATTCCATCGTCTACCAGGGCTTGAAGGTGCTCTGAAACTGTGGATTTGGATTTGCCTGTGTTTTCCACGATGCGGTCAAAGCTCATTTCATTTTTCTCAAGTAAAGACAATATTTGAGCTTTCATGGGGCTTTTAATGACATTTATTCCTTTCTCAGTTGAGAATAGTTTCACGCCCGTGTTCTTCTGTTTCTTCTGATTTTTTTTAGCCATTACCAATCACGTTTAGAGAATATGATTTTCATCATATATAACTAGTTCGGGTATATCAATACGTTCGGAAAAAACCAAACAGAAAAACTTATATAGAATTAGTTCGCATAGTACCATACAGTCAGAATAAAACCAAACTAAAATATTAAAACGGAGGACAAAAATATGAAAGCAGAGTCAATGAAAATTAAGGAAGGAGTATACTGGGTTGGAGTATTAGACTGGGATTTAAGAACATATCATGGTTACACACTTGATGGAACCAGTTATAATGCTTACATGGTTTTTGGGGAAGATAAAACAGCTTTAATAGATAATTCTTACCCTGGAACATTTCCAGAATTAATAGCACGTGTTGAAGACGCCTGCAAGAAGGAAGGTAGAGAATTTAAAGTTGATGTGATTGTACAGAACCACGTTGAAAAAGACCACAGTGGAGTCTTAACAGAACTGCACAAAAAATTCCCGGAAGCACCTGTATACTGTACTGAAATTGCAGTTGAAGGGCTTAAAAAACATTTCCCAGGTGTTTCAGACGTTAATTTCGTTACAGTAGGAACTGGTGACGCTCTGGATTTAGGAGGAAAGACTCTTGCTTTCTTAGATGCATTTTTATTACACTGGCCTGACAGCATGTTTACACTGTACGCAGAAGAAGGTATTTTATTCCCTAATGATGCATTTGGACAGCACTTATGCTTCCCACAGCTTTATGATAATGAAATACCAGATTACGTGCTTATGGATGCCACTAAAAAATTTTATGCCAATTTAATCACCCCAATATCAAAACTGGTACTTAAAAAATTCCAGGAAGTCACTGATTTAGGCCTTCTTGAACAAATCAAGATGATTGCCCCTGCACACGGGCAGATATGGACCGATCCAATGAAAGTAATAGGTGCATACAGCGATTGGGCCACTGGAAAATGCGAAGATAAAATAACCATTATATATGACACCATGCACTATTCAACCCAGCAGATGGCCCATGCAATAGCAAATGGAGCTATGAGTGAAGGAGTAGATGTAAAAGTATATTACCTCCACGAAGATGAAAGGAGCGAAATTGTGAAAGATATTCTTGACAGTAAAGCGATAGCTCTGGGAGCCCCAACAATTTACGATGAACCGTTCCCAAGTGTAGGAGATTTAATATTTTACCTCCGCGGCCTTAAGTTCAACAGAACAGGTAGAGAACGCCTTGCTGTGACCTTTGGATCAATGGGTGGTGAAGGCGGAGCACCTAAAAAATTAGCTGAAGAGCTTAAAAACTGTGGATTCGATGTAAAAGATCAATACGAAATATATTACGTACCTGATGCAGATGAACTGGAAAAATGCTTCCAGACAGGTAAAAAACTTGCTCAGGAGATAAAAGGGCTTTAATAAATTGGAATAGAGGAGATTAAAATGGAAATAATAAACGAACACGAAATTGGAATTTGTAAAAACACAGATATAGAAGAAGCAGTTCAGGCCAATTTTAACGGAGAATGCCAGGAAGTAGGAATGTACCTGGCTATGGCCCGCCAGGCACAAAGAGACGGCCTTCCAGAAGTAGGCGAAGTCTTGACAAGAATTGCACTGGATGAAGCTAACCACGCTTCCCATTTTGCAGAACTTGGTGGAATTATTAAGCCTTCCCTCAAAGAAAACATTGAAATGATGTTAAATGGTGAAACAATGGCTAACAATGAAAAGAAAGCCGCAGCTAAAAAAGCTAAAGAGTGTGATATTGACCCGGCTCATGATTTCTTTGATGAAAGCTCAAGGGATGAAGGCCGCCATGCTAAAATGCTAGAGGGAATTTTAGAAAGATATTTTAAATAAACTATGTGCTTCAGTTTATCATCAATTCCCTCATGCCAAAATTGGGAGAGATTCTTAAAGATCACCTATTTCTCTCCCTTATTTAATTGAATTAACTTTGTGGAGAGATACTGTACGATAATTAACCTACCACCCTTCATCTAAGTTCTCTCCGCTGCTTAATTCATTGAGAGATTAAATCAAGAGCATATTGCATAGACTTAATCTCTATCACATAATTAAAGTTATGGAGAGATGTTAATGAGGACAATACCGCCTCCGTTCCTTGTTGCTCAAAATTCTATGAATTTTGAGGGCCCAGAAAATCTTTTAAATCGAAATTTTGAAAGATTTTCGAGGGTTTATATCTCTCCTTACACAATTTCAAATTCATGAGAGAAATAATAAATGAGACTACCGCTTCTGTCTTATTCTCTCATTCCCTCCTTATTCGGGTGATATAAATGTATAAATGTGATGTATGCAGTTATATTTACGATCCAGCTAATGGAGATCCTGAAAATGGAATTGAAACAGGGACTGATTTAGAGGATCTTCCATCAGATTGGGTTTGCCCTGTATGCGGCATAGAAAAAAATTATTTTTACCCTCTGGAAAATAAAAAACTAAATTATCATGAAAATGGCCGAATTATGTCTTTAATAAGCAGTATATTCATTCAAGAATTAAAGAAATAATGGCTCCACGGAAATTTCAAAACCTGATTTTTTTATAATTCACTAAAAATTACTTGTTTTTTTTAATATTGGGGAATTTTCTTAACTATTTTAAATAGCTGCAAAAACATAGTTTTTGCAAGCTTTGTTTTTTTTCAATATAACATGTTAATGAAGTATAAACCATGCACATAATAATGGACAGGAGCGTTAAATAAAATTTATTTGACTATATACATCATTAAATTTCCTTTGATCTGCTTTTAATATTCCTATATCTTCTTAAATCATATTTATAGGGTTAATTATCAAAAATGAACTTTAAATAATTGAATTTAAAAAGATGGCTGAAGTGGTGGGTTGACTATATTAAGTTGAAAATTATAATTCATCTCAAAAGTTAAAAAATTATAGATGGTAACAATGGTTCAAAATAATATTTTAATGCTGTTTGATATCGATGGAACATTAGTTCAGGGAGCGGAATGTCATTATAAAGCTTATATAGAAGGTGTTAAGAAATTTTACGGCATGGAAGATTATGTACACAGTGTAAACGCCGCAGGTAAAAGTGATAAACTAATTTTACAGGAAATATTAACATTAGGGGGATTAACTACAGCAGAAATCCAGAAAGATTTCCAAAACTGTTTGGATTTCATGGCTGATTACTACCTGAAAAATGTACAGTGTGAAGATATACATGTATTTGAGGGAACTGTTGAACTTTTAGAGGAGCTCCAGCGCAAAAATGTGCTTTTAGGATTAGTAACAGGAAATTTAGAGCCTATAGCCCACGCTAAACTAGGAAGGGCAGGTCTTGATAGTTACTTCTCATTTGGAGGTTTTGGAAGCGACAACGCTGACCGTTCATTAATGGTTAAAAAAGCTTTAAACATTGCAAAAAACCAGTTTGGATTTAAGGGGGATAAAATTTTTGTCGTGGGAGATACTCCTCGTGATGTAGAAGCAGCTCAAGCATATAACCTTAAAACTATAGCAGTGGCTACTGGAATGTACAGTGTTAAAGAATTAGTGGATTGTGGGGCAGATTACGTTGTAGAAAACTTTAAAAACACGGATAAAATCATGGAAATTCTTTATAAATGATATAATTAACTCTTTTAATTTGTAAATCATTTTATTAAGCGTTATTTTTCTTAATCGGTTTATGCTCCTTTTATTAAATAAATTATAATCTTATTTTTTGGAGATGTATAAAAAGAAATGTTTAAATGGAAGCTTGAGAATTTATATTTGTCTATAAAATTAATTTAATTAATAAAATAGTGTGCTTAGGTTTACACCTTAACTTAGGAGGTTAGTCCTTTGAATTCTAAAGAAATAGTTAAACTACTGCTAAATGTAGAAACAGAGATTCCTTTATCAGATAAAATAGAAGATCCATCTATCATTGGCCCTACATGGAAATTAAATATAGTATTCAGCGAGAATTTAGATATGGATACAGTTTCAGATGGAATAAAACTTTATAAAGTTAAATCTAATGGGAAAGAGATAGAAGAAGATATTATAGTAGGTTCTGATGAAAATTCATCATCTGTTCTTTATATCAGTAAATCTGACAATACAAACTTTACTGAAGGGGAAGAGTATAAACTTCACATAAAGGGCGGAGTAAAATCTGTAAGTGGAACATCTTTAAAAGAAGAATTTACAAATTACTTTGCTGTAGATTACTCATTTAATCTGGATTCAAAGGGCATTTTGGATTTAAACAATCAAAGAACGTTGATATTATGTATAAGTGATCTCCATTTAGGTGCAAACGACAGCTACGCTGAAATTAACAGAAACAGGGAGGCCCTGGTTAAGTTCTTAGATCAAGTTAGAACTTCACCAAATGTCAAAGAACTGGTTATAGCCGGTGATTTAATCGATGAATGGTTTATTCCGATGAATCTGGATACATTTAATGGAAAAACACAGCGGGACTTTGTAAAGGCAGTGGCTGTAAACAATAAACCTGTGATGGATGCCTTTAACCGTATAATAAAAGAAGGCATAATAAAGGTGACATATGTACCTGGAAATCATGATTTATTGATAAATTCCGAAGATATTCAAAGCATCATGCCGGGAATATTTGAAGCCCGTGATGTTAAAGGTTTGGGGGCATATACTCCTGGAGATTTCCCTGAAATAGTTGTTGAACATGGACATAGATATAATTTCTACTGTGCACCTGATTTTTCAAACAGATCTATAACTCAAACAGATTCCATACTGCCTCCGGGATATATCTTTACAAGGATGGCAACAAGTTCAGTTATTCAGGGGCGCCCTAAAAGAGATGATCCATTACCTGTTGTTAATAAAAATGAACTTGGAGAGGTTCAGTATCTTTATTTCCTTTACTGGAATGTCTGGAAAGGCCTTATTACAGATTTACCTGTAAAAGAAGGGCTCGATGAAAAGGTCATAAACACAAATATAGATGGATTTACTGGCTTTTATTCAATAAGCGATGTGTTACCATATCAGAATTTAGATAATGGTTATATCGATGTTAAATTACATAAGGGAGTTATTGAAGGTTGGGAGGAAAGGCAAACTAATAATTTAGTCCCTGTTAAAATACCTACATCAGAAGCAGTTTTGAAAGGAGCTTTGGCCAGTCATCTTGATGATCAATCATCTGTCCAGTATTTCAATAACCCTAATTCTGATAAGAGGATAGTTATATTTGGACATTCTCATGAGGCACGTGTCATAACATCCTTCAATGAAAAACAGGAAAAGAATGTCTATATAAATTCAGGTACCTGGATAGATAAAAATGAATGTACCATGACATTTGCTGTTATTATACCTCCAAAAAGTGAAGATTCAGCTCCTGCATACGCGGGTCTTTATCAATACTCTCAAAGTGGAGATATTAAAAAATTAGGTTCTGAAGTGCTCACAAATTTGAAATAGTCTTTATTGACTATTCATTTTTGTCTATAACAAAGCAGCAGTATTTATTGCCCATAGCATAGCATTTTGTTTCAGTAACGGCTCGTTTATCATTGTAATAAGATGAAAAAAGAGCTTCTAATATTCCTGCATCAAATGCACATGCAGGTCTTCCAAGGTAAGGCAAATGCCTGCATTCATAGCATTCGCTGACGTTAATTATTAAAGGTTCAAGATTTTTAACTTCAACATTACCTAGATAGTGGGTTTCCCAGAACTGGGCGATATTTCCGAGGAATTTGCTCATTTCGGGGTCAGCTACTCTTTCATATAGTGCTTTTCCTACTTTGATCCCTGCATCGTGAAGTATGGGGTCAATATTAATACCCTGGTTTATTAGGCCTACACGTATGGTCTTAAACATTAATCTGAAAAATTCGAACGGGTCTCCGTCGCTTAAAACATAGCTGGAGACGTAACTCTCTAAATCGTCTTCCTGTTTTTTATTTCGTGCCAATTCGCCGATATATTCTGATTTTATAAAAAATATCTTTTTACGTGCATCTTGAGGGTCAGGCTTTGAATCGATTATTCCCTCATCTACCAGTTTTTTGAGGTGTACTGATACAGTTGATTTGGCCTTTCCAGATGAAGCTACTATCTGATCAAAGCTTAATTCTCCTTTTCTAAGCATTGATAATATTTTAGACTTTACGGGACTATCTATGGCTCGTATACCCTTTGATGTTGCAAATAATCCGATTTGGGTATCGTGGGATTTTTTTTGATTCGTGTCTTTCATAAGATAGCCTCTCTTTAAGGTTTATATCTAGTTCTACTTTAGTCCTAGATAAAATGATATGTTTAAATATTAACTTTTTTGATAATCATATTTTTTTGAATAAGATAACTTTTCTTGTTTACAAAGTATGTTGGTGTTCTTTATATACTTTGTTCGTGCACTATGAAACAAAACCGAAAATTATATATGCTATTGTTCGTAGATAATGAAACATTCGTATGCAGACGAACACAGTAAGATGGAGGAAAAACATGAAATTTGAACTATTTGGTAGGAAAAGTTCTGAATCATCAGGAGGCGGAAGTTGTCCACCTGTAAAAGAAGACTTAGATATGCTTTGTTATCAGTGCTCTCAAACTGCTAGAGGAACTGGTTGTACAGTAAAAGGTGTTTGTGGAAAGGGAGCAACAGTTGCAAGACTTCAAGACAATCTATTGTTTTCAATTAAAGGTATATCTGCATATCTTTACCACGCAAGAGAATTGGGATATACCGATCCAGAAGTAGATGGATTTTTAGAAAGAGGATTTTACTCTACACTAACAAATGTTAACCAGGATACAGGAGAATTTGTAAAACTTGCTCTTGAATCAGGGGAAATGAACATAAAAACAATGCAGCTTTTAAAGAAAGCTCTTATAGAAAAATACGGCGAACCTGAACCAACAGAAGTAAAAACTGGAACTGTAAAAGGTCATGGTATCGTTGCTACGGGTCACAGCCTTAAAGCATTATATGAACTGCTTAAACAAACAGAAGGGACAGGAATTAACGTTTACACACACTCAGAGCTTCTTCCTGCACATGGATATCCTGAATTTAAAAAATTCGACCATCTTGTCGGGCAACTTGGGGGACCATGGTTCGATCAGAGGAAAACATTTTCAAAGTACCCTGTCGCAATACTTGGAACATCGAACTGTGTATTAATACCAACAGATGAATATAAAGAAAGAATGTTCACATCAGGAGTTGCACAGTTACCTGGAGTCCCGCATATAGACGATTACGACTTTACCCCAGTAATTGAAAAAGCAAAATCTTTACCAGAACTTCCAGATGAACCTGGAGAAAAAGTATTTACAACAGGATTTGGAGCTTCCACAGTCCTTTCACTTGCCCCAAAAATTAAAGAATTAGTAGAAGCGGGAAAAATAAGGAGATTCTTTGTAGTTGGAGGATGTGATTCCCCAATGCCAAAAACAAGCTATTATAGAGAATTTGTCAAAAATTTACCTGAAGATACAGTTGTATTGACACTTGCATGCGGTAAATACAGGTACAATGACCTTCAGCTTGGTGATATTGAGGGAGTTCCAAGATTAATAGACCTTGGTCAATGTAACGATGCAATAGTTGGAATTGACATTGTAGCTGCACTTTCAGAATTATTTGGCCTGGAGATAAACGAGCTTCCACTCACATTTGTTTTAAGCTGGATGGAGCAGAAAGCCGTTGCAATCCTTTGGAGCTTGCTTGCACTTGGAATTAAAGGTATTTACCTTGGTCCAATTATACCTGCATGGGTAAATGAAGATATTCTAAATGTACTGGTCGAAAATTACGATATAAAACCAATTGGAGACCCAAAAGAAGATATTAAAGCAATTTTAGGATAGATGAGTAAAGTTCTCATTTCACGCCCTTGAAAATATACAATTTTCAAGGGTCTACTTTTTTTTTATTGTTGGGAATGTTTTATTAAGCATATTCTGTAATTAGTAGATTATTATTTGATTTGAGGCTATAATTTATGTTTTTATGGATTTTTAGATTATCTTCTCTGTATTACTCTTTAGCTGCTTTTAATTACGGTTTTAAGTTAGATAGCAACATTTATATGCATTATTTGTGTATAATATATAAATAGTTCGGGTAAAGCCAAACGATATATAAAAATTTTCTAAAGCTTAAAAATCTTAATCATGGTAAAAAAAGTTAATTGGATGATAAAATGAGATACAAGTGTGATATATGCAGTTATATTTACGATTCAAGTAGTGGAGACCCTGAAAATGGAATTGAAGCAGGTACCGATTTAAAAGATCTTCCTGCAGACTGGGTTTGCCCAATATGCGGTATAGAAAAGGATCAGTTTTTCCCCCTTGAAGATGAAAAGATAGGATCCGAAGGGGAAGGTCCAATGGCTCTTATGATACTGGCTTTAACACACGGCCTCTGGACAATATCTGGGAGGGGATCTTACTCTGTAACTAGAGAAATAGGCCGTACGTTTACCAATGAATTGAAAAAAGACGGTGTTGAGTTTACAAATGGAGAATCTGCTTTTCAATCTGTAAAAGAATATTTCATTAAACATAAATTTGCAAGAGATATGGAATATGAGGTTAGGGATGGAGAAGCCGAACTTGAAATAAAAAATTGCCGTTTCTTTGGATTGTGTAAGCAGCTTGAAAAACAAGGAGTCTTAATAACAACATGTCCTTATACCAATACTTCAGCAATGGCACTTGAAGAGGCTACAGGTTACAGGTATAGAATCAGTAAAGAACAAAAAGGATATGGTCATAAGATACATTTGAAAAAGGTTTCAAAAGTTTAAGAAAAGGAAAGTATTTAAATTTTTATAAAATTTAAGAAAATTCCTCAAAATTAAACTATTTTTATTTTAAACAATTTTAATTCTGTAGACTGCATAGTCTAGACCATCAGGTTTATATATTATATTTGCAATACACTTAAAACCAGTATATATTGAGAGTGTATGTATTGAAGATTAAAAGGATATACTGCTTTCATTTATAGGCCATCTGATGGAGGATAAATTAAATGGAACAAAAGTCATTTAAAAGAAAAAATGAACTTATTGAGGCGGCTTTAGATGAATTTACAGCGAAAAATTACGAAAATGCTTCCTTAAATATTATCCTTAAAAATGCAGGTATCAGCAAAGGTACCTTTTACTATCACTTTCAAGATAAACAGGCTTTTTACGTGTTTTTACTTCAATCTGCCCATAAAGCTGAGTGCAAATTCATAAATGACCGTATGAAAGGATGTATTGATGATCTTAAAGGAAAAGATATCTTTGAAAGATTTAAAGTGCAGGTCCAGATAGCTTATGAGTTTGCAGTTGCATTTCCCAAGTATTTTAAACTGGGTATAATGTTCCGGAAGGAAAGGGAAAGTGAAATTTACGAATATGCGAAAAATATCCTTGAGAGAAATAAGGAAGCATGGCTTGAGGAAAGAATCAAAAAAGCTATTAAAGATGGAGATTTTAATAATAGATTTTCTGAGGATTTCATCCTAAAAATATTGAACTATATGGTATTCCATTTTAACGAAATGTTTGATGAAGAAGAAGACTATAAAATGGAAAAAGTGCTTGAAAATTCAAGTAGTCTTGTAGATTTTTTAAAATATGGATTTGGCAATAATAAAATACGTTATTGAAATAGGTTGTACTACCTAAGAGGTGAAACGTAAAAGGGGATTTAACACGCTTCAAAAGGGATACAATTTATCATAATTATTTAATTTTAATTTTTAAAGTCCAATTGGATGCTGGAGGTATTATAATGGTTATAAAAAAGACTAAGAGTTTATGTCCGGAATGTCTTCAAATTATTGATGCTGAAGTTGATGAAGGTGAAGACCGGGTTAAGATAATAAAAGAATGCGACGAGCATGGAAAGTTTGAAAATACATACTGGAGCAGCGATGAACTTTATAAAAACGCGGCGGAGTATGATCATAAAGGGGAAGGAATTGAAAATCCTCAAACTGCTTTAAATGGTGAATGCCCTTCAAATTGTGGATTATGCCATGAACATGAAAGCCACACTATTCTGGGTCTTATCGATGTTACAAACAGGTGTAATATGAAATGTCCCGTATGTTTTGCAAATGCCGCTGTTTCAAAAAGTCTCTATGAACCGACATATGAAGAGATAAGGGGTATGCTTCAGAATTTAAGGAATAATCAGCCTGTTTCAACTCCTGCAATACAGTATGCTGGAGGGGAACCAACCGTCAGGAAAGATATAGTTGATCTAGTTAAGCTTGCCAAGGAGGAAGGTTTTACACATACTCAGATAGCTACAAATGGTATAAAGCTTGCGAAAAATCCAAACCTTGCAAGAGAGCTTAAAGAAGCAGGATTAAACACTGTTTACCTGCAATTTGATGGAGTTACAGAGGAGCCATACCTCAAAATAAGGAACAGAGATTTACTTTCAACTAAATTAGAGGCAATTGAAAACTGTAGAAAAGTAGATTTAGGAATTGTTTTAGTTCCAACACTTATAAAGGGGATAAATGACCAGCAAGTAGGGGATATAATAAGATTTGCAATCGATAATATTGATATTATAAGGGGAATTAACTTCCAGCCTGTTTCATTTGCAGGTAGAACACCGGCAGATGAAGTAGAAGAACAGCGTGTAACAATCCCTGATTTTGAGAAATTAGTTGAGGAGCAGACTGAATCTAAAATTAAAGTAGAAGATTTTTACCCTGCATCATCTGTTGTCCCAATTTCTGAGTTTGTCGCGGCTATAGAAGGTAAAGAGCAGGTTACATTTACATGCCATCCTCATTGTGGTGCTGCTACTTATATTTTTATTGATGATGATAAAATTATTCCAGTTACACAGTTTATAGATGTAGATAGATTATTCGGCCTTTTAACAAAAAGTGCTGAAGATATTGAAAAAGGAGGATTAACTGGCAAAGCTAAAACTATAGCAAGGGCAACAGTTGGACTTCCCAAAACTATAGACACGTCAAAAGCACCAGAATCAGTTGATATAAAGAAAATATTGACCTCAGTATTTAAAGAAAGGTCCTATTCTGCACTTGGAGATTTTCATAAAAAGTCACTGCTTATTGCATGCATGCACTTCATGGATCCATGGAATTTTGATCAGGATAGAGTTAGAAGATGTGTAATACACTATGCAGTTCCAGACGGAAGAATTATACCTTTCTGCTCCATGAACACGCTTTACAGGCAGGAAATTGAGAAAAAATTCGCGGTTCCTTTTAAAAATGAGCAAGAAAGTGAATAAGTTTAGATAGCTTAATTGGATAATTAAGTTAATTATAATTTTTTTAGCGTTAAAAATTTAAATAAAAAAGTTTTAGGAGAACTAATCTTGTTCTTCCTTATTAACTGATTTTAATTTACTGCAAGCATCTTCTGCAGCCAGAATAATTGGATCTGTAACCATTGAAACTGGAGGGGCATAGGAAAATTCTGTAGTTGCAAGTTCAGAGCAGGTAACGCCCTTTATTATAGCGAGTGACATTATATCTACTCTTTCTGCAACTCTTTCTTCCCCAATCAGCTGACATCCAATAATCCGTCCTTTAAGATTATTTATAATTTTAACATCAATTCTTTTTGCCCCAGGATAATAACGGGCTTTGGTAAGAGCTCTAATTTTACCATATGTCGCATCTATTCCGTTTTGCCGTGCTGATGCAACTGTTAGGCCTACAGCACCAAATTCAAGTTCTCCAACTTTGGAGACATTGGAATTTAGGACTGGTTTAAATTCAGCAGTTATTCCTGCGATATTTTTGGCTGCGATTTTTCCCTGTCTTACAGCAGTTGTTCCTAACATGGATTGAGTGCTCTCTCCAGTTATCGCGTCGAATACTTCTACACAATCTCCAACTGCATATATGTTTGGTATGGATGTCTGCATCTTTTCATTGACCACTATTGCCCATTTTCCAAGTTCACACCCTGCCATTTCGGCTAATTTTGTTTTAGGCCGGACTCCAGTAGCCATTATGACCAGATCAGCGTCTATAACATTGTCTTCAAAGACAGCCCCTTCTACATGTTCATCGCCTATGATTTTGTCAATTCCCTGCCCTAAAATCACGTTTATGCCGTGTTTTTCCAGGTAATCCTGAACTATTGTTGCCATATCTGGATCCAGTGACCTTGGAATGATTTGAGGTAGCATCTCAGTCATTGTAACATTAAGGCCCTTTTGCCGGAGTGCATATGATACTTCTACACCTATTAAACTCGCCCCTATAATCACTGCATTTTGGCTTTTTTCAGCCCATTCATTGATTTTAAGACCGTCTTCAAGGGTCCTAAGCTTGAAAACACCATTTAGGTTAGTACCTTCAATTGGAGGGATGAATGAACTTGCCCCGGTTGCTATAATGAGATAGTCATAGGATAATTCATATTCTTCTGTTTTTTCGTTTATAAGACGGTATTTTATTTTATTTTCGCTGCTTGATATGTCAAAAACTTCTGCTTGAGTTATGATCTTTATGTTCTTTTCAAGGTAATCTTCTGCTTCATGCATAATGATATCCTTAAAATTCTCTACTTCCCCACCTAAAACATAGGGGATAGCACAAGGGGAATAAGCAATATGTTTCCCCATGGTAATTACAGTTATTTCCGCATCTTTATTGTATTTTCTTATGTTAGAGGCTGTTGAAAGCCCACCGGCTCCAGCACCTACTATTGCTATTTTCATTTATTTTTTCACCTTTCGGAATTAGACACTATGAATTTTGTAAGTTCAAAGTATATAAGCTTGAATTTTTGTTGTTTTTTATATGAAAAATCAATAATTTTATATTTAATATATCCATATATTTGGATATATAGAATTAAACTTATTTGAAATGGTGCATATAATGGACGAAAAAGAAATTAAGGAGTTTGTAAAGGGTAGATACTCAAAAATAGCGACAAAAGAAGAATCTTATTGTTCTTGCTGCTCTGGAGTTGATTTAACAATTGAACAGGCTAAAGCTGCAGGGTATACCATGGAAGATATTAAAAGTATACCTGAAGAAGCTGTTTTTGGGCTCGGATGCGGCAATCCTACTGCACTTGCAGATCTTAAAGAAGGAGAAACAGTATTGGATCTTGGATCTGGCGGGGGAATAGATGTTTTTCTTGCAGCAAACAAGGTTGGCGAATCGGGTAAAGTCATTGGAGTAGATATGACTGAAGAAATGGTAGAAACTGCCGTTAAAAATGCTGAAGAAGGTAAATATGAAAATGTTGAATTTAAACTGGGAGAAATAGAAAATTTACCCGTTAATGATGATTCTATAGATGTTATTATAAGTAATTGCGTAATTAACCTTACGCCTGATAAATTGGTAGCTTATAAAGAAGCTTTTAGGGTTTTAAGGCCGGGAGGGCATATTTTAGTATCAGATCTGGTGACAGAGGGAAATATTCCTGGAGAGATTAAACGCAGTTTTGACGCATGGTCTAACTGCATTGCAGGAGCTATGGAGAAAGGAGCTTATTTGGATACAATAAAAGAAGCAGGATTTAAAGATATCCAAACTGTGGAACAGCACTATTTCACAGAGCCAAACATGGACGAACGGCTGGTAGGAAAAATCACCAGTGTTCAAATTAAGGCAGTTAAATAATGAAACTTTAAAAAAAAGTTGGCGATAATTTGGCAGATATATTACAGGAAATGGTTAATTACCTTACATACACATTATTGGGCTTAAATCAGACTTCTTCATTGGGGAGCGCAGTCAATTTCTTTATATATGATACTATTAAGATATTGATCTTACTCGCTGTTTTAATATTTGTAATATCATTTTTCCGGAGTTATATTTCGCCTGTTAAGATAAGACAGATTGTCAGCGGGAAGAACGAGTATTTAGGCAACATACTGGCAGCTCTCCTAGGTACTATTACTCCATTTTGTTCATGTTCAGCGGTGCCTTTATTCATAGGTTTTGTAGAGGCGGGCATACCTCTGGGTGTAACATTTTCTTTTTTGATTTCATCACCAATGGTAAATGAAATAGCAGTTATTCTGCTTTTAGGAATGGTAGGGTGGGAAATAACTGGTTTATATATTCTTTCAGGGCTCATAATAGCTATAGCTGCAGGTATAATTATAGGAAGGCTTAAACTGGAAGGCGAAGTTGAAAGCTATGTTTATGAAATGCTGAAAAAAATGGAAGCTACGGGTAGTAATGTAACTGGATTAGAAAAAATGACACTAAAAGAACGTGCTCAATATGGTTGGGACTATATGGTCGACATTTTAAAGAGAGTCACTCCATATGTAATTATAGCAATAGGTATAGGTGCGCTAATACATGGATACGCTCCTGCTGAACTATTAGTCAAGTATGCTGGTCCAGGTAATCCTTTAGCAGTTCCTGTAGCTGTTCTTATTGGAGTTCCTTTATATTCTAATGCTGCAGGTATTATACCGTTAGTAGCAGTGTTTATTGAAAAAGGTATTCCTGTAGGTACTGCACTGGCATTTATGATGTCTGTTACGGCACTTTCTTTTCCTGAAATGATAATTTTAAGGAAAGTGTTGAAACCAAAGCTTCTGGCAGTGTTTGTTGGAATACTGGCAGTATCTATTATTTTGATAGGATACCTGTTTAATTTCATAATAGGTTAAAATCATTTTATGACAAAATTTAAACCGAGAAAGGTGATAAAAAATGAAAGTTCAAGTATACGGTACTGGATGCGCTAATTGTAAAGCACTGGAAAAGGCTGTAAAAAAAGCAGTAAAAGAATTAGATATGGATATAGAAATCGTTAAAATTCAAGATATGGATAAAATATTAGAAGCAGGCTTAATGTCCATGCCTGGATTCGCAGTTGAAGGTGAAATAAAATCAATGGGAAGACTTCCATCAGTAGATGAAATCAAGAAATGGATAAAAGAAAAAGCATGATTAAATTAACACATTTAAAGAGTGAAAAATATTCCGAAATTTGAGCTTTTTAACAGGGATAACTATGAAAACATGTGAAATTACCGGCAAGGGAAAACCCTGTAATGACCAGATAGAAAATTTAAAGGAAATTTTATCTAAAATTCCTTCTGATAAAACTTTTGAAGTCAGATCAGATCAATTTAAAGCAATTTCAGACCCGACCCGGCTTAAAATACTTTATTTATTGCAGGACGGGGAGCTGTGTGTTTGTGAAATAATTATGGCTCTTGAAAAGCCCCAATCAACTATTTCACATCATTTAAATGTACTTAAAAATGCAGGGTTTATCAAAGGACGTAAAGAGGGAGTATGGATACACTATAAACTTATTAATCCAGAAATTGTTGGTTTAATTGAAGATTTAGTAAAATAATTTGAATATATGTAAATGGGAACTAGGAGATTGAAAAGATGTTAAAAATTGCAATAGCTACAGATGGTCCGTATGGAGAACGTGCATATGAATATATAAGTAAAGAATTTGACGCGGATTTTGTTGAGCTTGAACCGCCTGTATCCATGTTCATGGATGAAATTGAGATTCCTGAGGATGCATTGAAACGGCTGGAAGGTGCAGATATACTGATAACTTATATTCTTCATCCGGATCTTGCTCTTGACCTTGTTGAAATGATCCATGATAATGTAGGGTGGGTAATTGTGGCTGCCTGGAGAGGGGAAGGGTTTAAAAATCAGCTTGAAAGATTGGGAAATGTTACATGCCCTGAAAACATGTGTGATCTTCAAGAAAATGGTAATCCTGTATTTGATGAGTTTGTATCCAAATTTGGAAGGCCAATTGTTAGGGTAAACTGCCAGGGAGACAAAATTGTTGATATAGAAGTTTTAAGGTCTTCTCCATGTGGATCAACGTATTTTGTAGCTGAAGAAATGATAGGGCAGGATTTAAAAGATTTACCTGTTAAAGCAGGCCTTAAATTGCAGCATTATCCTTGTAGGGCACCAAAAATGAGATTGTTCACTGATGATGAGTGTAAAAAGGAGATGGCAGCTAATTTCCATAAAGAGGCATTTGAAAAGGCTATAAGTAGGGTAGAGAAAACGGATAAGAATTAATTTATTAAAAAAAATAGTATTATGGCTTAATAAAGCCATTTATACAATTAATGACCCGAAAAGCACGCTAAATAAACCTACGACAAGTGCGAGTGAAATTATTGAAATAGTTTTTGTAATTTTATTTGCTAATTCGCTTGATGTTACATAATTTAAGAGCTCTTCTAACATTAATCCTCCGTCAAGAGGTTTTAAAGGAAGCAAGTTGAAAGTTCCAATTCCGAGGTTTAAAAAGCCTATCCAGTAGAATAACCAGTATAAACTGTACAGGAACCATGGTATTATATCTCCATATTTACTGGTAACATCTTGATTAACAGTCAAATGATTTTGTACAATTACTCCTAGATAAGCATGGTTTGTATTGTTAGAGTTTGCCATTGCCTTAAGTTTAAACGTACCTTGATTAGTCGTAATATTAACTTCTTCACCGGGCTTAACCTTAGTGTTTAGTATATCCGTAAATGTGCTTATATTTGTCGCTTCGTAGCCGTTAACATGAGTTATAACCATTCCGTTTTGCAAAACTCCATAAGCAGGAGTATTAGGCATTGTATTTTGGACTTCTACTCCTTGCGGATGGAAAGAAGGACCAACAAATGAAAATGCCAGCAGATTCATAAGTAATATGGCAACAGCTGCCACAGCAAGGTTAGATATAGATCCTGCGGCATAAATCCTGAGTTTTGCAGGTCGGGAAGCTTTATTAACTTCTTCCTCATCAGGTTCAACGAATGCACCTGGTAAAACGGCAAGTAATAGTAGTCCGATTGATTTGATTTTAATCCCTTCAGTCCTTGCCAGGATTCCATGTGCAAACTCATGAAAAACTATGACAGTTACAAGTGCAATTAATCCATATGTAAATGGTACGGTGAATGAAGATCCTGGAATGGCCAATCCTGGAATTGCAACACCTACACCTGCTGCTGCCGCTCCCCCTCCATGACCAATAACTATTCCGTATATTGCCATTATTAGTGTATATGCAAGTAGAATAAGCATTAGGAACATAAAAAATACAGCTATGGGTATTCCAATATTCATGCTCCATCGCCAGAATCGGGGACTCTTTTGAGCAATAGAGTCAATAAAATCCCTCAGTCGAGTAGTTCTCCTCATTAAAAGAGGGCCACTTACATCAATTTTTAGTTTGTCCTTAAATAAAAGGGCTAAAACCCATATAACAACAAATGCTATAGCATAAAGTTCTATTACATAATAAGGGTCCACATGATCACCTTTAAATCCACATAATAAATTATTATTTGTTAATATTTATTTATATCGTAATATTAATTATAAATTTTGTCAGTTTGAAAATTTAACTATGAATCTAATTAGTTATACCTTTAACGAATGGTAAAGTAAAACGTCGCATTCTTCGCCTTCGTTTATACCCTCAACATTTTCTTCTATCAAGATATAACAGTCGGATTCAACCATAGATCTTATAATTCCAGATCCATCTATTTTAAGGGGATGTACTAAATTGCCTTCTGTTTTTGCTCTAACATAATCTGTTCTGCCAAGTGTTGACGCAATCTTTCTAGATGCTGTTTTTTTAATGATTGAGAACTCTTTATGAATATTCTGCATTTTAAGAAGGTAATTGCGAGTGAAAATATCGAACTGCACCATTGAAGCTACAGGATATCCTGAAAGCATGAATATGGGGGTTTCATTTATTACTCCAAATCCAAAGGGCTTTCCAGGTCTTATAGCTGCTCCATGAATTAAAACTTCTCCCATTTTATCAACCACATCTACCACAACATCTCCTTTACTTATGGCAGTGCCTCCAGTGGTTATTATGGCATCATATGACTTTAAAAATATTTCAATTTGTTCTTTTACTTTTTGTGCATCGTCAACGCAATGGGTAACTTCTGGAACTGCAAGAGTACTTTCAACGAGTGCTTTTAGTGTATAATAATTTGAATTTATAATTTTAGCCCCTTTAATCTCTGATTTAGACATTACAAGTTCGTTTCCAGTAGTTATCACACCTATTTTGGGCTTTTTAAATACATTTACGGTATCATGGCCTGCAGACGTTATTATCCCAATATCTTGAGGTCTTAAGATTTCCCCTGATTTTAGGAGTTCATCACCTTTTTTAAAATCTTCTCCAAAGGGGGCAACATTTTCCCCTGGAAATAATGTTTTTGAAACTTCCAAATCATTGTTTTCTTCGTAGGTATACTCTTCCATGACAACTGCGTTTGCACCTTCTGGTATTGGTGCCCCAGTAGCGATTTTTATAGCTTCACCCTGCTTTAAAACTATTTTTGACGTATCGCCAGCACCTATTCTATCTACAACTTTTAAATATGCAGGACTGGTTTCAGAGGATCCGAATGTATCTTCAGCTTTTACTGCATAACCATCCATAGCAGATCGGTCAAAGGAGGGAGAATCTAAAAGTGCTTTTATATCTTCTGCAAGGACTCTATTATATGCTTCTTCAAGAGGAATCCTTTCAATATCAAGTTTAATTTCAATGTTGTCTATGATTTTTAGCGCATCCTTAACTGGTATCAATTCAGATATGAACATTTCAGTCTACTTCCGTAATTTGATTGTAATGGATTTTGAGTATAAAAAGTAGTTATGTATATGATTGTATGTAAGTTATAGTTTTATGGGGTTGGCTGTACTATAAATCGACTTTTGAAGGGCATTTTAAATAATAATATTTTCAATTAATCTGGAAAATATGAAATTTTGTATCATTTCTATTATAACATATATTTAATGGCTAATTCTGTAAATAGCATATTGTAGATTGTATTTTTGACATTTATATGCGTATAAGGATTATATGTATGAATGAACTTGATAGTAAATACTATACATAATTTGAGCGTGTAATTTAGATGTATAATAGCATCAATTAGTGACAATTTTTTCAAATGGGGTTTAATTAGAGCTAATTTAGTAAAAATACAAACTAAACGCGTTAATCTGTAATTCGACATTTAAATACACTTTAAAAGAGTCTTAAATCTAAAAAAGAGAGCTATAAAGGCTTTTTTTTGACAAAAAAACCAAAACATTTATATATGCTGTAAGTTGATTATTGTTTTGTCCAAGAAGTACTAAGTAGGTGTATTAATACTTTTGGACACGGAGGCGGTATAATTAAGCGACAATCTATGTATGCTTTGCTAATAGCAATAGCTATGGCAATAAGCATTTTGCCCTCTGCGGTGGGGGCATCGGACCAAAGTGCATCGGATGATAATGCTCAAATTGGTCTAAACGAACACACAGACGTTTTGAAAGTGAATGCAGCGTCCAGTGTAAAAGTTAAAGTATGGTATAAGCACTGGTACAAACACTGGTATAAACATTGGTATAAATCCCACGGTAGATGGTACTATACATGGAAGTACACTTGGAAGTATACCTGGAAATATTATTATAAATACAAAACCAGTACAGTTAAAGCAGCATCAAGTTCCAGTAGTTCATCTTATACCTCAAGCGGTAAAGCAGATACATTCAGCGACCCAAAATTAAACTCAATTATGAAATCAGCTGCAGGATACGGCTACCGAAGTGGAGTTAGTACTGCTTCTGGCTTAGTTAAATACCATGCAGGTGATTGTTGGGCATACAGTGCATATTTAAACAATAAATTCAAAGCTGCAGGCTACAAATCAAGAGTAATTCAATACGCGACAAGTTATTCCAGCAGACACAGATCAGTTCAACTATACCAAAACGGAAAATGGAAAACAGTTCCTTACAGAGCTTATGGATATAATTATTTAATTGTATAATACATGCAGTTAAATCCATGATTCGTTAGGGCTGAGCTACGGTTTAAGAGGTGAAGATCGTTTTAAACCCTTTACCTCTTTTTAGATTTTAAGTATTTCTATTTTTAAATCAAAAAATAAATTACCAATTTTATCCATAATTTCTATTAATGATAATTAAATGATCATTAAATTGTAGGTGGATGAAATGTTTGAATCAGAATCAAGATTATATAATATATTTATAAGCCATATAGGTCAAAATGAGGAAGAATATAACACGTTTACTGAGAAATTGGCAGCAGCACATGATTTTGAGTTTAAAAACTATGGGATACTTGAAAAAGATAAGATCACTGGAGAAGAGCTTCAAGAACAGATAATGCCTGTAGGAGTTGTAATAATTCTTTCAGGGCTATACAATAAGTATAAAGATATTATAAAGAAGCAAATAGACATTTCAAATAAATTAGAAAAGCCCATAATTGTCATCAGGCCTTACGGTATGGAAAATGTACCTCCTGAGCTTGAAGAAGCTGCTGCAGATATCATAGGATGGAATGCGCCGTGTATAGTTGATGCCATAGTAGAAAATTATTTGGAGCAATTTTAAGTGGTAGGGACTGTACTTATTGAAAACCAGTATTTTTGAATTAATTCGTTATACACTTGCAATGTATGTCTGGAAATTATCTAAGTTCTTCCTAAATAGTATTTTTGTAATACACTTGTAATTTATGTCAAAAATCACTATTTTGTATTACTCTATTATATCATGTCAAATAATTAACATGTTTTTAGGCACAAAAAATGAAATAAAATTAATTATATCTTTTATATGCAAATTATTTTAGAATCTGCAGCTGCTGCGTCCTCTTTTTTTCAAATACTGCTGATGGTAATCTTCAGCCATGTAAAATTTGAATTTATCTGCAGGTACAATTTCGGTTACAACATCTCGATTATACATACCAGATTGTTGAAGTTCTTCCTTTGAAGCACGTGCTGCTTTTTCCTGTTCGCTGTCGTAGTAGAAAATTACAGATCTGTACTGTTCACCTATATCTGGCCCCTGTCTGTTAAGCGTTGTGGGGTCATGGATCTTCCAGAAAATATCCAGTAATTCATTGTAGGTGATCACCGAAGGATCATAAGTCAATTCTACTGTTTCCGCATGGCCAGTTCTTCCAGAACAAACATTTTCATAGGTCGGATTTTCTGTATGCCCTCCCATGTAACCTACCGCAGTAGATATGACTCCTTTTGTAGTCCTAAATGTTTCTTCAATACCCCAAAAACAGCCTGCTGCAAAAGCAGCTTTCTTATATTTATTTTCATTTTCCATTTTACCACGTTTTTATAAATCTAATTAAGGAGAAATACACTTGAAGAACGTGTTTTACAATAAGATAATTTAAGTATTTTTTATTATTAATGTTTTGTGCTACCACTTTTAAAGTTATTATTTGATTAAATATTGCAATAAAAAGTTGGATAGTATCAAATATTAAACAAGGAGTTGCTTTCTGTTTGTCAGATTTGTATAAACTATTAATATTAGATAACACATCTAATCAATATCTCTAAATATTTAAACAGTACAAATTAAGAATTAACTTTCAAACGCTAAAGTTGAGGAAAATTCTATGAATTTTTTGAACCTTTCGAAATCTGTCAAAATTGAAAATTTTGACGCGACGAAAATTCTATGAATTTTCGACTGCTCTGATTTCTAAGCCGTAGGAAACTATGTTTCCTTGGCCACAAATCAAAGATTTGTAGGGCCCGAACACCATGTGTTCGACGGCCCAAAAAAATAAAAAATTTTTTGAGGTTGAGAAAATCAAAAAGATTTTTCGAACATTTGGAAATCAAGATTTCCGATGTTTGCAGAACAAAGCAGGAGAAAAATGTTTACAAAATCTACGATTTTGTAACAGCAAACACGAAGTGTTTGCATGCTTTGCATTTTTCGTTGCATAAAAAATCGGAGATTTTTTAATGTTCCGCAACCGTGAAAACCAAAGGTTTTCACATGTCCCAAACGCTGTCAAAATTATAAGAATTTTGACGCATCAAAAATCAGAGATTTTTGAATGCTTCGCGTTTGAGGATCCCCAAAATCACAGATTTTAAGGGATTTTAACAGTTTTTAAGGGGTTAAACCTTGGACTTAAAAGAAGATATGATTAAAATAGACTCTCTCACTAAATATTTTGGTGAAATACAGGCTTTAGATAATTTAAGCCTGAATATTAAGAAAGGAGAGCTTTTAGGGATCATAGGGCCAAATGGAGCTGGAAAGACCACTACAATACGGATAATATGTGGTATATTGAAACCAGATATGGGGACTGTTTTTGTTGGTGGACACGATGTTCTGGAAGATCCAATTACAACTAAATCAATGATAGGGTACCTTCCAGAAGAGCCAAATTTATATGAAAGGTTTAAAGCACGCGATCTGCTTAGATATTTTGGTGAACTTTATGGGGTCCCAAAAGAAAAGCTTAACGATAGAGTTTATGAGCTTCTTGAGCTTGTTGGAATGGAAAATCGCGCAGAACATAAAATAAACACATTTTCAAAGGGGCTACGTCAAAGAATTGGTATTGCAAGGGCTTTAATCCACGATCCAGAAATCATTATATTTGATGAACCTACAATGGGACTGGACCCTGCTACTGCACTTTCAATTAGAAGTTTTATAGAAGACCTTAAAGGTGAAAAGACCATAATTTTGTGCACTCACTACATGGAAGAAGCCGATGCTCTCTGTGATAGGGTCGCGATTTTAAGTGGAGGTAAAATCAGGGATATGGGCACTCCTGATTATCTTAAGGCAAAAATTCACGGTCAAACTATACTCCAGATAAAAATTAACCATGCAGATATAGATACTGATAAAATTCTTAATTTTAATTCTGTAGAAAATGTAAACTTAAAGGGTAAAAATCTGGAAGTATCTTTAAATTCTAAAGAAGACATTTCAGATATAGTTAGCTTGATTGGACATAATGTAGCATCTGTAAATACTAAAGAGCCGTCACTTGAGGATGTATTCATTCATGCTGTGAAATAGATATTTCAGGGTTTTATCATGAGATTTTCAACTATAACTAAATGGGAGTTTAAAAATACCCTCTCGAGCAGAAAGTTTTTGATGATCTTTTTAATGCAGCTTTCTGTCTTAGTTTTAATGATAGTTTTCTTAAACATGTTTATTGGCAATATAGAATCTGAAAACGGCGTTACGTTATCTCCATCTTTGACTAATTTTGCTTCAATGGGCGTTTCAGATACAAGTGGCTTATTTGAAAAACAATTGAATCATGAAGTTCTTGGTATAACTCCACTCGGAAGTAATGAATCGGTAAACCAGGTTAAAAGTGGTAAGGCCACAGCTGCGTTGATTGTTCCTGAAAATTCTATTGGTAAAATAGATACTTTCCAACCTATTACTTTAAATCTGTTTGTTGATTATGCCGATCCGAAGAGGAGTGTGGTGACTGAGGAGGTAAATTCTACAGTTAAAGTTATTTCTTCTTCTATCTCTAATCAATGGATAAGTTCACTGGTTCCTTCCACAAGTACAATTGACCCTGATGTTAGGGAAGAAAAAAAAGGAGAGTCCTTACCATTACAGCTTATTAAAAAAATGATGGTTTCAATCCTGCTTTTCCTTCCCCTTTTCCTTTTTGGAAATATGATCATCGACAGTATTGTAGGTGAAAAGGAGAGGAAAACAGGAGAAATATTGATAGCCATGCCTTTGAGCCATGGAGAAATTATAATTGGAAAAAATTTGGCAGTAGTTTTAGTAATAGCTGTTCAAGTAGCACTGTGGATTCTTATACTGTTAGTGGCAGGTTTTGACCTTAAAAATCCTATTTTAGTTTATTTAGTGATTATATTAACCTCTATTCCGATCGTGGGGATAACAAGTGTCATAGCAGCATATTCTAAGAATTATAAAGAGGCAGGGATTGGATTAAGCTTTATTTATATAGGGATTGTTGGATTTCTCGTGATCCCAGCCCTTGCTTATATCTCAAGTAAGTCAGCCGCAGCTAACATCTCTCCAATGACCCTTGTAATGCGCCTGTTTTCAGGTGATCCCATCTCTATGACAGATTTAATGATTCCAATCATTTCTATACTTATTATAAGTGCCATATCATATTGGATTACAATAAAACTCTTTGAAAGAGATGATATAATGTTTGGACCAAGGCCAGGTATAGTAAGGTTGGCCCTTGAATTAGTTGGTATTAAGAATATTTCAAAGATGAATTAGATGTAAATTTTATGTGCATATTAAGCCAGGGGGCTTTTAGGAAATTAACTAAAAAGATTTACATATGAATTTAATCATTTGTAATTTACAGGAGATAAAATGAAGGTAATCGCACTTGCAAAAAAAGAAGCTCAAGATATATTGACTAACCGAATTTACATCATGGTTGTGTTTGTTCAGATATTTATAATTCTTGGGGCGTTTGGTTTGGGGGTAGGAAGTGCTGTTATAACTGATCCTGGACTCCTGGATAAGTTTGGAGTTACATCCCATCTTACAGTGGGGATTTCTGAAGATTTGAAAAATTCAACCATTGCAAATGATCTAAGTGCCCAAAAACTGAATGTAGTTTATTTCAAAAATATGAGTAAAGCTGATAAATTGCTTGGATCAGAATTAATTGCTGTAGTTACGGTTTCATCTTCTCCAAAACAGGATATACTTGTTCAATCAGATACATCTAATCCTTTTTACCCAATAGTATCTGAAAAAATAAGTGATGCTGTAAATAAATTTAAATTAGAAAAGAAACTGCAATCTGCAGGAATAAGTAAAGAAATGATCCAGAAAATTGAAAATCCAGTGATTTTAAATCAAATAAATATTAATGAGGATAACATAGCGAAATTGGCCTTAAATACTTCTTATTTTGTGGAAATAATGTATGGATTCATAGTTCCATTTGTTCTCCTCCTCCCGTTTTTCCTTGCAAGTAACATAGTAACAGATAGTATTGTGGGGGAAAAAGAGAGAAAAACATTTGAAATGATTCTTATGACTCCTATTTCAAGTTCAATGGTAGTAATTGGAAAAATTTTACCTATTCTTTCATTTTCACTGATTCAGAGCATTGCATGGATCATTTTACTGAATTTGCTTGGGGTTCCAATTTATAACGTGTTTGTTTTAATTTTCATGCTTGTTTTCATTGGTTTAGCATTTATTGGGATGGGGATATTGATATCTATGCTTGTTGACAGTACTAAAGAGGCAAATTCGGCTATAACACTTGCTTTAATGTTTGCAACATTTATCTTCTTTATGCCTCTCTTTATAAAAATGCCTTATCTTGAAGGAATTTTAAATATTATTCCAACAGTTCTAATGGTTAAATTATCTTCAACTCCAATTATCTCATGGGATATGATATTATTTTTCATTCCTACGATTTTAGCATCTACCCTAATTTTTGCACTGGCTGTAACATACTTTAGACATGAAAGAGCTATTAGGCTCTAAATTTTTATTTATGTATTAAATTTGGTATTTTGGTAGGTTAAGCGGATTATATGAATCTAAATTTGGATTTACGCCATGAAATTTTAAAATATATAATAACAAATCTGTTTTAGCATATAAATAACATGTATGGCTTTTAATTCTAATTATTTCTTAAAGATTTAACAAAGATTTAAATATTTTTAATATAAATTTATTCTTGTGGTATCATGTCTGAAGATCTTAGAAAATTACATGAGGAACGCTTGGAAATTGAAAGCAGGATATATGCTGAACTGAATAGAATTGCAGAAATAGTAAATAGTTATACAAAAGATGGAGATGAAATAGAAATCATCGCCAATACTTCTTACAGGCTACGTGTGGCTGAAGGAGATATATTGGTAGTAAGAGATACTAATTCTGTATTTTTTAGGGATTTGAAAATTTCAACTGAATATCAACTGGTTAGACTAATTTTAGAGCGCCGAGAGGAAATTTTAAGTAAGTTCATTGAGTTTAATGAACGTATGATTAAAATGGGAAAAAATATCAGCAAAAGTTATCTTGAATAATGTTATTTCTTCTGTTTTTTAGTTTTCTAAATTAATTTTTTTTACCGCACGAAGGTGCGGCATGCAAGACCTTATTTTCACAGGCTTGACATGGAATTCACGGTTAAAAATAAAATTTTGGCGTTGCTGAGTTATACCCAGGCTTTATAATTCCATGAAAGTGCGAACCCACTACACTGACCTTTTAAATCAGGAATCAATTTGAGTAAAAGCGGTTTATCAGATAGATTTCCGGGTAATTCAACTATTGTTTTATTTCCTTCTTTTTGAATACTTAAAACATCGTAACCATTTAGGTTTATGTTGTCTACAGGGTCTATAATTGTTAATTCATGAAAATCAGTATTAGATCCAAATACACTGATTGAAACTCTGAGAATAATAATCAATGCCATTATGAGGGCCGGCTTATACAAATCTCGCGGTGAAAAAGGTTTTTTGCTGACATAATAAATTATTAGAAGACCCGCAAGAGCAATCCATGCAGGGTAATCAAGCATTCCTCCATCAAGCATTGTAATAAAGGAGAGGGTCAGGAAAAATGCGAGCAAAACTTTATAAAGGTCTCTCTTTTCACTTAAAGCAGTTATTCCTGCTATATAAATCAGGGGGAATGTAATTAAGATGATAAGTGAGAATGGAACAGTATACTGTGCAAGTGGGACTCCAGTATTTATAGTTGAAGAAACGTGTATTCCCATCGAGTGAATTACATAGCCTAAAACTGATTTAAACGCATGACTATGTGTTAATGCAGTTGTGCTGAATTCATTTCCAGTATAAGACACGAACATGGTGAAAAGGGACACGCCAAGTTTTATTCTTATCCAGACTTCAATGAGCAGTCCAACTATATATGTAAAGAATATAGTTATTATGGTGAATTTAAGATACTTCTGGGCATCTATTTTTAAGCTAGGGCTTAGTGATGATATTCTCTTTCCAATTAGTCCATTTGATTGGAATAAAGGGTAAAGTAACAGGAAACTGCCCATAACTGCAAAAAGAATTAGGGATTTACCTTTAGATGACCCTTCCATAAGATGGTACGTAAGTGTTAGGATGGTACTGTCCAGAAAACTTGTAACCGCGAGTAAGACTGCAAAAAGAATCATAATGATTCCAATGATATTCAACTTGTTTAGACGCAATATTTCACCGGCTTAATTTAATTTTCAATTGTGTGTCAAGATTAACTTTGATATTGAAATTAATTGTTTCATCTCTTTACTATATAAGGTATACTACTAAACTCATTGCAATACCGGCTATCACTGGAATTGGAATATTGTCATCTATAGGGCTGTATGCTTCAGTTATAGCACCACATAATGCTCCAACTAATGCAGGAGTCAATGGAAGTTGAGTTAATGCACCGATTAATGCAACAATAAAAAATGCAGATGTTCCCACTACAGTTTTCCTTTCATTGAATGGTAGCCGTGTTTTTCCAAATCTTTTTCCAAATATGGTGGATGCAGAATCTCCCAGTAAAAAAATTAGTATTGCAGCATTGGCAATAGCTATGTTAAATTTAAATAAATAAAGTGTCAGTATAATTCCAATAAAGAAATAGACAAACCCTCGTTCGTCGTTTTCCCGTTTGCATTTCCTTAAAATAAAAGAAAAGAAGAATACTTTTCTATTTTCATCGATTCTAAAAATAGCTTCTACAATAAGCACAATTGTTATACACGTGAGTATGGCAATGAGGGGGCTTAAAAAAATATTTACAAAAACAATAAAGATACCTGATGCATGAATCAACTGTCTGAAGTTCTCTTTTTCCATATCATCAGGCCGTAAAATTTTGTATCATGCTAATTAAGCCATGAATTTTTCTATTACTCCATAATATGATTCTTTGAGCTTTTCAATATCTACATTTATCAGATTCTGGTCAATAGTTAAAGTTTTACCTCCAACTTCTCCGATAACTGCTGCAGGAGCATTTATTTTGTTTAATATTTCATCCACATATTCACTTTTAACTGTAACAATGAATCTTGCGTTGGACTCTGAAAATAATGTTTCAGCATCACTTATATTATCTTCTTTAGGCACCTTTGAAACATCTATAGTTGCTCCAAGATCACCTGAAATTGCCATTTCAGCAACTGCAACGGCTATTCCTCCAGCTGAACAATCATGAACCGCTGTTACCGCATCATTTTCATCTTCATGAATTATTTTTAGAACTGCCTCTGAAGATTCAAATTCAGCATCCATATTCACCTTTGGAGATTTTCCCTGGACAATGTCAAAAATTTCTTTATGGTATTGGGAACCGTCAAGCTCAGGATAAGTTTTACCGATTAATATGATTTTATCTTCTTCATTTTTGAAATCCATAGTTCTAATGTCTTTTATATTCATTAGACCTGCAACACCCACAACTGGGGAAGGATTTACAGTTACTCCTTCAGTTTCGTTGTAAAAACTAACGTTACCGCTTATTACTGGAGTTTCAAATTTGTTTGCAATGTCTGACATTCCTTTGATGCATTCTTTAAACTGCCAGAAAACATCTGGTTTTTCAGGGTTTCCAAAGTTCAGGCAATCAACAACGCATACTGGTTCAGCACCCATTGAAACAACATTTCTTATGGCTTCTGCAATTGCTCCAGCCCCTCCATGGTATGGATCGAGCTTTGTGTGTATACTGTTACAGTCTGAGGTAAGTGCAATGGCCTTTTCATCATCAATTCTAAGAACTGCTGCATCATCGCCGGGTTTAATAACAGTTCTAATCTGTACTTCGTGATCGTACTGCCTGTAAACCCAGCTTTTACTTGCGATGTTCTGTGAGGAGAGAAGTTTGAGAAGAGATTCCTGAGGATCGATATCTTCTACTTCTTGATATTCCGCAGATTCAGATGGTCCGCATCCTTTTTCTTTTGGATTACATGATTCCCTGTTAACAACTGGAGGATCTGAAAGAAGTTCTGTTTGAACATTTGCTATAACTTCGCCTTCTTTTTTCAAAACTAAGCTACCAGTATCTGTAACTTTGCCAATAACTGCTGCTGGAAGTTCGTATTTATTGAATATTTCCATTAACGCGTCCACATCTTTAGGGTTTACAACAAAAATCATTCTTTCCTGGGACTCCGAAAGCATTATTTCATATGGTGTCATTCCTTCTTCCCTAAGTGGAATTGTTGTAAGTTCTACTTCAGCCCCATTTCCGCCTTTAGCAGCCATTTCTGAAACACAGCATGTCAGGCCTCCGCCGCCTAAATCTTTGAGTCCAACCACGTCAATTTTATCAAGTGCTTCAAATGTAGCTTCCATAACCATTTTTTTAGTGAAAGGATCTCCTACTTGAACTGCAGGTCTGCTTTCGAGTTCAGATTCAGTTGTAAGCTCTTCAGATGCAAATGTTACTCCATGTATTCCGTCTCTTCCTGTGGTACCTCCCATAAGGACAAAGATATCACCTACATTAGGTGCAGAACCTAATACAATATCGCTTTTATTAACAAGCCCTGCACAGATAACATTTACAAGCGGGTTAAATTTGAAATTATCATCAAATTCAATTTCTCCACCGACAGTTGGGACTCCTACTCTATTTCCATAATCTGAAATTCCTTTTACCACATATTCAAATATGTACCTTGATTTTTGGTCTTCAAGAGGTCCAAATCTTAATGAATCAAGTAATGCAATCGGTTTGGCACCCATAGAAATGATATCTCTAAGTATACCGCCAATACCTGTTCCAGCACCACCATAAGGTTCAATTGCGGATGGATGGTTGTGGCTTTCCATTCCAATAACAAGTGCGAGTTCATCTGTCAATTCAACAATTCCCGCATCGTCTCCGGGACCAAGGATAACATGTTTACCTTCGTTTGGGAATAATCTTAAAATAGGACGGCTGCTTTTATAGGAGCAGTGCTCTGAAAACATTATGTCAAGCATACCATACTCCAATGAATTGGGGTCTCGTCCCAGTTCTTTTTTTACAAATTTACATTCTGAATCTGTTAGGGTCATGATATCACGCTGTAGTTAATATATTTAATTAGTGTATATTTTTAAGAGTTATTTGAGGTTTGTTACCTCATTGTGTTTTTTTAATTGTTATTTTGAGGTTTTCATCCTCAATCTTCCACCTTTCAACATTTTTAGGAAAAAGCCCTCGAAAATCATAGCTTTCGAAAATTAAAAATTTTCGATGCCCCAAAATTCTACGAATTTTGAGGGATTTTCGGGGGGCCAAAAATTCTACGAATTTTTGAGCGGTTGATCAAAAACACTTTAATATTTTATTATGTTTTTTTGATAGTTATTTTAAGGTTTTCATCCTCAATCTTCCACTCTTTTGTATAATCTCCTTCCTGTGCCTCAAAACTCAGCTGTTCAGCACGTACCTCATTGGAAATAAAGTCAAAGAATGGTTTAATTAATTCTTTGAAACCTTCATCACACTCTACAAATACCTGAATATTGGCTTCAACATCTAAGTCAAGGTCTTTTCGCATGTCTTGAACTCTTCTTATAAGTTCTCTGGACATTGCTTCGGATAATATTTCTTCAGTGACTTCTGTGTTTATGAATACATTTCCAGAATCGAAATCTGCACTTACAAGATTTTCTGGAAGTTCAGTTTCAAATAAAATATCGTCAACACCAAGTTCTATGGTTCTGTCATCAACTTCAACAGAATAACTTTCTTCAGCATCTAAGACTGCTTTTATCTCTGATCCGTCGGCTTCTGTAAGATGTTTCATTACTTTTGGTGCATCGCCTCTGAGTCTTGGTCCAAGGGTCTTTAAATTAGGTTTTGCAATTATCTTGAGGTTTTCAAATTCATCTGTTGCTATGATCTCTTTTGTATTGGCCTGTTCCATTATGACAGCTTTAAGTGATTCAACTGCGCTTAAAACTTTTTTGTCCTCAGAAACAACTACAATTTCGCTTACGGGCCATCTAAGTTTGTATCTTGCAACATCTCTTCCTCTTGCACATGCTTCGATGATATCTCTGACGATATCCATATTTTCTTCTAATTCTGTATCAATCAAGTCTTCATTGAATTCCCAGTCTTCCATATGTATACTTTCAGGAGCATCTTCTTCCACTCCTTTTATGAGATTCTGGTAAATCTCTTCGGTAATGTGGGGAGTTATTGGGGCCATTGTTTTAATTAGAAGTTTTAAGGCGTTATATAGTGTAAAGTAAGCTCCTAATTTATCAGGATCTTCTTTTTCAACCCATGTACGTCCTCTTATGAGTCTAACATACCATCTGCTCAAATCTTCCAGTATGAAATGATTTATAGCCCTTGTAGCTTTATGGAGATATAATGAATCTAAAGCTTCTGTTACTTCTTTTGCAAGAGAATTAGCACGTGAAGTTATCCATCTGTCCTCATCTCTTAATTTAAGATCTTTTTCAGTGTACAGTGTTGGGTTGAAATTGTCTATTGCCATGTAGGTAGTTGAAAATACATAAACATTCCAGAGAATATTGAACATTTTCTGGACGTTTTTAATCTCATCCCATGTGAATTTCAGGTCTTCCCATGGTTTATTTCCCCAGAGTAGATAAAATCTTAGTATATCTGCTCCGTACTGTTCAATGACTTCTTCTGGCGCTACTACGTTTCCGAGGGATTTACTCATCTTTCTTCCCTCTTCATCGAGGGTAAATCCGTGCATTAAAACTTTTTTATATGGTGCTTTGTCAAAAGATATTACTCCGCACCCTAATTGTGAATAGAACCATCCTCTAGTTTGATCATGTCCTTCTGTTATGAAATCGTAAGGGAACCATTCATCAAACATTTCTTTTTCTTCGGGATAGTGCAGAGCTGCCCATCCTGCTACTCCTGAGTCTATCCACACGTCTAAAACGTCAGGGACACGGTTCATGTCTCCCCCACATTCACACTGGATTGTAATTTCATCAACATACGGTCTGTGTATGAAATCTCCTTCGAGAGTTCCTTTAACTGTTTTCTCTTTTAACTCGTCGATGGATCCTATAACGGTTATTTCTCCACAGTCTTCACATCTCCAGATTGGAATTGGAATTCCCCAGTATCTCTGCCTTGATATTGTCCAGTCTCTTGCATTTTCAACCCAGTTACGGAACCTGCTTTCACCAGCCCATTCTGGAACCCATTCAACATGGTCTAACTCGGATAACATTTTGTCTTTAATGTCTGTAACTTTAAGGAACCACTGCTGTGTTGCAAGGTATATAATAGGAGTTTTACATCTCCAGCAGAACCCGTACCTGTGGTCAATTATGCCTTCTTTAAAGAGTAAACCGTGTACATCTAAATCAGTTATGATGTAAGGATCGGCTTCTTTTACGAATTCGCCTTCATATTTTCCAGCTTCTTTTTTAAATAGTCCTGCCTCATCTACTGGACAGAATATTGGTAAACCGTATTTTTTACCAATATCAAAGTCGTCTGGACCATGTCCTGGAGCGGTATGAACACAACCAGTACCTTCTGTTAAAGTTACATGTTCTCCTGGAAGTATTTTATGCGTAAATTCTTTTTGAACAGGTATTTCATCTATAAGTGGGTGTTGATATTCAAGGCCCTCAAGATCACTACCTTTCACTGTTTTAAGAATTTCATAATCTTGATCTTCGAATAAAGAGCTAACAAGGGCTTCTGCCATTATATAAACTTCGCCGTTAACATTAACATAAGCATAATCAAAATCAGGATGTACACATACTGCCATGTTAGCAGGAAGGGTCCATGGTGTTGTTGTCCATACAAGTATGTATTCATTACCGTTTTCAGACTCTTTTAATGGGAATTTAACATAAATTGAAGGGTCTTCTTTATTTTCATAATCGATTTCTGCAAGTGCAAGTGCTGTTTCACATCGGGGGCACCATGTTATAACTCTGAGATCGTTTATAAGAAGTTCTTTTTCGTTTGCTTTCTTTAGGGTCCACCAGCAGGATTCCATGTATTTAGTATCAAAAGTAACATAAGGATTATTCCAGTCCATCCATATACCCAGCATTTTAAACTGATCGGTCATGAGGGCTTTATTTTCGATTGCAAATTCTTTACATTTTTCTACAAAATTGGCAATTCCTATTTTAGTTTCAATTTCCTTTTTACTTTTTAAACCGAGTAACCCTTCTACTTTGTGTTCTATAGGAAGTCCATGAGTATCCCATCCAGCTTGTCTCCGCAGGTTGAAACCTGACATGCTTTTAAAGCGCAAAAAAGTGTCTTTTATGGTTTTATTCCATGCAGTTCCCAGGTGTATTTTACCACTACAATAAGGAGGGCCGTCTAAAAATGAAAATTTAGGACTATTCTCTCTTAATTTGTCTGTTTTTTGATATATACTGTTTTCATTCCAAAACTTTTGAATATCTTTTTCTATAAGCTTTGTATCGTATGATCTCTTGGCCTCTTTTATTGGCATTTTCATTCTCCTTAGGGTATTTATAAATTAAATATAAGAATCAGCTTTTTTGTAAAAATTTCTGTGCTTCATTACATTTTTTTCATTAATTTATTCTTGATCTATATCTGATTCGCAGATATTTAAAAGTTAACGCATATTTTTTGAGGTAATAGTATTTTTTTGCGAAATAGAAAAAGATATAAATACCTTTAATCTTAACTAGTAGTGCATCCCCTATTACAACGATACTATTTTTAATACTGATCGTATCGCCTCCGGGGGGATGTTACACCTACTAATTTTTATACAATATCACTATACTAATTATGGCGCCCCGCTCACCCTCTTGTTTGAACTCTCAAATGGGGCGTCAATTATTATAAAATTATAATTTTACCGAAAACCTTATTAATAAGTTATAAAAAAGGATGAATTGCCACTCTCATTTTGGGAAGATTGAGTGGATGGCCATTAATTAAGTAATTTACCTATGTCTCTAGAGACATAGGTATTATACTGAAACTTTTTAGCTTAAACTTAAAATTTATTTGTAATTATGTACTACTTTTTTATATTTGCCTTTAAAAAAAGTTTAAATTTAGTTTTAAGATATGTTATTTTAAAAATTAAAATATTGGGGATATAATAAAGAATTTAGAGGGAGGTATTTGCCCCTCTTCTCAAGCTAGCTTGAGATCCCTGATTTAAAATATATTCACCCATGTTCCGCTGCTAATCACATTGTTTGATTTGCTGGACTCTGATACCTTGTTTTCTGTATCGACTACCATCTTGCAGTAGTAAAGTCCTTTTGCTATAGTTGAAGGTATAGTTAATTTAGTGTACGCTGTATTTGATGCCCCTGCTTTAAGTGAGCTAATGTATCGTCTACCAAGGTATATGGAAGTTATTTTGCCTTTATAGCTTCGGTAGATGTAAATTTTGACATAAAATCCTCCGGATGAAACTTTTCCCTGGTTTTTCACTGTGTTTTTAATAGTCATTTTGCTGCCTCTTCTGTACGAAGTTGATCCTGCACTTACTGATGAAGCTACAAGATCAGGAAGGACTACATTTATAGTGTTTGAATAGGTCGCTATATTGTTTGATTCGTCTGATTCAAAAACTGCGTTGGTTGAGTCAACTATCGCCCCAATATAATAGTTTCCAGATAGGCTGGATGGGACTGTAAAGCTTGTGGTTGTTGTATTTGATGCACCTGCATTGAGACCTGATATATATCTTTGTCCTAGGTAGGTGTCAGATGTGGTAATGTTGCTGTCATTTGAGAGATAGAAATTGACATAAAATCCTCCTGATGCAATTTTCCCCTGGTTTTTCACTGTGTTTTGGATGGTTATTTTGTCTCCTCTTTTGTATGTGGTTGTCCCGGTGCTTATTGATGTAATAACAAGATCAGGTGAACATACCTCTATGGTAGTTGAGAATGCTTTTATATTGTTTGATTCGTCTGATTCAAATACGGTGTTAGTTGAGTCAACTATCGCCCCGATATAGTAATTTCCAGACGCATCATATGGGATTGTAAAGTTTGTGTATTCTGTATTTGATATGCCCGCGTTGAGACCTCCTGATATGTATCTTTGTCCTAGGTAGGTGTCAGATGTGGTAATAGTGCTGTCATTTGAGAGATAGAAGTTAACATAGAAACCTTTTGATGTGGAGCTTCCCTGGTTTTTTACTGTGTTTTGGATGGTTATTTTGTCTCCTCTTTTGTATGTGGTTGTTCCTGTGCTTATTGATGTAATAACAAGATCTGGAGCACATATATTTGTAGTGGTTGAAGAAGCCACAATATTGTTTAATTTATTTGTTTCACATGTTTTATTTAGAGGATCAACTACTGCTACAATATAATAGCTTCCAAAGATATTGGATGGAATTGTAAGATTTGTGTATGCAGTGTTTGATGCACCTGCTTTGAGACCTCCTGAAACAAATCTAGATCCAATCTTGGTATTTAATGTAGTGCCGTCTTTTGAGAGATAGAAATAGACATGGAATGGATTTGAGTTTTTGGTCCCTATATTTTTCACAGTATTTACTACTACCATTGATCCGCCTGTTTGAGCTGTAGCAGGCCCAGATACTGAAGGCATTGTGAGGTCGGCATCAGGTACAATCATTGCACCGCTGAATTTTATATTATTATTTTCGTTAGATTCAGAAACGCTGTTATCGTACGCTGCATCTGCCATAACTAGTATGTAATAATTGACGTTTGCTTTTAAATCCGATGGTAAAGTTATATTTGTCAGTGCACTATCTGATTTTCCTGCTGCTAGACCTGAAACGTAACGAGTATATTCTGGTGCTAATGTGAGGTCATCTGTCATGTAGATGTCTTCATTACTGTTTCTATCATCAGTCCAAACAACTTTATTATCATATATTGCAGGGTTTATCTGGTTCCCTTTGTCTATAGTTAACTGCCTTTCAATTCCAAGAGTTAAATCGTACATGTATATGTCCCAGTTCCCGTTCCTGTTGTCCTGCCACACTATCTTATCCCCGTAAATTGCAGGATTAATATGGTTGGATGTATTATGGGTTATTTGGGTTTCTTCATCTGCGGAAAGATCATACATGTATATGTCCCAGTTTTTACTGGTTGTGTTATACTGCTGCCAGACAACGTTATCTCCATAAAGCGCAGGATTAGTCTGGTTTTCTGAAGATTGACATACTCGATTTATATCTCCTGTAGAAAGATCATATGTGTATATATTCCAGATGCCGTCTCCATTATCTTGCTGCCATACAATGTAATTTCCATTAACATACGGATTAATGTGATTAGCACCGTCTTTAGTTATTCGCGTAATCCATTTCTCTTTGGGCATCGCGATATCGTCTGTGATTGGGAAGTCATATAAATATATGTCCCAGCTTCCGTCTGATCTCTGCTGCTGCCAGACTATTTTATCCTGATATATTGATGGATTGATCTGATCAGAAGTTGTGTTGTATAATAGGTATATACTATCATTAATTGGATCATCTCTACCTGGAATATTATAACCCAGAATTTGCCAATGAGAATTACCTAACCAGGACAAATTTTCCTGCCATACAATTACATCTCCATAAATTGCAGGATTAAGTTGATCACCTGGAGTATAAATAACTCCGTCTTCTGTACCTGTAATATTTTTATAGTAAAGATCACTTTCCTGCCGATCATATCTGTAATCAGACCAGACTACTTTATCTCCATAAATAGATGCATTACGCTGACTAGCAGGTTTTTTAACTACAGCATATTCATCCTGTATGTAATAGCCTACAGTGAATCCATCTGCTGCTTGATCACCTTGATTAGTCACAGTATCATTTATTGTTACTGTACTGCCTGGTGAAACATTACTTGTCACATTTACAGAAGTTACCGCTAAATCGGGTGATGCTGAAGCTGTTTCACACGTTATCAAGGCTAATATAGAAAAAATAATTAAAATTAATAGTTGCCTTTTCAATTTTTCACCCCTTTTAATCTTATCAAGTTCACACGGGGTAATATTGTACTAAGTAAATATAAATATTTACTTATTTTAAATTTATAAGAAATTAACTTTCATGATGTGCTAAATGTATATATTAAACTATTTCAATAGAAATAGACTTATTTAAAAGGTTAAATGTATTATAGAAGCTTTATATTTGGTCTATACGCTATAACTTTACATATTTATAAAATGAATTTTCTATTACTAGAAATTATGCTAATTATATTTAAAATATAAGTTATATAAAACTTATTCGCTAAAAAAAAGAGATTAAGGGGCATATTCAAGCATCATACATTGTATATACCTTTTCACTTAAAATTTGCTTAGAAAGTCCTGATTTTACCAGCTACAAGCATGTCAGTTATGCTTGTTATATTTTCTAACCAGTAATCTGTGACTTCTTCTACCTGCTTGTTAACATTTTCAAGCTGGTATCCATTTTCCAGAATCATTTGGACACTTGCAGCCTTTGGAAGGTTAATTGGTTTTCCTATCTGGCTTAAAAGCATTATATGTACCTGTTTTACCCCTTCAACTTCTTCAGTTATATCATTTGCAATTTTATTTGATAAAAGGTTGTATATTTTACCAACGTGGTTTATTGGGTTCTTTCCGGAAGTTGCTTCCATGGACATAGGTCTGTTTGGTGTTATTAACCCGTTTGCACGGTTTCCACGTCCTACAGAACCGTCGTCACCCATTTCTGCGGAAGTTCCAGTAACAGTCAGATAAACTGAAGGATTTTCTGGGTCATGAATGTCTGCAGTGTTTATATAAACTTCTACATTTCTTTCTGTGTACTTTTCGGCAAGTTTCTGTACTTCATCGTGTACTTTTGCTTTTACATCGATATAATGGTCAAGATCATTAACATATTTTGAAACCATGGCTGAAGCAACTGTAAGCACGATATGGTTATCGTCTCTAAGTCCCATAACCTTAATATCTTCACCTACTTGAGGATATTTCTTTTTAAAGTCTCGGGAGTTTAGCATATTTTCTGTAGCGAGTACTATATTCTCTGTTTCTGAAAATGGCGCGTAACCTACACCAAATGATGTATCGTTAGATGAAGGTGCTTCTCCTTTTCTTTTAAATACGTCTGTTAAATCGCCTGATCCGTGTCCTATTTTACATTCTACGACTGTGGCAGTTTCGACATCGAGGTTTATGATATTTTCTCGTAAGTATTCTTTTGCAGCAGCTATGGCTATTCTGTCAAGGCCCATTTTCTTTATTTCTAATTTTCCATTTTTTTCATTATGGAATTCGGCTATTCCTCTTCCTGTAAGGAGAATGTCCATAGGTTTGATTATATCTCCGCCGCCAAATACTGGGTCTGATTCTCCTGCTGTAATTTGAACTTCATCAGTGTTATGGTGCATTATTTCTCCGAACTGCTCGATATATGCATTGCATAAAGCTCTGCTTACGGATTCTGCTATTCCGTCACTGATACTATCGGGGTGTCCTATACCTTTTCTTTCTACTATCTCTATTTCTTGCTGTTCAATTGGTTTTTGAATGAGCTTTTCAATGAAAATATTTTTTTTCATAAATGTCCTCCCTTTTAATTATACAAATACGTCATAAAATGTAAAGTCAAAGTAACCGTGATCTCATATGTTCTTATTTTTTAAGATATTTAAATATATTCTTACCCTACTAATAAAGAATAGAGTAAGATAATCTAAAAAATTTAATACTTATGTTAAATGTCATATGATTATTGAAAATGTGCATATAATTTTAATTTATAAAAAGAGGCTTTAAAATGCAGAATTATCCAAATAGTAAACATCTTATAGTAATGAACAGAACTAAATCTACTGTACTTGGCGAAAGCGAAATTGCAGATACATTCTTCTCAAGATTAAGGGGAACAATGTTCAAAAAGGAACTTAAACGTGGACTAATTTTAAAGCTTCCAAGTAGTAGAAGTCGAAGTGGTTCAGCTATTCACATGTTTTTTGTAAGGTTTCCTCTGGATATCATTTTTGCAGATGTTGATAAAAAAGTAGTTGATATAATTTCAATTGATCCATGGAAAACTTATACTCCTAAAAATCCTGCAAAATATGTCATAGAAATGGAAAAAGGCACTATTGAGTCATCAGGTACGGAAATAGGGGATGAATTAGATTTTACGTGTGAAAATGCTAAATAAATAAATTTAAAAATAAGTAATATGGTGGTTCTATTGTCTTTCTTTTATTGAATTTAGAGCCATCTGAGCAACTTTTTTTACCACAGGATTTTCATCATTAGACGCTTTTTCAAGTGGATTTATAGCGCTCTTATCTCCAGCTCCAGAAAGGCCAACTGCGGCAGCATATCGAACACTTGCCCTTTCATCATGCAGTGCTTCAATTAGTGGAGCAATAACCTTTTTATCTTCGAAAATACCAAGCGATAAAGCGGCAGCTTCTCTAACATGACAGTCTTCATCTTTCAATGCTTTAATTAAAGGATCTACAGCCTTGGGTTCTGCTAATTCTGCAAGAAGTTCTACAGCATCTTCTCTTCTTCTCCAATCACCATTTTCCAGTTCACCAATAAGATAATTTAAATCTCTATTTTCTGATTCGGCCAATGCACTACCTCCTAGCTATCATATTTGTTTTTAAACTTTTAAAAACTTATTCATTTTTGCCGTATTTTTCATATGATCTCATCGATGGTACGTCTGCTTAATACAGATTCTGGCTGATCAATCAGGATGTCTTTATTTTTATCTGCTTTTTCATCTTTCTTTTTCAAAAGAAGCCAGAATTTCCGGTTTCCTTTTCCTGTACGTATAAGGGCATAGCCCCCTTTAAGTTTATGGCCTTCAAGCCAGATATCCACGTGTCCCTTGTTGATAGATTCTTCCATATTGATTTTGTGGCCATTTTTTTCATTTAAGTTGTGATAAGTGCCAGTGTCCCAGACAATTACAGTGCCTGCGCCGTAGTTTCCCTCAGGAATAACTCCCTCAAAATCAATATAGTCCAAGGGATGGTCTTCTGTTGGGACTGCAAGCCTTTTTTGACTGGGATCTGTAGAAGGTCCCTTGGGAATTGCCCAGGACTTTAAAACACCGTTAACTTCCAACCTGAAATCATAATGGAGTTTACTTGCATCATGTTTTTGTACTACAAATCTTGGCTTATCTGAAACTTTTTCACTTGTAAATGGTTCAGGAGTGTTTTCAAAATCTCTTTTTTCACGATACTTTTCCAGATGGTTTTGATCTGCCATATTGATACCCTCTTAAAAGTTTCTAACGCTCATGTTCACAAAAACCGACAGTCTTCAAAAATCGGAGATTTTTGGAACCTCGAAAACAAAGCATTCGAAAATTTACAATTTTCGATACGTCAAATCGAAGATTTAACAGTTTTCGAAGGTTTTGGTGACCGTAAAAATTGCGATTTTTACATGTCCATGATCCTGTGCATTAGTTATACTTTATGTTAAATTGTAGTTTAATTGATTATAGGGGATTTATCTTAAAAAAATGCAATTTAATTAACAGTGACACACGAAAATGAAGCGATATTGTTTGCACAACATTCGGGGTGTGAGCGTTCCATATGTTGTAATATTTGGAAAAGAAATGTAATAAAAATTAATATTTTTAATCTGAATGGTTCTTTATTAAATCCTGTAGGAAAAATAAAGGTTTAGTGGACTTATTATTTTTACTTTCTGTTTAAAAAAGATTTTTTAAATTAGAAGGATGTTCTAAAACTTCAATACCTTCAAATTCATAGAGTTTTTTGGTGTTTTCAATATCAATTTCCCTCATGTGGATGGTGATTATTTTCCCGGCAGAAATCGCTGAAAATGGGCATGCTGCTGCACATGCACCGCAGCCTTCACATTTAAGGAGATCTATTTCAACCCCTGGAGTTATTGCATTGCCTGGACAAGCGGCTGCAGCGGCACATGGCTCACATTTTTGACATGTATCTAATTCAAGTTTGGATGGCAGTACGGTTTCAACATCCCCTGATTCAAGATCTACTGGGATTATGCATGTTTTAACTCCGCCTTTTCCAGATTGTGCGACTGCATTTGTAACCAGTGAATCTGCAATACCACTTACAATTTTTCCAATGGTATTTGAAGTTGCAGGGGATACAATGAGAAGATCATATTTCCCCAGTGAAAATCGTCCGGTTATAGGATAACTGAATCTCTGGTCTTTTTCCCGGATTAATTCGTTGTAATATCCGCCTGTTATTGTTTCTATTCTTTCGTAAAGTCCGTACATCTTGAGAACTTCTTCTCCTGCACTTGAAAGTAAAACAGTTACATCATGCTTTGTCATTAACTGTTCCACTAATTCAACACTGTCTGAAAGTAAGTGACCTGCTCCTGTAATTCCAAAGGCTATTTTCATTCAATCTCCTCGTAAATGTATTAAAATTGTAAACTTTAATTTGTTCAATATATGAGAAAAGTGGTATTTATAAAATTAGATAGATAATCGAGAATTTGATTTCGCCTTTAAAATTGATAGAAATAGTATTGAAAAGTTAAAAAAATAGAAAGATATTGATTTCTAATTTTGATTGTTTTTAATTAATGAAATATTAAAAAAGGGAATAAATAGTTGATTTCTTTCTACCGCAGCGAAAAAACAGAGTTTTTTCGCGAGGCCTTCAAAAAACAAAGGTTTTTGATGTTTGCGAAATGAAATTTCGCAACCGTGAAAATTGAAAATTTTCACATGCCCCGAAAATCCCTCAAAATTCGTAGAATTTTGGGGCTGCAAAATTAAAAATTTTGCAAGCTAAGATTTTCGAGGGATTTTTTTGATCAATCCCGGCGAATCTTCGATTCGCGGCCCAAAAAATCGAAGATTTTTTGACGGCTTTTTTTATGAAAAAAGCCCTCAAACACTTCGTGTTTGGCGCGCCGAAAAATAAAAGATTTGGGGAGTAGTTGAATTAGAAATCAATGTATTTATAAGCTAAATCTTCTCTGAAACAGTAGTGTACAGTGTTGTACTGGTTCATGAACTCTGTAACTTCCGCTTTAACGTCTTTACCTTCCATGGCTACTTTTTTGATGAACTCTGCAACTTCTTCCATTTGAGCTTCTTTTAATCCACGGCGGGTTATTTCCTGTGTACCAACCCTTATGCCGGATGGATCATCGGTCCGTTTACGGTCGTCCCATGGGAGTAAGTTCTTGTTAAGGATGATGTTGTTAGCTTCCATGTCTTTTGCCATTTTAGCTGCACTGCCTACTTTCTTAACATCCATAGCTACCTGGTGAGATTCTGTAAATCCTAGGTCTTCACAGAGAACATCAAAGCCAAGTTCATAAAGGCTCTGTGCAAGAGCTTTAGCGTTTTTAATTATCTGTTTTGCATAATCTTCACCGAACTCAAGCATTTCTGCTAAACTAATACCTAATGCAGCTACATGGTGAAGGTGATGGTTACTTACAACTCCAGGGAATACAGCTGTGTCTATTTTATCTTTTATGTCTTCTTTGCAGAGGATCATACCACCTTGAGGACCGGGGAAGGTCTTGTGGGTACTTCCAGCAAGAATATCAGCTCCTTCTTTAAGAGGGTCCTGGAATTGGCCACCAGCTATAAGACCGAGTACATGTGCTCCGTCGTACATAACTTTTGCACCTACTTCGTCTGCTGCTTCACGTGCATCTTCTACAGGGTGAGGGAATAAGAATAAACTACCGCCAAGAAGAACCATTTTGGGCTTGTTTTTTATAATTTCTTTTTTCATAGCATCGGCATCGATGTTCATTGTTTCGCTGTTGAATGGGTGTGATTTGATTCTTAAACCCCTTATTCCGGCTGCACTGACTTCTGCATGGCTTATATGGCCACCTACAGGCACATTTAATGCCATAAGGAGGTCATTATAATTTGTAAGGGCAAAAAATGAGGCTAAGTTTGCAACGACCCCTGAATTTGGCTGTACATTAGCATGTTCAGCATTAAACAGTTTTTTGGATAGGTCAATTGTTAAGTTTTCAATTATGTCTATGTATTCACAGCCTTCATAGAGCCTTTCACATGGTAAACCTTCCGCATATCTGTGGGATAGGTCTGATGCTAGAGCTTCCCTTACGTCTATACTGGTTATATTTTCACTTGCAATTAAGTTTATACTATTTTCCATCCATCTATGATGTTCTTTAGTAACTTCTTTGATTTTAAGAGCATATTTTTGATTTTCGTACATTAATTGTCCTCCGTTTTTGACATCGGGAGTACATTTTTCATCTTTAAACATTGATTGCCTCCGAGTAAATGTAAATTAAGTAGCTTTACATAACTATGTATAAAATAAATGAGTATAAATACTTTCAAAAATGACTACTTAATCACTGAAAATTCTGATTTTTATTGAAATAGTTCTATGATTTTTCTTAAAAAACTGAATTCTGCAAAATTAAAAGTGTCTGGATAAATTAAGAATGTAAAATAAATTCGCTCATGTTTTGAATGTTCACAAAACAAATGGGTTGACATCTTGAAATTTTTAATTTAAATTAACCAGTTATAGCATGAATTATAAATGTACACAGACTTGGACATGAGCGAATAAATTAATATCACCTTTCCTTAAAGAATTTTTTGGTTCTCATTTCTTCTAAGTTGGATATTATACGGGAAAATTCACTTGCAGGAATAGCAACCATAATATCTTCTGGGTTAATATCCATATGCTGTCTGGAACCCACATCTCCAAAACCGTAGGTGACCTTTCCAGTCATATAAGGAACTGCGGCCATTGAGCTGCATATTGGTCCTGAATCAGCACCTAAGCCATGTGCACCCGAATCATACGCATTTGCATGGAGTATTTCCATCCCCTGTTTTGCATTGCAGACTACAAATATCACGTCAGTTCAAATTCTGCATTTACAAGGGGGGGGGGGCAAAGATAACGGCGTTAAAAATCCCGCATTCTACATTCAAATTATTTTTCCACGAACGTTGAACTGCAGGTATATTCTTGTAAACTCCCATTGGAACTAAAAATGCACCACTTTGCATGTTTGCAGGGAATTCCTTTGGGTCTTTAAGTCCCGAATATCTTGCACCACCCATACATTCCTCTTCTTCAGCAGTTGCATAGAAAGTTTCGCCGTGCATAGCTTTGTCTAGCTCTCAAAAATTCATAGAATTTTTGGAGCCCTCAAATGCAAAGGTTTGGGGCCACGAAACCGATGGTTTCGTTGGCACGAAAATCTACGATTTTCGTAAGTTTGGTAGAAAATCTAGATTTACCTTCTTCCTTTTCAATATCTCTTGGTTCTTTTACAGACCATTTTATGGCAACTGGATCATTTTTTAATTTCAAGATTTCCTTTAATTTATTTCCAAGTTCATTGTAGTCCATTTTAAACTCCCATCCTTACAAAATTCTTAAAAATAAACTGTAATTTAATACATTTTGATCTTTAATTTGTATATTATTAATATATCCTTTTTGGAAATAAATCAGTTGATTAGTTAAAATAATCATTTTAAAACATCTGGCTAAAAATGAAGAGTTTTAAACGCTTTGAAACATATTTAAGTTGCATCCAACGCTTTAAGTATATGTCAACAGGACATTAAAATGATTATAATTAAAATTCTTTCATTAAACGCGCTAAAACTATTATAAAGCTAAAATAAGTAGTTAAAACAGTTAATTAGTTAGAAATAGTTGTAAAATAAAAATAAAAGATAAGGAATAATTTCCTTAATCTATTTGGATTGTGCTCCGGTTCCGCCCATTGCAGCTTCAATCTGAGCCATAATCTGGTCAGTCTTGAAGTGGCTCTGGTCCATTGCTCCAGATGGACATGCTGCAGCGCATGTTCCACATCCGTGGCAGAGAGCTATGTTAACAGTTGCATGGCCTTCGTCTATTGCTAGAGCTCCGTATGGACAGAGTTCTACACAAACTGCACATGCACCACATACGTCTTCATCGGTGTATGCAGTAATTGGTTCAATTTCCACTTCACCTTTAACCATTGGAATTGCTGCTCTTGCTGCAGCACCTGATGCTTGTGCTACGGAGTCAGGAATATCTTTTGGTCCTTGTGCTACACCTGCAAGGAATACACCTTCAGTAAGTGTGTCTACAGGCCTGAGTTTTGGGTGAGCTTCCATTAAGAAACCGTCTGCACTCTTGGAGAGCCCAATGGTCTGTCTTAATTCGTTAGCACCTGCTGGTGGTACGAGTCCAGCTGCGAGTACAACCATATCATAGTTGTATTCAGTTACTCTTCCAAGTAAGCTGTCTTCTGCCCTTACTGTAAGGGTCTGGTCAGGGTTTCCGAGAATTGCTGCTGGCCGGCCTCTGATAAATTTAATACCGTATTTTTCTTGTGACCGTTTGTAGAACTCTTCAAATCCTTTACCGAATGCCCTTATATCCATGTAATAGATAGTGACTTCAGTGTCAGGTTCGTGGTCTTTAACGAGCTGAGCGTTTTTCATGGAGTGCATACAGCAAACTCTTGAACAGTATTCGTTACCGACTTTTTCGTCCCTTGAACCAACACATAATATGAATGCAACGCTTTTTGGGTGTTTACCGTCAGATGGTTTTAATACGTGACCTTCTGTTGGTCCTGATGCGTTAATCATCCTTTCGATTTCTAATCCTGTGATAACGTTTGCGTTGTCTGCATATCCGTATTCAAGTTTTTCATTTGCGTCGAACTGGTCGTAACCGGTTGCAACGATGATTGTACCTATGTCAAGTTCAACTTCTTCAGCTACCTGATCGTGCTGAACTGCTCCTCTTTCACATATCTGGTCACAGAGACCACATTCGATACAATAATCTTTGTCGATTGTAGCGAGGAGAGGTACTGCTTGTGGGAATGGAATGTATGCCGCTTTAACCATACCAATTCCTTCGTCGAAGTAGTTTGGTATTTCTATTGGGCAGACGTCTACACATGACCCGCATCCTACACAGAGATCTTCGTCTACGTATCTTGGTTTTCTTTCTACGGTTACTTTGAAGTTACCGATGTATCCTTCTACATCTTTAACTTCTGAGTAAGCTAATAATTCAATATTTTCGTGTTTTCCTGCATCTACCATTTTAGGTGCGAGAATACACATTGAACAATCGAGAGTTGGGAATGTTTTATCTAACTGGGCCATTCTTCCCCCAATGGTTGGGTTCTTTTCGACCAAGTAAGTTTTGAATCCCATGTCAGCTAAATCGAGAGCTGACTGAATACCTGCAACTCCTCCACCGATAACCATAGCGGTATTTGTAACGCTAACTGTTTCAGCTTCTAGAGGTTCTAATAACCTTGCTTTTGCAACTGCCATTCTTGTTAAGTCTTTTGCTTTTTCAGTTGCTGCTTCAGGTTCATCCATGTGTACCCATGAATCGTGTTCTCTTAAGTTCGCGAATTCAAATAAAAATGGGTTTAATCCTGCTTCTGATACACATCTTCTGAATGTTGGCTCGTGGAGCCTTGGTGAACATGCTGCTACTACTACTCTGTTTAAGCCCTTTTCTTTAATATCCTTCTGGATTTTTTCCTGACCTGGGTCTGAACAGAAATATTTGTACTCTTCAGCTACAACAACGTTTGGAAGTGTGGCTGCATAATCTCTAACTGCCACTACGTCAACAACACCACCGATGTTGATACCACAGTGACAAACGTATACACCTATTCTAGGTTCTTCACTAGTTTCTACTTTTTTTTCTTCTGCCATTAGATCACCTTTCACATGTGTGATGAATGATTTTTATGTATATGGGTGTAGGTCTATCAATGATACAGATAAACTTTTCTATTTATTTTTTTATACAAAGTTTATATATGAGAACATTGAAGACCTGCTGTTTTTCCCGTAAGGGAAATTTATTTAATAAAAGTATTGTTCGCTTTTGTACTTAATAAAAATACTCATCGGATTTCATTTTTATTATTAAATTTTGCAAAACTATTAACTGTCTCTTTTTTTATAAGGGGGTATAAATTTTAACATGTATTAAACGAGCAGATCCTCAATCAATTGTGGTGTATTTTAACTTGATTTAAAAAATGAAATTTAATATTAAATAATTTAAAATAATTAAATCATTAATGATTTATTTTAGAATATAAAATAAGAAAAGTAGGAATTGTGGGAATTAATCCCACATTTTATCTCTTTTCTTGTCCCCATGCTTTTTGAACATCAGTAGGTGAGTTAAATTTTTGTTCGGGTAGATTTTCTATGGCTTGCATAACATTTTGACTTGCATTATTCTTTTGGGCCTGTTGCATTAACTCTTGTTTACTTGCAGGGTAATCCATACCCTTTAATGCCTGTTGTATTTCTGTAGTCATTCCACCACGTCGTGCCATAATTATCACCTCTCTTTTATAGTGTTATCTCATAAGATAAGATAACTTTAAATTAGCCATTAAAAAAAACGTTTATTGATTAAAATAATTGATTATATATGATTTTAATTTTGTAACTGTGTTTGAGCTATACTTTTGAATAGCATACTTTAAAAATGTTACTAATAATTAAGTAAAAAATATTACTACTAAAGTTCAGATCTATTAATGTATAAAAATTTAGAAAAAAGTTCCCTTAAATTAAATCAAAGCTATGAAAAATCGTAGGTTTTGGGACCACAAAAAATCAAAGATTTTGAGAAGGTGATTAAATGGCAGAAAATAATGTTTATGAATTACTAAAGAATGACCATGATAATATAAAGAATCTTTTGAGGGAAACTATACAAAATAAGGACCCTTCACAATTTCCTAAAATCCAAAAAGAATGGGAATCCCATATGCTGGGAGAAGAGATATATTTTTATCCAGCACTCAGGAAAAAAGAATCATTCATGGTCCTTGAAAGATATGAGGAACATGAACTTGGCAAAAAATTGATCTATGAATTAGATAAACTGGATAAAAGCGACGAACGATGGATGCCTAAAATGGGAGTACTTCAAGAGATTATAGAGCTTCATATCGATGAAGAAGAAAAAGAAATTTTTCCTAAGGCCAAAGAAATAATAAATGAGGATAATGAAAAGTATATACTGGATAAAATAAGAGATGAAAAATCCAGGTACGTAAAGTCTTACCTCTAAATTTATTTTTATTTTTCATTTTGAAGATTTAAATTGAATTTAGATATATTACTTTTAATTGATTTATTTTCATAGAATTAGTTGTTCTCTAAAACTAGCTGTTGAATGGGTTTCAGGTTTAAAAAACTAATTTAAATAGATTTTTTATTGAAATCAGGCTTGTTTTAATGCGTTATTTTTTCTGTGTTATAGTTAACTGGCTCATTTATGGGGACATGAATAGTTGTCAGTAATACTTATACTTTAAAAAATAATAAGTTTTTAATAGTTTTAATATCTTAATTATAATAGGTGCAATATCTTTAAACTTTGTATACTCAGTTAAATCGTTTATAAAAGCTTTATTCATTAGAATATTGGGCCTAAACATGTATAAATAAAAGTGGAGGTAAATAAATGTGTCCGTTTATTAAAGTAGGTAAAGGAAATTCAGGCGATATAAATTTACATTATGAAGATTATGGTGAAGGAAAACCGATAATTTTAATTCATGGTTATCCATTAAGTAGCCGTGCATGGGAGAAGCAGATACCTGCACTACTTGATGCAGGTTATCGCGTTATCACCTATGACCGAAGAGGATTTGGAAATTCCAGCCAACCCTGGTCAGGTTATGACCCTGATACATTTGCTGAAGACCTGCATAAGCTTATTGCTGAACTAAATTTACATGATTTTGCATTGGTCAGTCATTCAATGGGGGGTGAAGAGATCGCTCGATATATTGGAAAATATGGAACTGGAGATGTAAGTAAAGTTGTTCTTATCTCTTCAGTCACTCCTTTCCTTCGTAAGGCTGATGATAACCCTGAAGGATTAGATGAAAGTCTTTTTAAGGAGCTTAAAAACGCAGTTACTGAGGATCGGCCAGCATTTATGACTAAATTCTGCACAGACTTCTACAATATGGATGTTTTCGAAGGTAAACGAGTCAGTAAACATGCATATCAGGCAAGCTGGAATACTGCAGTCGAAGCTTCAATGAAAGGGTCAATTGATTGTGTAGACACATGGGGAGTAGACTTCAGAGAAGATGTCAAGCGTATTGATGTGCCAACACTAATAATTCATGGTGATCAGGATCGAATTGTTCCTTTCCCTAATTCTGGAAAACGTATGCCTGATTTTGTGAAAGACAGTAAATTAGTGGTAATAAAAGATGGGCCACATGGTATTGCTTGGACACATACTGAAGAAGTTAACCGTGAGCTCCTGAACTTTTTAGGATAAAGAAAACCAGCTTTATGGAGTTTACAGTCCAATTTGACGAATACATCGAAATTTTTAATTAAAATTAATTCTATTTTTTTTATATTTTTGATAGTATAATGTTCATTTTCTTTATGAAACACCAAATTAAGCCCTAAATCACTTCAAATTCTGTAGTCTCATACTAAAAATAATAGTATAGGGAGAGTTATCATACTCAGTACAGTACTTAAAAAGATACATGCTGCTGATACTTTTATGTCTAGCTCATAGGTAATGGCCAGAACAAGTGCGAGCATTGCTGAGGGCATTCCTGCTTCTAAAACTGTAACTGATTTTTCAAGGCCACCCATACCTAGAATAAGGACAATTATAAATGCTATTAATGGAGCTATACCTAATTTTATGGAGGATACTAATGATGCAAGTCCAATATGTTCTTTAATTCCTCTAAATTCCATAGATAACCCTAAGGATATCATTATAAGAGGTATGGCAGCGCCACTTAAGTAAGTTAATGTTTGTGTAATTACATATCCAAGTGGTATATTTAAAAAATTTAACAGGAGACCCATGATAATTCCCCAAAGTGGAGGAAACAGGAGTGATCTTTTTAAAATATCTGAATATTTTCCACCTAGCATTAAAAGGAAGAATATTCCAAAACTTATAAAAAGGATCATAGAGCCCATATCATAGAAAATAGCTCTTATAAATCCATCTGTTCCGAAAACACCTAGCACAACAGGGTATCCAAGAAAACCAGAATTAAAAAGAGCACTAGTTGATACAACACTCCATTTAGTTTTATTTGGGTAATTTTTAAGAGTTAAAATCAAATAAGCAATTAAACCAGAAATTATTCCAACAGATATGCATATAATTGGAATTGGAACTATAAGTGGAAGAATAGATAAATTTACTTTGTATATTGCAAGGAATATGAGTGATGGAATTGCAATATTTATCACAATTTTATTTAGAGATACTGCGTCTTCCGCCTTTAAAACATTGGTTCTTTTTAAGACATAACCAAGAAGAATCATGGCTATGATGGGGATAATGGTTTCAACTGAGTTCATATAATTCCCTTAACACTATTAATAATGGTTAAATACTAATTTAGCTTTTTTTAAATGCATTTGAAAACTAAAAATAATTCACGGCTTTAAAACAGGTTCTATATTATAAATTGTGATTTATCATTAATAAATCGAATGTATCTTGTTAGTTTAAATAATAAATTTAACAACTCGGGGGAATATTAAATCTCACTCATTACGAATTATTTTGCCATTTTTCAGGATTTTAAGTTCCCCTGGCTCAAACTTTTGCCATTTTTCATCAGTTAAAGGTCGTGTAGCTATTATATATCCTTCTTTTTCAGTTGATTTTTGTTCTTTAAGATGTATATCAAAATGTTCATCTGAAAGATGTGTATGGTGGTAGGGGGCCTCGCGGTGAAGGTAGAATAGGCTGTTAAATCCGTTCATGTCATAATAACAGAATAAATGTTTGCCATCTGAAAAAATACAGTTAAATTTGCCATAATTGTTGATATGCCTTAATTCATCAAGTAACCATCTATAACTGGAATTATCAAAAAATTTAATCTTTTTTTCCTTTATTCTGTTGAGTAAATGGCAGAAAGCAGCTTCAGAATCAGTTTCACCAATCGGTTTAAAAGTAGAAATGTCAAAATCTTTTTGATAATTAGTTAGATTTCCATTATGTGCAAAAGCAAAACTTATGCCGTTTAATTCACGTCCAAAGGGATGAGTATTCATATGTGCAGGCGGTGCGGCGCTATTTAGTCTTACATGTGCAACAAATATTTTTGATTTAATTTTAGGATAAAGTTCGATAAATTCGGATAATAAGCTTTCTTCAGCTTCTAAAGGCTCTTTTATAATCTGTGTAGATTTATCTGGGTAAAAAGATATGCCCCATCCATCAGGATTTGCTTTACCTCTAAGGCGAAATCCTTTAAAAGACAGATTAGGCCTTACATGTGTATTAAATGATAATCCCAGCAGTTCACACATATCATATCACATTGGCCGCTTTTTATTTTATAAAAAAATATTATCTACAGTAAAGTTTTATTACTTTTTTATGGGCTAAATTTTCAAAGTCATCATTTAAAGACTGTAATTTTTCAACTTCGTACTTTCTTTGTAATGCTTTTAAAATTAAGTAATCAGCTAAATGCGGGTTTTTTGGAAGTATGGGGCCATGAAGATAGGTACCTATGCAGTTTTTATAGACTATACCTTCTTTTTTATCTTTTCCATTATTTCCATATCCTGATTTTACTAACCCTAAAGGGTTATAGTCGCTGTATGTCCTTCCACCATGATTTTCAAACCCTACAATAGTTTTAGGAGTTAATCCTAATTGATTTTCAATTATAACATTCCCAATTAGTCTTCCTTCTTCACTTACAGTCGAATAATTGAATATCTCAAGACCAGAGACTTCTTTACCTTCATTATCAATATATTTCTCACCTAAAAGTTGATATCCTCCGCATATAGCAAGGACAACACCGTAATCTTCGATAATATCTTTAAAAGAATCTTTATATTTTAAAAAATCAGAATATACTATTCCCTGGCCTCTATCCGATCCGCCGCCTATAAAAAAGATATCTCCTTCACTTAAATCATGTTTCTCCTCATTTAAGCTAAAATTAATTATATGGGGAGTAATCCCTCTCCATTCGCATCTCCTTTTCAGGCAGATTACATTACCAATGTCTCCATACAAATTTAGAATATCTGGATACATATGGTATATATTTAATTCCATAATTTATCCTCCACGTAACATTAAATTTAATAGGAATCCTTAATCTAGGAAACTTCTGTCAAGACATGTAATATGTGAGTAGTTTCAACAGTTTATCGTGGTTACTTGCCATGTGTTAAATTTAGTACCATGTCCCTGGTCTCGAAAACTGCTGTGTATGTGGGCAGTATATATGCAATTTCAACATCTTCATGAACTGTTTCTTTGATTGATTCCTGCATGTCATCATCTATTTTTATAATTTCTGTAGGAATATGGGCGTATTCAATTCTTAGTGCAATATCTTCGGCCCTTTTTCCAGAACAATAGATTTTTTTTAAGTTTTCGATGTTCTTGAATTTGCTTAGCCCTGCATCCCATATCCATGAGATATCCTGGCCATCTGCGGGATTATCATTTAAAATAAAAAGAATGGCTTTTCTTCTTTTATCATGGGATATGCTTTTAATTACTTCTGTAAGTCCAATGGGATTTTTAGTTAGCACAATTTTTATGATTTTGTCTCTAAATTTAATTTCTTCCATTCTTCCTAGTTTATAGTCAAAATTTTCCATCCTATGAATAATTTCAGATGGTCCAATTCCTATTTCGCAGCTAAACGTAAATGCTGCGCAACAATTATAAATGTTGTAAATTCCTTCGTACTCAAAACATGTATCTTTAAATGTTTCTTTAGCAGTATTAATATCAAAACAATATTTGTTATCCTTATAATTGATATTTTCAATGTAATAATCATAATAGGGATTTTTAAATCCACATTCTTTACAGTTGTAACTGCCTAATTGTCCATAGTTAAAATATTCATAATCAATATAACTGTTGCATGATGGACAATTTCGTGTTTCCACTATTTTTTCATTTTTGCTGCTGAATTTATTCTTTTTAATCCCGTAGAATATATTATTTTTATTTAAATTTTTAAATTTAGATACAAGTGGGTCGTCTGCATTTAAAATAAGGGATGTATTTAAAGGTTTAATGGTTTCATAAACCATGGATACAGTGTTTTCTATTTCCCCATATCTGTCGAGCTGGTCCCTGAAAAAGTTGGTCACAACGATATAATCTGGTTCAATATCTCTCATTATTCTTGTAAAAGAGCCTTCATCTACTTCGAAGACTCCCCAATCGTATTCGTCCTTATTGTTTTCGATAAAACTGCTTGCAATGCCTTGGGGCATATTTGCACCCCTCAAGTTTGAGAGGACATTTTTAAAATTGCCCCCTAATATATGGGCAATTAAGTTATTTGTGGTAGTTTTACCATTTGTACCAGTTACAATAACTTTCTTTTTACATCTTTCATTCACGATTTTCAGAAGATCTGGTTCTATTCTAAGCGCAATATTCCCAGGTAATGCTGTAGCGGTCCTTCCTGTTGTTTTAAGCCCAAATCTTACTAACTTACCGGTTATGATCGATAAAGAAAGCCTTAATTTTTTAATTAGACTCATGTCCATAAATACCCCCTTTCAAAATTTATGGATGAAACTATCTATTTAACTGAAATAAGTGAGTAAAGTTCCTGCAAGTATTAATGCGTGATTTATTTTAAGTTTTATTGGATTTTAAGTCAATTATTGTGCTAAATGACTTTAATAATTGTTTTAAGTGGTGTCTTTAGATTATTGGCGAATTATAAATGAGTTAAGTATGCACTTTCTTAGATAATTTTTCTCTAATTAAATGTAATACTTTATTAAAAATAAACTTTTTTATTGTATCTACTTTTGTACTTAATAGGTTAATACTATCCTGAAATAATTATTACTTATAATTTTAAAGGATTTTATAGAATTTGGGCAAAAAGAAGTTAGTAATTTGTATTTTTATGTTTTTAAAACAAGTTTATATCTCAATTTTTAATTGAAAAACAAATTCAAAAAATAAGAAGAAAATAGGCATGAAATGTTATCATGCTATTTCACATTGTAACTTAATCAACAATACCTTCAGTTACTATCTTGAATACAGATTCACCTTCAGGTAAATGAGGACTGTCTACGAGTCTTGCAATTCGTTTTCCAGCAAGGCCCTTTTTAAGCCATATTCTGTAGGTTGCAGCGTGTCCAAGCACGTGACCTCCGACAGCTTTTGTTGGGCTTCCAAAGAAAGCGTCAGGTCTTGCCTGCACCTGGTTTGTAACAAACACTGCTACATTGTAGGTGTTTGCAATATTTTGTAACGTGTGGAGGTGCTGGTTTAGTTTTTGTTGCCTTGTTGCAAGTGTTTCCCTTCCTACGTATTCTGCTCTAAAGTGCGCAGTTAAAGAATCTACTATAACCAGTTTTATATTTGTTCCACTTTGGATTAACTCGTTTATTTTGTCTGCCATCAGGATTTGGTGACTTGAATTAAAGGCTCTTGCAATGTGTATTTTCTGCAGTACTTCTTCATTATCAAGTTCAAATCCTCCTGCAATTTGCTCTATCCTTTCTGGCCTAAATGTGTTTTCTGTATCTATGAAGACACATTCTGCATCAAGACCGCCTTTTTCTTCTGGAAGCTGTACTGTAACTGCAAGTTCATGAGATATCTGACTTTTTCCTGAACCGAATTCACCAAATACTTCTGTTATGGATTGTGTTTCGATTCCACCACCAATGAGTTCATCAAGAGCAGTACTTCCACAGGTTATTCTACCTATGTCTTTCCTACGTTCCATCACATCAAAAGCGGTTTCAAAATCAATTGATTCAGCTTTCCTTGCAGCTTCAATGACCTTTTCAGCGACCCCTTCACCGATTTCAGCTTTTACACTGAGTTCTTTGGCAGTTGCTGTTGCAAGTCTCATCATGTCTGCAAAACCTGCATCTATCAACTTTTGAGCAGTTTTTTCCCCAACACCGGGTAAATCTCCTAATTCGACCATTTTGATTCTCCTTTAAAGTTTGTAAAATTAGTTGAAAAATGTATAACATTTTTCAAGCGCCCAAAAAATCTGAATAGATTTTTTGAGGAGTTTTTGGAATCTAAGTTCTATATTTTAAAACTGCACCTGTTGCCTTATTCATTTTTGAACTTATTTCCTATTTTACTATCTTCTTTGCAATGAGCCTTATTTCCTCATTGTATTCATCGAAGCTTGCATCTGCGATTACAGTAATCTCGCTGCCAATCAGGTCTTCGACTTTTCCTGCAAGTGATCCTTCATCTGCAGTCGTCATAATCACTTCATTTGCCTTCTCAGTGGTCATTCCAATTAATTCTTCAGCTTGTTTCCTGAAGAATGTTGTTCTGACCGTTCCAGTGTCATCTTCAATTACACATGGAACTATCATGAGATAGTTTGGTTGTTGTATTTCCTCTCCGCAGAAATCACATACAAATGCATCATCGACGTATTCTACTCTTTTATTACAATTTGGACACATTTCATAGAGTATCCTATCTCCATATGCCTCAATAATTTGTCCACTTAACTTGATGTTTTTATCATCTTCTGTAAGTTCTTCAATTTTCTTGGTTTTATATATTGATTCTTCAATTTCTTCAAGTGAAGGAAGTGCAGCTATATCTTCATCTTTTGGTTTGATTACCATTGTGGCTCTTCCAACACTGAGTTCAACAGTATCATTTCTGAATCTTGGTCTTGCATTTTTAATCCAAATTACATCGCCTCTGTTTAACCCCATTTCAGCTTTTTCATCCCAAAATGAAGCTCTAACAGAACCAGTATCATCAGCAAGTTCTACTGTTCTGACCATTCCCATGGTTCCATTGGACCTTTGGAACTCATTGACATCATATAAATTAATTATACGTCCAATTATTCCAACTTCGTCTCTTTCACTTTTTATGTTCTCTAAAGCGCTAATTTTAATTGGTTTATACATTTCCCCTTCAAGCTCATCAATAGGTGGAAGGCTCTGGGCATCATTCTCACTTATTTTAATTATTCTAACTGTTTTTCCAATGCTAAGCTCCACACTGTCGTCTCTAAACCTGGTTTTTGCATTTTCTATCTTTACAAGATCGCCTCTATTTAACCTGAGCTTTGCTTTGTCATCCCATAGTGATGCTCGAACTGTTCCAGTGTCATCAGCGATTTTAACAGACCTTACAAGTCCTGTAGTTCCATCTGCTCTTTGGAATTCATTGGCATCGTAAAGATCCATCATTCTTCCAATGATATCCACTTCTTCTCCTTCATCTTCAAGTTTATGTAAATCTTCAATTTTGATTGGTTCAAGCTCTTTTTTGTGTTCCTCAAGAACTTCTTTTAAACCAGCGTCTTCTTCTGGATTTATGACTATTTTACTGCTCCATCCAGTGTTCACCCTGTAACCAGTTTCTGAATAATCATCAAATTCAATATTTCCACCTGTGATTTTCAGGATATCTCCTTTGTTGATGTCGAGCTTGGTATCATCATTCCAGAGAGTTATTTTTATGGAACCTGTCTCATCTGAAATTACAATTGATTTTACAGATCCAGCACTTCCATCTGAACGTTGAAAAGTGATAGCATCCTGTATTTTGCTCACAACTCCCATTAAAGTGACATCTTTCATTTCATGGGCGTCTCCGATCTTCATAACTTCTTCTTTATACTCGGGAACATCGAAATTATCTTTTATTATCCTTCCAATCCAGGAATGAGTTAAATTAACTTCATCATTTCTAACACGGCTTTGGGCACCTAATATTTTTATAGAATCTCCTTCTTTGAGTTCTATTTCATTAATAATCTCAACATCTTTATTCCATAAAGTTAAGGATATTGAACCTGTATCATCCTTTAAATCCAGGGTAATGAATTGTCCTTCTCTGCCGTTGCTGTTGTAGGTTCTTATTCTTGAAATTCTAACTACTCTTGCAATTACATTAACCTGCATTTCGCCTTTAATGTCTGCAATTTTTGTTATTTTTTCAGCATATTCTGGTAAATTATCTGCTTCTTCGCCCTCAACTTTTTCGATGGTTGATCTGCCTTGTAAGTGGGCCTCTTCACTTCTGTATCCATCTTTTATTTCTACATTGTTTATTTTGACAATGTCTCCTTCAGAAAAGTTTTTAAGTTGTTTGATGTTATCAGTCCAGAGTACTACTCTAATTTCCCCAGTATCATCTGATAACATAATGTTTTGTACTTTACCTTCTTTTCCTTTCTTTGTTACAAATGCTTTAGCGTTGGAGATTCTCATTATCCGACCAGTTATGCTTATATCATGCAAACCTGTCTCTAATTCGGATATTTTACGTAGTTCGTTGTCCTTTGCAAGTGGAACGTTTTCTTCGTCTATATATTCTCCTACTATCATCCTTGCAATATCAAGCTCATCCATAAAACTTACATCTTCATAATCCTTTTTCATGTCCTCTATTCTTTTTAGGAAATCGTCATATGAGATTTTGTCACTGATTCGCTGATATTCGCTTTTTACATCATTTTCCATCTTGAGCCCTCACTTAAAATCTACATGTATAAATTTTTAGAAGAATTAATTTAATGTCATATAATATATGTAGTACTATTTACACCCCGATATATATGCTTAACTGCTAAAAATGCCAACTTTTTTCAGCCTAATTAAGCTTTTTACAGCCTTCAACATTAAATAAATATTTATTTTAGCATTTTGATTAATTATGTGAATTTAGATGTATTTTGGGAACATATGGAACTATAAAATAGTGTATTTTCGCATAAAGATGTTCTAATGAATATAATATGGATCTATATGTCCATATGATTAATATTGATGTTTAAATGACCTGTAATATTACTGAAAATTTATGTGCCGAATTTTTTTATGAAATTAAGGTTCCTAGAGTCTGGGATCCTGAGAAAATTATGATCATTTTTGATCATCAAATACCTGCAGACTCGCTTGATAAGGCTATGAATGGGCATATAATACATAGATTTGTTAAATATCAATGAATTATTAATTTTTAGGGGTGGGCACGATTTTATGTCATCAAGTGCTCTTTGATATGGATTATGTGGTTCTGGGGAAAATTGTAGTTAAAATTGGTTCTTATATTTGTATGTATGTGGATTTATTGAAGTTTACAATGGGTATATGTTCAAAAGGCCCCGTTGTGATTTTTACAACAGGAAATTTGTAATTTAAAGTTCTATAAACAATCAATTTTAACATAAAAATGAATATTCTTTGATCAAACTTATTTAAGATGTACTAATCAATATAATCTGAAAAAACGATGGTTACAGTCCAAATTACGATGTTTGTAAGTTTGAAGACGAAAATACATTGAATATGTCAGTTTTATATATATGGGCGAAATTAAGCAAAAATAATAATTAAAATATAAAAATAAGGTTAATGTTAAAATAGATACAATAGTTTAAACTTAAATTTTAGATAATTTTACAGTTAATAAATAAGGATAAAGGTGTTTTAATGTACAAAATAGCGGTGGTACCTGGAGACGGTATCGGAAAAGAAGTTATGGAAGCAGCATTACATGTTTTAGATGCACTTGAAGTTGAATTTGATTACACATTTGCAGACGCAGGAGATGAATGCAAAGCAGTCTCAGGAGTTCCTTTACCTGAAGAAACAATTGATATAGTAAAAGAATCGCAGGCATGTCTGTTTGGTGCTGCTGGAGAATCAGCAGCGGATGTTATTGTCAGATTAAGACAGGAACTTGAGCTTTACGTTAATTTAAGGCCTGTTAAATCATACCCTGGCACTAAAGCTTTGTTTGACAATTTAGATTTTGTAATTGTTAGGGAAAACACAGAAGATCTCTATATTGGGCTTGAAGAAGAAACAGAAGAGGGAGCCACTGCTTTAAGAGTTACCACAAGAAATGCTGTAGAAAGAATTTGCAAGTTTGCATTTGATTATGCTGAAGAAAATGGCAGAAATAAAGTTACAGCAGTTCACAAGGCAAATGTACTTAAAAAAACAGATGGATTATTTAAAGACATTTTTTACAAAGTTGCTGAAGATTATAAAGATATTGAAACCGATGATCGTTATGTTGATGCAACAGCAATGTTTTTCATTACAAACCCTCAAATGTTTAATGTGATCGTTACTACAAATTTATTTGGAGATATACTTTCAGATGAGGGTGCAGGACTTGTTGGTGGTCTTGGTTTAATACCATCTGCTAATATCGGAGAAAATAGTGGTTTATTTGAACCAGTGCACGGATCCGCGCCAGATATTGCTGGAAAAAATATTGCAAATCCTTCTGCAATGATATTATCTGCAGTAATGATGCTTGATTACCTTAAAGAACATGGTGCAGCCCGTACAGTTGAAAATGCACTGGTTGAAGTTTTAAGTGAAGGTAAAGTTGTAACTGGGGATATTGGTGGAAATGCATCTACCATGGAAATGGCCAGTGAAATTAGAAGAAAAATAGAGGAAAAATAAGTTGTAACTTTATACTGGGTTCAAATAGACTTAAAATTAATTAGGAGCGTATTTCATGGAAAATACTCAAAATATTGATATCAGATCGGATATTCCTTTACTTAATGAAGTAATCTATTTGGACGCTGCAAGCACTACTCCAACTCCAGAGCCTGTAGTAAATGCAATGTGCGATTATTTTCATAATTTCAATGCTAATATAGGAAGGGGTGCCTATAAAACAGCAGTTAAAGCAACAATGAAATTTGAAAATACAAGGGAAAGAATTGCAAAATTTATAAACTGTAATAGAAATGAGGTTATATTTACAAAAAACACCACTGAAGCTATAAATCTTGTAGCAAACAGCCTGGAATTTAAGAAGGGTGATTCAATAATTGTTCCCAATATAGAACACCATTCTAATTTTCTGCCATGGCTCAATTTGAAAAAAGCAGGAGTTAATCTTAAAGTCATAAAAACAGATAAATATGGCGTAATAGACATTGGGGATATTGAAAAAGCTGTAGATGATACTACAAAGCTCATCACGACTACTCATATCTCAAATTCAATTGGTTCATGCCAGCCTATCTATGATATTGGGGATATAGCAGAAGAAAACGATATTTTATATCTTGTTGACGCCGCACAATCTGCAGGACATGTAAAATTTGATGTAAAAGAAACAAAGGCAGATTTTGTTTCATTTCCAGGACATAAAGGTCTTTTTGGTCCTGTTGGGACTGGATTTTTATATTCCAAAAGCGATGTTATGGATAAATTAAAACCAGTTAATCTCGGCGGTGGAACAGTATCAAAGGTTACAGAAGATGATTTTACGCTTGAATCTGCTCCAGGTAGATTTGAGGGAGGCACTCAAAATATAGCTGGTGTCATTGGTCTTGGAGCGGCTATAAATTATGTGGAAAATGTTGGAATTGAGAATATTGAAAAACACAGCGCAAAACTTACAAAATATATGTTTGACGCGATTAATAGCATAGATAATACAATATGTTATGGTAATCCAGATAATATTCATGGAATAGTTGCTTTCAATGTGGAAAGTATGAATTCTCATGATGTTGCTAAAATACTGGATGAACTTAAAGATATATGTGTAAGGAGCGGTTATCACTGCGCAATTCCTGCAATAAAACATATAGGTGCGGATAAACTTGGTGGAACTGTTAGAGCATCGGTTCATTATTATAATACTAAAGAAGAGATTGATATATTAACAGAAACTGTTGAAGAAATATCTAAATTCGCAGGAGTTTGAGGAAAATTCATTTTGAATTTTCCGAAACATTCAAAACTTCGTTTTGATGTTTGCAAAACTTTCAGTTTTGCAACCGTGAAAATCTGTGATTTTCACATGCCCCGAAATTCTCTGAATTTTAGAAAAATGCCTTGCATTTTTCTAACTCCCAAAAATCGAAATTCATCGATTTTTGAGGATTTCGAGGGCCCAAAAAATAAAATTTTTTGGAGGTTAAAATATGGATAGAACAAGAGCCATAGCAATATTTATAATTGTAATAATGGTGGTATGGGTTGTTGCAATTGCTGTATTAAGTGCAATATAATTAAATTAATAGTTAAATATTATATGTATGATAAAATAAGTTCATTTTAAATGAATTTTTATTTATTTCACAAAATTTTGAGATTAATTATACTTGAAATGGAGGAAAAATAATGGTAAAAGTCAGATTAGGAGCAGTAGTAGCTGAATTCAATTATGATATAACTCATATGATGTTAGAATTAGCTAAAGAACATGCTAAATTTTTAGATTCTGAAATAACAGAAATAATTACCGTACCTGGCGTATTTGATATGCCGCTTGCAATTAAGAAACTTCTAGAAAACGATGATATTGACGCGGTTGTAACCATTGGAGCAGTTATAGAAGGTGCAACTTCCCACGATGAGATAGTTGTACAGCACGCATCACGTAAAATTGCGGATTTAGCACTTGAATATAACAAACCAGTTGGTTTAGGAATTTCAGGCCCAGGTATGACGCGTTTAGAAGCTCATCAACGTGTTGAATATGGAAAACGTGCTGTCGAAGCAGCTGTTAAAATGTGTGAAAGATTAAAATAATCTTTCTCTTTATTTTAATAATTTTAATGAATTATTTTTAAGTCTAAATATCATTATTTTGCAACATTTTTTTATAACATGGTCATAAATACTCTTTTTGGATGATTTTATACAATATAATGCGTTAACGTGCTTTCAAAGCAACATAATCATTTAAAATAACAACACTTTAAGTTGCATGACACATGATCAATTTGAAAATCCAAAATTAATATATTACATAGCAGTAAATTCAAAACAGTACACATTGATTATTAAACAATTTTGCAGGACACAACAAGAATCAGCAAATTTTCCTGTAAATTGTTATTTATAATTAATTTAACTATGAACCAATCAGAACTAATTAATTACAATATTAGGTGATTATTAAATGGAAATAGTAACCCCTGACGACTTAAAAGAGAGATTTAAAGACCCATGGGTAGCCCCATATAAAAAGATTTTAACCATGGTTGACGATGATATGGTAGAAATTGTTGAATATCATCCCTGTATTGGGGGCTCACAATGGATGGTCTATCAATATGAAAGGTCAAGTGATCTGGTAAAAAGTGCAGAAAGAGATGGAAACAAACATACATATCTTGTAGACGTTGGAAAAACCGATTTAAATCTTAAACCAAGTTTTTCTGCTGCAGGGATCGAAGAAGTATCTGTTGAAGGGGATGAAGTAAAAGTAACTCATGCAGGTCTGGCTGGAGCAGGAGTTGGGGCTGCAATGTGCCGGGGAATGGCAAAAGGGGTTAAAAGAGTTGAACTTTACGATATTGGTGGTGGTTCAAAGGTTGGAAGGGCTGCTGTTGTAACTCCTAAACTTCAAAAAGTTGTAATTGGAATTGATGACACTGATACTAAGGAAAAAGGGGCCACATGGACTTTAGCTAATAACGTCGGAGTTGAACTAAGTAAAAGGGGATTTGAATATATAAATCATGTTATTGTGCAGTTATATCCTCACAATCCAAATAAAACTCAAAATTGCGTTGCTATAGCACTTGTTTTCGCTGTTAAACCCGGTGAACGAGATAAATTAATTGAAGAAGCACGAGAACTATTTAAAGAAAGTACCCTATCTCAAAAGACTTCAATGGCAATTTTAGATGGCATTAAAATTCCTGAAAAGCTGAGAGAATATTCAATGGCAACTAAACAGTCCATGATGTCCCTTGAAGAGGCTGAAAAAACTGCAAAAGAACTTGGAATAGAACTTATTGAAGTTACAGGTTCTCATGGTAAAATAGGGGCTCTTGCAGCATTAGGACTTTACAATGATATAGAAGAAGCCGTAAAAGTTTATTATTGATTTTTTAAAGGTAAATGAGATTCTAAACTCATTTACTTAAGAATATATTTAAAAATTTGCCTCGATCTGATGTTGCAAATTCGAAATTAGAATTAACTTGTCCTCCAATTTCTATTTTTATGGTATGATTGCCCCAGTAAAGAGTAGTATTATCTTTAGCATCGTTATTATTGACGTAAATGGTACGATCCTTCATGTTGTTAATGTAGATGCTGTAAGTCCCATCTTTGAGGACTCCTGATGTTGTTGCAACCTTCTGGTTATCAACGTATATATTTACTATTCTGCCGTTTTGATAATCTGATTTAATTATAGCTCCTTCAATAATGGATATGTCGCTAATATTTCCCTGTACTGGTAGGGATCTTTCAATATATATATTATTGAAGATATTTCGGAGATTACTATCTAATATGACAGTTCTTGTGTCCACTCCGAGATATGTTCGTGCATCTCTTGGCATTCTTAATATATTGTCTTCTCCCTGTATAGTTGGACGTGTAGTGTATTTTTTGTTAAATATATATATGGAATCTCCATAGTTCAAGCCTAATGTTTTCATAGCGCTGGATGGAACCCTGAATATGCTATACTCATTCTCAAGGGCGCTATCTACTGTATAAGGTCCTCTTGATTCTAATTGTAAACCATTAGGACCTATTAGCACGAGATTTCCTGAAGCTGGCTGTATTGATATTGTCCCATCATCTATGCTTACATATCCTACAAATGTGGATATCATAGTTAATAGTATTAATCCGGAAATAAGAATCGGAAAGTGCATATAAAATAATGACTTTAATGTGGGGAGTCTTCCACTGGATTTTGAAAGAATATTTGCTGTCCTTTTTACGAGAAGTACGCCATAATAAATGGCAATTATTAGCCCGGATACTAGAATTACTAGTCCTATATCCATTGGAATTTTGTTAACGAAAAATATGGAGAAAAGCCCTAAAGTTATAAGTGAAAGTCCTAAAATGGCCATTCTTATGTTTTTTCCCAAGTCATCCATCATGGAAAACCTACCGTATGACATCGCACGGTCTACAATAGTCCTTACAACTTCATTGGCCATTTTATTCAGGCCTTCAATGGATGAATGTACGTGTTCAATTTCACCTATGTCTACTTCTTTTATCCTCATTCCCCTAACATCAGCGTCCAGCACGATTCCAATGTCTACCCCATAATCTTCTTCAAACTTTATCTTACTTAAGAAACTTTTTTTCGCTGCAAATTGTCCACTTAAAGGCTGATCATATTTTAATTCTGGGAAAAAGAAATTTAAAAGTGGTTTGGCGGTTAATTCTGTCACTCTTCCTGCTTTTCGTTTGAATTTTGTTTTGGTCACGTCTGCTTTTCCATCTAATATGGGTTCGATGATTTTTTCCACTTGTCTTGCGGTTAAATTTTTCAAATCTGCATCAATGAAGGCGACAACATCCCCATTTGAATTTTCAAAACCAGTTTTTATAGCTGCACCTTTTCCTTTGTTTTTAGAGTGGAGTATAACTGTTGCTCCTGCTTTTTGCGCAATACTTGAGGTATCATCTGAAGATCCGTCATCGACGACAATTATTTCATTGACACAATCTAAACTATTTATAACACCGATCACTTTTTCTATAGTTTTAGATTCATTATAAGCCGGAATTACGATAGATACTGTCATTTTTGTTTCTGAACCTCTGTTTTTGATGGATGCCACTAGTAAGACGAAAAGTAGGATAAGCCATGACAAAATGTACACCTCAATTTCCAATGTTGATATTTACATCAAATTTTATAAATAATGCGAGTTATATTGAAATATCTGAAATACCTATTTACTTTCTCACATATGAAAATTTCTTATTTTCATTGTAAAAAATTCCCAATTTTTTAACATATGAAAATTTCTTATTTTCATTATAAAAAATTAATGTTATTAGATATTTGAAGGTGTAAAATGAAACCAAGAGTTATGATATTACTGGGAAGTTCATCTGATTTTTCTATAGCAAAAAAGGCTATAGATATATTGGAAACGTTATGTATTCCTTATGATATTAAAGTAGCTTCAGCACACAGAACGCACGAAAAAGTTAAAAAAATTGTAACAGAATCTACTAAAAATGGAATAGAAGTATTTATGGGAATTGCTGGACTTTCAGCCCACTTACCTGGAATAATGGCAGCGAATACTCATAAACCTGTGGTGGGGGTACCTGTAGATGTTAAAGTAGGCGGGCTCGACGCGCTTTATGCATCAGTTCAAATGCCATTTGGAGCACCGGTTGCTACCGTTGGAATAGATCGTGGAGACAATGGGGCACTACTTGCCGCACAGATAATTGGAATCCATGATGAAGAGGTAAGAAAAAGAGTTTCATCAATGAGGAGCTCTTTCTTTGAAAAAGTAAATAAAGACGAAAGCAAACTTCTTGAAAAGGTTAATGGTAGCTATTATTCCCCATTGTTATTTGATGCTCAGGAATTTAAAAACGATGATTCTGCTGAAGAACAAGATTTAGATTCATATGATGATCTGGATGTAGCGGTAATTGCTGGAAGTCATTCAGATATCAAATTTGCTCGGAAAACCACTAATTTCCTGGATAAAATGGATGTATCCTATGATTTCAGTGTTATATCTCCTGTAAGACATTCTAAAAAGTTTGAAGACCAGTTAAAGAAAGTTAAAAATGCTAAGCTTTTTATAGCTCTAACTGGACTATCGGCGCATGTTACTGGAGCTATTGTAGCATATACAGAAAAACCAGTTATAGGAGTCCCATGTTCAATTAGACTTGAAGGAATGGACGCGCTACTTTCAATGGTTAACATGCCTCCAGGAGTACCTGTTGCAACAGTAGGAATAGATAATGGAGGAAACGCTGCTATTTTAGCTGCTGAAATGCTCGGAATCACAAATAAAAGTGTTGAAACTGATATAATACGGTTTAAAGGAAATATTGAGTAAATTATAATTATATGGATAAAAATGAAGGAAAAAGATGAGAACTGTGCTAATACTTGTCAAACAGGTGGCGGTGGCTGTTCTGTAAAGCAAATATGGTTAGGAATTGCAGTTATTGTAATTATAATGATTACAGCAGCGATTTTTGGTAATTAAATTCGTGGGTTGGTAGTTATGAGAGAATTTTTGAATCTGGTTCTTGAAGAAGATTTTAAGGTTATAACGGTTGAGAAGGAAGTATCTGCTGAATATGAAGTCGCGAAGATTTTAAGGGAACATCCAAAGGATGTATTGATCTTTGAAAATGTTAAAGGCTATGATATGAAGATCATATCTGGTATTTGCAACACTAGGGATAAGATTGCACGTGGAATTTCAGTTACAGTACCTGAAATTACAAAACGGATAATGAAAGCCACAGAGAACCCTATACCTATTAAAAATGTTGAAAATGTCAAAGAAAACTTCAATACTCAAAAAGAACCAGATTTAAGTAAAATTCCAGTACCAACTTACTACAAAAAAGACGGCGGGGCTTATATGACTGCTGGAGTTGTAATAGCAAAAGATCCGGAAACTGGAATAAGGAATGCTTCAATTCATAGAATGCTTGTTTCTGGAAAAGATAAACTTGGAATAAGGATAGTCCCAAGAAATCTTTATACTTACTATAAAAAAGCGGAAGAAATGGATAAACCGCTTGATATTGCTATTGCAATAGGTATGCATCCTGCAACACTTCTCGCAACAACCACCTCTGTTCCAATTACAACAGATGAGCTTGAAGTTGCAAATAATTTCCATAATGGAAATATGAAACTTATAAAGTGCGAATCTGTTGATTTAGACGTGCCAGATGCGGAAATAATAATGGAAGGTAAAATTTTACCCCACGAAAGAGAACCTGAAGGTCCATTTGTAGATTTAACAGATACTTATGATGTTGTGAGAGATGAACCAATTATAAAACTTAATAAAATCCATTACAAGAAAGATCCTTTCTATCACGCTATAATGCCTGCTGGATTTGAACACAGACTTTTACAGGGCCTTCCACAAGAACCAAGGATTTATAATGCTGTTTTAAACACAGTTCCAACAGTTCAAAATGTTGTTTTAACTGAAGGCGGCTGCTGCTGGCTTCATGCAGCAGTTTCTATAAAGAAACAAACTCAGGGTGACGGTAAAAATGTTTTGATGGCAGCGCTTGCAGCTCATCCCTCCTTAAAACATGCTATTGTCGTAGATGAGGATGTTGATATTTTCAATCCTGAAGATCTTGAATATGCTATTGCAACACGTGTTAAAGGTGATGATGATATCATGATAGTTCCTGGAGCTAGAGGTTCTTCACTTGACCCTTGTGCAAAGCCTGATGGTACCACTACTAAGATTGGAGTGGATGCAACTAAGCCTTTGGACAAGTTGGAGAAATTTAAGAGGGTTAGTTTTTCGGAATAAGCTAATTAAACATTATTTTTTCTTCTTTCCTAATGAAAAAGTCAAAAATGAGGATTTAACCTCTTTTAATATATGCCCAGTAACCAGTACCTACCACAATGATCAGAATAATCGAGCTAAGTATAAACCCCATATTAAATCCAATATTATCGTTTGATGGTTCTGGAAGAATTGCTGCAGTGGTATTGGCTGCATGGGTAAAATTAGCTGGTTTTGATTCTTTTTGACTATTTAAGGGCACTGGATCCACATTTACTTTCAGGACTTCTCCAGTATTGTAGTCTACATGGATTTGTCCAACGTTTTTTCCATTTTTATCATTGATCTGTATCATCCAGACAGGATAATCATCAATTATCTCATATCTAGTTTTTCCGGTGGAATTAAACTGATCTTCGTCGACTACACTTATGGGCATCCATTTTACTTCTCCAGTTTTCATATCGTTCACTTTAACTTTCAAATCATCCCATTTGGGATTAATAGCAGAGTAAGGTAGGTTATGGGAGTTTAGATAACTTTGAGCAGATGTTCTAGCTTGATTTTCACCAACTACAGGTCCTCCATTAGCATAAATGAAATTTAAAGTTCCTATCACTAAAATCATTACTAAAAATATTTTTAAAATATCTCTAAATGTCATTGAATTCATTCCTTTGAATTTGTTAAGTTAGTGTTAACTTACTCTATTAATAAAGTTTCCTATTAAATGATTATTTATATTTACATGGAAATGCTTAATTAAAACCAATTAATAGAATTTATGGCTATTTAGGATCGTTTTAAAAGAATATTGGAGTTATATATCTGAAAAAAAGATTTATTAAGCATTAAAAGTACCGTGATTTAATACAGAAATATAATGAGTTTTTAAGTAGTATTATATACTGGCAGCGTTAAATAGTGGGATTTAGAATCTAATTTGAGGTATAATCAAAATTAACATAATTGTCTAAAAAAGTTGAGATGAGGATTTAACCTCTTCTACTATACATCCAGTAGCCGACACCTACCACAATAAGTAGAATGATCACGCCAATTATAAGTCCTGTGTTGTTTGTTTGCCCTTGAGAAGCTTGATTGGTTGTATTGACAGGATTAACAGCGTTAGTTGCATTGGCTGATGTTGACTGGTTATTGTTAGTTGTGGATACAGGATCTAAAATTGCTTTTAGAACATTACCATTTTCTGAATCTATATAAATTCTTCCAACGTTTTTTCCATTTTTTTCATTAACCTGTACAACCCATGAAGAGTTATAACCAGAAACCCATTCATATCTACCAGGTCCACCGAAATCAGGACTATCTCCTTTGGCTTCACTTTGAGGTATCCATTTTACTTCGCCAGTCTTTGTATCTTTTACTTTAGTTTTCCAATCATTCCAGCCCGGAGTTACTGCGGTGTAAGGTAAATTATGCGTATTCAGGTAGTTTTGAGCTATTGTTTTAGCTTGATTGGCACCAATAGTAGGCCCTGAATCAGCGTAGGCAAAATTTAAAATTCCAATTATAAAAATAGTTATTAAAAATATTTTAAAGATATTTTTCAATGCCATGAACCCCCTATATATTTGTTAGGTTATTATTGGATTTGGTCTGTAATAAATATTGTCGTTAAGTCATTATTTTCCATCAAATGAATATAGATCTATATTAGAAAATAAAAGAAGTTAAAAAAGAGGGTTTATCATCATATTCTAGTGTATACAAAGTATCCCACACTAATTGTACTAATCAGAAGGAGTATGCTGTATATAATTCCTGCATTATGTCCTGATGATCCTTGAGAATTTTGATTGGCTGAATGGGCTTTATTAACAGTACCAACGGCATTGGTTGGAGGATCACTGGTCTGAAATACTGGATATATACTGGCTTTTAGAATTTTACCGTTTTCAGCATCTATGTAAATATTTCCAACGGTTTTTCCGTTCTTTTTATTAACCTGTACGGCCCATGTTGTATTGTGGCCTGAAACACCTTTATATCTGCCCGGTCCTCCGAAATCGGAGCTATCTTTTTTGGCTTCATCGACGGTTATCCATTTTGCTGAGCCTGTTTTAACATTTTTGACTTTGACTTTCCACGCATTCCAGTTAGGAGTTATTGCAGTATATGGCAAGTTATGTGAGTTTAGATAATTTTGTGCTGTATTTTTAGCTTGATTAGGACCTACTGCAGGTCCGGAGTCTGCATAAGAAAAATTTAAAATGCCCATTACAATAATGGCCATTAAAAATATTTTAAAGATATTTTTCAATGCCATCCCTCCATATATCTTTAGATTATTATTGAATTTAATTTATAATAATTATTATTATCTAATTATTACATGGGAAATTAGTAAGGGATCTTAAGCACGAAAACTTTAAAATATATGTTGTTAAGCTATTGAAATATTTTTTACAGCATAAAATTTGTCAATATTATCTATACTTGTTTTAACGAGGCTTAAAATTGTATTCAGGTGTTTTTCTAGTCCTTCTTCACCGCCGTTATTTTTCACCAAATTTTCATAATTATCGTTCACTGTAAGATAGCCCGGCATTTCCTTATTATTGTGGGTTGAAGAATTGATATTTGGGTTTTCTAGACATGTTAAAAATGTTGAAGGGATATTTGCATAAGAAAAAGGCAAATAAATGTGGCTAATGGGATCTTTTCTACCTTGAGGTTCTTCATAGGTCATGAAATCGATCTTTTCAGCATTAAAACCATTATTTCTGGCATTTAAAACTAAAAAGTTTATAAATGTCTGGTTATTTTCAGCAAATGAATCCTGACTCACAAAGCAGGGATTACCTTCCCCAACAGCCTCTAAACTTATAACAGCAACAGTATTGTTAATTGAATCCTGGTTTTCAAGAAGATAATGTCTTGCACCTATTAAGTAGGGTATGTACATAATTTTGTTGTATTCTTCTGAATTTAAACTGGTCCTTGGACTTGCATTAACTGGAAACGTGTATGGATCTTCGCCAGCTCCAAAACCTATTAATTTTATGGTAAAATAAGGCTTTTCATGTTGATATTCCTTTGCAAGTCCTATTAGAACTGCAAGTGATGTTACATCATCATTAGATCCTTCTGTATAGTTACCTGTATTTTTATCTTTTACTGTATCCAAATCTGCACATATGATGATTTGTTTGGAAGATGTCCCATTTATTGTGCCTACAACATTTTCAGAGCTTTTAAAACCTTTTGAATACATGGAATAATATTTAAATGATTGAATTTCGGTTTTAACTCCATAACTATTGAGCTTTGATTTGAGATACTGGGCAGTTTTATTTTCATTTTCAGATCCTGCAGGTCTGGGCCCTATTTCCTGTGAAATGTATTTTACATCGGATACTAATGATAAATCTGAAGAGTTACTATTAACATCTGGATTTATAAATAAAAAAGATATAATAAATACAAAGACTATGATTGGAATAAATATTTTTTTAAAATTCATTTTGATTTGCCCCTAAAAAATAAAAGATTTTTTAACCTCATATTCGGGTATACATTAGATAGCCAGCACCTATTGCAATAATTAAAGCGATTATGCCAAATATGATTCCTGTATTAACGCTTGAGGGCTCTGATTGACTATTTAATTCAGGGAAAGTCTGACTAGTTGCATTGGTTATATTAGTCGTGTTTTTTGGTGCAGTGTTTTCAGCTGTTTTGGATAGATTTTTGGTCTGGGACTTTCTTGGTACTGTAACTTTTAGGACTTTACCAGTTTCTCCATCAATGTAGATCGTTCCTGCATTTTTCCCATCCCTGCTGTTAACTTGTACAAGCCATACTCCATACATATTATCGAAAACTTTTTTGTATATGCCAGGTCCACCAAACTCTGGGTCATCGTGAATGAATGTGTTAATGGATATCCATTCTTTTTCTCCAGTTTTGGTATTTTTAACGTAGTAATACCAGATGTCCCCGTTAGGAGTTACTGCAGTGTAGGGCAAATTATGGGAATTCAAATAATTTTGTGCTATTGTTTTGGCCTGATTTTCCCCTATGCTTGGCCCAGTATCTGCATAGGCACAGCTTAAGATTGTTATTATTAAAATAGTTATTATTGCTAGTTTAAAGATGCTTTTAATTGCCATTTAATCACCTCCATTTTTTTATCAAAAAAATTTAAGGGCCCTTAAAATCCTCAAAAATCGAAGATTTTTTCAAGCTGTCAAAACTGAAAGTTTTGACACCGCAAATCGAGAGCTGGAGAAAAATGCATAGCATGCGAAAAATCTTTGATTTTCGTGGTGTCAAAATTGAAAATATAGGAAATGCGTAGCATTTCCTATCTCCCAAAAATCGAAAATTCGATTTTTGATGATTTTGACAACATTTTTCTATGTTTGCGAATTTTCAATTCGCAACCGTAAAAATCGCAGATTTTTACATGCCGGAGGAAATGCAATTTCCTCGGCCACAAAAACGTAATTTTTGCCGGCCCAAAAAATCGTAGATTTTTTAGGGATTTGCAGGCTTCGATTTTCGAAAGTTCAGAAAATCTTAAATGAGATCTTCTTCAACCTCCTATTATTTTTTAATTTATTATTAAATTAACTTATTAATAAAGCTTTTGTAAGATGTTTATTTTAGATATAAAGGCTCTATTGATAAAAATAGCACATATTAAAATATTTTAAACTTAATATGAAGTTTTAATAGGGTATAAGATATGTATGTGTTAAAAAGGCATTATTTAAGATTTTAAATGTGCATTGTATATATACGATTTCTATATTAGTGTGATATTGTGTTCAAAAATGTCTAATATGTATTTAAAATGATTTTAAAGATATTTTTTGTTGATATTGATTTTTTATCAGTTTATCGTAGGTATTGACTTTTTTAAGACAGTTTAGCTTTTCACCAAATTGTAAGATGTATACGGGTTTTTCAGCACTGTTAAATTTTGAGAAGTATAAATATAATAATTTAAATTAAAGGAATTAAGACGGGATTAAATCCAATCTTAACCCTATGATTTAACAGCGCATAGTTATGGACCTAACGATGCAGCGTGTTAACATGATTGACGCATAAATTAAAATTAGGCATCTATAATTTGTTTAGATAAATTCTATTGATCCTTTTACAGGTAAGTTTATTTTTTTATCTAACTTTTTTATAACAAAGGAGCAGTATTTATCTCCTTTAGCAACACATTTAATTTCCTCAACTGAAACTTCAGATTGGAAATGAATGGAGAAAATGGACTCGAAAGACCCTTTAGCAATTGCACAGTTTGGGATTCCTGTGTTAACCATGTCTTTGCATTCGAAATTATCATCAATGCGAATAGTTAAGGGATTTTTATTTATTAATTGGATATGTCCTGCTTCGAATTTATCGAGAAAAATAGCCATATTATCAACTAATTTTTCAGTCTTAGGGGATTGAACTTGTTCATACATTGCTTCGCCCATAAAATTTCCTATATTAACTAGTAATGGATCTATGTCAATGCCGTTATTACTTAAAAAAAATCTAATACTTCGCAGGGATAATGCATAAAAATCAACTGAATTGTCAAGTTGAGTAAAACAATTCTTAAAATAATTTTTTAAATCAATATTTAGCTTTATATCTGTAGATAATTCAACATACTGCCTTGCTTTAATATAAAATAATTTTTTTCGTTTATCGTAAGGATCGCTTTTTGATCCAATTAGGCCCCTATCTTCCAGTACTTTTAGGTGATTTGAGAGAGTAGGTTTGGATTTGCCTGTTTTGGTAAGGATTTCATCAAAATAAAGATCTTTTTCTTCAAGGAGTGATAATATTTTAGTTTTAGTGGCAGACTCAATTATTTTGGGCCCCTCTGGAGTCATATATAATTGTACATAATCAGATGTTTTTGCCATATAATTGAATAGTGTAACTCTGGTATATATTATTTAGGGACATATACTAATTGTTTTTATTGATTAGAACAATTTTGTTAACTTATTGATTAATAATATATTATAATATCTTTTATTTGTATTAAAACGAATTATTAGCATTTATTATATAATAAATTGTGAATATGGGTTATTCTATAATTTAATATAAATAATACTTTTAAATTATATATCTATAATTTTAATGAGTGTAATAATCTATTTATGCTATTTAATGGGCTTTATATAATTTAGATTTTAATAAAATATTTACCATATTATATGTTTTTATTACAAAGTAATATTAAACTTCATATTTTTAAATTATATAATAAAAATTGTTTTTTATTTTTAGAAAGTTCTATTAGTTTCAATTGAATTGAATAGACCATAATGTTTGGTATATATTGAATTATTCAAACATGTAGAAACCTTTTTATAGTGGAAAGAACAAAATGGCCGGTAAGAACATAATAAGAAATTATATTAATTTGGACTATCTTATATTTGGACTATACCAAGTTTTAAAAGCCAGGAGTTAATTTCCATGAATATTTTATTAGAATCAACAATTACTGAATTAATTTCACCTATAATGGCGGTTAATGGCGCTATAATTACCTACAAACCATTTAGAGGTGATATTATAGTCTATTAATTAATGGGTGAACATACGAAATAGAATAAATGAATTATGAGAGGAGGTGAAATTAGGTGAAATATAGTAAAAAACATGGAGTATTTTTGTTTACAGTGTTATTCCTTGCATTAATACTTTGTAGTACAGTTTCTGCAGCAAATACAACCAACGCAACAACTGATGTTAATTCTAGTGCTGCTTCATTAAACGCAAGTAGTATCATAGATCCTGTAATTTCAGGTAAAGTTATAGAAAGCCCATCCAATTCTGGATTATCTGGAGTTTCAATTAGGGCTGAAACTACAGGTGGTACTCTTTTAGCTGAAACAACAACAGGAACAAATGGTACATATTCTTTGAACTTTACCAGTTCTGATAAAGCATTCAAAGTTACTGCAAGTAAGTTAGGTTATATTTCTTACACTCAAAAAGTGAATGTAAGTCCTAACGCAAATGATCCAAATACTCTATATAGTACTGCAAATTTTACGCTATATAAATTACCCGCATACAGTGGTAATGCTTCAAGTTATGTATTAAATGTAGGCGTACTTCCACAAGTTTTATTGGATCTTTACGCCGGAAAATCAAGTTCTTGGGTGAACAGTACAATTTCGCCTTATGCAAGTAGTGTGGACACACCTTTGGAGATCAAACTTCTTAACGGCAGTTTGTTATCTGGTCTTTTAGATGTGAATTCAACAGATGATCAAGGTACGGTAATTAAAGGTATCCTTCCATCAAATTTACCAACTCTACTGCAAGTTTTAGGACTTAAAGTAGGTCTTTTAAATGCGACTGCTAATTCAAGTACTCATCCTCCAGCAGCAAATGGAGGAAGTGGTGTAGCATCAGTTGATCTGAATCTGCTTAACTTGCTTCCAGTTCTGAATTTAGGTTTAATAAATTCAAGTACTAGTGTAACACCAAATGCAAATGTTACTGCAGTAACAAGTACATCCGGAAATGGGGTAGCAGATATAACCCTTTTAGGAGGGGTATTGCAGATTAAAGCGTTACAGGTAACTGCAACAGCAACTGCAAATGGACAACCTGGTGGAGCTAGCGCTAATTTCAAATGGTCAGTAGCGGATATACTGCTTAATGGTAAGAGTATTCTAAGTGAATTAACAGCAAAACTTTCTGTTGAACTTCCTGGAGTACTGAACATATCTATAGGTAATCCTGTAATAAATATAGCTGCAGATGGAACATCTGCTAGCGTATCTGGAGATGCTATAAATGTGGAGCTTCTTGGACTGCTTTTAGGCGGTGTAAAACTGACAATTGGTCACGCTGACGCTGCAGCACAGTTTGTAGCTGATGCAAAAGCTGACTTAAGCCTAACCAAAACAGTAGATGATGCAACACCACAATACCAGCAAAATGTTACATTTACATTAACAGCACATAACAATGGGCCTGCCACTGCAACAAACGTTGCAGTAACCGATAAATTGCCTACTGGACTCAAATTTGTCTCAGCAGATGGTAACTACGATGCTGCAACTGGTGTATGGACTGTTGGGAATTTAGCAAACGGCACAACTGCTATATTACATATAGTGGCACAGGCTATCGCTGCAAACACTCAACTAACAAACACTGCAGTTATAGGTGGAAATCAGACCGATACAAATTCCAGTAACAATCAGGCTAATGTAACTATAAATGTGGGGCCTGCTTCTGACCTGGGTATTAAAATAACCGTGAACAATGCAAATCCAAAATATTTAGATTATGTTACTTTCACTTTAACAGCAAGTAATTATGGACCTAACGATGCAGCAAACGTTAAAGTGTACAATACATTACCTAACGGATTTAATTATGTGTCAGATGACTCTAACGGTAAATTTAACTCTACCTCTGGATTATGGGCAGTTGGTCCTTTAGCTAACGGTGCATCAGCTATATTGCATATAGTAGCACAAGCTATGATTTCTAATGCTACAGTAACTGACACTGCTAATATAACTGATCCAGACCCTACTAGCACTACAGAATTCTATGATCCAAATTCTAGTAACGACAATGCGAGTGTAACTGTTGATGTAGGGCCCGCTACTGACCCAGCTGTAACTATAACATCATCAGCTCCACGTTGTAACTGTCTGGATAAGGTCGTATTTACTATAACTGCACGTAACAATGGACCAAACAATGCAACAGGAGTAACTGTAATGACCACACTGCCTGCAGGACTTAAATTCGTATCTGCCGACGGTGTATATAACTCAACAACAGGAACATGGACCATTGGGAACTTAGCAAGCGGTGCAACTGCTACTCTAAAATTAGAAGCACAGGCTACAGGTTCAAGAACTACAGTAACTACTGCCGCATTTATATTTGGATATGAACTTGATACAAATGACACAAACAACAATGCTAATGTAACTACCATCCTGGATCCAGTCACTGACCTAAGTATAACCAAAACACCTGACAAAACTACAGTTAACTACCTGCAGAATGTGACCTTTACATTAACAGCACATAACAGCGGACCTAATGATGCAACCGGTGTTACTGTAACTGATAAGTTACCTAAAGGACTTAAATTCTTGTCTGCTAGTGGCAACGGTACATATAACGCTGCAACTGGTGTATGGACTGTTGGTAATTTAGCAAACGGCGCAACTGCTGCTATAAACATAATGGCACAGGCTATTACATCAAACACTAAATTAACAAACACAGCTGTTATAAATCCGAACACTGCTGCAAACGAAAATGATTTAAACACCACTAACAACCAGGCTAATGTAACCGTAACTGTGAATCCTGCTTCTGATTTAAGTATAGCTAAAACAGTAAGCAATGCAAACCCAAAATATCTACAAAATGTGACTTTCACATTAACTGCACATAACAGCGGACCGGATAACGCTACTGGTGTTACTGTAACTGATAAGTTACCAACTGGACTTAAATTTGTTTCAGCTAGTGGTAGTGGTAATTATGATGCTGCAACTGGTGTATGGACTATTGGGAATTTAACAAATGGAGCAAATGCTACATTAAGTATCATAGCACAGGTTACTATTTCTAACGGCAAGGTTACCAACATAGCTGTTATAAATGAAACCAACTATGATCAGAACAATACCAACAACCAGGGTAATACAACTGTAGTTGTAGGTCCGGCTTCTGATCTTAGCATCACTAAAACAGCAAGTGCCAGCAAAATTAACTATTTAGGACAAGTAACTTTCACATTAACAGCACGAAACAACGGACCGGATGCTGCTGCAGGTGTTACTGTAACTGATAAGTTACCAACTGGACTTAAATTCTTGTCTGCTAGTGGCAACGGCACATATAACGCTACAAGTGGCGTATGGACTGTTGGTAATTTAGCTAACGGTGCAACTGCTGCTTTAAAAATAGTAGCACAGGGTATTGTTGCAAACACTGCATTAACCAATGTCGCAATTGTAACCGGAACAAACTATGATCAGAATTCAACCAACAACCAGGGTAATACAACTGTAACCACAGGTCCAGCTTCTGACCTTGGTATAACCATGGCAGTTAACAAACCACATCCAAAATATTTAGAGTATGTGACTTTCACTTTGACAGCAAGCAACTATGGACCTAATGCTGCACCAAACGTTAAAGTATACGTTACATTACCTAATGGGCTCAAATTTATCTCAGCTGATGGTACATATAACGCTACATACAACTCAACAACTGGATTGTGGTCTGTAGGTCCTATGGCTGTTAACACTACTCAGACATTACATATAGTAGCACAAGCTATGGTCTCAAATATAGTATTGACAGCTAAAGCGTACATAACTGACCCTCCAGAAGATCTCAGTGAATTCTTTGATCCAAACAGTGACAATGACAATGCAGATACCACATTAGATGTAGGTGCAAATGGTTCATCAGATACCAGCACAGATACTGGTACAAATACGCCATCAAAAACTATTCCGATGCAAAAAACAGGAATTCCAGTTGCTGGAATGTTACTGGCTGCATTAATGGTTTTTGTTGGAATAAGGCCTAGGATGAAATAAAAATAGAATTTTTTGCTCGAAAATTCCCTCAAAATTCTTCGAATTTTTACGGTTGCGGAATTCAATTCCGCAAACATCAAAAATCTTTGATTTTTGAAAGCCGCCGAAAAATCTATGATTTTTTGGGCATTCGAAATTTATAATTTCGATGCACCAAACAAGAAGCCCTCGAAATCTCTGATTTCGGGGCGTCAAAATCAAAGTTAGCAAAAAACGGAGTTTTTTGCACATGAGAAACTACGTTTCTCTGCCCCAAACGCTTAGCGTTTGAGGGCTCCAAAAATTCGTAGAATTTTTGAGAGATTTTGACAGTGTTTGAGTGCTGCAAAAACAATGTTTTCGTAAGCTGTCAAAAACTGAAAGTTTTTGACGCGACAAACACTTGTGTTTGCCGGCTACGAATTTTCGAGGTTTTTTTTTTAAATGATTTAATTAACTCAAATGTACTTTTAACTTATTCTAAAATTATAATAATTTAGTTATTGAATGTGTAAATGTAATTATTTTAAGTTTACAGCTAGATTAAGTTATAATATTTAGTTTTGCTTTACAGGCAGGACATATTCCTTTTTCTTCCACTTCTTTACCTACAACTTCAAACCCATTTCGCTGTATAACCATTTTTCCGCATTCTGGACAAAATGTACTTTCTTCACCACCTGTAGAAACATTTCCAATGTATACATATTCCATTCCAGCTTCTTTTGCAATTTTATAAGCTCTTTGGAGTGATTCTACTGGTGTTGGTGGTAATTGGCCTAATTCATAGTATGGGAAAAATCTTGTAAAATGTAGGGGAACTTCTAATCCTGTTTCATCTACCATGAAGTTCACTAAAGCTTTAATATCTTCTTCAGAATCGTTGTATCCAGGTATAATTAAGTTTGTTATCTCGATATGGATTTTATTTTCATAAAATCTCTTTATATTATCTAAAACAGGTTGAAGCCTGGCCTGGCATAAATCTCTGTAAAACTTGTCAGACATTCCTTTTAAATCAATATTTGTAGCATCAAGGTAAGGGCCTATCATTTCAAAGGATTCTTCACTCATATATCCATTTGTTACATAAATTGTAGATATTCCTTCTTTTTTTGCAAGTTTAGCTGAATCATAAGTATATTCAAACCACATGGTTGGTTCATTATAAGTCCATGCAATGGATTTACATCCGTACTGTTTGGTAAGTCTTATTGCTTCTTCAGGAGGTAGCTCCCGTGTTGGAATTTCTTCTATATCAACCTGTGAAATATTCCAGTTCTGGCAGTGTTTACATCTAAAGTTGCAGCCCACTGATCCAATGGAAAAAACAGTTGAACCGGGGTAAAAATGGAAAAGAGGCTTTTTTTCGATGGGGTCTACGGCTACAGATGATGCTGCAGCGTAATTTAAGGCATAGAGTTTTCCGTCCATGTTTGCTCTCATACTGCAGAAACCCGTATCTCCTTCAGCAATAACGCATTTTCGGGCGCATATTTTGCAGTTCATGGCACCATCTAATTTATCATAAATAAGGACTTCTTTTTTCATGATTACTCCCCACTAAACCTTTTTATTTATAATTTAATCAAGAAGTTGGATATCCATATTGTGATATAATTATATTTGATTTGATATAAAAATAATTAGATGAGTATTAAACGATAATATGTTGGGTTAATTAGAATCTTAAATAGCATCAAGTGGTTCAATTAACTTTTTTTAGGGGATAAATGTTCGTAGCCACGCGGTTTAATTATGTTTTTTGTCCCATCTTTATGCAGAATTTCTATTTTTCCAGAAGATGTTACATTTCCTATTTCATAGAGGTGGATTCTTTCTTCAATTTGTTTAAACCCCTCTTTTTTAACAGTTAAAAGAAGTTCAAAATCCTCACCATAGTAAAGAGCAAATTCTAGGGGATCTTTGCCTGTTTTGTCTGCTACTTCCCGGATTTCTTCAGGGATTGGGAGCATTTCTTCATTTAATGTCATGCCGATTCTGCAGTTATTTGCATTTATGAGCTCATCAATTTCACTTACCAGGCCGTCGGTTATATCTGTTGCAGAAGTTATAATGCCACTTTTTGCAAGTAAAATTCCTTCATTTACCCTTGCTTTTGGATTTAATGCATGTTTCAACAGGTGATCTTTGTAATTTGGATTCAAATCTTGAAATTTGTTTTTATTAAACAGAACCTCAAATCCTGCAGCTGCAAGTCCAACAGGGCCGGTGATAGCAATTATATCTCCGGGGTTTGCTCCATCTTTCATTAAAACGTTTTCTTTTTGAACAAGTCCTAAACATGTTCCGCAAAGAGTAAGCTCCTGAGATTCATTTGTATCTCCTCCAATGAGCTTCATATCATATTTTGAACACATATCCAGAATGCCTTCAATTAGCTCTTCAAATTCATCAATTAACATGTCTCGCGGCAGCCCCATAGAAACAATGATTCCTATGGGTTTAGCACCCATCGCGGCTAAATCGCTCACATTTACAGTCACTGATTTTTTACCAATCTGATTGTAGCTCATATCATCTGGAAAATGAGTAGATTTAAAAAGCATGTCGGATGTTGCAACTAAATACTGATCTCCTAAATTGATAAGTGCTGCATCATCACTTAAGCTTTTAAAGGAAAAGTTATCTAGAAAAGTAGAATTAAAGTCAGATTTTTCGGCTTTACTTAAAATCCGTTTTATAAGTCCTTTTTCCCCAATATCTGAAATTTTACGGGGCATTTTTTAACCTTGTTTAATTATAATTAATATTTAAAAAAGAAAAGAATTAGAGGGCACTTGCTACCCTTTCTTTGATAATGTCAACAAGTCTTGCATCAGCGCCAAGAGGTTCGGTGTATATAATTTCACCTTCAAATTCAATTTCTTCTTGTTCTTCCTCTTCTTCGTGGCTGTGGCCGTGGTCATGGCCATGTGAATGTTCATGTCCATCATCTAAACCTAGGATATGTGGAATGTCCTGTTTAGTATGAACCCCATGTGCTAAAAAGACTGGTGTTACTATTATCTTTTTTACACCTTCTTTTGAAAGCTTGTTTATTGCAGAAGGTATTGAAGGTTTGGATATGTTCATAAATCCTACTTCAACAAGATAATCGGAATTCTCTTTGTACATTTCAGCAATCTGGCTAACTACATCTTTTCCATAGGGCAGCCTGCTTCCATGTCCTACAAGTAAAATACCTATTTTAGCAGTTTTTGAGTTTGAATTTGTATCCATATGATATCACTCCATCATCGCCTTCTTCTTTAATCTTTCTAAAGACCATTTCAACTTCATCGCCTATTTCTACATCTTCGGGGTTGCAGTCAACAATTTGGCTTGTTAATTTGGCCCCTTCTTCAAGCTCAATTATGGCCACTACGTATGGAGCAATGGTCTTAAATTCATCTGTAGGAGTATGTATGACAGAATAAGTATGGATTTTTCCTTCTCCTTTGAGTTTTAGGTCTTCTAGTTCACCTTTTCTTCTGCATTCTGGGCATATGACTCTTTTTGGGAAAAAAACTGTTCCGCATTGTGAACATTTTGATCCAATTAGGCTGTACCTCTGTGGTATGTGGCGCCATCCTCTTACTATATCTTTCATTTGATTCCTCCGGTTGAACGTTTTCAAAGTGAGTTGATATTAAACTCTGATTAAATTAATTATAATAATTAATTATTATAATTAAAACTGTAAGTTTAGATGTCTCTTTGATCTATTTATATATATTTGTTAGCAATTATAAGGGCTAACTACAATAAAATTCTTTGGTTTTTATTTTCTAAAATAATATTAATTTTAAATTTAATAATATCATAACTGGCTAAATTTTGTGATATGGGTTCATTTGAGATTAAAAGATGGTAATATCAAAATTAAGTACTTTATATAACTTTATATATCGTAATAAAAACAAGTATTAATTGATATTATTGGTATTGGCTTATTATTTTTCAATAATTTATGCCATCATTTACAATGGATAATTGATTAAAGTGACGTAAATGGATCAAAAAGGATATGTAATGAGCGGGCTGACCATTCTTCTTATAATTCCTGTTTTCCTTTTAATAGCTGTTTTTGTAGATATGGTTCACACTGGCAGTGAAACTCAAAGTTTAGGGGTACAGTCTGATGTAACATTTTACACAGCAAAAGACATTGAAGGTAACATGCCGATTCTAACAGAGAAAATTTTACAAAAAACTACAGATAATGTCGTTAAGACGGGAATTCCATTAACAGACAGCAGGAACACTATTAAAAATAGTTTACAGGAAGAAATGAATCAGTTATCTGAAAGATACGGGAGCAGCGAAAATATAAACGCCACATGTAAAGTATGGTCTGTAAACCCCACATCAGATCCTTTTAAAATTGAAGTTAATTCAACTATTTATGTTCAAAAAGGCAATATAGCTCATGATGAGCATATAAGTCAAAATATTTCAATTATAGACTTAAATTATCCTGTTCAAGACCCACTGCCATTTATAAAGTGTAAAAACTATGGAAAAATAACCAATACAAGTACAAAAATTAGTTATGGCTCAAGTCTTGCAAGCCTTTTGAAAGCTAAACATTTAAAAAATGCCAATGTTTATGAAAATGCTACATCTCCTCTTTTTATTAAGAAGTGCCCGTATGACCCATATATAGGTCATGGAAATTCTCCTTATTTTGTTGTACTTAAAAACTGTATAGATAATGGATATTTTCATGAAAGCAGTGATGGGTCCTGTTTTTTATGTAGATTAGAAGGCAAAACTACATGCTCTCATTATGGATTTGAAACATTTATCGTGCCTTCTAATTTTTCTAATTCACGATTGATGTTTGCTCCATGCTCAAGTGAACATGTAATATTCGATGATTATGTTTATTCTGGAAAGGGGATTATATATTATTCGGATGATTCTAATTACTTTAAATTATTTTTAGATAATGGGCATAGACAGAAATATGGTTTGCCAATGTATTAGGTGATTAAATGAAAAAAAGAGACTTTAAAAAGGATAATAAAGCACAGATATTTTCACTTGATGTGTTACTTGCTCTAATTGTAATCACCGTTATATTGGGTATTTCTGCAGACGCTATGGACATGGTAAGTTATAAAGCGCAGGATTATTCATCAAGACTTTCACTTGATGGGATAACCACAGATGCAGCGGACATGCTCATAAAATCTTCTGGATCTCCTGATAAATGGGAAGATTATGGAATCAAAAGTGATACTGTACCTGGACTTGCAAAAAGAGAGGCAGGCCACACGGTTCCTAATACTCTTTCATTTATAAAAATTTTAAAACTAAAAGACAATTATTTCCCGCTTATGTACGGTAGTATCCTTCCATATGGTGTTAATTCCAGCATGGTGATTTACCCTATAGATCATTCATTAAGTCCAATAATAGTGATGAATGACACAGTTCCAGAGAGCGCCTCAGAGGTTGCAGTTGCAAATAGGACAGTTTTATGTGATTTTATGTATGTATCTGCTGTAATTAAAATTGGGAGACCTAAAGATCAACGGGGGCTAGCTGAGCAAGAAATTGAAGGGGAAGTTTGCCCACAAACAGGCCATAATTCTAAAACAGGAAATCCGGGATGGACATGTCATCATTTTAATGTTACTGAAGGAGATTTAAACTCAACAGATTTTTATGTAGTCACCGATCCTGCATATGTGGCTGATTCTGCAAGATGGGGCATTGATAGGGCAGATACTGAAGGGAATTGTAACGAAAAGTTCAATAATGTGCCAGTACTTGTAAATGATAAAATAGCAGCAGTTATGGGCAACGATACAAATGCCGTCTTATGGTTCCATGTTTTAAATGGAGATTCAAGGGATAGTTTTGATAGTTACGTCATTGGTGTCCCAAGGGGAACGCCTTTAGATGATGTGAAACTTAATTATTTAGGCCCGCAGCCTTGTTTTTTTGTTTTAAAAGTTTGGTATTAAGCTTCAACAGTTTTGAAATCTTAGTTAAAATTTAATAAAAAAGATTTCAGATTAGGATTTGTTGAATTTGAATGTGCAATTAAAATTAGATTTTAGAAAATGTGAAACATGCGAAAATCTTCGATTTCCGCTGTTACAAAATCTATGATTTTGTAAACATTTTCTAACCTTTCGGAAATCATAGATTTCCGATGCCGGAGGAAACTCTGTTTCCTCGGCCGTAAAATTAAAAATTTTGCAGGCATCAAACGCTTTGTGTTTGAATATCCCAAAAATCGAAGTTAGAGAAAAATGTTACGCATTTTTCTATACGTCAAAAATTGACGATTTTTGCATGTTTTATATTTTGAGCGAAGTCGTCGAAAAATCTTCAATTTTTGGGGCATGTAAAAAACTTTGTTTTTTACAGCCACAAAACCTTAGGTTTTGTAGGCATTAAAGAATCATAGATTTTTAAAGGTTGGAGTGCAGGGGGTGGGATTCGAACCCACGAAGGCCTACACCAATAGGCCCTGAACCTATCCCCTTTGACCGCTCGGGAACCCCTGCAGCGTAAAATATAAATTTTATATTTGAATTTATCTAATTTAGCTAAACTCTCAAAAATAAATATTGTAAACAGTTTGATGTTCTATCTAATATTTTTTCTATAAAAACATTTCGTGATTCCTATGTAATCTTAAGGTGAAATTAAAATTTCCCAATTATTTTTATGTGTTGTTTACTTTTTGGTCTTTTTAATACTCATTCGTCTGTAGCGAACAGGTTCTTCCGGGACCCTTTTAGGTTTATGGAGTTTCTTCCTATCTCTTTTTAAAACAGGCATGTTACCACCTTAAATAATTCATTTACGTGCTAAAGTAACTTGAATTCCAGATTCAGATCCCACAGATATTCCGCTTGACCCTAAAATGGATACTTTCCCGTCTAAATTAACACCAACTGAAAAAGTTATTTTATCTACTTGAAAATCGTTTGGTGCTGGTTTTGATTCTGATAAAAGGCTTAAAACTTCAAATAATCTGTTGTTGAACTCTTTCTGGACTTTATCAAAATCCAGTTTTTGGGGTTGTCCAATGAGATATCTGTTCATATCTTCCATTGCACCTTCATACTCTTCTGCTTCACCACTTAGTGGTTCATTAATTACTCCAACTTCAAAATCAGGTATGAGAAATTGAATTGTTAATGGTTTTTCCTGCCCTGCCATATTATCTCCCTTTTAAATTAATTAAGTAATATATCAATTTTGGTATTTTCTTATGTATGATAAGCAAAATATTTATTATTTGCCTTATAAATTAAAAGAAATATGGCCCTCTCTAAAGTGCTGCTCACTTAATTAGCTTTTCAAAATCGCAAGTTTTGAGGTTATAAAAAAATTATTTTGGGAGAGGTTAAATATAAAAAGAACATAATGTAACTATAATAAAATCTAGTTTTTTTACTGATTTATCAATATAGTTATGGAGGATTAAAATGGCATTTAAAGACCTTTTTAAATTCAACAAAGGAAAAACAACATTTGTATTTATAGGTGGAAAAGGAGGAGTCGGTAAAACAACTGTATCTGCTGCAACAGCATTATGGTTTGCAAGACAGGGTAAAAAAACTCTTGTAATTTCTACAGACCCTGCACACTCCCTTTCTGACTCTTATGAGAAAAATATAGGACACAACCCAACACCAATAGCTGAAAATCTAGAAGCAGTGGAAATCGATCCTGAAATTGCTATGCAAGAATATCAAGCACAGATGGAACAACAGAAAGCAATGAATCCTGGTATGGATATGGGAATGCTTCAAGATCAGATGGATATGGCTTCAATGGCTCCGGGTATTGATGAAACAGCTGCATTTGATAAATTTATGCAGTACATGACTACTGATGAATATGATATCGTTGTCTTTGATACCGCACCAACAGGACACACTTTAAGATTACTCTCTTTCCCTGAAATGATGGATTCATGGGTTGGAAAGATGATTAAAATCAGGCGTCAGGTCGGAAGTATGGCCAAAGCATTTAAAAACATCATGCCGTTTATGGGTGATGAAGAAGAAGAAGACCGTGCTTTAGAGGACATGGAAGAAACCAAAAAGAGAATACGCGAAGCAAGAGGCGTTATGGCAGATCCTGAAAGGACTTCTTTCAAGACTGTTGTTATACCTGAAGAAATGTCAATTTATGAATCGGAAAGGGCTATGGAAGCACTTTCCAAGTACAACATAACTGCTGATGGTGTTATTGTAAACCAGATCCAGCCAGAAGAAGCTGACTGTGAGTTCTGTGCTGCAAGACGTAAAATACAAGAACAACGTCTTAAAACTATCCAACAGAAGTTTGGAAATCAGGTTATAGCTCAAATACCTCTTCAGACAGAAGAAGTTAAAGGTATGGATAAGCTTACCCACATCGCAGAAATTCTCTACGGCGAACCAGAAGCTAACCCTGCTTCTAACTAAATTTCATTTGAAAACCTGAAATTATGGGTTTTTGAATTCTTTTTACTTTCTTTTTATTTAATTTTGTAAATTCTTCTGAGTTTAAAGCTATTTTTTTTAATAATTACTTGAAAAAATGAACATTTTTCATTTATGATTAATAAAAATTTAGTGTAATTTATTATATTTTTTGATATTTCCAAAGATTTCGCATGCTTTTGGAAAAATCCTCAACTTTTACAAAAATGTTGGTAATTTTCCCAAACCTTTATAAGTGATCATTGGTATACAGTAATCTGCAATAACCAAACAGGTGTTGGATAAACAATGGATGATATAGACACGGCTATACTCCGTTCCTTAATTAAGAATTCGAGAATTACAATATCTCAAATGTCAAAGGAAATTGATGTTCCTGATGCAACCATCTCCAACCGGCTTAAAAAGCTGGAAGCAGATGTAATAAAGCGTTATACAATGATACCCGACTGGCAAAAAATTGGCCTTAGCATAACTGCTATAATCATAATTCAAACAGAATCTGAAAAGCATGAATTTGTTAAAGAAGAGCTATCAAAGCTTGAGGAGGTATCAGAAGTATACAGTGTATCTGGAGAGTATGATATTCTCATTAAAGTTTGGGTTCCAGGTATTGGAGAGCTCAATAAATTAATAAACAGCAAGATCCGTTCAGTTGATGGTGTTGAAGATTTAACTGAAATGATTGTAATGGAGCGTGTTAAGGAAGATATGGTTCCCATAATCCCAGGGACGGAGTGATGGCAGTATTAATTGGAGGATGGTACGATGCGTTTTCTAAGTGAAATCATGAAAAAAACAGTAGTTGACCTCGACGGCAACAAAATTGGAAAGTTTAAAGACTTTATAGTATCAGTAAATATACTTTACCCATTGGTTGAGGCATTAAGCATACGTACGTCCTCTAAAAAAGATATACTTGTTTCATGGGAAGATGTAGATCATATAAACAAAGAAATTAAGCTTAAAGTTAAATTTGATGATATTGAAGAGTATAAGCTTAAAAAAAAGGATATTAAACTTGTAGAGGAAGTCCTTGACAAACAGGTTGTTGATTTGGAAGGTAAAAAAATAAGAAGGATAAATGATCTCCAATTATCAACTACTCGCGGCTATTACCGACTTATAGGAGTAGATATAAGCTTTAAAGGTATATTAAGGCGTCTTGGACTTGAGAAGATTGCAAGTAGCCTTAAAATAAACCTTCATGAGGATTACATATCCTGGATGGATGTGGATGTACTGGAAAGCGACATATCACGTTTAAAATTAAAAGTACCGGAATATAGTTTAAAAAAACTACACCCTGCAGATATAGCAGAAATTGTGGATCAATTGAGCATTAATGATTCAATTAATGTTTTAAATTCTCTTGATGAAGAGGTTGCGGCTGATGCTTTAGAAGAAATCTCTCCTGAAAGGCAGGTTAGTCTTTTTGAGGAAATGGAAACCAAGCGGGCTGCTGATTTACTGGAAGAGATGTCACCTGACGATGCTGCTGATTTAATAGGTGAACTTTCAGATGACCGGGCACAGGAATTACTTGAATTAATGGATCCTGAAGAAGCAAAAGATGTGGAATCACTTTTGAAGTATCCTGAAGATACTGCTGGTGGAATAATGACCACTGAATTTGCATCAGTTAAAGAAGGGCTTACAGCACGTGAAACTCTTAACGCACTCAGGAAAATGGCTAAAGAAGTAGAAAGTATTTATTATATCTATATTTTATCTAATTTTAATTCGTTAGTGGGTGTTATATCCTTAAGAGAGTTACTGCTGGCTGATCCTGAGCAAAAAATTGTAGAAGTCATGCATAGGGACATAATATCAGTTGATGTAATGGAAGAAGAGCATGACGTGGCAAAGAAAATTGCAAAATATAATTTACTTGCCCTTCCTGTAGTTAAAGATGAAAATAAAATTCAAGGTGTTGTTACCGTAGATGATGCCATAGATATTGTGCTACCTACTGCATGGAAAAAACACGTTCCAAGAATGTTTGGAAGATAATGGAGGATTATTAATGGATGTTCGAATTTTTACAAGAGTATTCAAACACCCCATTATTTTGAGCTTAATTGTGTTTCTTTCAGTAATGGGTCCAGGAATAATAACTGCCAATGTTGACAACGATGCTGGAGGTATTACAACTTATTCTCTAGCAGGTTCTCAGTTTGGGTACGATTTAGTGTGGCTTTTTATCCCAATGATCATAGCTTTGGCAATTATTCAGGAAATGGGCGTGCGAATGGGGGTTGTATCTGGAAAAGGGCTTGCAGACTTGATACGTGAAAAGGTAGGGTTAAAACTTACATTTGTAATGATGATAGCCCTACTTGCTGCTAATATGGGTAATATATTGGCTGAATTTTCAGGTATAGCTGTAAGCAGTGGAATATTCGGAGTCCCTAAATTTATAGCATTGCCTGTAGCTGCAATATTCGTCTGGCTTCTGGTGGTCAAAGGTACTTATAAAAGCGTTGAAAAAGTCTTTTTACTTGCATCACTGGTTTATTTATCTTATATCGTGGCAGGATACCTTTCACAACCAGATTGGGCTCTAGCTGCGCATAATTTGATAGTGCCTCAGATATCTTTAAACACTGCTTATATTACCATGGTCATAGGACTGGTTGGAACAACTATAGCTCCATGGATGATGTTTTATATTCAATCTTCTGTTGTAGAGAAGGGAATAACATTAAAGAATCTAAAATATTCCAAGTTAGATGCAGTATTGGGGGCAATAGTCGTAAATATCGTGGCATTTTTCATAGTGATAGCATGTGCAGCTACCATAAATGCCAATGGAATTCAGGTTAACGATGTTGTAGATGTTTCAACTGCACTTGTTCCTCTTGCAGGACAATATGCAAGTTTACTGTTCGCGTTTGGATTTTTAAACGCATCTCTATTTGCAGCAAGTATCCTGCCGTTATCTACAGCATATTACGTATGTGAAAGCTTAGGATTTGAAGCAGGCGTTTCTAAAAGTTTTAGAGAAGCCCCAGTATTCCATGGGTTATATCTTGGGCTTATAATACTGGCAGTCATAGTTATCATGCTTCCAAATGTGCCGCTGCTCTCTATATTGTACCTTTCACAGGTTGCAAACGGTATTTTACTGCCCTTTTTACTTATATTAATGCTGTTAATCATTAATGATAAACATATAATGGGAGAACATGTAAATTCAAGGTTATTTAATTATATAGCATGGGCTACAGTTGTAATTGTAATGGGGCTAAGCATAAGCCTTGTAGTAACTTCATTTTTCCCTACATAAGTTAATTTTTTTAAAGGGCTCTTAAAATATTTTTTTTATTAAGTGAGTTTAAACTTATCTAATTTCTGGATTATAATTTTACTATATCGGCATATCAACTTGTATACTGTAAAAAAGGATACTTTTAAAATTATATCCTATAAAAACAGTCTTATTTAAAGAATTATAAACATACTGATAAGTGAATCTTTAAAATATAAACTGTGATTAAGATGGAAGGAGAATTTAAATTTCCCAAATTAGATGCGCAAAATGCTGTAGAAAAAATATGCTGCTTCATAAAAAGTAAATTAGAAGAATCAAAAGCCAATGGTTTAGTTATAGGGCTTAGTGGGGGAATCGATTCTTCAACAGTAGCTTACCTTTGTGCGAGGGTAGTAGAACGTGATAATATACTTGGACTAATACTTCCGAGTGAAACTACATCTAAAGAGGATATAGAAGACGCAAAGACAGTTGCAGAAAATTTAGGAATAAAATACAAAAATTTACATATAGATCCTTTAATTGAACCTTTCCCAGAATTGTGCCCTGAGTGCAGCGGCAGTGCACTTGCAAATGGAAATTTAAAAGCACGAATAAGAATGATGCTTCTTTACTACCATTCAAATTCGATGAACAGGTTAGTTATGGGAACTGGAAATAAAACAGAGCTATTTGTGGGATATTTTACAAAATACGGAGATGGTGGAGTGGATATTTTGCCAATAGGTGATCTTTACAAGACCCACGTAAAAGAAATAGCTGAATATATTGGTGTTCCCAAAAATATAATTGAAAAAGCGCCTACTGCAGGTTTGTGGACAGGGCAGACTGATGAAGAAGAGCTTGGGATTACATATGATCTTTTAGATAAGATACTGTATCTCATGACAGATGAAAATTTAAACATTCCTAACATTGCGGAGTGTCTTAAAATTGAGGAAGATGAAGTTTTAAGGATTAAAAATAGAGTGGAATCATCAAAACATAAGTTATCTTCACCTTTCCTTATTGAGATTGATTAAATTCATTTTAAATTTTTTTAGTTAAAAGAGGTAAATGATGTATGCTTTAGTTTATATAACCACATCTGGAGAGGAAGAATCTAAGAAAATAGGAAGAATTATTGTTGAAGAAAGATTAGCAGGTTGTATAAATATAATATCTACAATTGAGTCTTTGTACTGGTGGAAAGGAGAAATAGAGGAAGATAAGGAATCTATTCTCATTGTAAAAACTAAGGTAAGCAACATAGAAAATATTATAAAAAGAGTAAAAGAAATTCACAGTTATAAAAATCCTGCTATTTTAGCAATTCCAATAATTGAAGGTTCTAACGAGTATTTAGACTATTTAGATGGTGAAATTAAATAAAATTGCAGAATAAACATTATTTGGGTGATTACTTGAACGAAATAGAAAAGAAATGGCAGAAAAAATGGGCAGAATCACACTTATTTGAATCTAATCCTGATAATAAAGAGAAAATTTTTCTAACAGTAGCATATCCCTATCCAAGCGGGGCAATGCACATAGGACATGGAAGGACTTACACAGTACCGGATGTATATGCAAGGTTTAAAAGAATGCAGGGATACAATGTTCTTTTCCCAATGGCATGGCACGTAACAGGTGCTCCAGTTATAGGTATTGCAAAAAGAATTGAAAGAAAAGACCCTTGGACACTAAATATCTATGAAAATGTCCACAAAGTCTCAAAAGAAGAGCTCGCTAAATTTACAGACCCTGAATATATCGTAAAATATTTCAGTACTGAATACCACGGTGTAATGCAGAGTATGGGTTATTCAATAGACTGGAGAAGGGAATTTAGAACTACAGACCCTCATTATAAAAAATTCGTGGAATGGCAGTTTAGAAAACTTAAAAGCAAAGGATACATAGGTAAAGGAAAACATCCAGTAAAATACTGTCCAGAAGAAATGAACCCTGTAGGGGACCACGACCTTCTGGAAGGGGAAGGTGTTGCAATAAACGAGCTCACCCTTGTTAAATTCAAGTTAGGCGACGACTACCTTGTAGCTGCAACGTTCCGTCCTGAAACACTTTTTGGAGCTACTAATTTATGGTTAAATCCAGATGAAGAATACATCCGTGTAAAACTAAACGATGAAAGCTGGATAATAACTAGAAAAGCATTTGATAACATCATCCATCAAAAAAAGGATGCTGTCATTGATTCTTCTATTGATGCAAATGGGTTAATAGGTCAATATGTAAAAAACCCTCTAACTGACGAAGAACACATTATACTCCCTGCTTCATTTGTAGATCCGGGATATGGTTCTGGTGTTGTTTATTCTGTACCAGCACACGCTCCTGCAGACTACATCGCACTTAAAGATCTCAAAGAGAACGAAGAACTGCTTGAAAAGTACGATATAAAAGAAAAAGTGGAAAAAATAGAGCCGATCAGCATTGTAAAGCTTGAAGGCTTTGGAAAATTCCCTGCTCAAGAAATAATTGAAAAGTTTGGTGTTAAAAACCAGAAAGATCCAAGACTTTCTGACGCCACAAATGAACTGTATAAACTGGAACATGCAAAGGGAGTTATGGCAAATATTCCTGATTATGACGGCTTAAAAGTACCGTTTGCAAGGGACGAGGTTATAAAAAATCTTCTTGAAGCTAAAAAAGGGGATGTAATGTATGACTTTGCAGAAAAACCTGTTGTGTGCAGGTGCGGTACAGAGTGTGTGGTTAAGATACTTGAAGACCAGTGGTTCCTTAAATATTCAGATGAACAGTGGAAACAGAGCACATATAACTGCCTTGCTCAAGAAAATATAGTCCCTGCAGAAATAAGGGCTAATTTTGAATATTATATCGGGTGGTTAGAAGATTGGGCCTGCAGCCGGCGATTTGGGCTTGGGACAAAAATGCCTTGGGATAATCAATGGTTAATAGAACCTTTAAGTGATTCTACAATTTATATGGCTTATTATACAATTGCAAAGTACATGAAGGATATTAATCCTGATGATCTTGACGATTCATTCTTTGATGATGTATTTTTAGACCTCGGAAAGTACTCTGGAAACGTAAAGGATCCACTTTTTGAAGATATCAAGCATGAATTTAACTACTGGTATCCTTTGGACTGGAGACTTTCAGCTAAGGACCTGGTTGGAAACCACCTTTCATTCCACATGTTCCACCATTCTGCAATATTCCCTGAATACAAGTGGCCGAATGGTATAGTGGTCTTTGGAATGGGTCTTCTTGAAGGAAACAAGATGTCCTCTTCAAAAGGAAATGTAATCCTTTTGAATGATGCTATAGAAGCCTACGGAGCAGATGTGGTAAGGCTCTTTTTAATGGCATCTGCAGAACCATGGCAGGACTTTGACTGGAGAGAAAATGAAGTAAAAGGGACCAAAAGACGGTTAGAATGGTTTTCAGAATTTGCAGATCGTGTTGCTGAAATTAAAGGGTCTCCTGTATCTTTAAAAGACTTTAAGTTAGGGGAAGTTAAAAAGCCCATAAATAACTGGATTTTAAGCCAGTTTAACATGAGAATTAAAGATGCAACAGAGGCACTTGAAGGATTCCAGACACGAAAAGCACTGCAGGAATTATTATTCATCTTTAAAAAGGATATTGATCATTACTTCCACCGTATAGAACATGAATTGGAGGATGGAGAGGCAAAAGAAGAAATTTCAAACGTTTTAACGTATATATTATGTGGTTGGATACGTTTAATGTCTCCATTTGTACCACATACATCTGAAGAACTGTGGAGCAAACTTGATGGGGAAGGATTTGTATCAAATGCACAGTGGCCTGAATATAATAAGAACTTAATAGATGAAAAAGTTCAGAAGGCCGAGGAAATTGTACAGGGACTTGCAGGTGATATAAACGAAATAAAGAAAATCACAGGTGCAGAACCAAACAAAATCCACATTTATGTAGCTCCTGAATGGAAATGGAAGGTTTTCGAAATTGCAAAAGATATTGGAAGGCCAGATATAGGTAGAATAATGGGCGAATCCATAAAACAAAACCTGCATGATAATAAAAAAGAAATTGCAGACTTTGCAAAGAAAGTGGCAAGGGAAGTAACTAAAATTAAATATGTAGGCCAAATTGATGAGTGTTCCATTATTGAGGAATCACTGGACTTTTTATCAAGCGAGGCAGGTGCGGAAGTGATTGTATATGAAAAACCTACCTATGATCCAAAGGGTAAGTTCAAAAATGCAATGCCTTACAAGCCTGCTATCTATATAGAGTAATATCGAAGGATATACTCTTTTTTTAATTTTAATTGATTGATAAAAACAGCAGTTTTTTATCTTATTATGAAATAATCGTCAGATTTAGTGCAGCTGGAATTATCTGGCTTAATTTTGTTATAGTAATATGTCAAAATTACAATTGGATAAACGCAATACAGATAAAAACTGTTTAAGAGATGTATAAAATGGATAACAGCAACTTTAATAGTAATTATAAAATACCCTGGAATATCATTATAATTGCAATAATCTTGAATTTCTGTACATGGGCTTTTTTGTTTATCACCCCACCGATGGGAACTATACTGTCTGCAAATCTACATATTTCTCATTTCCAGACAAGTTTACTTTTCAGCGCCCCTATACTTATGATAGCTATAGTAGCAATTCCTGCAGGTATTATCGCTGATAGGATAGGCTTAAAAAGGGCAATTGGAATTGGCGCCATTATTGCATGTATCGGCGCGGTGCTTAGAGGAACAGCATCAACTTATTCGGGGTCCCTCATATTTTCGATCATTTTTGGCTTTGGAATGGGATGTACATTTGCAAACCTGCCAAAACTCGCTCGATCATGCAGTTCCAGCCAGCAGACAAGTTCTGTCATGGGATTTATCACGGGCTTCGGACTACTTGCAGGTATTGGGACAGCTCTGGCCATTACAGTTCCACTGATCTATCCGCTAACTAACAGCTATCAGGGTGTTTTTTACGTGTGGAGTGTACCGCTGCTCGTTGCAACAATTTTGTGGTGGGTTACGGTACGTGAACCACCTTGTCCGAGTGCCGAAATTGAATCTGAACAAACAGGGTCTGTAGGGCTAAAGGATGTATTAAAAGATAAAACGCTATGGCTTCTGGCTTTTATACTTTTACTCCATAATATATTCTTTTATACATGGTCGGGATGGCTTCCAACTTACCTGCTGCAAAAAGGAGTTAGTTTGGGCCTTAGTGGGCTGTTAACATCAGTTATGCTGTGGGTAGGCGTCCCGACTGTAATATTGGTGCCAATGCTGTTTTCAAGGGGTAGCATATCGAAAAGACTGCTTATATGGGTGCCCAGTTTGATATTTGCTTTCCTTGCAATATGGATATTATATGCCTCCGAACTTGCCATCTGGTTTATAATGGCAATTGCAGGAGTTATAAACATCTTACGTTTTAACACATTACTCAGTTTACCTGTAGAAATCATGCCAAAAAAGCATGCAGGGGTTGCTGGCGGTGTTGTTGTAGCAATTGGTTATATCGGTGCGGTAATTGGGCCCAGTATGACTGGACAAATCCTGGACATTACTGGAAGTTTCCAGATTGTTTTTGTTATCCTGGCAGTGTTATCTTTGATAACAATGGGTTTAACTTTTTTAATCCCTTCAGATAGTGAAAAAGAAGTACTAAATACGAAATAGAGAAATAATTCTTGGATTTGAAGCGCTGAAAAATTTTATGGTGGTTTATTATAGTGGCTTTCAAATCTAGTTCTTATTTTTTGCCACATTGACATGATTCATTCGTTTAAATCTATTTTGTGAAATATTATTAATTTTGGGGAGCATTTTGAATTTAATATGTCATTAATTTGCTTTTAAACAGATTTAACACTTTAAATTTGGAAAATGATAAAATATAAAAAATATCAAATCCATATTAAATAATGGAATTTTGGAAGCTCATGTCCATATCTTCTATAAAATTTAATCAACAATTTACGTGGATAACATGTAATATTCCGGCCATGAGCAAATAAAAATTAAATTGTATCTTAAGGGAGTAAAAGAATGTTTTCTAAAGTACCTATAGATATTAATAAAATAAAAAGAGAAAATAAAAATTTAGACCAAGAGCTTCTAAGAATAGCTATAATGGCAGAGTTTGATGCTATTAACCTTTATGAGCAGATGGCAGATATCACTGACGATGAAGACCTTAAAAAAGTTCTTCAAGACGTAGCTCAAGAAGAAAAGACCCATGTTGGTGAATTTCAGACCATGCTTTTAAGAATGGATGAAGAACAGGTCAAAGAGCTTGCAAAAGGTAAAAACGAAGTTGAAGAATTAACTGGGAAAAAATAATTAATTAAAGCAGCTTAAACGAATTTTAAGCATAAATTTACTATTTTTTTTAACCCTTTTTTATAAAATTTTTAAGCATTCCAATTCCTTCAATTGCGACTTCAACAGTATCTCCAATATTCATGGGACCAACACCGGGAGGAGTTCCAGTTGCAATTACATCGCCAGGTTTAAGGGTCATTACATTTGATATGAATTCAACGAGCTCATAAACGTTAAATATCATGTTTTTAGTGTTTGATTTTTGTTTAAATTCTCCATTGAGTTTAAGTGAAATATTTTGATTCATTGGATCTAAATCGGTTTCAATACATGGTCCGATGGGGCAGAATGTGTCAAAACTTTTTGCCCTTGTCCACTGCCCATCTTTTCTCTGTAAATCTCTCGCTGTTACATCGTTTAATGCAGTATATCCTCCTATATAATTTACAGCGTCTTCTGATTTCACATTTCTTGCTTCTTTAGACAAAATAATGCCTAGTTCGCCCTCATAATCAACCTGACGGCTTGAGGCAGGATAAATTATGTTAGCTAAATGTCCTGCTGCGGAGGTTGGGGGTTTCATAAATATTATAGGTTCTTCTGGAAGGTCCATATTGAGTTCTGAGGCATGATCCCTGTAATTTAAGCCAACGCACACAATTTTAGATGGTGAGACTGGGGGCAATACCTTCACTTCTTCAACTTTATAGTTAGTATCTTTTTGGAACTCCTCGATGTTTTTGGAGTTAATTGATTCTATGGTTGAGCGTGAAAGTTCTGTTATATTATTGCCGTTTAATAACCCTGTTTTTTTATGATCATCCTTTAAAAATCGTATAATTTTCATAAATTCACCTTAATCATTCAGAAGTTAATGATGTATCTATTTATAAAAAACAAAACTAATAAATTAGCGTCTTTGTTTATGCCAAATAAAGTCACAATTTTTCAGGAGTTACTAAATTGATTGGTAGAAAATAGCTGTTTTTAACATTAGAACTGATTTATTTTAAATCAAATAATGAAAAAATGGATTAATAATCCCATGTAACCTTTAGAAGTATGGCAAGTGCTATAAATTCTATAATGCTGCTTAAAAATTCATGATTGCCTGAAATCATATCATTATCTAAAATTAAAAGGGCAACGGCAAAAATACTTCTAAGTAGCAGGAATGATGCAAATAACATAAGGCCGATTGTAAACCCTATTTTTATCTGCCTGTAACTTTTGATATAGAGATAAATTAACCCGGATAAAAGGCCCATATTTAAAAATTCCACGCATATGGCCCCAATTTCCGCTGCTCTATATCCTAATAATTCTAATGTCATTTTGGCTCCATTTTTTTAGTTAGATATTGTAACTGTTATATAGTTTCCAGTCCATGAATTCAGGATATCATAGTAAGTTATTTTCCATTCTCCTGAACTGTATGTTGCATTGATTAATGCATAATATGAATTCCATTTAAACCTTTCAACAACTGGAAGGTCATTTGCGGTATTAATGGCATTTTGTGCTGAAGTGTAAGATCCATTTTCAATTGAAGGGGTATTATATGTCCTGATGTTTGATTCTTGATTTTGCAGGGTGTTGTACTCTGATACTATGTAACTGCTGTTTTGTGAATTGCTTTTTACAACGTCCCACATGAACATGTCCTGGGTTGGATAAGTGGATAAATGATTGTAACTTGAGTTTAAAGTTAGAGTCTCGGCATTAATTGCATTTGATTTCTCATAAGCCATTACGCATCCAAATGATACTAAAACAATCATAAAAACTGCCATAGCAGTTCTCTTGTATTTTTGATTTACTTTCAGGTAAATTACAAGCAGTGTAATTACTGCAAGAACGGTTATTATAATGTCAACTGCAGGATATATTTCTGCAGCATACCTGGTAATTGAAAGGGGATAAAATAGGGGAATACCTTTTGTTGTTAGGAAATCGAGGAATAAATGAATAACTGCTCCAAAATATGCAAGTGCAATGGTAGTTTTTGTAAATTCCACGGATATATCGCGCCTTATAATGCTGCTGATAAATCCATTTATCTGCTTTCTTGATAACACATACAAAAAGAGGGTAGATGTCACAAGTGCAAATATAAAAGAGTGAGTAATTCCTCTGTGTGCCAAAATGAAAAGCTGGGGAGATAACAATCCAATCCATGTGACAAAAATAGTGTCAAAATCAAGTGAAATACCACCAAAGGCTCCTGCAAGTTTATTCTTGCTACCAATTGCCGCTAAAATGATGTAAGGTACTAAAAAATGTGTTATTAAGTCCATTTTATCTCCTATAAATGTGTTTATACTGCTTTGTATTTCATTTGATTTAAAGCCACTATGTGTCAGTAATTTTTAATCTTTAAAGAGAATCCCGCCATAAAGAAAGGAGGTTTTGTCAAAATCGAAGCATGCAAACACGAAGTGTTTGAAAGATTCTTTTGTCAAAAATCACAGATTTTTGATAGATTTTGATACATTGGAGTTACCCGCCCGCTCTTTAAAGTTTAAGTTAGGATATATTGTTCGTTTTCTCCTCTAAAATTTTACCGTCACGCACTGTAATAATCCTGTCGGCCATATTTGCAACGTAGGGCTCGTGTGTTACCATAACAAGAGTTACATTTTCCTTTTTGTGAAGATCTTTAAGTAAATCTAAAATGATATCTCCTGTTTTAGAATCTAAAGCTCCTGTTGGTTCATCTGCTAGAATAATGGATGGATTATTAACTAATGCTCTTGCGATGGCCACACGTTGTCTTTCTCCACCTGAAAGTTTGGTCGGCCTTTGATTGATCCTGTCCTCAAGATCTACTGATTTTAAAAGTTCTAAAGCTCTTTTTTCCATGTCTTTACCTGAAATGGAGGTCCCAATCATGGGGATCTGGACATTTTCAAGCACTGTAAGGTTTGGGATCAGGTTATGGAGCTGGAACACAAAGCCAATTTCCTGTGATCTAAATTTACTTAGATCCTTGGTTTTGGTCAGGTCAATACCTGCTACTTCGACACTGCCTTCACCAGCAGTGTCAAGTGCCCCGATCATGTTAAGGAGGGTTGATTTTCCGGAACCTGACGGCCCTATAATGGAAACAAATTCTCCTTTTTTAATTTCAAGGTCTATTCCATTTAAGGCTTTTATTTTGCCTTTATCATAGCTTTTTTTGAGGCCTTTAATCTCAATAATGTTTTCATTATTCATAGCGCAGTGCCTCCGTTGGTGCTAGTCTGCTTGCTCTGTAAGCTGGATAGATTCCTCCAATGATTCCTACAAGGAAGGCAATTCCAAATGCTCTTAAAAACAGATCAAGCGAGAATACTGGCTTAATCATAGTTCCAAATGTTGCAGAATATGATAGGAGAACTTCAACACCTACTACACCTATAATAGTACCGACTATGGCCGCCATGATGGTAAGTACAATTGATTCACCCAGTATCATACCAAGTATTCTTCTACCTCTCCATCCTACAGCTTTTAGAACTCCAATTTCACGTGTTCTCTCGTATACTGACATTATCATGGTATTGATAACTCCAACTCCACCTATAACTATTGCAAGGAGTGAAATTGCCCATGTGGCTGTATTAATGGCTCCTAGTGCGTCATTTATTCTGCCTGCCTGATCTGCTGCGGTTACTGTTGATAATTCGTTAGGATATTCATCTTCAATGTGCTGACTTACCTCTGTTACATTGGCATTTTCAGTTACTTTAACTGCAATGGTACTGATTTTACCGTCGTTACTGGTTAAATTCTGGAGGGTATTTAAAGGCATGAATGCTCCTGCGTCCTGTATGAAACTCCCTGTTTCAAATATTCCTGTAATTTTGAAATTTTTACCAAATATTGTAATATTGTCTCCAACTGATTTGTTAAGATCTTCAGCAGCTGTTTTACCAAGTATGATCTCGTTTGTACTTCCATTTGAGTAGATCGTTCCATTTATGCTGTCTACTCCCATGAGACTTAATTTGCTGCTGTCTATACCGCTTATGGAAAGACCGTTACCTGAACTACCTTCTATGTTTGTTGTAGCTCTTAAAATCCCTGCAGCTTCTTTCACGCCGCTTGTATTGGAAATATTGGCTACACGGCTTTCATTGATACTGCCTGATGTTGATCCAAATTCGTTAGAACCAGTATGTGTTACTGTAATTTCAGCAGCCCCTGCTTTAAGGGTGCTTTGTGTGGATGCTTGAAGACCACTGGTGACAAGGCCCAGTGCTACAATAGTTGCAATCCCAATTGCAATACCCACAATTGCAAGGGAGGTTCTTGTTTTATTTCTGAATGGATTTTTTATAATTAATCCTAAATAATTCATGATTCAATACTCCTGTCTGAAATTTTATAATACTTAACTGACAGCCATTTTTTTAATAACCAGTATTTAAATAAGTTTTTCAAAATTAGGTGTAAATTATATACAAATCTTTTACAAATCTCTTTATAAATTAACATAAAAAGTGCTGATTTTAAGTAATACGTATTTATGGCATGTATGGTTGTTTTTAGATTTAAAATATTGGTAAAAGCGGCTTTTATTTATATATCTCTTTTTAAATTAAGTTGGGGCTGTTTTTAATAGTTTAAACTCGGGACTTATAATGCAAATGTCTGTGATGGGGATACAATTTAGTTTAAACACGCTTTAATTATGTAAAATAGCATTATTATGCCTTTTTTTGGAAAAAATATTGTATTATGCAGCTTTATTTAATTGAAGGAAGTAATGTAATGTAAATACATATTTAAATATTCCCTTTTATGTAAATATCATTTTATATGCCCTTATTTTCTTAAATAAGTAACTGAATGATTATATTGATTTATGTTCATGATGAATATCTTTAATACGTTTTTAAAACAATAAAAGGATTATAATAAATCTTTTATGGTTATTTTGAATCAAAATATTTATATATGCTTCTTTTTAGAACATAATTATGTCTGAAAATTGATTTAAGGACGTAAATCTAACTATATATTAAGTTTGCGGAAAAATTTATTATATTTATAGTAAATTTTCAGGCATTTGGAGGCGGTACAATTAAGCGAGTTTCGCGTTTTGCATTTGCTGGCCTGTTAGCGTTAGCACTATGCATTTTGCCCATTTCAAATGGGTTAAGTTATTTAGACGAATCACAGACGACTATTATCGGTGATTCAAACAATGTAAATGGAGTTTCAGTTGCAGAAACTCAAAAATCGATCGGAGTACAGGTAAATGCGGCTAGTACTGTATATAAAAAGGTATATACAAAAGTAAAGTACAAATACTGGTATAAGTCATGGTATAAATCATGGTACAAGTACCAAGGTAAGTGGAAATACAAGTGGAAATATACCTGGAAATACACGTGGAAGTATAAATGGGTAGTAACATACAAAAAAGTTACAACATCCAGTTCGACTACTTCTAGCTCGAGTAGCGTTAGTTCATCTAGTACATCCAGTAAATCTAACACGACCAATAGCTCAAATTCTAATTCTAGTACATCTAGTTCATTAACAAAATATCTAAAAGCCACAACGAACTGTCAGTCAACCAGTACTACTATAAAATCAAAGGCTAAATCAATTACAAGCGGTAAAACATCTAGTTATGCCAAGGCTGTAGCTGTATATAACTATGTAAGGGATAAATTAGGTTATTCTTTCTATTATAATACTAAGTATGGGGCTGTAGGTACTCTTTCTAAAAAGACGGGAAATTGTTGTGATACTGCTCATTTATTAGTTGCTCTTTCAAGAGCTTCGGGATTGCCTGCTCGATATGTACATGGTTACTGTAAATTTTCAAGCGGCAGCTGGTATGGTCATGTCTGGGCAGAAATATATGTAAATGGTAAATGGTATAAAGCAGATGCAACCAGTTCTAAAAACTCATTTGGAGTTGTAAATAACTGGAAAACATCGACCGCAACAATATATGGTAAATATGCATCATTACCGTTTTAGGTAGCTATTTACTACTCTATTTTTTTTGAATTTTTAACTTTGAAATAACTATCTGATAAAATGGACTATTTTAGAAATGTATGGCAAAAATAGTTACATTAAAACGTTATAACTGGCTTTAATAGTCCCAAGTAATCTTCAATAATATGGCGAGCGCTATAAATTCGATAAAACCACCGATCAGTATCTGTCTACCTGTTAACATGTCGCTATCTATAATTAAAAGTGCAATGGTTAAAATACTTCTAATTAAAAGAACTGATGCAAATAGTATAAGCCCTACGGTAAATCCGATCTTTATCTGCCTGTAGCTTTTAATATAAAGATAGAGTAATCCTGATAAGAGGCCAATATTTGCGATCTCTATACCAATAGCTGCTGTTTTAATTAATGCTAATCCAAATAGTTCTAATGCCATTTTAATCCCTATAAATCAATTATCTTTTTTCCCATCTTGTACTTGTTTCCAGATGGTTTCAAAATCCCTGTAATTTTTTTCCATATTCTCTGAAAGGAAGTACATCTTACCGTATTTTTCTCCAGCAGATTTAACAACTTCACTGTCCTCTAAAATTTTTATATGATGCCTAATGGTTCTATAATTGACATTTAACTCTTCAGCAAGTTGATGTGCGTTGTAAGGCCTTTCCTTTAACTTTTTAATAATTTTGGCACGGTTTATTCCTCCCCTCGTACCAAGGATTAACCACCAAAGCACTTTTTTCATAATTTATCCCTTTTTGCATTATTTGAAATGATTTTTTAAGATATTCTGGTTTAATTCCTTTAAATTATTTTACTTTTAATTAATAAATAATAACTGGATTGTGCAGTATGGTTAAATTTTAAAAGTAGGTTAGGTGTTAGATTTTTATGAAGAAACGGAAAATGTATAAACAATTTTTTTAGTATATTCCTAGTTTAATTAAATGTTCTGAACTTTAAAATTCTAAATATGTGATCTTTACTCAAATAAAAACAATATCCAATAAATACTAAAAAATTAATCAAAACTCCAATCATTGAAAATGTCTTAAAACTAGATTAAATGGCCTTAAAATCCTTAAAATTCATTTAATAATATTTTGTACTTTTAAGAGAAAAGCGTAATTTACTTTAAATTATATTAAATAAGCTGCCAAACAATTCTATTCTTATACAATTTCTTAAAGCCCTAAAATAGATTGTTTCAGTTAATGCAGTTATTTAAAAAAAAATTTAAAATTATATTTTTAAAAAATTAAAGTATAAGGAAGTTGAGGAAAATTCATAGAATTTTCCGAACCTTTGGAAATCGAAGATTTCCAATGTACCAAACGCAAAGCGTTTGAGGACACCAAAAATCCATGGGATTTTTGGAGGTTGAAAGAAATGCATAGCATGCAAACATGAAGTGTTTGCTGTTACAAAATCGAAGATTTTGTAAACATTTCCTGAACCCAAAAACCTTCGGTTTTTGGAGGCACCCACCCGCCCAGTAATTATAAAATAAAAAAGTTAAGCGACACCATTTTTGTCTATAATTACCCGTAATTTACATTTAAATACTTTTTAATTCTTTTTTGATTGTAAGTGCTGTAATATGGAGTTTTATACTTACATCTTTAACAAAAAATTTTATTGAACCTGAAATTTTTCCCGCCCTATTGTCCTTGGATGAACCAACAAAGTAGAGGACAAATTTTCATTCACTTAATGGCCTCTTATGATTAAAAGATGACTAAAAGAGGCATGACCTCACATAGGAGAAACATTAAATGGTTTATGGATACTTGCAAAACTGTCAAAAATCTGTGATTTTTGACGCCTGCAAAAACCTATGGTTTTTGCGGCCGAGGAAATAAATTTCCTCCGGCATGTAAAAATCTGCGATTTTTACGGTTGCGAATTGAAAATTCGCAAACATAGAAAAATGTTGTCAAAATCATCAAAAATCGAATTTTCGATTTTTGGGAGATAGGAAATGCTACGCATTTCCTATATTTTCAATTTTGACACCGCGAAAATCAAAGATTTTTCGCATGCCATGCATTTTTCTACAGCTTTGTTTTGCGCTCCGAAATCGTAGATTTCGAGAGCTTGCAGGGCTCCCACCCGCCATGCAATTAAGATTTAATTTTTAGTTTTTTTAGATATCACCGCCTGTTATAGCTATTTTATGTGTTGGAATGTATCACAAAAACTTAAATTATCACACAAAAATACATTCTGTACTTTCGCTTTTTGATATCACCTTCTTAGACATGTTTAGAAAGTCTCCCGCCCAATATACGGAGATGGACCGCCCGCCGCTTTCTATATTAAACATGCGTTTTTTCGTCTTTGATTTCACCATCCAGTACTGTTATAACTCTGTCGGCCATATTTGCCACATCTGGGGAGTGTGTTACTACAATCAAGGTTACATTCTCTTTTTTGTGGATATCTTTAAGTAGATCCAGAATAACATTCTGTGTTTTTGAATCCAAGGATCCAGTTGGTTCGTCTGCTAAAATGATGGATGGATGATTGACAAGAGCTCTTGCTATTGCAACTCTCTGTCTTTCACCACCTGAAAGCTTTGTAGGTTTCTGGTTGATTTTATTTTCGAGATTCACTGATTTTAAAAGTTCTAAAGCTCGCTTTTCCATCTGTTCATCTGAAAGGGGTGTTTCAATCAGGGGAATCTGAACGTTCTCAAACACGGTAAGGTTTGGAATCAGGTTATGCAGCTGGAACACGAATCCAATTTCATCTGATCGAAACTTACTTAAATCCTCATCTCGAGTTAAATCCGTGCCTGCTACACTTATGCTACCTTCATCTGCGTTATCAAGCGCTCCAATCATGTTAAGGAGGGTTGATTTCCCAGAACCGGACGGTCCTATGATGGAAACAAATTCTCCTTCTTTAATTTCAAGATTTATGCCGTTTAGTGCCATTATTTGTCCATCTTCATAGCTTTTTTTGAGATCTTTGATTTCAATGACATTTATATCATTCATAGCGCAGTGCCTCCGTTGGTGCTAGTCTGCTTGCTCTGTAAGCGGGATATATTCCACCTACAAGCCCTAAGAATAATGCAACTCCAATTCCTTTGAGCAGCAGGTATGCTGAAAATGCAGGTTCAATTCCCCTCATAAGATTGGTGGCAGATATGATCTCTACAACACCTATTCCGACAACCAATCCAACCAGGATAGCTATTACTGACAGGACCAGAGATTCTCCCAGTATCATCGTCATAATTCTCTGTCTAGTCCACCCAATGGCTCTTAAAACCCCAATTTCTCGTGTTCTTTCGGATACTGCCTTCATCATAGTAACAACAACGACTATTCCTCCAACTATAACTGCAAGTAATGAAACTGCCCATGAACCTGAGTTGATAACATCAAGCCCGCTGTTCATCCTGTCCATTCCGGATAATGAGGTCGATGTCGATAATTCATTTGGATATTTCTGTTCGATGGTATCTGCCAGATCTGTAGCACTGGCGCCGTCGGCTGCTTTAACCAGAATTAATGAAACTTCTCCAGTGTCTCCCGTCAGATTTTGAAGTTTTGATAGGGACATGACTACCCCTTGATCATCTTGGAAGTTGCCTGTTTCATAAGTCCCTACAATTTTGAAAGTTTGATTGGATATGTTTAGAGTATCACCTATGCTTTTATTCAACCTTTGAGCAGCGGTTTTACCTATTATCACTTCATTTCCGTTACTGTAGGTAGTACCATTGGTTATAACAATGTCGTCCATGCTCAGATCACTGCTGTCAATTCCTATTACACTGTACATGTTCATTCTGAAGTTTCCTTGTGGGCCTGCAGATTCACTTGTACTATTGCTGCTACTGCTGTTGGTACTATTATCGCTTAAGTCTATATTGGTTCTTAGAACACCTGTTGCATTACCGACACCTGATATTTGCTGGATTTCACTAACTTTACTTTCATTAATCAGCTGCTGTCCACCCATACCACCTGAGGGTCCTCCGCCCCCTTCAGATCCTCCACTTCCACTATTGGTCCCATATATTACTGAAAAATCAGCAGCACCGGCAGTTAGTGCTTTTTGGGTAGATGCGGAGAGGTTGTCAGTTACAAGACCAAGTCCTACCACTGCAGCCACGCCTATTGCAATTCCAAATACTGCCAGTAAACTCCTTGATTTATTCCTAAATATGTTTTTTATAATCAAATTCCTGAATTTCATGCTTTTTTGTTTAAATAGCTCTATTTAAGTAATTATTCCAGATTTAAGTCCAAATCTATACTAATTATACCCAAATCTCTACCAAATTTTAGGTCGTATTCATAAAATTGAAAACAGATACAGATCACTAAAAAAATAAAATCCTATTTTCAGCCTTAGAAATATTTCATAACTATTTTAGAATTTAATTGTAAATTTGGATTAGTATATGGATTATTATCTAAAAACAGCGGAATTCCGGCATATTTTGGGCTAAATTTGGGAAAAGCTTTATATTCATTCTAGCTCTTAATTTGAGCACAGATATTATTATAAAAAAACTTCAAAGAGCGAAATCTTCATGTTTACAAACAAAATTAAAGAAAAATGGTGGATTATAGCCTTATTGGGTATATTTATATTCTCATTTATACTGGATATGTATGTATTAACACGTTATAACTTATCTTACGGAATGGACGGCCCTTTTTATGATCTTCAAGTTTTAAATATACTTAAAACAGGTCTTCCTGCCAGTAATGATCCTCCGCTTGTTTACTATATACTTACTCCATTTGTAGCACTGAGCGGAAATTCGTTCTTTGGAATAAAAATTGGGATGGCTTTAGTTGGGTCACTTATGGCATTTCCTGCATTTTTACTTACAGAGATGTTTAGTGAAAAGCTTGACATAGTATCTAAGATCCCGGCTCTTTTAAGTGCATTTCTGATAACTGTAAACATATTTTACTTCCAGATGATTGGAGATTTCATGCAAAATTTGGTGGGTGTATTCTTCCTGCTTCTCTTAATATATTTTGCAGTTAAGTGGCTTGAAAATCCCGAAGAATGGAAAAAATATGGAACTCTGGCGATTGCGATTCTCCTATGTAACATATTTACACATATTTATACTGGAATACTTGCAGTTATTTTGTTTATTTCTCTTTTACTGTTTAACTGGATTTTAATATCTTATAAAACAGGTAAAGTTGAAATGAAAGGTTTAAAAATACTGGGAATAGTTAGTATTTTAGTTATGGGAGGATTAGCAGTTTTATTTGCTGTATATCCCTATATGTTCTCTAAATTCACTACTGTACTTTCATTCCTGAATAATTCATCTACAAGCAGTTCCAATTTAACTGGAGGAAGTTTTGTCAATCCAGTAATATTTTTAACTGTTCCTTTCATTTTAGGAGTGCTTGTTACTATACATATTTTCTATAATGGGCTTAAAGAAAAGATAAATGTAGAAAGAAAGGCAATAAGTAGAAAAACACTTTTATCATGGGCTTATTTGGTACTAACAGTAATTTTAATTAGTTTGACTGTGGCGCCTTCTGTGGACTCTCAATATAAAAGCAGGTTCATAGAGCTGGCATTTGTTCCAATTGCCCTTATGGTGCCATTAGGCTTAAAATTCATTGAAAACTGGCTGTCAAAAAGATACCCTTCTAAAAGAAGGTTAAAAGTAGTAGGGTTAATAAGTTTAATAGCAGTTATATTTGCCATATCAAGTTTTTATACTGCTACTGAAGAATTCTCAGGTATGGGGCCAAGTATCACTTCGGACCAGTATAATAACCTGGTTTCTCTCAAAGAAAATCTTACAGCTAATAATATTGACACAAATGGCATAATACTGGTCGATGACTATCATACTGGTTACTGGGTAGAATACGTGCTTGGAATGCAGGTAGAAACAGGAAACCTGAGTGAAATACAGAAAGAATATCCAAACCGAACTATATATGCGGTCACTTTGACGCAGAATAGTCAGTCTCAATTAAAAGGAAGTTCAGAATATTCCTGGAATCCACTGCTTCCTTATTCATTCCCATTTGGGGGATGGAATTTCGGCAATTCATTTAATTCAATTGGTAGCCAAAAGCAGTTTTCGCAGAATATGTCTGGTTCTCCTCCTGGAGATTTAGGAAATGCAACTGGACAGAATCGATCTGGTACTCCTCCAAACGGTTTAGGAATTAGGGGACAAAATAATGAAAATTCTCCATTTAACGTTACTGGAACTGGTCCAGATAATGTTGCAGATGGTGGAACTGGTCCAAGTAATGGAGGTTCCTCTGGAGGTATGTCAAATCAAAACTTAAACCAGATAATATCTAATTATGGGACCTTAATTTTCAGTGGAAATGGTTTTAAGATATATAAACTATCTTAAAATCTTCTATTTCAACGATTTCATACAGATAAACGAAACTAAATTTTTTAACATTGCAGATGTAATCTGTAAAATAAAGCTTGGAAAAACACTAATACTTCTTTTTAGTGGAAATAAAGCTAATTAATATTTCCATATCTAAAATTAACTGATAAATTTCTATTTAATCTCGTTTTCTAATTCTTTTTAAATTAGAAGTTAATATTTTTAAGATTAACATGCTAAAATATAATTAATTCTAAATTAAAATAAAAAATTGTCTTACCTCCATGTGTATTTAATATTGGATGTTGAAGAAAAATACTTCGTATTTTCTGAACCCACAATAAAAAATATTTTCAATATTTTTGGAGGTTATTAAAATTCAGAATGAATTTTGTAACCCAAAAAAATTGAAAATTTTTTTTGGAGGTGACCCACCCACTGTGCAATATAATCTTCTATGAGCGAAAGGGGATTCAAAGAGGCTAAGCCTCACATAGAAGATATTAAGCGACATATTTGGATACTTGCAGGTGCCCGCCAACCTGCAATTAATATTCTGTTTTTAATTTTTTGATATCACCTGTAATTAGTTCATTATTTTATATTGAGAGGTTTCAGTATACGGAAAGATGGTGAGATGATTTAACCTCTCAATATATGTAATTATACTTTTAACTTATTTGTTCCCGATTTTTAATAATTCGGTTCATGTACTTCACGTTTTAATGTTGGAGTGCTAAATTTAAGTATTTATTCCAGATTTATACCCAAATCTATACCAAATGTTGCTGTGAAAAGAAGCTTATCAAAATATTACTGATTTTTCTAAGTGATTTAAAAAAAGAAATGATATTTGGAGTAATTATATTAAAATACTGATTTTTTAGCTAATATTTAAAAAAAGGAATGAATATTTAATTATATCTAAAAAGGGGGTAAAATAAGTTTAGTCCAATGTGATCTTTAAAAGGACTGATAGAGCTATAAGCTGGATCACATTAATGGAAGATAACGGGAATTGAGGTCTGTCTATATCAAAACCATGCTGACCCATACCCATAACCAGATTTAAGATCAAAAATCCGGTAGATACAACGTTTTGAAGCAGTAATAACGAAGCAAATACTAAAAGGCCCATGGTAAATTTGGATTTGAGCTGCCTGTAATTTTTCATATAGATATAAATTAGTGCTATTAATAAGCAGATATTTGCAATTCCAACCACGATAGATAGATATGAGGTTCCTATGCCTCCGATATCAATTCCATTTGGGCCTATATGAAAAGGTCCTAAAGTGATACCGCCATCATGTATGCCGCTATCTATATGTGGTGCACCCTGCCCTATACCAATATCGGGGTTCATGTTCGTACCGTTGGGCATATTTGTAAAATGGGGACCAATATCTGTACCGTTTGGCGTTGTGTTTGTGGAATTTTGTATCATTTTATATCCTCTACTATCTCAATTCTTTGCATTTTAAATATCTACTTTTTCCCAATTTGTTCCCAAATCTCGTTGAAAACATCATAGTTTTTTTCCATATTTTCTGTTAGAAAATACATTTTACCGTATTTTCCTCCTGTGGACTTAATGATGCCGTTGTCTTCTAAAACTTTAATATGGTGCCTTATAGTTTTGTAATCAAGCTGTAGTTCTTCAGAAAGCTGGTTTGCATTATATGGTCTTTCATTTAATGACTTAATTATTTTGGCACGGTTTAATCCACCTTTCATTCCGGCGATTAACCACCACAACAGCTTTTTCATGTAATCACTTGTGAGAATTAGGACATTGTTCTATTTATTTTTATGACTTAAAAACCTGGTTAATAAAATTATTTTTGCCATGTATATGAGTTATACTTCAATTAAATTGTAATTTTGATATGGTAATTATCTTAACATGTAGTTGATAATCCACATGAAAGATATAATTACATTATTTACATAAATTTCATAGATCGATTTATATTATTCGCTCAATTGGTACAACCAGAATATCTTTTGCACCTATTTTTTTAAGCCTGTTTACGGTATTAAAGACTTCACGTTCATCTACAACTGCCTGAACTGCCACAATATCTTTATTTGAAACAACTTGAGAAACAGTTGGTCCTGTAAGCCCAGGCATTGCGTTTTTAACATCTTCAAGGAATTCTTTATTGACATTCATCATAACGAGCTTTTTGCCCTCTGCATCTAGAACTCCTTTTATACCTGTCCGTATGGCTTCTATTTTTTCGTTTTTGTCTTTAAAACTTTCTTTATTTGCAATTAGTTTTATGGAACTTTCAAGTATGGTATCTATAATCTTGAGATGGTTCATTTTGAGTGTTGTACCTGTACTTGTGAGGTCCGCGACAATATCTGCAACACCTATAAATGGCGCAATTTCGGTTGATCCACTTAATTCAACTATTTTAACGTTTATGCCCTTATTTTCAAGGTATTTTTTTGTTAGATTTGGAAATTCTGTGGCTACAATGGCACCGTCGTCTATATCTAATATGTTGTTAATTCTGGAATCTTCAGGCACCGCTAAAACAAGTTTGGCACTTCCAAAATTAAGATCCTCTAAAATTTCAACATCTGCTTCTTTTTCTTCTATTAAATCAAGGCCGGTTATTCCAAGGTCTGCTGCACCGTCTGCAACAAATTCGGGAATATCTGCAGCCCTTGTAAACATAACGTTTGTATCTTTGTCATATGTTTCTGAGAAGAGCTTTCTATTTGCCGTATCTTTAATACCAATTCCTGCTTTTTCTAAAAGTTTAACTGCAGGATCACTTATCCTTCCTTTTGATGGAAGCGCTATTTTCAACTGCATATGCGTCCTCCCTGTAAAATTGATTAAATAATTATCTTTATGGTGAATAACTAAATTACTGCTAATTTAAATCATGTTTTGTTTTAAACGTGCAAAAACCATATGTTTTTGTGGTTAAATAATCCCTTGATTATTTAACCATGATTAAATGAATTTAAGGGGATATATATTTTATAAATCTAGTTCGTTATTCACTATACGTAGTTTAACATGTACTTTATATATTTTGGATAAAGGTTATTAAAGGCTTTATGCCCAATTTGAAATTAAATACCATAATATTGTCTTATATTGTACAATGTATACTTTTAAAACTTTGGTAATAGTATGTTGTTAAATGATTTATATCATACAAACTTTATTATATTTCATACAAATCTATTTTATGCAAAATGTATTTTTAGACTTTAATAAATAAGATAGTAGATATTTATTTAAATTAATCTAAAATTTAAATATTAACAGGTGGTCCAATGGAAACAACAAGTATTTTAATAGATAACGTTACTATACTGGGCGATGAGATTAAAAAAGGTTCAGTAATTGTAGAGAATAATAAAATTGTAGAAATAACTGAAATACCAGGCTCATGCAGTGCTGATGAGGTAATAAATGGTGAAAAAAAAGTTCTTATGCCTGGACTTGTAAATACACATACTCATCTTTCAATGACACTTATGAGGGGGCTTGCAGATGATTTACCTCTTGATACATGGTTAAATGATCATATTTGGCCTGTGGAGGCTAATTTAACAGGTGAATACTGTTATGCTGGAGCTTTACTGGCATGTATTGAAATGATAAAATCGGGGACCACTGCATTTAATGATATGTACTTTTTTATGGATGATGTGGCGAAAGCAGTTGATAAATCTGGTTTAAGAGGTATGTTATCACACGGGATGATAGACCTTGGAGATGAAGAGAAGAGAAAAGCAGAATTTAGGGAAACCATGAGGATAATAGAAAAATGCCATGATACTGCAGAAGGGAGAATAAAAGTCGCATTTGGGCCACACGCACCTTACACATGTTCAACCGAACTTTTAAAAGAAGTAAGAGAAAAAGCAAGTAAATTAGGGCTTAAAATCCATATTCATGTGGCTGAAACTGAATTTGAAGTTGGGCAGATAAAGGAGTCCTACGGTGCAAGACCTTTTGAATACCTTGATGAAATAGGTTTCCTGGCAGATGATGTAATAGCAGCACATGCTGTATGGCTTTCAGATAAAGAAATAGAAATAATTAAAGAGAACGATGTGAAATTATCCCACAACCCTGCAAGTAACATGAAACTGGCGTCAGGAATATCTCCAGTTTCTAAATTAGTTGAAAGCGGCATAAATGTATCACTTGGAACTGACGGTGCAGCATCAAATAACAATTTAGACTTGTTTGAAGAGATGAAACTGGCAGCACTGCTTCAAAAAGTTAACACGGGGGATTCTACTGTACTTCCAGCTGAAAAAGTGCTTGAAATGGCTACAATTGATGGTGCTGCTGCTTTAGGTCTTGAAAATGAAATTGGCAGCATTGAAGTTGGGAAAAAGGCTGATCTCGTACTTGTTGATATGAAAACTCCTAGTTTAACTCCATTTAGACATCCAGTATCTCATGTTGTGTATGCTGCAAATGGCGGTGATGTCGATACTGTAATTTGTAATGGGGAAATCTTGATGAGAAATAAAGTGTTAGAAGTGCTTGATGAGGCTGAAGTGATCCAGCTTGCTGAAGACGCTGCAGAGGAACTTTTATCAAAAAGCTGATTTTCATGAATAAGCTGGTCTTATTTGATATCGACAAAACGTTAATAGATAGGTCTATATGCCACCACGTGGCATTCTCCTATGCTTTTAAAAAGGTTTATGGCGTTACTGTAGATATCTGCATCATTAATTATGCTGGAATGACCGATCCACAGATCGCAGTTGAAGTTCTTAAGTGTGTTGGGCTTGATGAGAATTTAATTAAGACTAAGCTAGATGAATGTATGGGAGCAGTTGTTGATTATTTTAAAGAAAATGCAGAAAAAGAAGACATTTCTGCTTTAGATGGGGTAAAAGAACTTTTAGATACACTGGAAAATAAAGTGATTATTGGTTTAATTACGGGTAATTTAAAACCAATTGCTTTAGAAAAAATGAAAAAAGCAGGTCTAAGTCGTTACTTCCAGGTAGGGGGGTTTGGAAGCGACAATATAAATAGGACAGAGCTAGTTAAAACTGCCATTGGGAGGGCTAAGGATGCCCATGATTTCGATGGAAGTGAAGTTTTTGTTATCGGAGATACTCCCCGTGATATAAAAGCAGGGTTTGAAGCAGGTGCTAAGACTGTAGGGGTTGCAACAGGGAGATACTCAAAAGAAGAGCTTAAAGATTCAGGGGCTGATTTTGCTTTTAATAATTTAAAGGATAAAGAAAAAATAGTTGATATTATACTTGAAAATTCTTAATTTTAGCTTTAAATAGAATTAAACCTATTGTTTTAACCAGATGATCTGGCAAAATAAAAATAATTGGAATTCAAATTATATCTTATCTCCTAATTACATTATTGATTGTAATGGCTATAAGGAGCAGCACTGGCCATATTTCAAGTCTTCCCATCCAGAAATCTATGATGAAAACTATTTTTACAAGTACTGGAGAATCAGGAGTCATAATCCCGCTTGAAAGCCCAACATTACTTAAAGCAGATGCTACTTCAAAAATGACTCGTGATATGTCTGAGTAATATATGAGGGTTATAATCACGCTTATTATGTATATTACAAGGTATGTAAACACAAATGCACTTGTTATTCTTAAAACATCGTCTGTAATTTGTAATTCAGTGACATGGTGAACTTTTTTAGCCATTACAGCTTTACCTGGTAGTATAAATGATTTGACCTGCCATGATATCCCTTTTAAAAGTACGCCCAACCTGAGCCATTTAATACCCCCACCAGTAGATAGTGAACCAGCACCAATTATCATGATTATGGTGAGGAGAAAAGTACCGAGACCAATCCATTGGCTCAGTATATCTGGATAAAAAGCTGTTTGCAGGCCTGTTGTAGATATGGCAGAAACCATCTGGAACAGGGCAAATCTGAAGTTGAGCAGCAAGTTATTTCCATAAACGTGGTTGTTGTACAGTACAAATGTCACAAGAATTGTTGAGACCACAATAAGTGAAAATGCCACTTTTGTTTCTATATCCCTGAAGTATTCCCTCCAATTTCCTTTTAAAATTGTGTAGAGTAGGGCGTAGTTTGTGGCTCCAAGTATCATTATAATCATGGCTGCTATTTCTATCCAGATGCTGTTATAGAATAAAAGGCTCGTATTATGCATTCCAAATCCACCTGTGGATAGGGTGGTAAATGCATGGAAAATAGAATCAAAAACAGGCATACCTGCCGCTAAATAGAGAGCTATGGCAATTGCAGTAAATGAAACATACATGTAAACTACGACACGGGTTGATTGCTTAATGCTGGGTCTTAAACGTTCTTCTCTACCTTCTGCAAAGTAAAGGCGCATTACATCAGCACCAGTGGATCTAAAAATGGCCAAAAGTAGGAATATGATTCCAAGACCTCCAATCCATTGAGTAAAAGCTCTCCAAAAATTAATTGTGTAAGAAATAGCATCTATATTTGAAAACATGCTGAAACCAGTTGTTGTAAATCCAGACATGGCTTCAAAATAAGCATTTAAATAAGATAAATCTCCTGAAAAAAAGTAGGGTAACGCACCAAGTGCACATGCAATCAACCATATGGCAGTTGAAAAAACCATTGCACTTTTAATGGTCATTTTTATTTCTGCTTTAAATAATTTAACAAAAGTAAAGCCAATAACTGCACTTATAGCAGCTGAAGATAAAAAAGGAACTATATATAGGGGTTCATTATAAATAAGAGAAACTAAAATCGGAATTAGCATTGCAACTCCAAGAAGCATACAAACATCTCCTGTATAGTGCAGGATAGTTTTAACTTCTCTTCTACTCAGCCTATGAACCCTTTGCATTTAATCACATTCTAGGTTGTGAACATCTGCGTAACTTTTTTCACGGCATTTGCCTTAACAAGTACTGAAATAAGGTTATTTTCACCTAAAACCATATTTTCCTTTGGAATAATGATGTTGCCATTATTATGAACTGCGGCAATTATATAATCATCTGTGGGACTCACTTCTCTGATTTCTTTACCAATTACCTTTTTGTTTTTCACGGTAATATTTATCATTTCTGCATTTCCCTTTCCAAGCACGATTAGATCGGCTATATTGGGTCTTGTTATCACTTTCTCAAGGTAACTCGCTGCAGTAAGTTCCGGGCTTACAACAAAGTTGATACCCACTTTTTGAAATGCTTCCTCATGTGATATATCGCTTACCCTTGCTATAATTTTTTCTATATTATAATCCCTTACAAGAATACTTGATAACAAATTAGCGTCGTCATTCCCTGTAGCTGCAACAAAAACATCTGCATCACTAACATTAGCTTCTTCGAGAATCTTTTTATTGGTACCATTACCACAGATAACCAGTGCATCTAGTTCCGTCGCAGCATTATTACATAATTCTTCACTTTTTTCGATTATAGTAACATCGTTACCATTTTCAATTAGTTTTGAGGCCAAATTAAGACCTACTCTTCCTCCGCCCATTATTACTACATACATAAATACACCTTATCAATAATTATAGTTTAAATCGTTTAAATAAATACTTAAAACGGTTATAAGTTTGAAATAAAATGTTATTCTACATAAATATAGTCAATAAACTTTACTTTAAGTTCATACTGGCTATGCAACGGTTTACTAATTTTTTTTATACCGATTCATGTAATTTGACCAATGTTATATATAAACTTTATCTTCCGATATCTTCCGACAGGTTAAATTCAAGGTCTTAAACTATTTTTTCCATTAAAGTAGACCTTAAATAGGGTTATATAAGTAAAACCTGTCGAATAAATGAATTAAAGACATATGAATTTGTAATATGTCTTACCAATTTATTAGGAGTAATACTAAACTATAACATGTACTTTTAATTATTTGTATGAGGCCCCTGCACGCAGTAGATAACCTATTATAACGACGATTATGAAGATAATTGAACTGCTGTTATTCTTTCCATTTTTTTGATCTTTGGATTTCCCCTTATCATTCATATTAATTGTTCTATGTTATGTATTATTTGCAATGAATGCTGTTCCTTTTGTATCAATTTTTAGAATAGTTTCAACATAAAAAAATTAAAACCTCTTTAATGCACCTAATGATGCTCTTATTAAAACAAGTACTGGAATTATTTCAATTCTTCCAATCCACATGTTAAATATCAGGAAAATTTGGGGAATTTGAGGCATTGTGGGGGATGTAATTCCCATTGAAAGCCCAACGTTTCCCTGCGCTGAAATAATTTCATATAATGAGTTTAAAGCATCGTATCCATACTGTACAAATACAAGCCAGCTTATGAATATGAAAAGAAGATAAATAAATACATAAGAACTTGCTTCTCTAACTTCTACATCTGTTACAGGTTTTCCAGATATTTTTTTGGGTATAACAGAACCTGCAGGAGAAAGTACCCTTAAAAGTTCCCAATAATATCCTTTTAAAATTGTAACTATCCTTATGAGTTTCACTGCACCTGAAGTTGATCCTGCTGAACCTCCAATTATCATTGCAGCTATGAGTATTATTTTCACGTATTGCGGCCATGCTACCTGGGCACTTGTGGGTGGAATACTGGATCCAGTACACGTAATGGCAGATATTACATGAAAAACAGAATCCATGGTGGTAAGATGTGCATTTATGAATATGAGGGTGGAAAATATAAATATTATAATAATCATTGCCTGAAACTGGATATCACGAATCATATCTTTTACTTTACCCTTCAAAACTCTGTAATGAACAAGAAAGCTTGTAGCTCCAATAATCATGATGACCATAGTTATTATATTGATTAAATTGCTGTGAAATCCTCCAATGTTGTCGTTATTTACTGACATACCGCCGGTTGATAAATTGGTCATGGTGGTGTTTATAGCATCGAATATGGACATTCCTGCAAGAACATATAAAACAATACCTAAAATTGTATAAAACAGATAAATCCACCATATAGTTTTCACAGTGCCTGTGATACTCGGTTTAATTTTTTCTTCTCTTGCTTCGGATTTATATAACTTTGAAGCAGATGTTCCAGGACGTATTAAAATTCCTATAACAACAATAACAACTCCAAGTCCACCGATCCATTGTGCAATGCTTCTTAAAAATAAAACCGATTTAGGAACAGTTTCAACATTTAATATAGTGAGTCCAGTAGTCGTCCATGCGGACATACTTTCAAAATAAGCATTTAAAAAATTAATGTGGGTAATATTCATTAAAATAAGGCTTCCAATTAGAGCTGCCCAAAGCCATGCAAGAGCAGCTATCATCATACCATGCTTAAGCCCCATTCTTCGATTTTTGCCCCTGAGAGATCTTCTGAGGATGTAACCTACTAAAATTGAAAATCCTGATGGAATTAAAAAAGAGATATAATTACCTTCATTATAAATTAAGGCAACAAATATTGGTGTTAAAGTTACTACACCAATACCAATCATTATTAAGCCTAATTGCTCTAATATTACAAATAAATCTTTTTTTCTCAGTTGACCAATCATTGATACCGTATATATAATTTTCGGCAGAGCATATAAATTTAATCCTTCTATAATATTTTGGTTTATTTGAAAATTTATATATGATCAAGAGGAGTACGTTAAGTGAGTATGTGTTTTAAAAGAAAATAAAAGTTATTTTAACCGCCTAATTAAATATTTCCTTAATTCATCTGCAAAAAACATAATTGGAATAAATGTAATTACATATAACCATTCTATTATTCCAAGAGGAGCAGTTCCAAATATGCCCTGCAGTTGAGGTATATAAAGGATTGCGAGCACTATAGCGACTTCAAATATAATTCCTCTTATTATCCAGTTATTCTTAAAAACTCCAATTTTAAATACTGATGTTCGTGTAGTTTGAATTGTTAACAGGTTTCCTATCTGGCCCATTACAATACCAACGAAGACAATTGTGGTGGCTTTAATATATAGTGGGTCTGAAAATGGGAGAGATTGTCCAAAATACCACCCTCCGCTGTAAAGCACCCAGAAATATCCCGACATCACAAGCACGGCTTCAATTAATCCGAGGAAGATATACCCTCTAAGCACTACAGGTAAATTCAAAAGTCTCTCTTTTCTTGGCCGTGGCGGCCTTTTCATTACATCCGACTCTGGAGGCCCTCTTCCCAGCGCGATTGCAGGAAGGGTATCTGTTCCTAGATCTATTGCAAGTATCTGCATGACTGTAATTGGGAGAGGGATAGCAAACATGGCGGTAAGTACAAAAGGTATGATCTCGGCGGTTTCGTGGGAAAAGATATAGGTTATAAATTTCCTTATATTTTCATAGATGGTCCTGCCTTCTTTTATGGCAGATACAATTGTCGCAAAATTATCATCAGTTAAAATCATATCTGAAGCTTCTTTAGCTACATCAGTACCTGTTATTCCCATTGCAACTCCTATATCTGCTTTTCTAAGTGCGGGTGCATCATTTACACCGTCACCAGTCATTGCTACAATCTCATCTTCATCCTCAAGTATGGATGCAATCCTCATTTTATGCTCTGGAACAGCTCTGGCAAATATCACGTCACACCCAGAACTGAGAAGCTGTACAATTTGCTCGTCTGACATTTCACTGATCTCTTTTCCTTTTACCACCTGGCAATCGCCGCTTATGATGCCAATTTCTTCGCCTATAGCTCGTGCTGTAAGTCCATAGTCTCCAGTTATCATTATAATTCGTATTCCGGCACCATGGCATTGTTTAACTGCTTTATAGACTTCTGGACGTGGAGGATCCTGCATTGCCATCATACCAAGAAATATCATGTCCTTTTCAACAGTTTCAGGCCTATAATCATTAAAATCATTAGGTAAATTTTTATATGCTATTGCAAGTATTCTAAGGCCTTCTTCTGCCAGTTCGTCGTGTATTTTGATTATACTTTCTTTTTCTTCTGGGGACAGAGGCCTAATTTTTCCATCCTCAGAAATTTGATTACTTAAAGAAATTATCTTTTTAGGGGCCCCCTTAATATATGCAACCTTTTTATCCTCTTTTTGATGTATAGAACTCATTGATTTCCGTACAGAATCAAATGGGAGTTCAATTATCCGTGGAATTCTTTTTATCTCTTCTTCAACGTTAAACCCGCTTTTGCATGCTGCAACAAGTAGTGATGCTTCTGTAGGGTCCCCCAATATTTTCCATTTTTTACCCTCAAGTTGGGGTTTAATTAATTTGGCATCATTACAAAACGCTGCTGTCCTCATAAGCAGTTTAAGCTCTTTCATTTCATCATAAGATATTTCATTACCTTTATGCAGGAATTTACCTTTAGGTGTATATCCTGCACCTGTTACGTCAATCAATTCATCAGGTATCCATATTTTACGGACAGTCATCTCGTTTTTAGTAAGTGTCCCTGTTTTATCTGTACATATTATGGTTGTAGAACCCAGGGTTTCGACGCTGGAAAGACGCTTTATGAGTGCATTTTTACTGACCATTTTTCTAGCGGCTGCAGCAAGTGCAAGGGTTACAGTAGGGAGAAGGCCTTCTGGAACATTTGCAACAGTTAAACCTATGGCAAAAAGAAATGCAATGGTTAAAGGGAGATTTAAAACAAGTATATTAACTCCAAACAGGGTGAGGCCCATTAAAATTGCTATAATTGCTATTAAACGTGCTACTTTGTTTATTTCTATTTGCAGTGGGCTTTTTACTTCTTTCACAGTTTGGGTAAGAGATGCTATTTTGCTGAACTCAGTGTTTCTACCTGTTGAAAAAACCACTGCCTTTCCAGAGCCAGATGTCACGTTGGTACCTGCAAAAATAAGGTTATGCATCTCAATAAAGGCATGGTCTTCACCGCTCATACCATCAGGCGTTTTACGTATAGGTCGTGATTCTCCTGTGAGTGTAGAATTATCCACCTTAAATTGGGATGCCTCTACAATCCTTGAATCTGCTGAAATATTGTCTCCTTCATCAAGTACAATTATATCGCCAGGTACCAGTCCTGCTGCAACTATTTCCCTTTCTTTACCTTCTCTTATTACCTTTGCAGTTGAAGGAAGGATTTTTTTGAGGGCTTCTGTTGCTTTTTCTGCTTGATATTCCTGCCAGAAGCTGAAAATAGCGTTTATTATAATTACTCCAATAATTGCAAATCCTAATTGGGGAGTTCCAGAAATAAAAGCTAATATGCTTGCAGCCCATAAAAGAAGGGCAAGGATATTGTAAAAATTCTCTAAAAATTTGAATATCAACGGCTTTTTCTTAACTTCTTCAATTTGATTTAGCCCATATTTTTTAAGCCGTATTTGAGCTTCATTCTCACTTAAACCATTGGATGTTGTATCCAGTTTAGAATATACCTCTTTAGGAGATGGTTTATATATATCCATCTCTTCTTGGGATGGTTTATTTTCATTCATGGTTACACGCAGGCAGAATTTTCCATGATTTCATGTCTCAAGCTGTAAATTTCATTTAAATACTTAAAATTATTTGTTAATAGGTAAGTAAAATGTATTATAATCTATGGTTTTTAAAACATAAAATAGTAGCGGAATATTTTTAAATGTATTGAGGGTAAAATAAGTTACGGTGGCTAATATATCATTTATTCTGGTTCATTGATATCTTAAAATAGGATAAATCTTTCTATTTTAAGCTTATCTAAATTTCATTAATCCTTATATTAATAAGTTAATCCGGACATAATATTATTAATATAATATTAGTAATGTGGGGATTTTTATGAATTATTTCAACGAGGAAATAGAAACAATGGATCGAAATGACCTTGACGCCCTTGTTGAGGAACGTATTAAGTATACGGTTGAATATGCCTATGACAATTCTCCTTTTTACAGAAAATGGTTTAAAGAGAACAGGATAAACACGTCCGATATCAAATCTCACGAAGATTTGAGAGAACTGCCTATAATAACCAGTAAAACCTTGAGGGAAAAACAGCCTCCAGAGACTGAAGATTTTGAATTTAAATGCATAGATTGGGACAGTATATATACAATCCACGAAACAAGTGGAACCAGTGGGGTGCCTAAATCTTTCTTTCTTACATGGGATGACTGGAACAGATACGCTGAAAAATACGCTCGTTCATTTGTATCACAGGGTTTTGGTAAGGGAGATCGAGTGGTCGTCTGTGCATCATACGGGATGAATGTAGGGGCTAATACTATGACGCTGGCGGCTCAAAAGATAGGAATGGCAATTATTCCGGAGGGTAAATGCACATTTCCAGTTCGTATAATGAAAAATTATCAGCCTACGGGTATAGTGGGCAGTATATTCAAACTTCTGCGCCTTGCAAAGCGAATGGAAGCAGAAGGCATCCTGCCCCAAGAGTCAAGCATCAAACATTTAATTGCTGGTGGAGAAAGCTTTGCAGAAGAATCACGAGCATATCTGGAAGAAATATGGGGCGTACCAGTTTACAATACTTATGGGAGTACTGAGGGGACTATGTGTGGAGAATGTTATATAAAAGCAGGTTTGCATGTTCCTGAAGATCTGGTACATCTCGATGTCTATGATCCACGGTTTGAAAACTTTTTAGATGAAGGAGAATGCGGTAGAATAGTCTTAACAACTCTTTTACCTGTTGGTCAAAAGACAGGAACTCTTCTTTTAAACTATGATACCGAAGATACTACTGTGGTTGTAAGCAGGGAGAAATGTAAATGCGGCAGGACACATATGAGGATTTTAAATCCGCAGCGTGAGGCAGAAACTGTTTGGGTAGCTGGAAATCCATTTAATAAAGTCGATATAGAACAAGGAGTGTTTCAAAAGGATAATATGGAGTATTTAACTGGTGAATATGAAGCATTTCTGTATGGGGATGAAATGGAGACTACGCTGAGAGTTAGCATGGAGTGCATTGACCCTGAAAATTGTGATAGAGACATGATCCGTGAAAATTTCATTAAAAGTTTCCTTAAATTTAAACCGGGTATGGAGCAGGCATATTCAGATGGCACATTTAATATGGACTTTAATTTTACTGGTCCGGAAGGTCTTGAATTTTATAAGATCAGGGGTAGACCAAAGCGTTTGGTGGATCGGCGGTGAAATTTAAATAACTGAATTAATTTTAACCAATTGTTTTTATTTATATAAAAGTATACAGTAATAGAAAACTCATTTTTAAATTTTTTACATTTAAAAATAATCTGGAGAAAAACTAATGCTTAACGCTGAAACTTATATTACCTGCCAAAAAGGAATTGGTGGAAAAATTAGAACAATATACGAAGATTTTTACGTTGAAGAAATACCAGAATCAGAACCAAGTGGAACCGGAGATAACACCTGGTTTTTCATTGAAAAAGTTGGAAGAGATACACTTGAGGTTGTGCTGGATGTCGCACGTGAACTGCACGTAGACAGGAAAAGAATGGGCTTTGCAGGGATGAAAGATAAACGAGCAGTCACAAGACAGTGGCTGTGTGTTTCAAACTCCGAAGTTGAAGACATTGAAAAATTAAGAGACAAGCTGTACAAAGTTGACATACTCAAGATAATGAAAAACGAGAAAAAATTAAGGATTGGACAGCTTGTAGGGAATAAATTCAGGCTTCTTATAAGAGATACAGAAGATCCAGAAAAAGATAGTCAACTAGCAACTGAAATACTGGCAGAACTCTCAAAGACAGGGGTTCCTAATTACTACGGCTGGCAGAGGTTTGGCAAAAAAAGGTCGAATACCCATCTCGTTGGAAAGGCATTACTCGAAAATGATTTAAAAAAAGCAGTTGATTGTTATATTGGAAATCCTTATGACGAGGAGAGGGAGCATATTAAAAAACCAAGACAGATGTATGATGAGGGAAAATGGGAAGAATCATTGGAAGAAATGCCGGGGAGCATGAGATATGAAAAGATGATGCTTAAAACCCTTTTAAAGGAAATGAAAAAGAAAAATGTCGAAGATATTGATTCTTTAGATGAACATGCTTACAGGCGTGCTATATCAAGCCTCCCAAAACCGTTAAGGAGAATGTTTGTCCACGCTTACCAGTCATTTTTATTCAATAAAGCGGTAAGTGCGAGGGTTAAGCTTGGAATCGATAAGTATGTTGAAGGTGACATAATCATCGATAATGAGGAACATCTGGTCCATGAATTTGGTGATGACATAGATGAAAGAATAAAAAACTTTGAAGTTCACCCTACAGCTCCCCTTTTTGGAAGTAAAGTCCCACTTGCCGGTGGAGAACTTGGCGAAATGGAGCAGAAAGTTATAGATGGGGAAGGGGTTACTTTAGAAGAATTTAAAGTCCCTAAAATGCCTAAACTTGGAAGTCATGGGCTGAGACGTGCGATTAGATTTAAGATATGGGATGCCTCTGCTAAGGCCACTGATGAAGGAGTTCTTGTAGAGTTTTCAATTCCAAAGGGATGCTATGCAACGGCTGTTTTAAGGGAAATAATGAAAAATGAAGTTGTTTAAAGAGTAAGAAGATTGAACACCACTTCTTATCTTTTAAAAACTGTTTTTTGATCTTATTTTTTGGATAAATTCTACTGATTTAAAAAAATAAGGGAGTATTTATTTAAAAATCTAATTATAACTCTTGCAGCCTATCTAAAGCTTTTTCCATTGATTGTACATGTCTTATCTTGATTTTGTTGTATAATGCAAAGCCCATTTCTCTTAAATACAGTTCCACATTCCTGAAAGATGGTGCTTCTATTATATAAAATATTTCGTGTTCCAGTGGGGGATACACTGCAGATATTATTTTAATTTCATGTTTTTTAGCGAGTTCTTCTCTTTTGCTGGAATGCTCCTTAAGTTTCTTTTTAGTCTCTTCACTAACAAGGTAACATGCTTCAACAGGATGGGTCAGGTGTGCCATAAACATTGCCATAAATTCACTCTCCTTAACTTTATTAATTATCTATATATTTTTATTAAAATTTATTATTTACTAATTTAAAAAATTGCTTTTGGTGTCTTTATCTAAAAATGGAATGTTTGAAATTCATAATGATGTTAATAAAGGTTAATTAGTGACATCTATTCTTTAAAAACTGGAATATTGCCCTGTAATGATAATGATAAAAATTATATTGGTGATATTTTAAAGTATAAAATGGAGTTAAAAACAAATTTATGCTTTTAATACCTGTAAATTAAAGGTTAAGTTGGTATTTAATTTATGAATCAACTTAAAAATTTAAAATTCAACTTTTGAGTTAAGGAGATGAAAATTATGGGATATATAACACTTTCTTACGCGCTGGAAGAAACTTCTCCTGTTCATATAGGTTTAAAGGAGCCAGAAATGGTTCACAATAACCAGATTGTAGATGGGAAAGGTTATAATACGTACTTAATAAATGTTGAAAATCATTCTGGAACACATGTAGATGCTCCAGGTCATTTTGTGGAAGATGGTAAGATAATCTTGGAGTACCCGCCTGATGAACTGGTTTTTAATAACCCTTTAATTGTGGATATTCCAAAAGGTCCAAATGAGCTTGTAAAAATATGGGATATATCTAAACTGGATTTTAATGATGCAGACTGCATTTTATTCCGTACTGGATTTGAAAAATTCCACAGTGATGATCCGGAGGAATATCTAACTCAAAATCCAGGAATGTCCCCAGAAGTTATTTACTTTATAAGAAAAAACCTTAAAAATGTCAGATGTATTGGTATAGACTGTGTATCGATGTCCAGTTATCAAAATCCAAAATCTGGAGAAGAAGTCCACGTAAATGCTTTTAAAAAGAGCAAGGATTTTGGGGAACCTTTGCTTTTAATTGAGGATATGAAGCTCGGCAATGTCCAAAATGAAAATTTAGAAAGTATAATGGTTGTCCCTTGGCAGATTAAAGGAATTGATAGTGCCCCGTGTACGGTGCTTGCTAAAGTAAAGTAAATTTTTAATTATTCCTTTGCGTACTTTTCGGGCTCTTCTTCAAACTTTTTTTTACAAAGTGGAGCGCAGAAATAGTATTTCTTCCCTTTATATTCGCTTACATTTTTTGCAGATTTTTCATCCACTTCCATCATGCATACCGGATCTAAAGCCATTTTTTCACCTCAATTTGACAGTTTTAAATCAGACTACTCAAAAACTAACTTTAAAATTAATTTTTTAATATGATCAAAGAAATTAATATTATTTTTTAACTGATAAAAATAGAAGAAAAATAGAGTGTTCAATTATTCTACACACTTTTCTGGATTTCACTGAGCTGTTTTCTCTTTCTTTGCAGGAGGTACATACCCTTCAACCTTTTTTCTAAAAAGGTTGATCAAAAACAAAGTTTAATAATAAACTTATTTGATTATTTCTGCTTTCTCTTTCTTTGCAGGAGGTACGTATCCTTTTAATAACAGTGAAAGAGTTAAAACAGATACTGAACTAAGTGCCATTGCAAGCCCTGCAAATTCTGGCCTGAATGTAATTCCAAAGAACGGGTAGAGCACCCCTGCTGCAACAGGAATAAGCACGGAGTTGTATGCAAAGGCCCAGAATAAGTTCTCCTTTATCCTTCCCATCACTTTTTTACTTAGCTGAATACCAGCAAGTGCATCCATGATGTCGTTTTTTATAAGGACAATTTCACCGCTTTCTATAGCTACATCTGTACCACTTCCTATGGCTATTCCGACATCAGATTGTGCTAGTGCGGGAGCATCGTTAATACCATCACCAACGAAGGCTACAACTTCACCCTCCTCTTGAAGCCTCTTAACCTCTTCGGATTTATCTTGGGGCAGCACTTCTGCAATTACATTTTCAATTCCAACCTGCTTTGCAATTGCACCGGCTGTTTGTTTGTTGTCTCCAGTTATCATGACCACTTTAAGGCCCATTTCTTTGAGCTTTCCAATTGCATCTTTGGTGGTTTCTTTTAATGTATCCGCTATAGCAATTGCTCCGGATAATGAGTTATCTGCAGCAACTAAAACTGCTGTTTTGCCTTCATTTTCAAATTTAGACAGTTTTTCTTCAGCTTCGTTGGGTATTGTAATATTTCTATCTTTAAACAAGGTTCTATTTCCTATTATAATTTCTTTACCTTCTACCACTGCTTTTACCCCTTTTCCTCCAAAGGTATCGAAATTCTGGCTTGTTTCTATTTCTATATTTTTTTCCAGTGCTTTTTTTACCACGGCTTCTGCAAGGGGGTGCTGTGAATTTTTTTCAACACTGGCAGCGAGTTTTAATAATTCTCTGTTATCAGTTCCAATTGGGGCTATATCTGTAACCTCAGGCTTGCCTTTGGTAAGTGTACCTGTTTTATCAAACACTATAGTGGTAAGCTTTTCAGATATCTCGAGGGCTTCACCATTTTTAATCAATATTCCAAGCTCTGCTCCCCGTCCAATGCCTACAGTTATGGCTGTAGGTGATGCAAGCCCAAGTGCACATGGACATGCCACAACAAGAATGGAGATCAGCACAGTAAGTGCGAAAAGAAGGGTAGCTCCTGATAAGAAGTACCAGAATAGAAATGCCGCAATTGCTATAGTTAAAACAGTTGGGATGAAATAACTTACCGCTTTATCTGCAATTCGTTGGACAGGCGGCCTTGAGCCCTGGGCATTTTCTACAAGTTTTATAATCTGAGATAATACTGTATCTTTCCCAATTTTTAGAGCTTTGAACCTTAATACTCCGTTCTGATTAATGGTCCCACCAACAACTGTTTTTCCATTATTTTTAAATGCAGGAATTGGTTCTCCAGTAATTGCAGATTCATCTACATAACTTTCGCCGCTTACAACTTCTCCATCTGCAGGGATCTTTTCACCAGGCTTAACAACTACTGTATCTCCCATTTGAACATCTTCAATGGGAATTTCCATTTCACTGCCGCTGCGAATTACAGTGGCAGTTTTTGCCTGCAGTCCAATTAATTTTTTTATAGCAGTTGACGTCTGTCCCTTTGCCCGGGCCTCTAAATATCTTCCTAAAGCTAGAAATGCAGCAAGCATAAGTGCTGTTTCATAAAATAGGAATTGTTGAGTTAGTATAATATTAAAAGTGCCTAAAAGGCTGGATCCATAAGCTACTCCAATTCCCATGGAATACATAACATCCATGTCAAGATTCCTGTTTTTGAGGGAACGGAGGCCTGCTGTGAATATGGGGTAACTCACATAGATAAATGGAAGAATGGAAACTATAAGCATGAAGTAAGGCATTGGGATTGGAAGTGGAATATTTAGATACATTAAAGCCATTAAAGGGATTGAAAATCCAAAACCAACAATTATCCGATTTCTTTTATCTTTAAGGTCTTTAGATCTTACTTCTTCTTCAAGTTCTTCTGTTTTTTCTCCTTCAATGCCAAGATATTGGTATCCAAGATCTTCAATTGTATTTTTCATATCTGTAACTGTTGTAATTTCAGAATTATAAGTAACATAAGCTTTTTCAGAGGTTAAATTAACATTAACATCACTGATCCCATCAAGTTTTCCAAGAGCTTCTTCTATGGCTTTTACACACATTACGCAGCTCATTCCTCCAATTTTTAGAATAACGTGTTCATTTGCCACTCCATAACCAGCATCTTCTATGGCATTCTCCAGTTCAGCGAGCTTCAACTTTTCAGGATCATATTCAACCGTGGCTTTTTCAGTTCCAATGTTTACTTGGGCTTCTTCAACTCCTTCAAGGTTTTTTAGAGACTTTTCAACGTTTAAAGCGCATGAAGCACAGTGCATTCCTGAAACTTTAATCTCTGCTTTCTTTTTGGATGGTTCTGCCATTTGTTTACCTCTTAATTATGATTATACTATTTTAATTTTGTTTTTATTGATTAATAATTTTTTCTAATAGTTTCAATTATAATTTAAATAAAGAAAAAAGTCCAAAATAAAATAATAAGGGGGTTATGAGTAATGCTTTGGTGATACAAATCTTAAATTTGCTAATTAAGGCTTTATCAAAGCTTTTTTTAATTCTTAACTCATTAGAATATTATTATATTTTCTAAGCTTGTGATTAATTAATCACGTCGTAGCCTGCTTCTTTTACAGCTTCTTCTAGTTTTGAGGGTTCCACTTTTTTAGGATTGTATTTAACGGTGGCTTTTCCTGATTCTAGATCTACTTTAACTTCTTTGACTCCATCTACATTTTTTAAAGATTTTTCAACGCGTGCTACGCAGTGGGCACAGCTCATTCCTGAAATTTTAATTTCTGCTTTTGTTGAATCAAACACTATTTAATTCCTCCTCAGTTCTTATTATTTGATTTTTAAATATGTTCAGTTAAACAATGATTATATAACTCTTTTTAATTATTTTTAACTAAAATTTTCAATTAATTTATTTATAATATATGAATTCCACTAGTTGTATTTAAATTAGGTATAGACAAAACGGTTATATAGTACACTTTTGTATACTAACTATCAATAAAAGTACCATTGGAATATAAACGAAATACATGGATTATTTTTGTATAGGGACTTAATACAGTAACTGGTGTGATCTGATGACTGAAAATAAAAAGTACTGCTGTCCAGTAGCTGCAGCAATAGATGAAATAGGTGGAAAATGGAAACCACTAATTTTATGGGCATTAAAAGATCAAACGTTAAGGTTCAGCGAAATTAATAGGGAATTGTCTGCTATAACACAGCGCATGCTTACAAAACAGCTCCGGGAATTGGAAAGGGATGATTTAGTTAACAGAAAGGTCTATGCAGAAGTGCCTCCAAAAGTGGAATACTCGCTTACTGCAAAGGGTAAATCAGTTATACCTATTTTAAAATCACTCTGTGACTGGGGAGAAGAGTACTGTAAATCTAAAATCTGTTTAAATGTACTGGAATAAATTAGACTTATTTTTTTAGCTTTAAATGGGTTATACTTGATTTTTTAATAGATTGAATTCTAAATTTTTAAGATTTATAAACTAATTTAACAAGATAACCTCTGAATTGATTGGTTTAATTAAACCTGCCGTTGAATTTTAAAAAAATGGTATTTAGGTCATTAATGCATTGAAAAGATGTATTTTACGGTTACAGTTAAATTTGAAAATTATAAATAATTTTGTAGATATACTATTACCATCTGTTTACACAATATTTTAGGTTACTTTCTAAAATAGTAAAAACCATTTTTTAGAATTTAATTTCTATTGATTTTATATGTATTAGCTTTAATATTCAAATATATTCTATTTGGAGGATTATTGATGGTTTCTGAAGAAGAAGAGCGTAAAAAAGCGGTAATGGAACAGGAAGTTGAAATTATAAAAAGAATGAGTAAGATCAAGCATAAAATTGCAGTAATGAGTGGAAAAGGAGGAGTGGGTAAATCCACAGTATCAGTAAATTTAGCCGCTGCATTTGCAAAGAGAGGATATAAAACGGGTATTATGGACGCAGATGTACATGGGCCAAATGTTCCAAAGATGTTGGGAGTAGAAGGAAAAAATTTAGGTTACAGTGAAGATGGTATAACACCTGTTGAAACTGAAGAAGGAATAAAAGTCATGTCTGTAGGATTTTTCTTATCTTCACAGGATACTCCGGTTATCTGGAGAGGCCCTGCAAAAACAGGGGCAATAAAACAATTTTTTGCAGAAGTTAACTGGGGAGATTTAGATGTTTTAATCATTGATAACCCTCCAGGAACTGGAGATGAGCCTTTAACTGTTTTACAGACTATTCCATTAGATGGTGTTGTTTTAGTTACCACGCCTCAATCTGTAGTTCAGGAAGATGTAACCAAGGGTGTAAATTTAGTTAAAAATTTAAATATTCCAATTATTGGAGTTATAGAGAATATGTCTGGTTTCATCTGCCCCCACTGTGAAAATGAAATTTTGATATTCGGTAAAGGTACGGGTACTAAACTGGCGGAAGAAATGGGCATTCCTTTCCTTGGAAGGTTGCCGTTAGATGTAGAAACAGCAGCTTCTTCTGATATTGGGACTCCTGTTATAATTAAAGAGCCGCAATCAGAGATTTCAGTTAGGATATCAAAAATTGTGGATAAAATTGAGTCACAAATTATCAGCAAATCTTAATTTTAACTTCAATTCTTTTTTTGAAGAAATATGACTTTATTTAAACTGATTTTAAAAACCAGAGATGTTTAATTAATAACAAACATGGATCCGTATAATTCTGGCATGCAGTTATAAGTAATAATGGCCCATAATAGAATAATAAAACTCATTATGTCATGTTCCGGGTGAAACTCATGGGGAAAATTGTAAAATTAGCCATTGTTGGAATTATTATGGCGTTATTTGTATTGTTTTTAGCTTTTTTTGCCATATATGAAGATAATCTTGTGGGGAGAGGGCAGTATCAAAATGTTTCAGATGCAACGGGCAATATTGAACTTCCCCTTATTGAAAAAGGAATTCAAAATTTGAATGCTGTAAATATGGCAAATATTATGTTAGCTAAGGAGAGTACGCTGAAATTAGCAGGATATAACCAATTTTTTAGAATTTAATCTGGAATATTTATAGTTACGGAACTTCCATCACTAATATGGAACCTTTCTTTAAGATTTTGAGGAGCTATAAACTCAACAACATCTTTTGAATGATGAGTTTTTTCCGGAAAAATCACTGCTCCTTCAACTTCATCATTTAGAGTTGCTTTTTTAAATTTAACATCACCAAAAGTTTTTTCACCTTTTATTTCGGGAATATCGCTTTCTAAAAGTTTTTCAACCTTTTGTGAGTCATTATCTTCAACATGGACATTTAAAGTACCAATGAATGGCCTGAAATGAAGTTTATCTTCAAATTGATCCCTGTAAATTGATTGAGACATAAAATATGCGCCTTTTTTTGTTCCTGAAACTACAATACCTTTAATTTTCATTTAAATCACGTTTTTACATTTAATTATAATATCAATAATTTCTATAGATCCGCAAGCTTATTTTCAAATAAAAAAATAAATTAGGTAAGTTATCTTGATCTGGATTCAATTTGCCTGTCGGCCGATCCATCTTTGCAGTGGTAAACAGTGGAGAAATCAAAATCTGATGAAACTGTGCAGTCCTGACAGTTACAACCTTGTTCATTTTCAAAACATCTTATTTCATCACCTGCGGAGCAAAATACTCCTAATTTTCCGCTCTGCATGCATTCATTGTAGGTAGGGCATGCATTACAGATGCACTTTATCATGGTTTCTTCATTTTTTGGGACTTTTGCCATATTATCACCTCATTTATGTAGTTCTGGAAATATGCATTATTTCCTTCAACATCTATCTTTAGTATGTAATATTAAATTTATAAAATTTATTACATAAATTTTATTAGTTGCGCCTCATGTGAAAAATTAATATCCGTGCATCATACCATGCCCTGTATTATTGTCGTAGTAGCCGTGATATCCTCCCATATATGGAGTATACATCCATATCCATGCAAAAATAGCCACTATGGCCACTATCGCAATAATTAGCACTATTAACACAATTGCAGTGTTTCTATCCATTAAATCCCTCCATAACTGTTTAAACATATCAGATTCAAACCACGTGATTTTATAGTCGGGAGTATAATTAGTTAAACTTACAATATGTAAATAGTCCCCTGTAATGATTTTAAATTGATTAAATTCGATATTCATTCATTTTATTTTGAATAGATGTTCTGAAAACTTTTGCACATGACTATAAATTCATTTTTCGATTTTCAAAAACCTTGAATTAAAAGCCACGATGATAGTACTCACCGACATTAGTATGGCTCCTGCTGCAGGAGTTAATATAATTCCATATGCGTAAAGAACTCCTGCTGCAATTGGAATTGCGAAAATGTTGTATCCAGTACCCCAGATCAAATTTTGGATCATTTTTCTGTAAGTTGACTTTGCAAGCTTAATTATGTACAGTGCATCCAGAGGATTACTTTTTACAAGGATCACGTCTCCAGTTTCAATAGCAACATCTGTACCTGCGCCAATTGCAATGCCTACATCTGCCTGGGCGAGTGCAGGGGCGTCATTGATACCATCACCAGTCATGGCCACAATTAATCCTTCAGACTGGATTTTTTTTACTTTTTCTGCCTTTTCTTGTGGTAAAACTTCTGCAAAATATTCATCAAGCCCTATTTCATTTGATACCCACTTTGCAACCTCTTTCTTATCTCCTGTAATCATTATGCATTTAATTCCCATATCTTTAAGTTTAGAAATAGCTTTCTTTGATTCGGATCTTATGATATCTGCAAGGGCAACGGCACCTTTTAAGTCTCCATCAACAACCACAAAAACAATGGTTTTTCCCTGCAAAGAAAGTTTTTTCATTTTTTCATCGTTAAATGAAATGTTAAGTTCCTTTAAATATCCGGGGCTTACAACTTCAACATATTTACCATTAACCTTACCTTCTACACCTTTCCCTGGAATTGCCTTGAAGTCTTCTACAGGAAAAGTTTCTTCAGAAGCTGAGACAATACCTTTAGCAATAGGGTGTTCAGAATAAGTTTCAAGAGATGAAGCATATTTTAGAACTTTATCTTCACTATACTCATTGTTTAAAGCAATGATATCAGTTACCCCAAATTTTCCTTCTGTTAATGTACCAGTTTTATCAAATATTATTGCACTAACATTCCTGGCTTTTTCAAATGCCGCGCGGTTTCGTATTAATAGACCATTACTTGCAGACAATGCTGTAGACACTGCAACAACCAGTGGAACAGCAAGTCCAAGGGCATGGGGGCATGTAATGACCATCACTGTTACGGATCTTTCAAGTGCAAAATTAAGACTTTGATGGGTCAGTACCAGCCATACTGAAAATGTTATAAAAGCGCCTGTAAGGGATATGAGTGTAAGCCAAAGTGCAAAACGGTTTGCTAAATCCTGAGTTTTTGATTTACTTGCCTGTGCTTCATCAACAAGACTTATAACCTGGGAAAGAAAAGAATTTGCACCGGTTTTTTTAATTTCTACTGTAATTGATCCATCCCCATTTATAGAGCCCCCTATAACTTCATCGCTTTCTTTTTTGAAAACAGGCTCCGATTCACCTGTAAGCATTGATTCATCGATAGAAGTACTTCCATTTACAATTTCTCCATCCACAGGAACTTTTTCTCCAGGTTTAACAATGACCTGGTCTCCTACATTCAATTCTTCCAGTGAAACTTCCATTATTTTTCCATCAGATGTTAATTTATGTGCGCTTGAGGGCATGAGCTTTGCAAGTTCTTCAAGTGCACTGGAAGCTCCTAGCACGGATTTCATTTCAAGCCAGTGCCCTATAAGCATGATATCTATAAGGGTGGCTAATTCCCAGAAAAATATACTTCCGCTGAGGCCAAAAACGACTGCACTGCTGTAAATATATGCGCTTGTGATTGCTACTGTAATTAATGTATCCATTCCGGGAGTTCTTGATTTAAATTCATTATAAATGCCCTTAAAAAAAGGATACCCTCCATAGAAGTAAACAAATGATGACAGTAGGAACAGTATATAGGAATCACCTGGAAACTTGGTATATCCACTAATGCCAAATATTTCCTGAACTAAAGGCGATAAAAAAAGAATAGGGATAGTTACAATTATAGATATTATAAATCGCTTTTTTAAATCGTTAATCATCCCCGAATGAACGTGTCCACTTTCCATTTTATGTTTTTTGCTTAATTTTTCTCCACACACAACACATTTGTCCATTTCCTCAGGGTGCATGTGTTTCATTTCATGTTCAGGATCTTCATGGTTGATTTTCATTCCCCCCTTGAGTACCGGAAATTATTTAATATAATATATGAATTTAGTATTATAATAATTTTGGGGATTTATTTCAAAAAAAGCAGTTTACTTGGGTTAAAAAATAAAAAATAGATGATTTAGGAGTGTATTCCTAAAACATGAATTAAAATATCAATTTAAATTTTGTTTGCTTTATTCGTATTCTTTTGCAAGGTTACTTTGATACAGGTTGTGGTAATACGATTTAGTGCTTGAATTGACTTCAGTATAGTTTTCGTTGAGTAAACCGTGGTTGTAATAGTACTGTAACTGAGAAGCATGTCCTAGTTCAAAGTTTCTATATGGGTTGTTGAAGTATGGGGCGAGCATTCCTGAAATCATGTAGACATAAGCAGGAATTATTCCGTATGTTTTTGTCAGTATCTGGAAGTATAATGGGAATCCATCTCCAGGTTCTAGAACCGGGTTACCAATTCTAGCGTTTCCATGATAAGCCATTGGAATTGAACCTTCCTGGCCGTGTTCTTCGGCAAGTTCATTGACATGGGCCATCATCTCGTCATAGGTGTCGTAAACATGACCGTCAGACATGTATTTATATCTGCCATCTGGAACACCAAATAAAGCTACTTTAAGCGAGTCTAAAAAGTCAATATGATTTAAACTTACTGAACCTGCACCTTTAGTGTCAATATAGGCTACTTCAATTATGTAAATATCCCCTTCCTGGTAACTACGATAATTGGAACCTCCATACATGTGTACAATTAAACCTACTTTAGAACCGGTTTTATTAACCTGCTGTGCAAAAAGCTCAGAGTGAGGATGTCCTGGATAAAAATCAGGGTTAGATAATTTAACGAATGAAAGTCTTCCTAAAGGCTCAATAGGGCCATTTGAAACTGTAACATAAGAATAACCTATAATGAGGGCTAAAATAGCCAGTGCAATTAACCACCATTTCATTTTTTTTCTCCAGTAAAGTTAACAAAGTCGATTTAAAGGGACTTTGCAATTGAAATTTTCCATTTATATTAATATTTTTCAATGTGATTTACATATTATAAATTTTAAATTAACGCTCATGTCTAAAATGGTTGCGCCTATGTTACTTTGAATTTTTATGAGTTATATGGTTAAGTAAATTACACTCTTCCAAATATAATTTCATATAATTAATTGATATTCTAATTTAACATAAAGCATGAAGTGTGCACATGATCATGGACATAAGCGTATTAAATATGAAGTAATTAAATTTAGATTTTATATTTATAAATCTTTCTAATTTTAATAATAAAATAATTTAATTTCTTAACTGCTAAATGCAGAAATAAGCTCTTAATTTAACTATTTTTTATAAAGTGATCGTGTCCAAATAGTATAATTAAGTGAAAGAATGTATTTTTGGATATTTTACATTTACATTTTTAAATTATGAAATTGTAAGATATATAAGCCGATAGACTGTGTTTGGAATATTTATCTTCCCTAAATCAGTTAATAAGGTATTTAAAATTAGAATTAGATAAAAAAAATTATATAAATAATTAATATGCTTCGAAATGTAATTTAAGGGGGAATAATTAATTTCTGAGGTCTTTTACAATTTTTCCATCTTTCATTACCAGTATTATATTATCTGGATTTCCAAGAGACTTTATATGTGCAATAGGATCCTTTTTACAGATTATAATGTCTGCTAATTTGGAGGCTTCAACTGTACCAATTTTGTCATCATATCCAATGCATTCAGCAGCAGTTTTAGTCCCTGCTACTATGGCTTCTTCTGCACTCATCCCTATATCACATAAAAAGCCTAATTCCTCCAGATTAATCCCATGGGACACAACACCACAGTCAGTACCCATTGCAATGTGAACACCAGCTTCATAAGCTTTCTTTATATTTTCTTTATGTATGTCAACTATTTCAAGGGCTTGTTCTATTCCCCATTCAGGTAACTCGCCTGCTTCGGCAAGTTTTTTGTTGTGGTGCATAACTACAAATGTCGGCACCAGGTATGTGCTATGATCTATCATCATTTGAATTGCTTCATCATCCAGGTAACTGCCGTGTTCTATTGAATGAGCACCTGCTTTAAGGGCATTTTTAATGCCTTCAGCCCCATGTCCGTGTGCCATTACTTTTATGCCGCCATGATTTTTCCCTTCTTCCACCATAACTTTCAATTCTTCCACTGTAAACTGTGTATGTTCTGGGCCGTCATTGGCGCTCATAACTCCGCCTGTGACCATTACTTTAATAAAATCTGCTTTGCAGCGGATTATTTCTCTAACTCTTTTACGTACTTCCTCCACACCATCACAAATATGTTCGGGGAGACTGGGGTAAGAAATCTTGATGTCAAAACCTGAAGCACGCCAGAAATCAAAATGTCCGCCAGTTATAGAAAGGGGCATTACACTGATCAGTATTCTGGGGCCTGGTATCAATCCCTGTTCAATTGCCATCTTAACGCCTAAATCGGCAAGACCCGCATCTCTTACGGTAGTTACACCTGCTTCAATTGTTTTCCTGCAGTTTTCCGCGCCTTTATAAAAATAGAGTGAAAGGGGATCATAGAGTGTATCTTTATCTTTAAACCCGTTTGCCATTATGTGCATATGGGTGTCTATGAATCCCGGCAAAATGAACATTCCGCCGGCATCAACCCTTTTAATTTCCTCATCAGGCAGGAAAATTGAGTTTTCCTCACCAACTGCAACGATTTTATTATCTTTAATTAAAATGGCCGCATTGAGGAGAGGTTCATCTCCAGTGCCGTTAATTAAAGTCCCGTTATGGATAAGAGAATATGTTGTCATTTTTTGCCCCATTTTTTACATATATTTGCCTTCCAAATCAGAGTAAAACAAATCATAATTATGGTGCTCATTGAAATTAAAATTTTTGATATAAAATAGTTATATTTTTGAAGAATGTGTAGAAATAAAGCTATTTATGGGGTTTTTATGGTATTTCTGAGATTATAAAGTAGCTATCAATCAATTTGATAATTAATTTTTGTTATTTATTTAAAAATTTTTATAATTTAATTTAAACATTTTATAGATATTTTGAGTGTTATAATTGTGTTTGTTTTAAGTAGAGTGCCTAAAATAAAATAAATCTCCAATATATTGGCTAATTTTTGATTTTTACAGTTTTAATAGTACAAAATAATGCTAAAATAATTTTACTACAGAAAGTATTAATTAATACTTCTTTTCCATGGATATATGGTGGTATTAATGGAAAGGGGTAAATTATGAATAAATCAAAGAAAATTTTAGCTTTCATAGTCCTTGTTGCAATGGTAACTGTGTTTACAGGAGCAGTATCTGCTGTTAACTCTACTGGAAGCTCTGGAAGCAGTATTAAATTAGTAACTACTGCTTCTGAATATGATAACATCGATTGGGACAATATTGAGTATGGTTGTCCTTCTCAGGGAAATAATTGCAGCGGCACTGATGTTGAAGGCGATGATATTGAGGGATATGCGGGAACAGTTCATATTTTAACTAATGCGCAGTACAAGGAAATGTGGAAGAGAATAACAAAATGGCAGGCAAAAAATCCTGGTAAAATACCAAATTATGTGACTATAAGTGACATGAAAGTCGGTGTTGATAGGGTTACTAAGAATCAATTTTTGGACATGAAGAAAAGGTGGGATGCATGGAAGAAAGCCCATAATGGTCAAGAGCCTAATAAAGTGGGGATAGAAGGACCTGTGGGTAGCAATATTCCAGTTACAGCTGGTTCAATTCAAAAAACCCTAATAAATGTTATCGGACCTTTCACGAGTTTCACCGGTTTTTATAAATTATGTAAAAACAGAAGATATGCATATTATTTCAACGATAAATATACACGAAATCAGGAAATAACTAGATTAAAAGATAGATCTGGGTTAAATTGTGTTGATGTAACACAATTGGGACATGATTTGGCAAATGAAATGGGGTACGAAGTAAAATACCAAAGAACTGTTTGTAAAACATCTTCTGGATATGTTGGACATATTCTTATGAAAATAAAAGGTAAAGAGTTTAGTTCGTGGACAATTGTGGATCTTGCAGCGTGCCTAGATAGTGGTAAGCCTCTAGGGAAATATTGGGGTAAACCTCCTTATGACATAAATATAAATTGGTTAAATTTAGACGATGGCAAAATGTAAGTGATAAACTTAATACAAGAAGTTTAAAAGAGCATAAATGTTTTAATGTATATTGGGAGGAATTAAAATGGATAGAAGGCTGATAGTAGTCTTTATATTTGTGATTATTGGTCTAGCTGCCCTTACTTATGGCTACACTCAACAAGATCAGAATAAAATACAAAGCAGTGTGATTCAAAATGCAACTCAAAATAGTACAACTCAAAATAGTGAACAAAAAGATGTAAATGGCACTTTAAAAGATTATGATGCAATAATAACTCAAAAAGGGCCTAGTACTCCTCAAAAAAGAGGTACAAGTGTATCTATATCTTACACAGTAACAAATAAAGGGAAAAACACAATTTACAACGCTAAAGTAGGGGCTCAAGATTTTGAAAAGGATGTTGGTACATTAAATCCAGGTCAAACTAGAAAATACACATACTCTGTATATATACCAACTAATGTAGAGTTAGCATCGTGGTATAGCAGTGATGTTAAATTAACTAATACCTTGGAAATAGGAAGCATTATACTTACTTTTATAGATGATAAAGGCAATTCTCAAGGGGTACGTTCTAATCAGATTTCAATAAAACTGTTGAATTAATTCAATTTTTCTTTTTTTTAAATTTGATATTTTTCAAATCAAAAATCAGATAATTTACCTATTTTTTTATTTATTGGTGCTTAAATTTGCAGATATATGGGGGTTTCCGGTATTAACATGTGTTTATATTTAGTTATCTTTTAAATTACAATCTCAATCCAGTTAATCGAGAAATCCTCCCCATAAATTGAAATCTATATAATAATTCATAATAATGCTGATTATCAAAAATAGTAATATAGAATCATTAACAAATAATAATACAGTACAGATTGGTTGGTGATTATATGCTGGATTTGGGGATAAAAAAAAGTGGTAAAGAAAGGACTGAAAATTATGCTGTTAAATATTTAAGTGAATTAATACCTCAAGAGATGATATCTGGTGAAATTTATGTGGGGGATATAAAGAAAAGGGAAGTTAAAAAGAAAGAAATAGATGAGTTTTATATAATAATAACAGACCATGAAACCCAGGTGAAATGGATTTGCGGGTTTATAACTTCTTATTATCCTGAAAACGGTACTATTTATGGTGAAAGGGGGGGAAGGGTCTACAGTTTTATTGACAGCTTAAATCATGTTGTTAATAAAACCATGACAAAGTCTCAGGACAGTTATTCAGTTGATTTTGAGACATTTAGAAAATCTATTAACGATAATATCTCTAGAATTACAGTTAAAGCTGTTCCACCATCAGGTCCGAGTGCTAAAGCAGTTAATTTAGAAGTTGTTAGTGTTCAGCTTAAGGATAATCCTGAAACACAAAGGGCATCCAGTCTCATGGATATCACTGATGAATATCCTCAGCTTAGAATGGCAGTTACTAATATTATAGATAGAAAAGAGAAAGTTACCTCCGAAAGCATTGCTGCTGAATTGAAATCTTTATTTGACAATAAGGAAATGGGAGAAAGAGAATATAATCATGGATTAAAAGAGCTTGATAAAATGAATAAAGGGGGATAAAACCCAATATTTCACTTTTATTTGCAGTTTTAAGTTTATTAATGCTTTTATTTTCCTAAAAACTAAAAATTTTGTCATGTTTTATTTTTCATATAATTTTACGTTATTTAAAGATATTTAATTCAGTAATAAATTAATTTTATTAGTATTAAAGTCTAAATACTGTATGGTAAATTTCAATTACAAATTAAAAGGTTTTATAATAAACTAATCTTATTTTGGAGCTTTAAGACCGTTAATATTAATTTAGAATACTGTTTCTTTGATGTGTGGTGTTACGAATCGCATATGATAAAAAATAATAACTAAAAAAAACAAATTGTTCTTTATCAACTTGATGTATTTGATTGATTTCTTATCTTTAGATAATGAGTAATTCATTATTTTAAACAATTAAAATATAAATTAAATGATAAAATCATACTATTGGCATAAAATGGCATTGATAATAATTATTATTTGATTTGAAGGGGAAAAATATGTCTGAAGAGATTTTAAAGCTTTATGGAAAAGTAAGAGATGATTTAAAGTTTCTCACAGCTTCTGATGTTAGAACTAGAATTATTATAACTTTAAATGGCGGGTTAAGAAGTTTACGCGACCTTAAAGACGAAACAAATTTGAGTTCAGCAACTATTTTACATGGAATGAACCAGCTCGATGAAAAAAATTTCATACTTAAGCAATCTGGAGGTTATTCCCTTTCTCAGACCGGTAAAATTGTCGCAATTCATTTAATAAGTCTCATAAAAGCTTCTACATCTCTGGGAGAACTTGAAAAAATATTTTTAAGGCATGAAATAGAGGCTATCCCTGAATATTTGCTTGAAACTATTGGTAGTTTAAAAAATTCGGTAGTAGTTGAGTCTACGCCTACAGATGTTATGAAACCCCATACTGTTTATGCTGAACTTTTATCAAAGGCCAAAGAGATTAATTATATATCTTCAGTTCTTCTTCCTCAAAAAATAGAGATGTTCGAGGATTTACTGGAAAGCAGTTCCCTGCAGCTTATGGTAACACCGGAAATACTGGATAAATGGATCGAAATAAAGGGCAGAGAAAACTTGAAAAAAGCGACTGAAGAAAAAGATTTTAAAATATGGAAGATAGATGATGCAAGAATGTCTTTTACAGTAACAGATAAATTTATTGCACTGGGCTTGTTTTCAACTGATGGAATATACGATCTTCATAAATATTTAATAGATGAAGATGCTGAAGCGATTGAATGGGGAAACCGACTGTTTGAACATTATTTAAAGAAAGCTGAAGAGGTTAAACTGTAGTTTAACTGGGTTAAGGATTAAAATTAAAAATCATCGGAGTGTATTAATAAGATGAAACTTACTCGGATTTTGATAATAGAGGATAATTTTAAAGATGTCCGGTTGATACAGGAAATGCTTAAAGAAATCCCTTCATTTAGTTTTGATTTTAAACATGTGGAACGTCTGGATGAAGGACTTAAATCTATTAAAAATGATGAATTTGATGTATTATTACTTGATCTTAATTTACCTGACTCCTTTGGGATTGAAACATTCATTGAAGCATATAAAAATGCCCCTCATATGCCTATTGTAATATTGAGCGGTGCTGCTGATGAGGAAGCTGCATTGGATGCAGTACATGAAGGAGCTCAAGACTATCTGATGAAAGGAGAAGTTGATGGTAAATTACTGGCACGTTCTATATTTTATGCCATTGAAAGGAAACAGATAGAAGAAGAACTGGTAAAACACAGGGATCATCTGGAGGAACTGGTTGAAAAGCGTACTCTTGGCCTGAAAGAAGCAAATAAACAACTTAGAATAGAAATAAATGAGCGTAAACGGGCAGAAGAGGAAATTATGGCATCTCTAGAGGAGAAAAAGATACTTCTCGACGAAATTCAAAGTAGAATTCAAAATAGTCTGCAGACAATTATAAGTATAATAGACAGTGAATATTTGCAAAATGGATGTAAAAATTCCAATGAATTTAATCAGGAAATTGAAAATCGTGCAAAAGCTGTTGAATTAATTAATGAAAAGCTTTGCCAGTCTGAAGATTTTGCAATGATTGATTTTGCAGAGTATATTAGAGATCTTACTGATTATTTATTTGATTTCTATGGGGTCAATTCTAATTTAATCAATCTTGAGATGGATATTGAAGGTATACCTCTTGATATTGATGTTGCAATTCCATGTGGCCTTATTATTAATGAGCTTGTTACAAATTCCCTTAAACATGCATTTAAATCTGAAATTAAAGGGAAAGTACAAATTAAATTCCACTCCAACGATAAAACATGGTTAAATGTGTCTGACAATGGTATTGGTCTCCCTGAAAGTTTTGAACTTGAGCATGCAGAAACTTCTGGTTTAAGACTTGTAAATAAATTGGTAAAACAGCTTAATGGAAAAATTGAGCTTAATGTCAAGGGTGGAACTGGATTTAAAATTGTTTTTTAATTTTTTTTAACCTTTTAAAAATTCATGTAAAACATTTTAATTACTCTTATTTTTAAATATTAACCCTTTTAAACTTATATTTCCCAAAAAGTCACAGCTTAAAGAAAAATATATTAGGGATTGTTAATAAAAATATAGTATAAGTTAATAATAAAGGGGGTGAGAACTATGATAGTTAGCTGGAGAGCAGTAATCATAGGGGCTATTATAGCCATAGTACTTGCAATAATTTTTGGAATGGTCTCTCTCATTTATGGTCCAATGATAGCAGTGTTAATAGCAGGTATAGTAGTAGGATACATGGTTGATACAGATATAGCAACAGGAGCAGTGCATGGTGGAATAGCAGGCCTTATCGGAGGAATAATAGCCTTAATACTGGGATTAATAATTGGTTCCTCATTTGGTTTAGCCGGATCAATAATAGGTGTCGCTTTAATAATTGCATGGATAATTGACATTATCATAGGTGCAATTGGTGGTATTATAGGTTCTGCAGTAACTGGAAGCAGGATGTAATTTTTTTTATTCTTTTTTTAGGTATTAATGAAATAATCTTGTTTTATGGGAATTAACCATCTTTTTTATATGATGATAGTCTAACTACAGTTATATTTTAATTGAGGAATTAACATGGTAAACTGGAAGGCAGTAATTATTGGTTTCATTCTCACAGTTATATTTACTTCAATTTTAAACCAGGCTATTGGAAATTTTGGTTCATATATTGGTGTTGTAGCCGCAGGTATAATTGTGGGGTACATGGTTAATTATAATTGGATGAATGGGGCTATTCACGGCGGATTAATTGGAATTCTTGGGGGTATAGTTGCTGTAATCCTCGTATTAATTGTGGGGGGAGGACCCTATATAATGGAATCATTCGGTGTTCTTTTACTGGTTGAGATAATTGTTGACGTAATTTTAGGGGCAGTTGGGGGAGCTTTTGGAGCTATGATAGCGTAAATAAGTTGATTTTGAATTATCATTTTAAGTGATCAATTAATAAAAAATTGAAATTCAGGTTGTTTTTTAATTAATTAAAGAATATTTTAAGTATTTAAGAAGAAAATACAAAGTGTAACTAGATTAAAAACTAAGGAAGTCAAAACATGGTCAACTGGAGAACTGTAATTATTGGTTTCATTTTAGCGGTAGTATTATCTGAATTTCTGGGATTCATTGGGTTAACCATTGGGGCAGCTTTTGGATCAAATGGAGGCAATACTGGACAAATTATTGGATATCTTTTAGCAACCATATATGTTGGTTACAGTATTGATGGAAATTATATAAACGGCGCAATTTATGGTGCAATTATAGGTTTCATTGGAGGAATGGTGTCTTTAATTGTTACAGGAGCCATTTTTGGAACTTTTGTAGCAACCACTGGTTCATTAACAGTTTTAGCGCTAGAATCAATACTTTATGGTATTATTGGGGCTATTGGTGGTATTATTGGGTTCATCATCAGCGTGTACTTCTCAAGAAAAGAAGAGCATGCAGTTTAAAATCTTAAAATAGTTATAAAAACTGTTTTTTTTATTTTTTTATAGATTAATTTTTTTAAAGGTTTAAAAGGTTAATTTAGACAGGTAAACAGGGTTAAATATTTTCAAATATATCTTGGGACTAGTTTAACTGTATGGCATGTATTTTGTTAAGTTTAGATATGGATTTAAAAATAAATAAGAAATGTATTAATATTTAAACGTAGATAAATGAAAATGGGTGAAATGATGGTTGAAATAAAATCGACACCCATAATAACTGGTATGCTCTTAGCAATAATACTGGCAACGCTCTTTAAAATGATATCGGGATCATGGGGCGAATATGCAGGTGTACTTTTAGCGACGATATATGTAGGTTTTTCTGTTAGTGGAAACTATACAAATGGCACAGTTCATGGTGCACTAGTGGGTACTATGGGGGCAATAATCGCCGGTATCTTTTCTATTATGGGTTTTAAAGCGTTATTAGGAATAATGGAAGCAGCAGGTGGGTTGGATTCAATGATTTTATTAATCATTATCTGGGCAGTTGTTGGAGCTATTGGTGGAACAATAGGAGTCATTATAAAAGAATTAGGAACATCAAAAGAAAAACCTGTAACTTAATAATATTAAATATAACTCTTTAGAGAATTTCTATTAACACCGTTTCGATATGGGGATACTTATTTTTCATTTTCGGATAATTCTAATTAATGATTTCAGACGTTTATATTGAAAAATACATCCTTTAAACCTGTTTTAATATTATTATTATAATAATTTATATCGCATCTCTATTTTAAGGGCCGTCGAAAAATCTCTGATTTTTCGGGCCGCAGAACATAGCTGGAGAAAAATGTTTACAAAATCGTAGATTTTGTAACATGTGAAAATTTTTAATTTTCACGGTTGCAAAACTCCATTTTGCAAACAGCAAACACGAAGTGTTTGCATGCTATGCATTTTTCTGTGCCTAAAAAATCTATGATTTTTGAAGGTTCTGCATGTTTTTAGAAATTCTCTTTAATTAACTGAAAGTATCCTATTTTTTGTTTTAATTAATTTAAAGGAAATAAAATGATTTTAAACTGGAAAAATGTCTTTATTGGATTTATAACTACATTGATGTTGTATGCTGCAGGCGCTTGGGTATATCTGCATTTTAAGAGCTTTGATATAGGTATTAGCACCAATAATTGCTGATTTCCTTGTTGTGCATATAAATGATATGTTATGAGGATAATATTATAAATAGAAATATTTCAAGCGGTTTGGTGGGGTTTGCAGCCTTATTTATAATTTGGGGCATAATGGAGCTAGTTCCTGTTTTTAGAAGTTATTTAGAACTGTTAATTGTTATTTGGTTATCCGTGCAATTAGGGCATTTGTAATTGGTGCAGTACTTGGATTAATCGGGGGGATCTTAGGAACATTGGCTAAGGGGCAGATCTTAAAAATGGAAATTTAAATTAGTTATATTAATTTATTATCTTATATTTTTCATTTATTTTTTAAAATTCATTATTAAACTAAGGGGATTGCCCTGTAACAAAATAAGTATTTTAGGGATTAAGGACATAATGCATACTGACTCAAGATTGAGGTGATAAAATGACTGAATGGACAGCTGTTGGAATAGGTGGAGTAGTAACTGCTGGTTTAACTATTGTTCTTGCCCTTGTGTTTTTCCCATTATTCTTTTTAGGGCCAATAGTGGGCGGTTTTTTAGCAGTATATTTGATGAAAGATGAATTTGAAAGCGGTATAATAAATGGCGCTTTAGCGGGAGTTATAGGTGGTTTAATAATTGGAATTCTTTCGCTATTTGGTATTGGAATAATAGCTGCTGTAATAACTGTTTTAGCGGCACAAATAGGACTTGCAGTAGGAGCACTGGGAATTTTAATTGTAATTTTCTTTACAATACTTGCAGTGTTCATATGTGGAATTCTTTCGGCTATTGGTGGAGCTATAGGAGAATATGTCCAATCTGCAGGTAGAAGAGGATATGAAAATTATTAAAGAATGAGTCCTTAAATTCATTCTTACTTCTTTTAAAATAAGTATATATTGATTTAATAAGTCAATTCGTAGTTCAGTTTATTTTTATAATACCTGAATCAGCATCAACTTCAACAATATCTCCCTCTTTTAAAATATTTAAAATATCTGCATCGGGCTGGTCTACCATGGGTATTTCTGCCATTATTGCACCTGTTGCAATAATAGGTTCAGCTTTTAATGATATTATCGCACTGGGAGCGGTTTTATTTTTTGCCATCTGGAATATAACATAAGATCCTACCGTGGATCCTTTTCCAGAGGGAATTACAAGAATTTTTCCACTTATTTTTTTACCGTACAATTCATGCTGTGAATCAATTATAACTCCTGTTTTTGGGTCTACTCCACCTAAAAAACTTATAGGATCATTTGTAACTATAACTTCTCCCTGGGCATGTCCTTTAGAAATTTTTCTACAATTTATAACCTGTTTTTGCATAAAATCACGTTTTAATCAATAAAATAATTATATGAATCAATTTAACGATTTAGTTAAATGTATCTAATATTTAATCAAACAAAATTATCTAGTATTTTATCTGTTTTATAGGTAACTTTTAACTGGCAACACATAAATCAGCGGTTTTAAGGATGTCTAATATGAAGATTCAATTAAGCGTTATATTCAAAGTTAAAAAGAAAATAGAAAAAAATTAAATAGTGATTTTACTGGAGTTCTAACTTGATCCCGCCGATTTTTGGCCTTAAGAAGTTATATATCAATGCTAGAATTGCATATGCTATAAATACACCTACCAGGAATCCGATTGTAAATCCTGCCAGGAACATAACTCCTATAATGGCAGCTCCATATAGTGCACTGATTATAACTGCGATTATTCCAATAATAATTCCGCATATGGCTGCAATAATTGCAGTTATTAACGCCAGCTGTACTGGTGCAACTGACAGTATTTCGTACATATTTTCTGCATCTGCTGCAAATTCAAGCTTAATTCCACCAACCCTTGGCGCTACTAAGTTGTATAGTACAGCTAATACTACATTTATTACAAATACAATTACAAATGCTGTTATTGGCAGTATTATAATGGATAATATAGATCCTATAACTCCAAATGTTCCTAACGAGGATATGCTTTCTGCAGTTACATTTGTCCCGTTTAATGGTAGTGAACTTGCTATTTGTGATACTACAGGGATGTACGCTGCAACTAATGGCATAACAATTAAGGCAATTATAAGTACAAAAATTGCTGAAATGGTAGAAGTTATTAGTGCAAACGGCATCACTGGAATCGATTTTATTTCACTTAGATCTTCAAGTCCAAGTTTAATTCCACCAAGTTTGGGGACTAATAGATTGTAAATTAATGCAAATAAAAATGACTGAAGGACTCCCAGAACAAAGCTGCCTACCGGTGAAGAAACAATAGAAGCAATGTAAAACCATAGTGCAGTTGAGTTAGCAGCAGTTGGCGAAATTGCAAAGGGTATTAGTCCTAAAATTAATGTAAATATTGCATACAGGAAAGCCCATACTGCATTAATAGATGATGTCATTAATGTGTAAGGAACAATTTCAATTGATTTGATTTCTTTAATGTCGACCATATTTTTAACCTCCTTGATTATTAATTTGTACTTAGGCAGTAACTTATATAACCTTTTCTTATATTATAAAATCTTTTAATTAAACTATATACTCATTATTTAATTAAAAAGGCATATTAAAAGAGATATATGTTTAAAAAAAGGACTTAATATTCATGAAAAATAAATTATCAAAAGTAAAAAAATAGAAAGAAAATATGAATTAATTTATTCAAGTTCCAGTTTAACTGCACCAATTCTTGGAGCTAATGCATTGTAGAATATTGTTATCAGCGCGGTTCCTATGAAATACATTATGAAATAACCAACTATGGATGCTACTAGTGCTCCAACTCCTCCAGCTACGTTTCCATTTGCACTGAGCGATGCCAGATCTGCAAGTCCTCTGAGAAGCCCAAATATAGTGAAAACGATTGCTACAGCCAGTGATGTTGGTACAACAGGTATAGAAGTCAGGTTTTTCAATGTTCCAGTAACTGCATCAAAGTTTAACTGTATTTTAGAAACTTTTGTGGCTATATAGTTGTAGAATATCGCTGCTAATGCATTACCAATAAATCCAAATATAAACGCCATTATTGGCAGTCCAATAATTAGGATTATGGCTAAGAATACTCCTCCTGCTGCTACAGCCTGTCCTGTAGGGATGGTCATGTTTGTAGCATTGGTGGCGTTGGCAATAGCCTGTGATACAACTGGGATGGAACTGCTTAAAGCTGTAAATACTGGTGTAATTGCAGCTGCTAAAAATACTCCTATAATAAAGGCCCATATTGTTTCTATAACTGCTAATATTAGTGAAAATGAAACTACAGGGATATTTGTTACTTCATTTCCTTCTAATCCTAGTTTTATACCACCTAATCTAGGTGCTAAACCATTGTAAAGCAGTATGGTGAAGAAACTTATAGCTAAGTATATAAAGAATGCTGCTATAGGATATATTATAATTAAAGCGGCTCCTGCGGATGTAATAACTGATCCAAAGACACTAGCTTGAGGGACTAAGGCTGCTATGATTCCGAATGCGATTAAAGTTATTATGGCTGCAATAAATGCCAGAATTGCATGTATCGATGATGACATCAATGTGAAAGGTGCTAATTCCACAGATTTAATTTCTTTTACATCTACCATTTTTTTACCTCCTTTTAAGTTCTAATTATACTTAGTTTATATTTTGTGACATTAACATATATTTTTTTCTATTTGAATCCTGAAATAACTCTCTTTGTTGAAAAATTAGTGGAGTTGAGGATAAAATCAGGTCTTAGGTGCTTAATTAAAATAAACAATTTAAAAAAACTAAAATGGTGAGTTAATATGAAAATGAGTTTCTAAATAAATTGGAAGTATTAAATAAGTAATGCCTGTAATAAACAATAAAAAAAGAAATAATAAGGTTAGAACCATTCTTTTGATGCTTCCAGAACATTATCTACTATTTTAACAGATGATCCGATGTAAGTGTGAGGATCCATTATTTCTCTAATTTCAGCCTCTGATAAATACTGTTTAATTTCATCATTTGTTAAAACTGTATCCAGCAGTCCTGTATTTTTTTCGTAAGCTTCCATTGAACAGTCTCTTGCCAGGGCATAGGCGGTTTGCCTTCCCATTCCTCTTCTTGTAAGTTCTGCCATGAATCTTTCTGCCATTATCAGTCCGTGGGTACAGTTAAGGTTTCTTTCAATGTTTTCTGGATAAAAGACAAGATTGTTGAGTAATTTGTTTGTTAGATTGAGTATGTAATCTGTAAGGATACATGACTCTGGAAGAATTATTCTCTCACAGGAAGAGTTTGTAAGGTCTCTTTCATGCCATAATGGGTTGTTTTCAAGTGCAGGAGTAACATAAGAACGTATTACTCGGGATACTCCATTGATTCTTTCTGCTGTAATTGGATTTCTTTTATGGGGCATTGTGCTGCTGCCGACCTGTTTTTTAGGGTCGAATTTTTCCCCAACTTCCTTAATTTCAGTCCTTTGAAGACTTCTAATTTCTACAGCAATTTTGTCAAGGGTACTTGCTATATTTGCAAGGTCCATAATGAATTCTGCGTGGTTGTCCCTCTGCACGATCTGGTTTGAGATTAAAACTGGTTTAAGGTCTAAGATTTCAGATACTCTTTTGTGAACGTCTAAACCCTCTTTACCGAGCGCTGCTATAGTACCAACTGCACCAGTTAGCATGCCCACGCACAAACGGTTTTTACATTCGTCCATCCTTTCAATCTGCCTGTGGAACTCATCTGCCCATAATGCAAATTTCATACCGTAAGTTAGCGGAAGCGCATGCTGTCCATGGGTTCTTCCAATACAAACAGTATTTTTATGTTCTTCAGCTAGATTAAGAAGGGTTTTAGTAACTTTAACCAGTTTTTCCCTTAAAATTTCTATTGATTCTTTAAAAAGAAGTGACTGTGATGTATCGATTATATCATTGGAGGTTGCTCCAAAATGAACATATTCTCCTGCCTCTCCTTCACATGCTTCTGCAAGAGCTTTTACAATGGATGCAATATCGTGATTGGTTTGTCTTTCAATCTCTTTTACTCTTTCCAGTGTAACATCTTTTGTATTTGCTTTTTCTCGTATCTGGGCCGAAGCTTCCTTTGGAACTAAGCCAAATTCGGATTCTGCTTCTGCAAGAGCAGCTTCAACATCGAGCATTTTTTGAAGTTTATTTTCTTCTTCCCAGACATTTCGCATTTCTTCTGTTCCGTACCTGTATTCAATAGGGTGAATTGCCATGTGTATCTCTCTAGTCTAAAATTTTTTTTAATTAAGTTGGTACTGTAAAACGTAGTGCTATACAGATTACTCCGAGTAGTGCACTTCCAATTATAACCTGTTCGGGTGTTAATTTTGGTCCTCTTGTTTCTTCTTCGAAATATCTTACAAGGCCGGCTCCACTTGGTGGAAGGCTCTTTTTATCTCTTTTTGCCATAAAATCACCGATTAGCTTTATTTATATTATGAAAATTAATTCTAATTTGATATTAACTTATATACTTAAATTAATTTAAATGTTATACATCCTATAAATTTATGGATATAAATAGTTAAGAAACCTTTTAAATTTTCTTAAAATTTTCATATAAAACATGGATATACTCTTTTATAAACATCAATAAAAGTTATTTGAGTTATTAATGTTTTCTTTTGTATAATAAGCAGTACCATATGTTTATTTTTAATCGTATGCTGCTTTTAATAATTTATTTGTAATTCCACATTTTTATAGGGTGATTTGTGATAAATTTCATTTAAGTGGAGATCACCGAGTTCTTCAGCAGAAGTATGCCTGATAGTAATGAATAATAACTATGGCAATGTTCTTTGATTTATTATGATTTTTAAATATTGTTTAAGAAAAAACAAAAACATTTATAAATAATAACCGACAGTTACCCTAAATTATGACCAGTGGTTTTACAAAATATTTACCATTGGTTATAAATTGCCGAAATTTTTGGAGGTTGAGAAAAACCTGTCAAAATTCTTTGAATTTTGACGCATCCAAAAACTATATTTTTGCAGTTCAGGAAATCATAGATTTCCTTCAACGTCGAAAATTATGGATTTTCGACAGCTGTGGTTTTTCGAACCCCAAAATAAAAAATTTTGGAGGCCCTCAAAATTCAGATTAAATTTTAGGACCCAAAAAAAATAAAAAATTAGCGAAAATCTTCGATTTTCGATGTTTGCGAAGCTCTGCTTTGCAACCGTAAAAAACGAAGGTTTTCACATGTCCCAAAAATTCACAGAATTTTTGAGGATTTTTTGGAGGTACATAGTATGAAATTTGGTATAGAATTTGTTCCAAATGAACCTATAAGCAAAATAGTTAAATTAGTCAAATTAGCTGAAGACGTAGGTTTTGAATACGCATGGATTACAGACCACTACAACAACAAGAACGTATACGAAACCCTGGCATTACTCGCCGAAGGAACTGAAACCATCAAAATGGGTCCTGGTGTAACCAACCCATATGTAAGAAGCCCAGCAATAACAGCTTCCGCAATTACAACTCTTGATGAACTCTCCAACGGAAGAGCAACCTTAGGTATTGGTCCTGGTGACAAAGCAACCTTCGATGCATTAGGAATTGAATGGACAAAACCAGTAAGCACAATTAAAAGTGCAATCGCCATGATGGAAACATTAATGGCTGGTAAAAAAACAGACAGCGGTGCACAATTAGGCGGTACCAAAGCTGTTCAGGAAAAAATCCCTATTTACATGGGTGCACAAGGTCCTATGATGCTTAAAACCGCTGGTGAAGTATCTGACGGTGCATTAATTAACGCATCAAACCCAAAAGACTTTGAAGCTGCAGTTCCTCTCATAAAAGAAGGAGCAGAAGCTGCTGGTAAAAGTATAAGCGACGTAGATGTAGCAGCATACACCTGTTGTTCTATTGATGACGACGCTGGTAAAGCTACAGGCGCAGCAAAAATTGTTGTTGCTTTCATTGCTGCTGGTTCACCACCACCAGTATTCGAAAGACACGGTCTACCTGCAGATACCGGTGCTAAATTCGGAGAATTCTTAGGTAAAGGAGACTTCGGTGGAGCAATTGGAGCTGTAACTGATGACTTAATGAACGCGTTCTCTGTTTGTGGAACTCCTGATGACTTCATACCAAAAATCGAAGCTCTCGGAGAAATGGGCGTAACCCAGTATGTTGCAGGTTCCCCAATTGGGCCTGACAAAGAAAAATCCATAAAATTACTTGGAGACGTAATTAGCTCATTCTAGATTTTTTTTAATCCAAACTTTATAGTAAATCACCAATTGGATTAAAAAAGTCCAGTTTGGAGAATTTTTTAATTCTCCTCTTTTTAAAAAGCATTTGATGTATCAATTCATATGTTAAAAACTCAATTAAGTTTTATTAAATTATTTTTACCGGCTAAACATATATTATATTAAAATTATAAAGTAAGTAACATCTTTTTATTTATGATCAGAGTGATTATGATGTCTTTAGAAAGAAAGGAAATGAAAAGAAAACAGAAGCGGGAAGAGATAATCAGTACTGCTGAAAGATTATTCTTTTCTAAAGGCTATGATGATGTTTCAATGAATGACATCGCTAAGGATGTTGGAATGAGTAAAGCGACCCTTTATTTGTATTTTGATAATAAAGACAGCCTTTTTTTTGCAGTTGTCCTTCGAGGCGCTGAAATTATGAAATCTCTAATAGAAAAAGAGATTGGAACTGTAGAAAAGGGTATTGATAAAATTTTTGCTTATAGAAATGCTTATTTTAATTTTGCACTAAGATATCCTGATTATCTTCATATTTACAATTATTTTATCTCTGGAAGGTTTAATTTAACTCGAATTGTAGATAATCTGGTCATGAAAGATGTAATTGAGCGTGGCAGAAAATTTGCTATGTTTCCTGCAACAATGGCTTCCTCTGATGAAAATGAGAGGCAAATCATGGAAATTCGAAAGGATATTCTTATACTTTTAATTAATTCAATTAAAACAGGTATTGAAGACGGTTCAGTTGATAAAAAGATACAGATTATAGAAATGGCGATTTTAATAAAATCAATGACTGAAAGTAGTTTGAATATGCCTCCAGATTTAGTAAAAACTCTAGAAATAAGGGGTATAAATAGTAAAAAGTATTTTTTAGACATTAATAACTTATTAAATAGTTTATTTAAATCATAACTTAAAACTAATTATAACAAATTTATGGATTGAATTGAATATTTTCACTGGTTTATTATTTTTGTAATATCTTAAAGTCAAGTAATGTGAAATTAACCGAGCATTATAACGGCTTATGCATTAATATTGTATCTATTATTGTTGTAAACAGTACTAAACTTTATAATAATGTTTTATTAGTATGGCAATTTAATATTCTATTTTTTGAAGTATCTCGGTTGATGTGCTCTTTAAATTTCAGGAAAATTCTATAATTTATAGCAATTAATAATATAATAAATTGTTAAATAACTATCTATTTAAATTTAATATTTGTTTTAGCTGCATTTTGAGTACTATTTCATTGCCAACAACATATAATAATGTGTTATCTGTAGAATATATGTTGATGTGAATATAACTGCTTTTTACACTTTTTTAATCTAACAGAACCTTATCTTGTCAGCATTATATACTTTGATTTGTTGTGCCAATGACTATTAATTTTTCATAATGTGATCTCTATTTAAAAGGAGATATACACAATTTGGGAATTTATAAGGGCCCTACAGTAAGCTTTATTATCTATTCAAACCCATAAGAATAAGCAAGATCGCATTTTTATTTTTTATGATTAAACGAAGTTGATCTTAAATAATTACATACTGCATTTAAATGTGGTGAATAATTTTCATATAAAATATACTTTTAGTATGGTAAGGGAGCAATATGGGGTATTTCGAGACTTTAGAAGAGGAAACGGAAAAATTGTATGCTATAGCTAGAAAGGCACGGCTTAAAGGTCATGACATGGAAATGGAGCCGGAGATACCTCTTGCAAAGGATTTAGCAGAGCGAGTAGAAGGGTTAGTTGGCCCGAAAGGCGTTGCAAAAAGGATTAAAGAATTAGAAAAGGAATGGTCATCAAGGGAAGAAGTGGCATTTCAAGTAGCAAGAGAAATTGTAATAACGCCTGATGAGGAAGGTAAGGAAGACCCAATTGAAGTTAAAGAACTGAAAGCTGACCAGGCACTGCGTACTGCCCTTGCTATCTTAACTGAAGGGGTAGTTGCTGCACCTCTGGAGGGAATCGCAAAGGTTAAAATTAAACAGAACTTCGATAGTACATGGTATTTTGCAGTTTATTTTGCAGGACCTATAAGAAGCGCTGGGGGAACTGCAGCAGCAATGGCAGTTCTAATTGGAGAGTATATAAGACTTTCCGCAGGGCTCGACGTTTACAAACCTACAGACATGGAAATTGAAAGGTACGTGGAAGAAGTTGAGCTTTATGAATCGGAAGTTACTAATCTCCAGTATTCACCGACCCCTGATGAAGTAAGGCTTGCAGTTAAAAGTATCCCTGTAGAAGTAACTGGAGAAGCTACAGACCAGATAGAAGTTTCGCACCGTGATTTAGAGCGTGTTGAAACCAACAGTATTAGGGGAGGAGCTCTCCTTGCGATAGCTGAAGGAGTTATACAAAAAGCTCCAAAAGTCATGAAATATGCCAGTAAATTGAAAATAGACGGTTGGGACTGGCTGGATAAGTTTTCAAAAGGAAATACCAAGTCGGATGATGAAGATGAAGGTGCTCCTAAGGTAAATGATAAATATATGAGGGATATTATTGGTGGAAGACCTGTTTTATCATATCCTATGGCAAAAGGTGGTTTTAGATTAAGATATGGGCGTTCAAGAAATTCAGGACTGGCTGCAATGGGTATCAGCCCATTAACCATGGAAATTGTAGAATTCCTGGCGGTTGGGACCCAGATGAAGATTGAAAGGCCAGGTAAAGGAATGTGCGTTGTCCCATGTGATACCATAGACGGTCCAATTGTCAAATTAAGAAATGGGGATGTCATTAAAGTTGAATCCGTAGCGCAGGCGAAGGAAATTAGAAAGGATGTAACAGAAATCCTGTTTTTAGGGGATATACTTGTAGCATTTGGTGAATTTTTAAGGAATAACCATGTGCTGTTACCATCTGCATGGTGTGAAGAGTGGTGGGTTAAAACGGTCCAAGAATCGGGGGAGTATTCGGAAGATACTGGGCCTGATTTAAGCCTGGAAACGATTAACGATATTAGTTCGGAAGAGGCATTTGAACTGTCAAGAAAATACAATGTTCCACTGCATCCAGAATACACTTATTTTTACCACGATGTTTCCTGTTTTGATTTAAATGCGCTCCGAAGCTGGTTGTATAAAAATTATGATGAGTCTTCCATAGAAAATGGCTTAATATTAGATATGGAACCTTCTAAGAGGATTTTAGAAGTTATAGGTGTTCCCCATAGTGTTCAAGACAATAAAGTGATAATAGATCACGACCATACAAATGCGCTGATCAGCACTCTTGCTGAGCCTTTAGATGCGAAAAAAGACATTACAACCTTAGAAGCGCTTAATGAAGTATCTCCTGTTAAAATAATGGCGAAAGCACCTACTTATATAGGTACAAGGGTTGGACGGCCAGAAAAGACGAAGGAAAGGAAAATGAAACCTGCACCTCATGGGCTGTTCCCTATAGGTACCAATGGTGGAAGCAGGCGTAACATTATTGAAGCGGCTAAAAAAGGAAGTATATTTGTTGATATTTCAAGATGTAAGTGTACTGAATGTGGAGTAAGTTCATTCCATGCTAAATGCCCTGTATGTGGAGCAAGAACAGAACCAACAGGTGCTACAAAGAAAAAGATTAATTTGGCGAGTTTACTTAAAAAAGCATATGAAAATGCCGGAGTTAGAAGATTGGATGAAATAAAAGGGGTAGTAGGGATGATATCTGAGGAAAAATACCCTGAACCCCTTGAGAAGGCCATACTCCGGGCTAAAAATGATGTATTCGCCTTTAAAGATGCCACAATAAGGCATGATTCTACTGATCTGCCTATCACCCATTTCATACCTAAAGAAGTGGGGGTAACTCCAGAAAAGCTGATTGAACTTGGATATACTCATGATTGTTATGGGGATCCAATTGAACGTGATGATCAAATCATTGAAATAAAGATTCAGGATATAATAATCTCAGATAATTGTGCAGAATACTTTGTAAGGGTTTCAAAATTTATAGATGATCTGCTTGAAAACTATTACGAGCTGGATAGATTTTATAATATCAAGGAAGTAGGGGATCTGGTTGGGCATTTAGTGGTAGGTCTTGCACCTCACACTTCTGCTGGTGTTTTAGGAAGGGTTGTTGGATTTACAAAGGCAGCATGCTGCTACGCACATCCATATTTCCATTCTGCCAAAAGAAGAAACTGTGACAGTGATGAAGATGCAGTAATGCTGCTTTTAGACGCATTAATCAATTTCTCAAAGATATTCCTTCCAAGTTCAAGGGGAGGAAAGATGGACGCGCCACTGGTTCTTTCATCAAGGATAGATCCAGAAGAAATTGACGATGAATCTCATAATATCGATGCAATGGACACACTTCCTCTGGAACTCTATGAAAAAAGTCTTGGATTTGCTAAACCTTCAGATGTCATTTCAGTTATAGATAATGTTAAGAAAAGGCTTGGTACAGAGGACCAGTATCATGGCCTTATGTTTTCACATAATACTTCAAGCATCCACAGCGGCCCAAAACTATGTCTTTACAAGATGCTTCCCACCATGAAGGAAAAGGTGGAAGAACAGGTTAAAATTGCCGAAAAGATAAGGGCTGTTGACCAGAAAGGAGTTGTAGAGGGTGTTCTTCAGTCTCACTTTTTACCTGACATGGCTGGAAATTCAAGGGCATTTTCCAGACAGAAAGTTAGATGTACTAAGTGCAACAAAAAGTATAGACGAATACCACTTTCTGGAGAATGTACCTGCGGCTCAAATTTGATACTCAGCATATCCAAGGGTTCAGTTGTTAAGTACCTTGAAATTTCAAAGGAACTGGCTAAAAGATATCCGATTGACACTTACCTTGTTCAAAGGATAGAAATTCTTGAATCAGGGATAAATTCGTTGTTTGAAAGCGATAAATCAAAGCAAAGTTCGCTGGATGTATTTTTATAATGGAAAAATACAGTACATGATGGTACTGTGGTTGTAAAATTAATAAGATTATTCCTGAAAATTGGATATATGTAGATTGATGGTGTAAAATTTGATTAACATTAATTTAACCTGTTCAATGTCCAAATATTTTGTTTTTAAAGATTTTGAAACTTTATATTTGGAATGTAAGGGGATATAATGGCATAATGACTTAAATATTTGATGAAACATCAAAATTACGTGCGATAAAAAATTAAAATTATTTTCATCGTATTATATATGTTTCTTTAATATAAAATCAGGTATTGGTACGAACCAGTGGTTTTATACCACTATAGTAAAGTTTTAATCTTAGAGGTTAATAATATATAACTAGAATTCTACAATTCTGTTCTATTTAAATGGAATGAATTTCAGTAGGATAATGGTTATTAATATGATTGAACGATTATTATAAGTAAAACCAATTGTAATTATCATATTATGGTATTATGAATACGTATTAAACCTTAAAGTAGAATTAAGGAAATAAAAATCATAAAATAATTAAAATTATTTTCTGGAGGATTCAGTTTATGTGGTTTGGAGGACTATGAATGAAGGACATGCGTGCTATGGCGGCACTGCCTACACAGGCTAAAACGTGCGTCCTGAAAAACAACGGAATATACGAAAAATTCAGCTATGAAAAAATAGTCAAATCGTGTCTTATGGTAGGAGCTTCACTTTGGGCTGCAGAAAAGATTGCAACAGACGTAGCAACTGCGGTCTATAACGGTATCTCTACTGCAGAAATTAAGATACTGGTTCATGATTCCCTTAAAAAAATTGATGGGAAGGCTGCAGGTAAATATTTAGCAGCTAACCAATTAAAGGTCAGGACTACTAGGGATACAATAGAACCATTTGATAAAAGTAAGATCGAAAAAACACTTATTGTGGAAACGCATGCTTCAGAAGATCTTGCTGGAGAAATTGCAACAGATGCATGTAAAGAACTTAAAAAACTTGATGTTGAATACCTGACAGCACCGATGATCAGGGAAATTGTAAACACCAAACTTGTGGAACACGGTCTTGAGACATTAAGGCGGAAGTATACAAGGGTTGGTATACCTGTCTACAATATAACTAATCTCATAAAGAACGGCTCCAGGGATAATGCAAATATGATCCATAATCCTGAGACTGTTCATAAATATGTTGCAGATGAAGCACTCAAGCAGTACGCATTGTTACACATACTTCCAAACGAACTTGCAGATGCTCACATGGGTGGGGACATACATATACACGATCTTGAATTCTTCGCAGGGCGCCCAATAAACTGCCTGCAGCATGATTTGAGAGTATTTATAAAAAATGGACTTAAAGTAGATGGTACTGGGGACCATACTTCAGTTGCAGGCCCTCCAAATCATATTGAAACACTGATGAACCATACTGGGGAGATAATGCTTGCAGCTCAGCAGAACATGAGCGGTGGTCAATCCATGAGCCTATGGAACGTGTTTGTAGCTCCATTTGCGGCAGGCTTACCTTATGAGAAGGTAAAACAGGCAGTTCAAATGTTGATATACAACCTGAACATGGCTTACGCTGCAAGAGGTTCGCAGGTTCCATTTACAAGTCTCAACCTTGAATTTACAGTCCCTGACTTCTTAAAGGACGAACCAGCTTATGGGCCTAAAGGAAAACGTGTAGGAACATACGGCGACTTTGAGGAAGAAACAAGATTACTTCAGCGTGCATTCACTGAAACTCTCCTTGATGGGGATTCAGAAGGTAAACCACATCTTTTCCCAAATACAATATATGTTTTAAGAAAAGAATGCTTAAAAGAAGAGTTTGATGAAGATATAAGGCGTGTACACGAGCTTTCAGCTAAATTTGGAACATCTTACTTCATAAACATGCTGCCTGATTACAGGGGAAATCTCGCTAATTACATGGGATGTAGAACATCTTTAAACGATGATTGGACTGGTGACTGGTCTCAAGACTGTTTCAGGACAGGAAACCTTGCATATGTTACACTGAACCTTCCGAGGATTGCTTACAATTCCAAAGATGACAGTGATATATTTGAATACCTTGACTCCTATATGAATCTTGCAGAGCGGACACTGATGCTTAGGAGAGAACAGGCTTTAAATTGTCTTAATGATTATAATCTACTTCCATTCCTATCACAAAAGTTAAATGATGAAGAAAAGGGTACTTATTACAGAATAGAAAACTCTACAATGTCATTTGGTTTTGTTGGGCTTAATGAGATGCTCAGATCTTATTTAGGTGCAGGAATTGAAGATAAGGGTGCCAATGAGTTCGGACTTAGGGTAATTGACTATATAAATGAGAGAGCGGCCAAGTTGAAGGATGAAACAGGACTTAGGTGGAGTGTTCTCCAGACACCTGCAGAATCCACAGCTTACAGGTTTGCAACCCTCGATATGGAAAAATACAGGGACAAAATTATTGCTCAAGGGGACGAAAAAACTGCATACTACACCAATTCATCCCACGTACCGGTTAATGCAGATATTTTACTCCCAGAAAAAGTTAAAATCGAGTCTCAATACCACTCCAAGACCCTTGGAGGGCATATCTTCCATGCATTCATGGGAGAATCCTATTCAGACCCAGATGCACTCATGAGCCTCACAGATAAGATAGCTAGAAAATCAGATATTGGTTTCTGGGCTTACAGCTCAGCATTGAGCTTCTGTCTGAAATGTAAGACCTTGATGAAAGGTTTACAGGACAACTGTGCAACCTGCGGTGAAGTAAAAGAAGTTGAATGGTACGACCGTATAACAGGATACGTTCAGCAGGTGGGAAGGTCTAGATCTGCTTCTGGCGGATGGAACCCTGGTAAGATGCAGGAACTGTTGGACAGAAAACGGTTCTAACTTTTTATTTTTCTTTATTTAGCTTCTATTTTATTTTTGACATTTAATTTTTCAAACTATTTTTTTTATTGGACTTGATAATTTCATCAAAATATCTATACTACAACTACCAAAAACTAATATAATTTACAAATTTTAGTCAATTAAACAGCATCTTAAAACACAAAAGGAGATAAAAAACATGTCTGAATTTAATCTAAACCGAAGTGCATGCAGCAGCTGCGGGACATGCGTATCTGCATGTACTTCAGGCCGTTTAAAAATGAATACAAATCCTGAAGTTATTGCAGATATGAGATGTATAGAATGCGGGCACTGCGAAGCAATGTGCCCAGAAGGGGCTATTAATATTTCCGGCCCTGAACTTGAGGCCCCAATGGTTGATATAAGCTCCAAAATTTCACCTGAAGATATGGGAAACTACATGAGAAACCGCAGGTCAATCAGGAACTACAAAAAGAGGCCAATTCCCCGCGAAACCATTGAAGAAATCATGGATGTTGTAAGGTTTGCACCCTCTGGTGGTAACCAGCAGCCTGTTGAATGGATCATCATCGAAGACCCTCAGAAGGTTAAAGAACTGGCGGGACTGGTTATAAAATGGATGGAAAAATTAGTGGAGGAAAATTCACCATTTGTTCAGATACTCCCAGTAGAATCTTTAATCAGTGTCTGGAAAAGCGGTTTAGACCCTATTTTAAGAGGGGCGCCTAATTTATTCGTTGCCACCGCTAAATCCGGCGAGGGAAGTACACCAATGGATGGGATCATTGCATTGAGCTATCTGGACTTACTGCTGCCGTCTTTTGGTCTTGGCTCATGTTGGGCTGGTTTCCTTCAAATGGCGGCTGATTTTGAACTTATAAGGGAATTTCTGGGATTAAAGGATGGTGAAGTATTTTTGGGAGCTTTAATGGCAGGTTATCCTGAGTGTAAGTTTTTCAGGGTCCCTAAACGGAAAAAACTGTCTGTAATGTATATTTAATTTCTTTACTTTTTTTATGATTTCTCTTTTTAGAAATAGGTTTTAACCTAATTTTGAGATGAATTTTATATTTTTAATTTTTGGCCCCAAAAGCATATGTTAAATAAAATTAGTATTAATTTTAGGAATTAAATTAAAGTGATTTTAGTGAAGTACATCTATTTGGATGAATCAGGCAATTTGGGATTTAAAGAAAAATCAGGGCAGTATTTCATCGTTGCAGGATTATGTGTTCATGAAGAAAAGATTTTAAATAGATGTATAAAAAATGTGAGAAGGGGACTATCTAAAAAATATAAAAAGAATGAGCTTAAATTTTCAAATTCATCAGATATAACTAGAAGGCGTGTTTTAGAATGTATTTCACGTAAATATATTTCAATATCATATTTGGCATTAAAGAAAGAGTGGATACATAATCATTTACGTGATAAACCTTCTGTAATACATAGTTATTTGATTGGCCAGTTATTAAGCAATATTTTATACAATGCTGAAGTTAACAAATCTTACGTTATAATTGATAAATTTTTAAATGATCGAAAAATTGGAGGATTTAATAGGTATATGTACTTTAAATCACCTGTTAAAATAGAAATCACTCATGTAGCTTCTTATGGAAATAATGGAATTCAAGCTGCTGACTTTGTGGCGGGGGCAATTCACAGAAAATATAGAGATAATACTCCTTATTTTTATGAATTAATTGAAAAATAAGATGGACATATGTTTAAATTCACGGTTGAAAATATTTAAAAAGAAAATTTAGTGTTAAGGTGAAACCATTCTTACTCGATCCCACCCCGCATCCGCGGGCATCATCCTTTCAGAAGGACTTACTCACCTTATAGTAATAATATCTCTTTTTGTAATATATAACTTTATCTTTTAATTTTAAACTAGGGTTGAAATGGTTAATTATAATTTTAAAATCTTTAAATTATCTCTTAAAATCAAACACTGATGAAGCAGGAGTTCCATCTGCAAGCCTTATAACTTCAGTTACAGACTCAGATGAAGTTCCAAACCCGTGTGCAATCATAGTATGCCTTCCAGGCCCTCCAGCGACAACAACAACTACATCCTCTGGGTTTCTTGTTATCTGCACTTTACCGCCCCTAACCCATTTAGAATCAAGTTTTCTTCCGCCTCTATCTCCGAGTCCAACAGGTACGAGAGCATTTTTATGGATGTACTTTTGGATATCTTTTTTATTCCATCCATCATCTGCAATGGTTTTAGCATGTTCTGGACTCATTACAACAAGCATTTCGCCGGGCACGTGGCTGTTATTACATCCTGCAACAGATGCAGTATCAATAATTGTGTCTAAAAGGTCTGCAGCGTTTTGACTGCGATGGTCGTTCACGTTATGCGGTGAATCCAGGCCCATTACTGTGACTGTACTTTCATCTGCCTTAAACCCGCGTTCTACATGTAACGGTTCCCATGGGTTTTCATTTCCCGCCTCGCCGAAGCAGTAGCTGTATTTTGAAGGCGAGCCCATGGTGGCGTGGTCTCCAATTCCAGGTACGGCACCGCCGATATTTATAAGACAAAGGCGCATTGCCCTCCCAATGGTGGCATTTGCAATATTTCCAGGGCCTAAACATCCAACCCCACTGTTTATACTAATTTCACCGGTTATGGGGCCGTTTAAAATTGTGCAAACTGCTACAGGGTGAGTTGTGGCAGTTACTCCAGGTAAATTGAATTTTGGATGTGAAACTGCTTTTATTGAATGCTGTATCACCGGCATAAACTGGGGAATGCATCCTGCCATCACAGAATTCACTGCAATTTTTTCAACCGTAGCTTTTCCAGACCTTGGGGGAAGAACTGCTATTAAATCATCCCTATTTTTACCTGAAAATTCTATAAATTTACGTACCCGCTCGCCGGTAGGTGGAATGATTGGCAGGCCGTCGGTCTGTTTTTTCATATAAAATTCATAGCTTAATTTCTCAGGATCGGGGTCAACATAAACTTCCATATCATTTTCAGCAGCTTTACATAAACGTTGTTCGTCATCTTCTACATTTTCCCTTAAGAGGTCTTCAATGGAACACCCGCAGCTATTATCCACTTTTTTATTGGTCATAGTAAGATTCCTCAATGAATTAATCAATATTCAATAATTTTTTAATTTCTTTGACAGTTTCTGCGGCTTTTTCCCTGACATTCTCTTCTTTTTGCCCAGAAATAGGATGTTTAATCTCAACTATCCTTAAGTCATCTGCACCGTGGGATTTTGCAAGTGATCTTGCATAGTCCATGAAGTTATCTGAACAGATTGAAATGGTGGGAGTGCCCTCTTTTTCAAGCCTTATTGCATCAAGTATAACCCATGTAGAACACGAACCGCAGTCTCCGACTGCTATAATTGATAAGTCTGCACCCGCAGCATCCTTCAGCTGTTCCTCTGTTGCACCCGCACCTGCCGGCTTTTCGACTTTTTTCCCATTTATATCTAAACTTTCATTAATTGCAGCTAAAATAACATCCGCATTTGGTTTTGTATTGTCGAAATAGGATATTTTATTGATCTTGGAAGGTACTGGTATTACTTCAATTTTATCTGCTGCTGTTTCACCTAATGGGTCCATTACTTCTTTTTCAATGACTTTAACTCTCATACAGTTCTCCTTATAATACTATTTATTTCACCTATTTTTGAAGTTCATTACTTATTTAATTTAAAACTCTTTAATGTATTTAATATACAAAATGTGTACTAAACTGTGCTTAATGTGTAACGTATTTATAGTATAAAATCAATTAATTAACAAGGATGTGCTCTAAAGTTATGTTCCATTAGATCGTCAAATGAGCAGTATCCTCAAAAAATGTTGTTAATAGGGAGGGATTGGTAACTTCAGTCATTCTCATCACACCCCCACAGAAGTACCCTCCCAACAACATATATTGTTAAATTTATTTTAAAGCTAATCTTTTCTTTTTAAAAAGGAAATTAAAAGGCCAATCACTGTTAATATAATTCCTAAAATAATAGCAGAATATTCTAGATTTAAAAGCAATATTACACAGGTAATTATGCCCAAAATTGGTAAAATTGGAACCCATTTGATATTTAAAGGTATTTTAAAAGATCTTTCAGTATTTGGGGAGGTATATCTTAAAATAATTGCTGAAGCATTTATAAAAATAAAACTTGCAAAAAGTGTATAATTAGTTACACTGGCAAGAAAGTCTATTTCTCCAATAAATAAAAACCCGATTGAAGCTAAACTGATTAAAATTATTGCAATCCATGGAGTTCTGGTTTTATAATGCACTTTTGAGAATACATGTGGAATTGAACCTGATTTAGACATGCCGTATACTATTCTAGATCCAGCTAGAATCATTAAGAGAACAGTATTGCTTGTTGCAAAGAGGGCTATAATTGAAAGTAAAAATGAACCGTTTGTTCCAAATACACTGTATGCGATCTGGGAAAAAGGAGCATTTGATTGTGAAAGGCCTTCCCAACCGAGTATGCTTACTGAACTAAAAGCCACCAGCATGTATAAAGTTGTACTTATGATCATGGCAAGTATAATCCCTTTTGGAATAGTTTTATGGGGCTCTTTTGCTTCATCTGAAAGTTTTACGATTTCTTCAAATCCAAGAAAAGCGAAAAAAATTAGAGCTGCGGATGCAAAAATTCCATTAAGTCCCAAGGGTGCTTCTAAATAGTTTACAGTTCCATAATAAGGAATTCCAATGAAAGTGATGATTAAAAGTCCCGCTGCTTCTATAGATGTAAATACAATGGCAACCCGTGCGGATTCTTTAATTCCCACAAAAAGAATAAATGATAATAGGGCTATTAATGAAATTGAAGATAAAAATTTGGGTAAATCAAGTATAACACTTAAATAATTCGAGAATCCAACTGCAACTGTTGTAGAACTGATAACTGCACTCAATATAATCAGCCATCCTATAATAAATGCTATTCGATCTCCCATTGCATTTTTAACATATTCATACTCTGCGCTGGAATGGGGAAACATGGATGAAAGTTCAGCATAACTAAGTGCAGTAAATGCAGCTACTACAGATGATATCAGAAAAGAAAGCCATAACGTATTCCCTGATAAAGGTGCGGCTTCCCCAATAAGTGCATATATTCCGGCACCTAAGATTATACCTACTCCGGATAATGTGACTTCTAAAAGCCCTAATTCACGCTTTAAAGACTTAATCAGTTCACCCCAGTTAAAATAACAGGTTTTAATATCAGTTACCCATATTATATATTTTAAAACAGTGGCAGTTTTATAAGCATGGCACATTTAATTCTAATCTCATCATTAATTACCCTTTTTTTGACGTTTTTAAAATTAGATAGTCATCATGTGGTTTCGTGTTTATCTGGTTAAGATACTTTCGTCGGCGTCTTCAAGCGTATCACATCCCGTAAGTATCATAGCGCGCCGTAGATCCTCTTTTACATACTTAAAATACATATTCACAGCTACTTCTCCACCGCCTATAGCTACTTGAGCGAGAGTCCTGCCAAGTAGGGCTATATCTGCCCCGAGGGCTATGATCTTGAGCACATCAAAACCGGTTCTTACTGCCCCATCTGCCATAATTTGGACTTTTCCTGAAATTTCCTTTGCAATATCTGGAAGCACTTCTGCCACTCCTTGCCCTCCGTCCAGGACTCTGCCTCCATGATTAGATACATAGCATACCTTAGCGCCAGAATCTACAACTTTGTTTGCATCTTCAGTGGTCATAATGCCCTTAAAAATCACTGGTTTTTCTGTACAGTCCACCAGTTCCTGAAGTTCACTTTCACTTTTCCGATAGACCATTTTATCAGAAGCTGCCCAGAACGTTGAACCTGCCCCCTCCAGGTCAATTCCTACTGCAACTACATTCATGTCTTCGGCTAACCTTATGAGCTGGATAAGCCGTTCCTGTGATTGAGGTTTAAGCATTGGGATTCCCAATCCTCCACTTTCTCCTATAACTTTGATTCCCAGATCATCAGGACTTGTTGGAGTATTTCCTACCATTCCAATGGATCCAAAAGCCTTTGCACCTCTTAAGAGACCCCGATAAAATGCGTCCTCAGAAATTGCATCATTCATGCTGGATTTGACTCCCGAAAGACTGGCACCCATAACTGGAGCTGCAACCTCTTTTCCAAAAATAGAAAGAGACATTTCTGGTTCATGATGGGCTTTGATCACGCGCATTTTAAGCTTGTATCTCTGAAGGGCATCGTAATTTGCTTCAAATGTTTTTCCCTGTCCTGCACCTCCCATACCTATAGGTGCCCCATATTTCTGTCCAACACATGTCCTACCGGGTTTACCATCGCAAACAGGGAAAACACCACAGACGCCTGTGAGCATCCTTCGCCCTACAGAGCGGTAATAGTTAAGGTCGTTAGTCCCTCCTTGCCCTTTATAAGCTTCCATTTTAATTGCGAACACATCATCACGTATCTGCTGCAGGTACTCTTTAGGCATTCCACAAACTGGGCAGCGCCAGGTATCTGGAATCTCATCCCAACGGGTACCTGGTTCTAAATTTGTAACCGAATCGCCACTGTCTTCATCATATACATAAACACTACAATACGTGCAGAGATATTTCATTTTAGCTCACCTTCTTAGTAATAGAAAGTTTTATGACTATATATTTTGATAACGGTTTTTTGATATGGTTTCAAGATCAAACAACCTGTTTGCTTCTTCTTCAGAGAGAATTCCCTTTGCAATTACAAGATCCTTAATGGGTTGATTTGTTTTCATGGATTCTTCAGCAAGTTCTGCAGCATGTAAATATCCAATTTTGGGTGAAAGGAGCGTTGCAAGGATGGGGTTCATTCCAGCAACCATTTGTAACTGTTCTTCATTGACCTGGATACCTTCAATGCAGCTGGACTGGAAGACTGGAAGGTAATTATTAAGCATGGATATAGATTCAAGTATATTAGAAGTCATAACAGGAGTCATAACATTCAGATCAAGTTGTCCTGCCTGAACTGCAAGTGAAACTGTTGTATCATTCCCCATAATCTGGAATGAGATCATATTTAGACATTCCGCCATAACGGGATTAACTTTTCCGGGCATAATAGATGATCCTGGCTGAACAGGTGGTAAAATAATCTCATTTAAGCCTGATGTAGGGCCTGATCCCATAAGGCGGAGGTCATTTGCTATTCGAATCAGTTCAAGGGCAAGTTCTCGCAGCGCCCCTGAAAATGCCGCCATCTGGGAACGGCTTTGTAATGCTTCAAAACTGTCATTTGCAGGAATAAGATCAAGAGAGGCTAATTCAGCCAGTTTTTCCACTACTTTCTCCCTGTAAGATGGTGGAGAATTCACTCCAGTTCCAGTTGCAGTGCCTCCTATTGCAACTTCAAGGAGATCATTTCTGCGTTCACGGATCCTTTCTGCAGCCCGTTTAATTGCACTGCCGTATGCAATAAATTCGTCTCCAACTGTTACAGATACTGCATCCATAAGATGTGTCCGCCCCGATTTTGGAATAGATGAAATTTCTTTGCCTTTATGTTTAAATGCACTTGCAAGGTTGAGCAGGGCTATGTTGAGGATATCAGCATCAAAAAGAATGGCAATGTGGGATGCTGTGGGAAAAGTGTCATTACTGGACTGAGATTGATTAACGTGGTCATTAGGGCTTAAATAATCATATTCTCCTCGATTTTTCCCTAAAATTTCAAGTGCACGGTTTGCGAGCACTTCATTAATGTTCATATTGAATGATGTACCGGCCCCTGCCTGGAAAATATCAAGTGGGAACTGATCAGCAAGTTTTCCACTGATAATTTCATCTGCAGCTTTTACAATGGATTCTCCCCGCACGTTATCGAGGGTTCCAAGTTCCATATTGGTGATGGCAGCCGCTTTTTTTACCAGTATGTATGCTTTAATTAGTTCCGGACGCTCATGTCTGCCGCTAACTGGAAAATTTTCTATGGCTCTAAACGTTTGAATACCGTAATATACAGCATCATGGATCTCTTTTTCGCCTATTGAATCTTTTTCCAGGCGCATTCTCAGTCCTCCTGAGATTTTCCTTTATTTTCAATTTCTTTTCGGGCTTTTGCAATTCCGATAGTTGGGGGCACTCCTTTAGGGCACACTCGAGTACAATTTCCGTAAAATTCACATGCCCACCACCCGTTTGGAATATTCGCCAGTTCAAGTCTCTCTTTTCCATTTGATTCACGTGAATCAATATAAAACCGATAGAGCTTGGCAAGGGCTGCAGGACCCAAATATTCTGGATTTTTTCCATCCACTGGACATGCCCCGAAACATGCTGCACAGAGGATGCAGTTTGTGTACAGTTCTAGTTCCGTTAGGGCATTAGGTTCCATAAACCTTTCTTTTTCAGGAGCAGGATTTGCTGGTTTAAATACAGGCTCAATAAACTTGTAGTATTTGAAAAATGTACTCATGTCAACAATGAGATCTTTTATAACTGGTAAATGAGGAAGTGGTTCTATTAAAATCTCTTCTTCTGGATCCCATGGCACGTTTGTCTCTTCAATTGCATGGTACGAAATGAGATTTATTTTAAGTTCTCCTTTAAGGAGAGGCATTAACTGTGTCCTGCATGCAAGCCGGGGAACTTTGTTAATGAGCATTGCACAGGTACCGCAAACTGCACCCCTGCACGAGTAATGGAATGCAAGAGAATCATCAAACTGCTTCTGGATTTGGAATAAAGCTTCCAATATGGTCATCCCAGGTTTTGGTCTGAATTCGAAGGTAGCATAGTGGTGAGAATCCAGTTTTTTATTATGCCTGTATACTTTTAATTTCATTAATAAACACGCTCCTTTGGTTTAAACATGCCTAATTTAACGGGTTTATAAGAAATTTCCATTTTGCCATTGTGAAAGGATACAATAGTATGTTTCAAAAAGTTATTATCATCGCGTAATGGGTAATCAGTCCGGGTATGAGAACCGCGGCTCTCCTCTCTTTTAAGGGCACCAACTCCAACTGCTTCGGCAAGATGAAGCATAAATTCAAGCTCAAAAAACCGTATAAGCGCTTGATTTACGGCACGATCTTTATTATCAATTGAGACATGAGAAATTTCATTCTGCATGTTTTTAATTTCTAAAAGCCCGTCTTTCATGGTTTTACTGTCGCGAAATATGCCAAATTTATCGAACATTGTCTGGGCCATATCATCCATCAAGCTAAAGAGATGTTTTCCATTATCTTTTTTAAGTATATGATTAATTCTTGCATCAATTTTCTGCATAGCAGATTGAACTGGTCTGGAATCTGGCTCGGGGATATTGGAAATATCTTCAATAATTTTATCTGCAGTCAGACGTCCAAACACTACGGTTTCCAGGAGAGAATTTCCACCGAGCCGGTTTGCACCATGAACACTAATACATGCGCATTCTCCTCCAGCGTAAAGCCCTAGAAGAGACGTTGCTCCGTTAATATCTACATCTATTCCTCCCATGGAATAGTGCTGCCCTGGCTGAACCGGTATTAGATCTTTAATAGGGTCTACACCTGCAAAATCCATAGCAATCTGCCGTATTCCGGGTAATCTTTCCATAAGGAGGTTGGCACCAATGTGCCTGAGATCAAGATGGAAGTAATCTCCATCATAAGCGTTTCCTTCTGAAATTTCTTGAATCATAGCACGGGCCACGACGTCACGTGGAGCTAGATCTAGTGAATTAGGGGCATAACGTTCCATGAACCGCTCTCCATCTTTATTAACAATAATTCCACCTTCGCCACGGGCCGCTTCACTTATCAAAATGTTAGTTCCATAGAGGGTTGTGGGGTGAAATTGAACAAATTCCATATCTTTAAGTTGTACGCCTGCCATGAGTGCAAGTGCCTGTCCATCACCGGTGTTGATGAGGGCATTTGTTGATTTATTGAATATCCTACCAAATCCTCCAGTTGCTATGAGAACTGCCTTTGCAACAAATCCATGAACCTTTCCAGTCATGATTTCAATTGCAGTGCATCCAATGCACCGCCCGCTGTCATGTACCAGCGAAGTAACAAAAAATTCTTCATAGATTGGTATGTTTCGCCATGTAACCTGTTCATATAGTGTATGAAGTACGTTGTGTCCTGTACGATCTGCTGCATAGCACGTCCTTGGAAACCCTGCACCCCCAAAAGGACGCTGGGCAATTTTTCCATTTTTCAGCCTAGACCACACGGTTCCCATATGTTCCAGTTCGATTACTGTTGCAGGAGCTTCACGGCACATGCGTGCAACTGCATCCTGATCTGCTAAATAGTCTGATCCTTTCACAGTATCATAAGCATGTGCTTCCCAGCTGTCAATGCTACCTCCTTCACCAGGAACATTACCAAGAGAAGCGTTCATTCCACCTTGGGCTGCAACAGAATGGGATCGAAGTGGATGGACCTTTGTAACCACAGCCACATTAATTCCTGCATTTGAGACCTGTAAAGATGCTCGAAGCCCTGTTAACCCCCCGCCTATAATAAGGACATCATGACAATGAACATTTTGCAAATTGTCAGCTTTGCTAGATTCTTTTATAATCTCCTTCATTTGAGATAGGGGCGTATTATACTTTTCTTTTAATGAATGGCCTTGGGATTTTTCCAGTTTAGAAAAAGAGGATATTCCTTTTACAGAAGTTATAGTGTCCAAGCAATCACCAGGATAATCCAATATTTACTTTTTAGCAGCTCCTTCTGTGCAGTAGTAAAAGTCATTTAATCCATAGTTTCTTTCAACGGGACATGTACCACAAAGACATCCTCTTTTTTCAAGATCACAATTGGTTTTCCCTCTTGAACAGAATATTCGTTCAGTATTGTCTTTCATACACTCATTATGAGTTGGACATCCTGGACAAAGGCATAATTCAGTATTTTCTTTGGTATCATCAACAATTTTTTCTTCTGCCATTTAATCACCTATTAATTTATAAAATAAATTGGAAATCTACTTTTTAGCAGCCCCTTCATCGCAGTAGTAAAAGTCAGTTAATCCATACTGGCTTTCAATGGGACATTCACCGCAAAGACAACCTTTTCTCTCAAGTTCACATTCAGTTTTCCCCCCAGCACAGAAAAGACGTTGATTTCTATTCCTCATACATTCATTAAGAGTTGGACATCCAGGGCAAAGGCATTTAGCTGCATTTTCTTTAGTATATGGAACTATTATTTCCCCTTCTCCTTTTATTATGGAAGTGACTCTGTATATGTTCCCGCTGGAAGCCCTTGCAAATCCGTTTTCTTCACCATGTAAGTCTGTGAAGTATAATCCTCCAGGTCCGAAGGCTAATCCACATGGGCTTGCCGCGCCTTCACCTATGTATCTTACAAATTCATCGTAGGATTTAACTGCGGTAGCATCCTCATTAAGTTTCATTTTTACAATTTTCTTACCTTTTATGGATTCACCTTTTACATATGATCCACCAAAAAGAGCTACAAATAGTTCATCTTCAAAGTCAAAAGGAAATTCATCATTCTGCATAAATGCAAGTGCCGTAGGTCCATGAGTAAAATGCCACCAGAATAAGCTGTTTTTACGCATGCTCTGTGGCCAGCCGTAATTTTTTCCTGCTTCTACCTTTGCAATTCTGTCATCATAGGCAGGTCCATTGTCGGAAATATAAAGAGATTTATCACTTTTACGCCATGTAGCACCGAAAGGATTTCGAAAACCTTTAGCATACACTAAACTATCCGGATCAGGGTTATCTTCTGGAATACTGCCATCTAAATTCATCCTGAGAACTTTACCCCTTAGCTCGTTGTCATCCTGAGCAACTTCTGGGTGAACCATTCCTTCTCCAAGGTTTACATATAATTTACCGTCAAATCCAACAGTAACAGCTTGAATTTGATGTGCAGCTTTAATAGAAGGTATATTATCCAGAAGTGTTTCTGTAGAATCTATTTTCAGCCCATTTTTACTTTTGGTTCTTATTAATTTATTTTTGGGTTCTCCATTCTCTTCATAGAGCATTGTTATGAATAAATCGCCGGTTTGGGGTTCAACACAAATCCCAGTAACTCCTGATTCTCCTGTTCCTGGAAATTCATGATTTGCTTCATAATTTAACAGATTTTCTGCATATGTATGAACTTTCCAATCATTTGTTATGGCTTTAATTTGTCCATAAAGTTCTGTAACATACAAAAGAGGTTCATTGGTGTCATCTGTTGGATTGGGGACAAATGCTAGATTAACAGGTAAATCTAATCCTGAAACCATTAATTCTATTTTAAACCTCGGAAATACCCACCATCTTTTTTCTATATCGTTATCCATAAAACTCACCAGTTAATATCTAATTTATCTTTAATAATAAATATAAATTTATAAGTATTACATTTGATAAAAATATTTTTTCAAAAATCAGTTTAAAAATGAGATAAACTAGTTTTAGGGGATTTTAATTTAGAGATAATTTTAAAAAATTAGTAGGGCTTTGTAAACATTAATTGGTGTGTTTAATGGAATATATAATACTAAAATGGAAATTGTCAATGTGATGAAATGTTATTGTAAATTTTAATTTTTAAATAAGAACCAGTTAATTGTAAATTAATTCAAATTAAAAATAATATTTGTAAAAAGGGAGAGTGGGGTATAGAAAAATTAATACCCCTTGTTATATTAATTTTAGGCTATCTGCGGAAATAACCTCTTCTCCAAACAGTTGCAATCCATCTGTGATGTCCTATATATCTGGCTGTAACCCTAAACATAGGTGAATGGTATCTGTGTCGAATACTGTTAACTGCAAATGGTGAAGCTACAACAAATCTTCTAAATACAACCCAATGGCCATAATAATAAGTTCCATGGCCTCCATGGCCGTATGTGGATGGGCTTCGTGCAGTTTGTGTAACTGGTTGTGCTGATGCGGCACTTGAAAGTCCTACTGTTGCTATAAAAATCAGTAGAAGAACGACTAGTTCTTTTTTCATATATTACACCTCCATACGCATATAATTAACACGGATTTTTTAAGTCGTGTTGTGATGATACTATATCAACTATGTAATAAAAAAGTTTCTATTAGTATTAATAATGTAATTTGAATGAAAAATGTTTAGCAATGATTTGCCGATTTTGAAAAAATAAAGGAAAAAAATATTAGAAAAATCATATTATTTAAATAATGAATACCTATTTTGTGAAATAAACAACTGGCTTAAAAATAATAAGTAATTGGTTACTTTTTGAAAAATAGAGATTGAGTTAAGGGGAAAAAATAGTAATTTAATAGATTTTGACTTTTAAATATGAAAATCTGTTGATTAAAGAGTAATTCTGCTTTTAGGCAATAATTTTTAAGATATGTTTATCTGAAATATAAAAAACTCAGTTGAACTAGTAGCACATTTCATTGTTTATACATTTAAAAAAAGTGCAGATGGTATTTTTAATAAAATTATTTTTTAAAATTAGTATTTTAATTGAAAAATAGGCCATATATTATGAGGGGTACGAAATTGGTACCCCTTTAATCCTTCAACTGGATATTTTAGTCTATCTGCGCATTATTGGGCTGCGCATTGTTCCTCTGTAGTATGGACCGTAAGTTCTTCTCCATACAGTTGCAACCCATCTGTGATTGCCTATGTACGTAGCTGTAACTCTGTAAATAGGTGGCGGAAATATATGTCTAATCCTTGTAAGGCTGAGTGGGGAATATATAACGAATCTTCTAATTATAGTCCAATGCCAGTAATAAGTTCCATGGCCTCCATGTCCGTATGTACTTGGTCCCTGTGCAGTTTGAGCAATAGGTTGTGCTGATGCTGCACTTGAGAGTCCTACTGTTGCTATAAAGATCAGCAGGAGAATGCCTAGTTCTTTTTTCATATATTACACCTCCACGTGTGTATTTAAACACAGATTTTGGCCCTGTGTTACGGGGTGTTATGTTAATAATATAATAAAAAAGTTTCTATTAGTATTAAATTATAAATTAACTTAAAAACGTTGAGTATTAATCCTTTTTAAGGTTGTATAAAAGGCTAGAAATTTTATAATATTTTCTAAAACTTAATTTTATTTGTAAAATTAACAATTAATTTAAAACAGTAATGGAACTTCTATTTGAAAATAAAAAGTAAATGGGGAAAATTTAAATCCCATGATATTAGTTAAAACCATTAAGGTTTAATTAGTATTTTAAGCAATTTTTGATTTTAGTGTATAAATTGTGCTTATACCAGTGATTAAGACCATTTAAGGCTAATATGCGTAGAAAAGAGTTTTGAGAGTTTAGAACAATTAAGGGGCTAAGTTAGTAATATTGAGAGATTGGGCAGCTTAGAACCATCCGCAGAGGAAGTGTGGGAATAATGCGGCTTTGAGGATTAAGATTTTGATTATTATGATCTTAATTACAACTAATAACATACGGTTCACCTCCGTGTTATTTGGTAAATAGAGAGATTGGGCAGCTTAGAACCATCCGCAGAGGAAGTGTGGGAATAAGAAAGCTTTGAGGATTAAGATTTTGATTATTATGATTTTAATGTAGACGAGTAACATACTTTTCACCTCCGTGTTATTGAGTATACATGTAATACAATAGCGTATTACTAAAAATTTCAATCTATAGATACCACTTAAAACTTTGAGATTTAAATGGTATTAAAGCAGTTTTTGGTTTTGATGCGTAAATTGTGCTTATATATCTGTGATTAGAACCATCCGCAGAGGAAGTGTGGGAATAAGAAAGCTTTGAGGATTAAGATTTTGATTATTATGATTTTAATGTAGACGAGTAACATATTTTTCACCTCCTTATTATTTTATACATATAATGTAATACAATATTTGTATTACTAAAAACTTTAATCTTTAAATTCTAGTTAAAGCTTTTAGGTTTAGCTATTTTGGCTTAAATGTATAAAATGTATTTATGTGGCTGTGATTACCATAATCCGCCGAGTAAACCATGTAATAAGCAAGCTTTGAGTACTAATATTTTGATTATTATGATTTTAATGTAGATGAGTAGCATACTTTTCACCTCCTTGTTGTTTTGCGTACCTACTGTAATACGTAAATACTATTTTCGTACTACAACATCTCATATGTTAATTATGTAATAAAAATTTTTCTATTAGTATGAATAGTGCAATTTAGCTAAAAATTATTTAGTAATTATCCATGGTTTTTGAGAAAAAAACAGGGGAAAATGTAAAAAAAAGCATAATATCTGATAAAAGTGGTAATTAACTGAAAATTGTTTAGCAATGATGGGTTATTTTTGAGAAAAAAACAAGGGAAAAAGTGAAAAAAAAGCTAATATAGGATAAAATTAATAATTAACTGAAAAATAGCAAGTAATTATCTATTGAATAAATAGGGGAAAATATAGGCTGAAGATTATAATTTTAATTAAGATCAAGCTTTCTAAAATCAGTAATTTAATTCACGTTCATGTCATAAAGGTTGTAAAATCTTAAAAAAATCTTTGATTTTTTATGCCGCAAATTGAAGATTTGTCAGCTTTGTGGAACTGTCAAAAATCTACGATTTTTGACGCCTACAAAAACCTTTCAAAAACCTTTAGTTTTTGAATGCACAAACACAGAGTGTTTGTAATTTCTGGTTTTTTGTGGCTTAGGAAATTGAACATGCGAACATTCGTTTCGCTGCATGTAAATCTTCGATTTACGGCTGCAAAACATGTAAAAATTTTCTATTTTTACGGTTGAAAAAACGTTGTTTTTTCAAACCTTACAATTTAACAAGAAGTATAATTCATGTGCGTGTCATAAACATGAGCATTAATTTAAAAAGAGCATTAATATTTGTTTGAAAAATAAAAAAAGAATAAATTTTGAATCCCATATTTAATTTAACTTTTTAGGTTAAAATTAAATATTTAATCATGGGTTTCAGTGTGTTCTAAATAGTGTGTATATTATGTCAGTTAGAACCAGTTATTATTACCACATCCCAAATCTGTTGATTCCTAAGTGGCCGAAACCATGAAGACCGAAAGCGTTGATACCCCAGTGATGGAAACCAAAGAAGAGTGGTTGATGGAAGAAGAGTGGTAAATTCCAGAAGCATGGGTTGTTCCAGAGAAGACATCCGCTAAAAAACATACTATTTCACCTCCACAGTGTTATTCGCATACATTTTTCAATACCAAATTTTTATTTTGGTACTACAAGAAGGTGATATGTTGTTGATGTAATAAAAATCTTTTTATTAGTATTAAAATCGCAATTTAATTAAAAATTGTTTAGCAATGATGGGCTATTTTTGAAAAAATAAGGGGCAGAGATGTGGGGAAAATATTATATTTAGCAAATTGGCAATTAACTGAAAGTTATTTGGTAAGGATGTGTTGATTTTAAGAAGAAAATAGAAAGTAAAATGAAAGAAAGCATATTATTTGATAATTGGAGTGTTTTTAATAGAATTAACAACTATGTTGAAAATAGAGGGCATATGCATGTTAGTTTTAGAAAAATAGGACATATTATGAAAGAAAAGTTATGATATTAAAAAATTTTTAAAATATATTAATTATTCATAAAATTAGCGCGTAATAATTTCTATTTTAATAAAATAAAAAAATAGGTAAATTGAATTTGTATAGTTAGCATGTTTAAGTCAAAACAGATAATTGATCAGTGATTTCAGTGTTTACCAATTAATATATTTTTACGAGGATTAATATTTTTAGAGGGGTAGGATGTTTTTTACCATCCACATCCTAATCCTCCGCCACATCCAAGGCCCCATCCTAATCCTGAACCCCAGAATCCTGGGAAGAGGAATGAGTTAAAGAGCCAAGGGTGCCATAATCCTAATCCTAAGCCTAATCCTGCGCCACCAAGAAACATACTTTTCACCTCCGTAATGTTGTACGCATACATTTTGTAATACAAATATTGTATTTTTGTATTACAAGAAGGTGGTATGTTGCTGATGTAATAAAAATTTTTCTGTTAATATGGATTTAAAATGAAAAATAATTACTAATTATCATTATTTTACAAAACAAACAAATTTAAAAAAGATTTAAAACTAATTTAATCGCAGATTAAAGAATTTTTATTAGGAAACTATAGGATAATCTCCTAATAATGGGATAATAAATATTTGAAAATAAGTTAATAAATGTATGATAACAAATTAAAACAAATTTTCAGGAAAGTAAGTAATCAATTTAAGGAAAAAAATTTATCTTTAGGGGTAATTACTAATATTAAAGTATTTTTTCGAAGTATAGTCCTAACTTTAAAATAAATTTTGATTTAAGAAGTATTTTTACTTCTAAAAATAAAAGAGAAAAAGAGGTTAGTTTTACAGGAAACTAATCTTAGGATCAGGCTTCCATTCTAAATCTTTTGACAACAAAGTCTGTATCAAGGGATAGAACAAATGAAGCTGCCCTTGGGCCTTGTTTTTTACCAATTATGATCTTATAAATGGCCTGGAATGCCTTTTGAGGTTTCATATCTAATTCAGTGAGAAGATTGTACATTTCATCATGCAATTCTTCTGCTGTATATTCATTCTCCTCAAGAAGATCTGCGAGTTTGAGCAGGAATTCTGTTTGGTCTTCACCGAGTGGTAATTTAGGAATCTTCTTCATAACACTGAACTTTACAAACTCAGGGGCATATGTATTAAGCCAGTTTGTAACATGATTCATCCTCATTTCGAGATTTTTAAGATCCTCTTCATCTAAGTTCTCAAAGTCCACATTATCAATATTTTCTGGAAGCTGTGAATTCTTTTTAAGTATCTCAAAGACCTTTTTTATGTCTCCATCTGCAATTTGATATGCTACTGTCATGAACCTGTAGGATGGCTGGAATGGCATTTCGTCCTTAAGTTCAATTTGTGACATTTCATAAATCTTTTTAGATTTTTCCCCTTCTTTTTGGGATGCAGGTTCTTCAAATCCATAATATATTCTTTCAACACGATCATACTGGTCAATAAAGTCTAGAAATGGCATTTCTGGGTTAAAATCTTTATGTTTTAATGGTTTACTACGGAATAAGAAATAATTAAGAGTTTCTGGTTTGCCTATTTCGAGCCACTGTCCTGGTGTAAAGAAAACACCTTTAGATTTGGACATTGCATCTCCCTTAAGAGTTATCCATTCGTAAGGTACGGGGTAAGGTGCAGGATAATTGAATATTTCCTGTGATATTACGCTGCTTACGTCGTATGATCCCCCACTTGCTGCATGGTCTTTTCCAAATGGTTCGCATGTAATGCCGAGTATTTTCCATCTTGCAGCCCATTCAACACGCCACGTAAGTTTCCCTTTTCCTGATTTAATATCCATAGATCCTTCGTGGCCACAGTTACATCTGTAATGAACGATATCATCTTCATAACCGTAGGCGAAGGTAGTATTTATCCGTCCACATTCTTCACAAATTGGATTGTATGGAAGCCAATCATCTGCAAGGGCATGTTCCCTGTACTTATTGAATATTTCCCTTATTTTAGGGGCATTTTCTAATGCTATTCGTATATAATCGTTGTATATTCCTTCTTTGTACATCTTTTCTCCGGAATATTCCTTTAAAGATATTCCAAAGTCGTCAAGTGTATCGATGAATGGTTTTTTAAAGTGTTCTACGAAATTTTCACAGCACCCTTCAGGGCAGGGAATATGTGCATATGGTATACCTAAATATTTTTCATATTCTGGTGGAAGGGGATATGGAACTTTTCTGAGTGGATCGTAGTCGTCTGCAATCCATATAACTTCTGCAGGAGCTCCCTGGTTCTTTAGAGCTTTTGTAACCGCATTCGCGATAAACACGTCGCAGGAATTTCCAATATGTATTGAACCGGATATGGATGTTCCACTTGCAATCACATGCTCTGGTACATCTCTTTCGCTTAAACTATCTGCAACATTTTCAATCCAATGTTTCAATCAAATCACCTTTATAAATAATCATAAGTCATATAAAAAGAATAAAACCTTCGCTTGAAGGAGTTAGTAAGTTTAAAATATAGAACTGATTGTAAAAAATTATAATTATTGTAATTTATCTTGCAATAAAATAATAAAATAATGATTAAGATTTTAATCAAACACGTCTGTGTCTGCTTCGTCTAACCATTCATTTACAATCTTAACTGCACAGTAGCTTCCGCACATTGTACATGTATCTTCTTCCGCTGGCGGCCTTTCGTCCCTTATTCTCCTTGCTTCTGCAGGACACATTGCAGAGTCGAACTGTGCCTCCCAGTTAAGTTTTTTACGTGCGTTGGCCATTACAAGGTCTTTTTCACCGTTGTGTATACCTTTTTGCATATCTCCAACGTATGCACCAATTCTTGTTGCAATTACTCCTTCTTTAACATCTTTTGCATCTGGTAATGCAAGGTGTTCTGCTGGTGTTACATAACAGATGAAATCTGCTCCTGCACCTGCAGATGTTGCTGCACCAATTGAAGATACTATATGGTCGTATCCTGCAGCAATATCAGTTACAATTGGTCCTAACATATAGAACGGTGCTTGCCTGCACAATTTTTTCTGGAGTATGACATTTGCTGGAATTTCGTTTATTGGGATGTGTCCGGGTCCTTCCACGATAGTTTGGACTCCTGCTTCCCTTGCCCTGTCAATTAATTCTCCAAGTACAATGAGTTCCTGAACTGCAGCACGGTCTGTAGAGTCTGCTAGTGCTCCAGCTCTCATAGCGTTTGCCATGGACATACAGAAATCATATTCTTTAGCTATTTCGAGAATATAGTCAAAGTTTTTGTATAATGGGTTTTCCAGGTCGTTTTCTACCATCCATGCAGATACAAATGCCCCTCCTCTACTTACAAGCCCACCTTCACGGCCCTGTCTTTTTAATCTTTTAAGAGTTTCACGGTTTACACTACAGTGAATAGCCATAAAGTCAATACCGTCTTTTGCCTGTTTTTCGATGGATTTAAACATTATGTCTTCATCCATGTAAATTGCAGAACCTTTTTCCCTTATTGTTTCGATAGCTGCCTGATAAACAGGTACGCTTCCTACTGGAATATCTGAGATTTTGAGGATCCTTCTTCTGATTTCATCAAGATCTCCGCCTACAGAAAGTTCCATTAAAGTGTCAGCTTGATAAGCCATAGCTACTCTGGCTTTTTCTTCTTCCATATCAAAGTCACAGATATCTGTTGAAGTTCCAATTGTTGCATTTACTTTAGTTCTTAGTCCTGCTCCAATACCTACAGCTTTAACTTCTCTGTTAACGTTACTTGGAATGGCTATGGTTCCCTGAGCAACAGATTTCCTGATAAATTCCTCTGAAACACCCTCAGCAGCTGCTACTGCCTTCATTTCCTCTGTAATTATGCCTTTTTTTGCTTCATCCATTTGTGTCATAGAATCACCATGATTTTATCATTATCTAAACTAAATTAGAATCATTACTATAAAAATTATAGCTATTGTTATATTTTGTGTTCTGCGTAAAAATAATTATCTACATCGAACATTATTGTGGTTTATAATTTCGATATTAATTAAGTTTGTGCTTTACAATTTAGTATTACCCAATTTTGAACTAGAATTAATATGAGGCTGCTGGATTTAATTAAACAGGATATATGCCTTTTTACTTTTTAAAGTTTGGACTCAGAGCTTAAGATTATCCAATTTTAGATTAAATCCTTTTTAGGATAGATTATTAAAAAATTAAGATAAAAAAATATGAAATGGCTCTTAAAATTTAAATTAATTATTTTTTTAGAACGTATCCAGTCAATATGCCATTTATTATGCAGTCAAAGTTTATCTTATCCAGCCACCCTGCTTCTTTAAACATATCCATGTAACAAAGTCCAATGACTTTACCATCTTTTTTCAATATGTTGTCAATCATCTCATTTACTTCATCAACTGTAACATTGGATTTGGGCATACTCAGCCCTCCAAGAAGTGCTACAACATCCGCTTGAGGATCAGCCGGTTCAGATAATTGCATTCCCTGAGGAGTAATTTCCATCTTTTTGGCACTTTCTATGTCAGTTAATGTAACAAAAACTGATTCTTTATCCCGCACAACATATGCAAAAAGTTCTGCAAATGGAGTACATACTCCGGGAGTTCCTGCAAATGTTATTTTCTCTGCGTCACCTACTGCATCTTTAAATGCTAGAAGGTTTCCATTTATTCCCTTAAATTCATTAATTTTTTCCATAATATCCCTCATTTTTTTTTAATGGATCGTTAGCTAATGCATATAAATAAACCAATGAATATAACGGCTAAGAATTTTGTATATTATCAATTATTTCCATCTAACTGGGGAATTGTTTTGGAAGTTACAATTCCATTAAATAAGAATTATTCTTTTTTTAACATCTTATTCTTTTCTTTAGCTGTCAAATCCTCCACGATTTCTTCAGGGAGCCCTGTTTTAAGGATTTTGCCTCCTCTCATAAGGGATGCTTTGTCACATACGTCCAGTACAAAGTCCATATCATGCGATATTATAATGAAAGTTTGATTAAGCTCTTCACGTGCTTTTCTTATAGAATCTGTAACCTGTACTCTGGTTATTGGATCCATGGTACCTGTTGGCTCGTCAAGGATTATAACGCGAGGTTCTTTTATTAAAACTTGAGCCAGGGCAACTCTGTGACGTTCACCACCACTTAATTCATCAGGGGCTTTATCTAATAATTGTGAAGCATATTTTTCATCAAATCCTACAGCTTTGAGAACGTATATTGCTTTCATTTTTGCAAATTCTGCAGGTAAGTCTAAACTTATTGCTTCTGTGAGATTGCCTAAAACAGTTCTATGTGGATAAAGACTGTATTCTTGATGAAGTATTCCCATGTAAGGTTTTACCCTACCTCTGAATAAGGGACCTGGTTTGGTCATGTCGATCCAATCATCTCCGAGTTTCATCTCTATTTTGCCGGAGCTGGGCTCTGTTAGGCCGTAAATTATTCTGGAGAGCGTGGTTTTACCTGCACCACTTAAACCAACTATTCCAAAGATTTCACCTTCGTTAACATTGAGACTTACTCCATCTACAGCTTTTACAACTCCTCTTTCAATGGAATAATAATGTTTTTTAATATTTTCCAGTTCAAGTATAGGTTCTCCTGTATCTGGTGTTTCTATTTTCTCAGGCAGTGGAACGCTGTCTAAAAATGTTTGTACAACTGTTTCAGGATCTCCTTCATGGATTATTTCACCATTTTCAAGCCATATTACATAATCAGAAAGTGTTCTCATAACTTCTGGCCAGTGAGAAGTTATAACCATGGTGGTACCCTTATTTTTAACACCTTCACGTAAAGTTTGATGTAACAGCTCTGCTGTTTGCGGATCTAATGTACCTGTGGGTTCATCTGCAAGAAAGACCATGGGTTCTTTACCCATCTGCCTTGCAAGTACTACTCTCTGTTTTTCCCCACCACTTAAATCCCTTGCAATATGTGTTATCCGGTGTGTCATATGGGTCATTTCAATAAGGTCTATAGCCATATACATCTTATCTTCTTCATCACGGCCTTCAATGGATTTTATAACATTGTCTATTACTGTATCATCTTCATAGAGGGCAAATGACCGTTGTAGCATTATGGATATTCTGCGCCTTAAGCTTGCAAAAATTTTTCTATCACAGTTCCAGAAGTCCACGCGTTGTGCTTCAAATTTTCCTCCGCATTTGCATGTGTTGTTTTCCATTGATGGGGGTTCAACTCTCAAGCAGTCTGGACAAATCGCAACATTGTAAATTATCTGGCCCTCATCTGGCTTGTATTCTTTCATTCCACGAAGCATGTTTATTAAAACTGATTTTCCTGATCCGCTTCTTCCAAGAATACCTAGAACTGTTCCTTCGTTTACAGTCATGTTAATGTTTTTTAAGACGTTTACGTCATTGAATCTTTTTGAAACATTTTTTATTTCTATAAATGGCATAAAATCACCGGTTATCATTAATTTTCTCCACAAAGGGGTGTCCCACATTCAGGACATAATGTATTTTTACAGGGAATGGCACGTTTTTTTGGGGATGTATACCCGCAGTTTGGGCATTTGCAAAGTTTGGGAGGTCCAAAACCCATGCCTGTACCACCATAAGACCTTCTTTCAAGTAAAGAAGATTCTGTTTCTGGTGGAAGTTCTTCATCTCCTATAACTAAACCTATATCCTCTGATTCGCATTCAGGACATTTTTCATATTCTTTTTTAGGGTTACTCCACTCAAATCCACAAACATTACATTTGTATGCTTTTTTGTCAGTTATGTAATCTCCCCCTATGATAATAATAGTATTTCCTTCAATCAGGGCTTTAGATATCTTTTTCCTTGCAGAAGTTAAGATTCTATGGAAAGTAGGCTGTGAAATTCCCATTATTTCTGCAGATTTTTTCTGCTGAATATCATGATAGTCTCTAAGCCTTATAGCTTCAAATTCATCTATTGTTATTTCAATAGGCTCAAGAAGCTCTAAATTTTCTTTTTCCGGCTTAAAGCACCGTATCTCGGGTTCTTTTGATATTTTTCTAAATACTCGAGGTCTTGGCATGGCTGAATATATATTCAAAACTGAAATATAAGTTTTTTTATTTAAAGTTGAATATTCACATCGGAAATTCATAAGATAAATAGGTTATCTTTTAATTTTTCATGATAATTTTAATATATTATGTAATTCAATTACTTATTTCCTGTTTGGACGATTCTAAATTAAAGAAATTACTTTTCAAGTCGTGAATATATATTCAAAATGAGCATATCAAAGTTTTTGGCTGTTTTAATTATATAAAATTACAGTTTAATGTTTACAATTCCTCTTTTAAAAATTGTTATGGATAGAAACTTTCACTTCCTGAACTTAAAAATAAAAAAATAAGAGATATGGTGGTAAAGATTGATTTTAAAAATGAAAAACCGGTACTATCTCAGTAAATGATTAATTATTAGTTCTTTTTCGCAGTGCTTCTTCCAGGGCATTTTTAGTAGTAGTGTTTTGATCAATTAGCTTCTGTAAGACGTTTTCACTCATTATAGTTTTTGTGATCATCTTTTGAAGGTCGCTTTCATCTATGACCTTCTGGTCAATTAACTTTTGTAAAGTTCCATATGCTGTATTTTGATTGATTATCTTTTGTAAAGTGCTTTCACTCAGCAATGTTCTTGTAATCATCTGGTGTAAGTCATTTTCATCTATGACCTTCTGGTCAATTAACTTTTGTAAAGTTTTATAAGCGGTGCTCTGGTTGATTAGTTTTTGTAACGCGTTTTCACCTAATAATGTATTGTCAATTATTTCCTGCAGGGCAATGTCTGATGGAGGATTTTCCAGTTTTGTACTTTTACGTCTTTTTAATTTATTGGAAAAATCAGTAAGCTCTTCTATTACATCTGTTAAATTCAAATATTTCTTAGAATCACTTAAAAAGCTCATGAATCTATAAATATAAAATTTCTGCTCTATTGATGAAAATTCTTTAATTAAGGAGGGATGTGGTTCCATTTGTTCTTTTTCAGGGTTTATCCACCAACCAGGATTTTCAGTTACAAAGATAATATCTTTTTTTTCTCCTTTTGCATAATCTAACATTTGATACCAGGATATTAAATTACTGTACTCATTTTCTTCAAACCCTGGACGAATTCCTTTAATTTTCCTTATTTTAGCTTCGTTATTAATTTCCTTCAACTTTGGATCAGAATAATTATTTCCTGTTTTTCCCTCAAAAAGATCATTTAATTTATTTCTAATTTCATCGTGATCAGGTTTTCTTAAGCTTTCAGATATATTTTCTAAAATAGCGTCAATTCCATTGAAGTTTTTTTTAACCTGGATATCAATATTTGAACTGCTCAAAAAAGTATGGTTTAAGTCCGCAATTTTTTGAGCTAAATTTTTAGAATCCTTCTTTAAAATGGTAATGCTATTTCTTAAGTCTTCATAATTTTGGGCTGCTTTTTTCACGCCATGAATACTATTCCTTTGAAACTCTGAACTAATTTGGTAGGGTATCCATATGCGGTTAGAGATTTCATTTTTGAGGATGTTAATGAATTCACTGTAAATCTCTTCAGGGCAAGTATACAAATTCATTAAAACGCTCGTATCAAAAACAAATGTGCATTTTTCCCATAATTTTTCTAAATTGGGTTCATCATAAAATTCATCTTTCATAATTAACTCCTAATCATTCTCTAGCCAGCGTAGCTCTTATTTAATAAAATTCGGACCCATTATTTGGTATTTTAAATAATAAACTTAAGCTAAATTACTAAAAATTACTAAATAATGGGCTAATTTTATAATTTATTTTTAGTTTATAGTATTCTCTGTGTTACTCATAATTTTATCATTTATGAAACAAATTAAATCGAAAAATTTAAACTAAATATATTATAAAGTGCTAATAAATATTTAATTTTAATAAAAATAAACCCATTATTATAATTTGGGGATATTCCGGGTAAATAAGTAATTATTATTACTTTTTAATTAGAGATATGATAAAAGCAGTTATTATGCGCTTCATTTTTTAAATACATTATATTGAATTGATAGTTCAAATGGTTGATTTTTAGATATTTTAAATGGTTATAATGGTTATTTGGACATTTATATGCATCTAATGGTGATAAAAACTGATGTATATTGGAAATTTTAATTTTAAAGCATGATTAATGAATTATTCAAGAAGATAAAAAAGTAGAAATCTGATAAAAACTAACATATAATTGGTGATTTGATGGTTACTGAAAACGTAAAATGTGGAAGATGTGGAGAATGGTTCAAAAGAGAAATACTGGAAAATAAACGGATTAAAAAATCAGGGAAGGTAGAAGAATACCTGTGCCCTGAATGTGATGAAGAAATAATGAAAAATGAGTAGCTTTATTTTTTTTAATATTTACAAATGCAGGCACTGGTATCAATTTAACATAGTTTAAATAATTTTTCTTTAAAGAACTAGAAAACTCAGTTATACATTGAATAGCTAAATATTCTACTTTTTAATTAGATTATGGGACATTCTATAATTTTCAATAAAATTTTAGTCTAATTTTAATAATTTTTTTCTAAAAATTAAGCTTAACAAAACGTTTATATACGTTACGAACTAACAAAAATCTGTTTTTAATTATAATTGATCATATCATTATTTATTCATATTTCATCGTTTTTAGTTTGTAAGCCTCTATTTTATCTATAAAGCATGATGATAGATTGTTAATTTATATAAGACATTTATCATTCATTCCTATTGTTTTGATTATTTGGATTAAGCAATGAGGTGACATATAAATGAAAATAACATTCATAAACCCCCCGCAGACCAACTCAAAGTATAAATTTATAGGCGTAGTAGCTCCTCCTCTTGGAATAGCTTATATGGCTGCCGTTTTGGAGGAAAATAACTTTGATGTAAGCGTTATTGATGCTTCTGCTATGGATATGACATGGGAAACTCTGGAGGAGGAAATAGGGGAAAATTCTCCTGAGTTAGTGGCTATTACAGCATTAACTCCTACTATAGAACAGGCTTTGAAAACAGCGCAGCTGGTGAAAAAAGTTTGTCCAGATACTGTGGTTGTAATGGGAGGTTATCATCCTACATTTAATTATCAGGAACTTTTAGAGAAGGATTTTGTGGATATTGTAACAATAGGAGAAGGCGAGTACACCATGCTTGAACTGGCTAAAACGCTTGAAAATGATGGTGATCTAGCTGAAGTTAAGGGAATAGCATTTGGTAATGTAGTTACGCCGCCTCGCCCACTTATAAAGGATTTAGATAGCCTTCCATTCCCTGCACTGCATCTCCTTCCAATGGATCATTACAGGCTTTTGAATATGAAAACCAATGTGGCTACAATGATCACCAGCAGGGGCTGTCCAATGCAGTGTTCATTTTGCGCTTCAGCTGCTCTTCACGGCCCTAAAATGCGCTTAAGATCACCTGAAAAAATAGTAGATGAGATGGAATATCTAATAAAAGAGTATGGTGTGGAAACAATAGCTTTTATGGATGATACATTCACCCTTTACAGTAAAAGAGTGAAACAGATATGCGCCGAGATCAAAAAACGGAACATGGATGTTTTATGGGGCTGTACAGCTAGAGTCGATACCTTATCCGAGGAAGTATTAAAAGAAATGAGGGAAGCAGGATGTATAACTATATTTATGGGTGTGGAGTCAGCAGATCAGCAAGTCCTGGATCAAGTAAACAAAAAAACTACTGTTGATAAGATCAAGCACGCATTTGAAGTATCCCGAAAAGAAAAAATCCGTACTATTGCTTCAGTAGTATTGGGAATGCCTGGCGATACTAAAGAGAGTATGGGAAGGACTATAAAGTTTGTGCAGGAATTAAAGCCATCTTATGCTATTTTTAGCCTGGCAACGCCATATCCTGGAACCAGGTTTTACCAGCAGATGAAGGAGAAAAATCTGATTAAAGTTAAGGACTGGTCTAAATATACCCTTATTTCACCTATTATAGATACTATGGAATGTTCTTTAGAAGAGCTTAGAAAAATTCAAAGCAACGCTTTTCGTAAGTTCTACCTGCGTCCAAGGTATATCCTTAGTCAAGTATGGATGGACGGTCCTATACTCTTAAAAACATTAGTTGCTGTTATCCGGAAAGTGGCATAGCACTGTTTAATACGTTATTTGTAAAATAAGTGGTTATTCATCCTGTTTTATTAGGATAGGTGTTAACTGGGAATGTATTGGTTATTTTATAAAATAAATGGGGGATGTAAATTGATTATTCATCCCATTTTTCTTTCATTCTTTCAATGGTCATATTATAATCTGGAACATTGGTCTGGCATCCTTCAGCCTCTACAATGAACGATGAAACAGCAGAAGCGAATTTTCCACAGTATTCTAGATCTTTGTCATTTAAATAAGCATTTAAGAACGCAGCACGATATGAATCTCCAGCTCCCGTTGGGTCTACTGGGGTTCTGAGTATTGAATCTATTTTAATTTTTTTATCAGCGTATATCATGCTTCCGTCTTTACCGTATGTTTTAACTATAATTTCCGGCCCAATAGATCTCAGTTCATTGATATCAATATTCAATGTTTTTAAAATTCTGTCAATTTCGTAATGGTTTCCAAAAAGAATGTTACAGACTTTTATAACACTTTTAAGCTTTTCTGAAGAGTACATGTGGAGATCTTGTCCTGGATCAAAAGATATCAATTTTTGAAATTCGTTGGCCACTTCACCTGACCTTCGATTGAAGCAGGGGTCGCCTGTTGCCAGGTGAACTGCAGTTGCCTTTTTAATAGCTCTTTCAGGAGGTTCAGATTCTTTAAAGTAAGCTGCAGCCCCCCAGTAGAAATAACTTATCTGATCATTGTTAGAATCTGTAAAAACCCATGCCATGGGCGTTTTTTCGTTTTCAATCACTATCATATCCTCAGTGTCTACTCCCATAGTTTTAAGCTTATTGTGGTAATTTGAAGCTTTAAATTCGTCTCCAACAGCAGATACCAGCGCTGATTTAAGTCCTAATGTAGATGCCACCACTGCTACATTTGCAGCTGCTCCTCCATCGAAGTTTTTTATCTGTTTTATCAGTGTTGACGAATTTGGAGATGGAAATTCCTTAACAAGAACTATAGAATCTAAAGCTGTGTGCCCAATGGCTAGAAGATCTGTTTTTTTAATCAGAAAAATCACCTCATAATATAATAATTATTATAAATAACTCTGGAAAAATTTCCCATGGTTTTTACAAGTTTCGTTTTAAAACTATTAAAATGTTTGGAAAGTTATTTAGGTTTGGGGAGAGTATATAGTTCTAAATGATTAAAACAAATTTAAGTTAAGCTTTTTAAATAATGTCTGGAATGATTAATTTAATTATTAAGCTGTTGTGGGGTAAGTGGTATGGTTAATAAAAAATCTGTTGTACCTTCCGATATTGAGTTTATCCGGATACTGTGGTGTGATAATGCAAATATAATAAGGGCAAAATCGATTTATAAGAATTCTTCGGAGGATTCTAAGTATTATGTAGGTATTTCTGAAGGTCAACAGGGAGTGCCTGCAGTATATGATGCTGTTGTTGAAGAAAGCGGGCTTAGTCCAGTAGGTGAAGTCCAGCTTAAAGCAGATCTTTCAAGTTTTACGCCTGTTCCATATTCTCCAGGTCACGGGCGTTTTATGGGGGATATGAAAAAAAATGGAGAGACGTGGGATTACTGTCCCCGAGGGTTTTTAAAAAGGATGCGGGATAAAGCTGCAGGAATGGGATTTTCAGTTAAAGGGGCATTTGAAAATGAATTTTACCTTTTAAAGAAAACTGAAGATGGAATTTTTCCTGCTGATGACACTTCCTTTGCATCGACTTATTCCATGGATATAAATAGCGAAATCATTGATGAAATGGTTAAATCACTTATTTTACAGGGTATGGAAGTCCAGCAGTACCATGCTGAATCTGGACCTGGACAACAGGAAATTACAGTTAAGTACGACGAGGCTCTTAAGGCATGCGATAATCAAATAATATTTAGAGAAACTGTAAGGGCAGTTGCAGGTAAATATGGTTTAACAGCATCATTCCTTCCTAAAATATTTGTAGATAAAGCTGGAAGCGGATGTCATTTGCATTTAAGCCTGTGGAGGGAAGGCAAAAATATTTTATCTGATTTTGAAGATAAATATGGGATTTCTAAGGTAGGAAGTCAGTTTATAGCAGGCGTTTTACATCACTTGCCTGCGCTTATGGCCGTAACCACTCCAATTACCAACTCTTATCATAGAATTAAACCGCATTACTGGAGTGGAGCTTTCCAGTGTTGGGGAATTGGTAATAGAGAGGCTGCTATTAGGGTTATTCCGGAATTTAATGGAGAGATCAAAAATTTTGAGTTAAAAACAGTAGATGCATCTTCTAATCCTTATCTGGCATTGGGTGCAGTTATTGCAGCAGGGATTCATGGAGTAACACAGAAAATGGAACTGGAAGAGCCAGTTCAGGAAGATCCTGGAAATATATTACAGGGAAAAGATTATAAAATAAAAATTCTACCTTCCAGACTGGAAAATGCAATTGAAGAGCTGGAAAAAGATGAAATAATCTTGAATGCAATGGGAAAGAAACTTTCAAAAGCTTATATTGCAGTTAAAAAAGCAGAAATAGAATATTTAAAAAATTTTAATTTAGAAAAAGAAGTTGAATTACTCCTTGAGAAATATTAGTTGTAAAAAAGTTTTTACAGGTCTTCGAAATCATCTTCTTTTATTCCTAAGATATCTGTAGTTTTTTTAGCTCTTACAGGTTCTATTTCTATTTCTTTTGGAGGTTGTAACTTTTTAATATCTTCCTGCAGTTCTTCAATACCTTCTGGAATTCTATTAAACAATCTATTAAATAATCCAAGGTTTTTTAAAGTAGTTATAGCTTCCATTGACATTGAAAGATACTGTTCTAACTTCCGTTTTTTAGATTCTAATTCATTTATAGTTTTATCTTTCTTGTTTACTACTTCTTGAAGATGCCTGTAATTATTGATTAATTTATTGTGCTCTACATGGATCATCCCGAGTTTATCTGCACTTGATCGAAGTTTTTCTATTTCCTTCTCATGCTGAGATTTAATATCCAGAATATTACTGTAATTACCTTTTAATTCATCATAATTAGTTTTTAACAGGCTATAATCATTTTTTAATTCACTAATCTCTTTTGCTTTGTTCTCAATTTCATTTTTAAGCCCTATATTTCCAATTCGATAAACTTCCATCTGATTGTGTATAGTTTCCTTTTCTTCTAGCTTATCTTTTAGAGAATTAGATTTATATTCTAATTCTTCTTTGAGTTTACTGTATTTATTTTTAAGATCTTCAAGTTCAATTTCTTTATTATCGAGTAAAAGAGATAATTCATTTGATCTAGTTGCATAATTGTCTTCAAGTGTAGTAATTTTAGAGTTGTAGGTTTCTTTAAGTTCTTCAATTTCTGATTTTGCTTTCTGAATTTCTATGTCCTTTTCCTGGAGTTTAAGGCCTTTTAATTTAATCTCTAAGCCTTTAGATTCTAATTTCGCCGATAATTCCTTAGATTTATTCAACTCATTTTCAAAGTCTTTTTTGCCGACGATGATAACATCTTCAATGTTTTTAAGATTATTAGCTTCAAGTTCTTCGCTCTCAATCTCAATGACATATTTGTTGTACTTACTGATTTTTTTCTTTAAGACACCCATACTAACCACTCTACCAACATCTAGTTAACTTTCCTTTATTCATTCAGGGGTATATATAAAGCCACTCTTATTACCCTGTAAACTAATTATCTTACACTTTCAAATCCGCACTTTTCAACTAATCTCTGCCCCTTAAAAGTTAAAATGAAATTTAAAAAGTCATCTATTCTTTTATCTTCTTTATTACATATAACGCAACTTATGATGTGCCGTGTATCATTTTTTATAATATCTGAGCCTTCCCATAAGCTGCTGTTTATAAATGTGTAAAATTCAGGATTTTTTTGGACAAATCTCAGGGCATCATAGGGTAATTTAAATTCCCCTGCTAATTTATACTGAATTTTATTATCGTCCAGTGTATTCCATGCCAGCCTTTGGGGTGAATCAAGAACTTCAACAAAATTTCTCCCATTTAACTCCCTGATGTCATGGTGTGTTCTTGCGCCGGATACGAGAACCAAGTGGTCATATGCAATTGGTACAAAGTCTAAATTTTGTATAAATGCGTGCACGGGGTCGTCAAGTGTTAGAATATCCACCATATCGAGGCTAGCTAGATGAATTGCATTTTTATCACTTGTTCTGTATACTGCAGCATTTAAACCATATTTTGATGATAACGTTTCCATAAGTCTGGAAGAAGCATATCCTCCGCAAATAATGATTTTTTCATGATTTTTAAGCCTATTTGTATATTTTTTATACTTTTGAAGGATTTTTTTCGCGTTCCTGGTCAGCTCAGAACCTGCACCAGTTGCAGCGAGAAGTTTAAAACCAAGTTTTTCTTCAGCTTCTTTAATACGGCGATTGAGAACTGCATGGGATATGTTTAATTCTTGAGCAGCTTTTCGTTGGGAATATGTTCTGGATACATGTTCAAGCGCTTCAAAAAGCTTATAACTAAATGTATGTCTTTCTATTATAAGGCTTACCTTTGGATGGTATTTCATTTTAACCACTGTTTAGTTGTCAAAGTATGGATGTAATTTCAGTCTTTCTATTATTAAAAGGATATAACCAAATCAATATTTATAGGTAAATATACTAAGAAAGAATATAGAAATATAGATTCTGCAACCGGTGAGAAAATGATTTTAAATGAGGCTATAGATGAAATAGTGGACAATATTAAGGGTGTATCATCAGAAATTGACAGTGAACGCATTGAAGAAATGCTTGACATGCTAATTAATGCAAACAATGTTTTTATAATAGGTCTTGGAAGATCTGGACTGGTTGCAAGGGCCTTTGCTATGAGGTTAATGCATCTTGGAATAAGTGTGTATGTGGTCGGGGAAACTATAACTCCAGCTATATATGCTGATGACTGTTTACTTGCAATTTCAGGGTCAGGAGAGACCAGTTTTATTATAAGCACTGCTACAATAAGTAAAAAAAGAGGGGCAAAAATAATTGCTGTAACTTCTTATGAAGATTCAACTCTTGGGGGTCTTTCTGATCTGATAATGCCAATTAAAGGCAGAACTAAAATTGACACAGAAAAAGATTATATTAAACGCCAGATAAACGGAAGGCATCAACCACTGTCTCCACTTGGAACTTTATTTGAAGTATCAACTTTTATATTCCTTGAAGGTGTCATAGCTGAGCTTATGCATAAAATGGGAAAAACAGAAGAAGATTTGAAGGCGAGGCATACTGTTCTTGAGTGATTTTTAAGAGGAGTTGATAGTTACAGTGTGTTTTTGATCAATCCCAACAAAAATCGTAGATTTTTGTGGCCTCAAACACTACGTGTTTGGCGGCTTTTTTCTAAAAAGCCCTCGAAAAATCAAAGCCTGTGAAAATTTTCAATTTTCACGGCCCCAAAATTCTTTGAATTTTGAGGGATTTTTCGGGGCGCCAAAAATCATACTGATTTTTGAGCGGTTGACAGGGAAGATTTGAAGGCGAGGCATACTGTTTGAGTGATTTTTTTGGAATTGAACAGATAACTCCAAAAATCTTTGGTTTGCGATATGTTTTTGATGATTTTCTTTTTTAAATGATTTTTTTTGTTTTTTATAATCGGATTAATTTCAGGTAATATTAAACTATATATGTAAAATGGACGGAGAGTACTAGTTATGTCCAGAAAAGGAAAAATTATTCTAATTATCCTAATTATCTTACTTGGTGTAACAATTGCTTATTTAGTCTGGCCTCAATCTGCAACAACCAGTAACAGCCAGAGGACAGTTATCAGTACAATAAACCTTCCAAGCCCTATACTTGATGGCAACGTGTCTGTGGAGCAAGCTATACAAAATAGGCGTTCTGTGAGGCACTATACTAACCAATCTATAACTTTACAAGATGTTTCACAGCTTATGTGGGCTGCGCAGGGAATCACTGATAAAGCTAACAACTTAAGATCGGTACCCTCCGGCGGACAGGTCTATCCACTGGAAGTGTATATTATTGTAGGTAAAGATGGGGTAACAGGGTTAAGTGAAGGAATATATCATTATAATCCCTATAACAACACTCTGGAGAAAACATCAGAAAGTGATGCTCGTTCAGATTTGTCTCAGGCTGCAAACGGACAGGCATGGGTAAAAGAAGCCCCAGTAGATATCGTAATTACTGGAGATTACAGTAAAATGGTGGCTAAATATAAAGATGAAACACTTTGTACTCGATTTGTGAATTTAGAAGCGGGGCATGCTGGAGAAAATATTTATCTGGAAGCTGAAGCCAGAGGTCTGGTAACAGTAGCCTTGGGTTCATTTAAAGATGACCAGGTCCATACAGTTCTCGGCCTTCCAGAAAATGAAAATACGATATATATTTATCCAGTAGGATATTCTGCGTATAACACATAGGTGTTATACTATTTTTATATTAAAATCCTGTAGGGATGTGTATATATGTTAAACCGTTCTCCCCTGACAAATCCTGCTAATGTTATTCCTGCTTTTTGGGCAACGGAATAACCTGAAGAAGTAGGGGCTGCATTAGAAGTTAAAATTGGGATTCCAGTCCTTGCAACCTTTATTAACATGTCTGCAGGCATTCGCCCACTGTATACGAGGAAACTCCTTGAAAAATCTATTTTTTTAAGTGCACTTGCACCTATAACTTTATCCACTGCAACGTGGCGGCTTACATCTTCTATACCTATAAATTCATCAGTATCTTTATTTACAAGACCTGCTATGTGGGTACCGCCGGTTTCCTGCCATACATGGGCTTCTTCTTTTAATTTTTTAAATCCTTCAAATATGTCCTCTTTAGAGATGGTATAATCTGAATCTACTTCATTTATATAATCAATTTTTGTTCTCCACCCTCCAAAGCAGTCAGAGCCCACGATCAGTTCTTTCCTGATATCAAAATCAGCGAGGTCAACAGTTACGTTGATGGTATAATCTTCAACTTTTATTTTGGTTATATTGTCTACAGATACAGCTAATCCTTCTCCAAGTAAGTATCCTACTGCAAACTCTTTTAAAGAGTTAGGGCTTATGGAAAAACTTCTAGTGACTGTCTCATTTATGATAATTTTGATTTGCTCGTCATTAACAATTTTTTCCTCTACCTGAGAGATTCCTTTATCAACACGTGTAGCATTTACTTTTTTAAACATTTCTGCCATGGAATTACCTCGTAGTCAAAAAGTCTGTCTATATTTAATTAGTTCACTGATTATTAAAACTGACGCAAAAATAAAAAAATTAATAAATTAATGCTTTAAAAAAGAGTTACTTATTTATTTTTTATCCATTACAACGTCATCTACCCATGAGATGGCTGCAGCTACATTTGGGAATCCTATAGTACTTGTGATAATAATTAACGCATGATATAGTTCCTCAGGAGAGGCTCCAAGTTCAAGAGCTCTTCTTGCGTGGCTGTGTACGGCACCTTCTGATCTTATGGCAGCTGATGCTGCAAGCTGAATTAAATGTGAATGTTTATGATCTATAGGGCCGGATTGATCTGTTATTTTACCTAAATTGCTTAATGCATTCCCAAATTCTTTATATCTTTCTCTTATACTTACATAATGATCTGGAAGTTCATCTGCCATGGTTATTATCCCCATTTCTTTTTATTTACCTGTTTATAATATGATTTTAATTGGATATATTTATTACTGATTAGCAATTTCATTATAGCGCCTAAAAAATCGTCCAAAAAAATTCAAATGATTGTGGTGAAATAAATATAAATAGAAAAAATGTATATTTTTATATCATTACTCTTTTTAAAAAATTCAATCAGTCAACTGATAAGTCAAATTTAACCAGTACATTTAAGATATAATTAGTAAACCGGTGGAAAAGAATGGAAGACAAATTAAGCGAAATTTTATCAAATTACAAAGGCGAAAAATCAGAATTAATTCCTATTTTACAGGATATCCAGTCTAATTATGGATACCTACCTGAAGATATAATAATAGAGCTTTCAAACTTTTTGAAGATGCCTGAAAGCGAAATATATGGAGTTGCAACATTTTATTCTCAGTTTAGATTTACTCCTGTGGGTAAAAAACATATAATGGTTTGTACCGGGACTGCATGCCACGTACAGGGCGCGCCTCAAATATTAGCTGGAATTGAAAGACATCTGGGTATCAAAGAAGGAGAAGTGACCACTGATTTAGATTATTCTCTTGAATCTGTGGGGTGTCTGGGCTGCTGCGCTTTAGCGCCATGTGCCATGGTCAATGATGAAGTTGAGTCTCATATATCTTTAAAAAATATTAAAAGACTTTTTAAAAGGAAAAAAAGTAAAGAAAAAGAAGTAATTAGATCAAAACTTTAAAAAGGGAAATCAATGAATTTCGATAAAATAGTTAAAACTGCAAAAAAGGAATACAAATCGCTTTATAAAAGCGAAGACCCATTAATACTCATAGGTTCTGCCACATGCGGAAAATCTGCAGGTGCAGCTCTTGTAAAATCTGTAATTCAAGATGAATTGGAGAAAAATAATGCAAATGCAGAGATCATTGAAGTGGGCTGTATTGGGTTATGCTACGCAGAACCAATAATAACGATTTTTAAGCAGGGAAAGCCGGGAATTTTCTATGGAAATGTAACAAAGAAGACAGCACAAGAAATCATCAGATCTTACATTGTAGAAGACGATCCTTTGCCTGAATATGCCCTTGGAACTATTGGAGAAGGAAAAATTGAGGGCATACCTTTATTTTTTGATACTGAAGTGTTAAAACCGCAAGTAAGGCGGATTTTACGTAACTGTGGTATTATAGATCCAAAGAATATCAACCACTACATTGCAAATGATGGGTACAGTGGATTTATGGATGCCATTGAAATGGCACCAGAGGAAGTTATAGAAAAAATAAAAGAATCTGGACTTAGAGGAAGAGGTGGAGCAGGATTCCCTACATGGATGAAATGGCAGTTCTGCCGTGATTCCGGCGGGGAAACCAGGTATTTAATATGCAACGCTGATGAAGGAGATCCAGGGGCGTTCATGAACAGGTCTCTTCTTGAAAGTGATCCTCATTCAGTTTTGGAAGGAATACTCATAGCAGGATACGTCATCGGCGCGAAAAAGGCATACATATACTGCAGGGCTGAATATCCTCTTGCACTCGATCATTTAAAGCATGCAATAAAACAGATGCGAGAATATGGATTTTTAGGGGAGAATATCTGCGGCTCTGGATTTAATTTTGATATAGAAATAAAAGAAGGTGCCGGTGCATTTGTATGTGGTGAAGAGACTGCTTTAATAGCCTCAGTTGAAGGAAAAAGAGGAACTCCACGTACACGCCCCCCATTTCCAACAACTTCTGGCCTATTTGGTAAACCAACCGTTATAAACAACGTGGAAACCCTTGCAAGTGTAGCGCTTATAATGCAGAAAAACCCTGATAAATTCGCAGAATTTGGAACAGACTCAAGTAAAGGGACCAAAACATTTTCTCTAGTGGGTGAAATTGAAAGGCCTGGCTTAATTGAGGTACCTCTTGGAACAACCTTAAGAGAAGTAATTTTCGACATCGGTGGAGGTATTCCCGGCGGCAAAAAATTTAAAGCAGTGCAAATTGGAGGCCCTTCTGGAGGTTGCCTTCCTGAAAACTTCATAGACACTCCAATAGACTATGATTCTCTTACTATGGCTGGTGCTATAATGGGCTCTGGCGGGCTTGTTATAATGGACGAAAGTACGTGCATGGTTGAAGTTTCCCGTTATTTCCTTGAATTTTCCCAGAGAGAGTCCTGCGGTAAGTGCGTACCATGTAGATTAGGTGCAAAACAGATGCTGGATATATTGACCGATATAACTGAAGGAAAAGGTAAACTTGAAGATGTACAGCTGCTTAAAGACCTTTCAGAAGGAATTAAAATGGGTTCACTGTGTGGTTTAGGTCAAAACACACCGAATCCAGTGCTTACAACACTGAAATACTTTGAAAATGAATACAATGCACATATCAATGACCATCTTTGCCCTGCCCTTGCATGTAAAGAATTCATAGCTTACAGTATAATAACTGAAGAATGCAACGGCTGCAGGTTATGCTTTAAATCATGTCCTGTAGATGCAATTAGTGGTGAAAAGAAGCAGCCTCATGTAATCGACCAGGAAAAATGTATAAAATGCGGTACATGCATCGAGCTGTGTTCTGGAAAGTATGATGCTATGGAATGCATACCAAAAATAGAGATGGATGAAGGTAAATAAGGATATAATTTAAATCCTTTTTACGCTATTTTTTAAGTTTAAATTTAAAATTTTTTACGTTTAGATTAGTAAAAATCAGTAATTAATTTTTATCTCGTATTATCAATTCAATTTTCTTGCCTTCTCCTACTCCAAATTCTTCGGTTTTAAGGGATTTTATCATGCCTATAACTGCATTTTTAACGAAATCCTGTACAAAGAAGTTCATTGGGATAATATGGTCATCTACTCTGAGTAGAATTTCATCAGATTCTGTTTTACATTCTGTGCCTTTTTCTACTTCTCCTTTTACGGCAGCTTTTGCAAACTCTGTACAGTTTTCAAAACCGCATTTTTTACAATCTAAATTCTGTAAAATGCCGTAGCTTCTTTCTTCAATTAGATCTACAATCGGTTTGACATCCTCTTCATTCATTTCAAGAGCATTGACTTGGGTTATTGTGAATTCATCTTCAATATTGGATGTAGCTACTTTAGCATAGTTACAATGTTTAAAACTTTCTAAAACTACAAAATCAAGGTCTTTAATGAATTTCACCATACTTAAAATCTGGTCTAGGTCCATGTTTTCATTTACAGTTAAAAAGGTTTCATCACCTGAACCCACTACAATTTCTGCCCCAGCTTCCCTGTGTTTCCATGTATCTTTACCTTCAAGATCAAAAGTGTGGTGGGTGTGTTTAATGGTTCCAACGCTGAAGCCCCTGCTTGTAAGTTCAGCAACGATTCTTGTAACGAGTGTTGTTTTTCCAGTATTTTTTGTTCCAGAAACAGCTATAACTTTCATAATTACACCTATAGAATAATTCAATGTCTTATTGAGTAATATATCATTAATAAAGCGTATTTAATTATAATAATTTATCATAAACTAATTTTGTTTAATGTATGCTGTACCTTATTTTTGGGAATTTCAATATAAATAAATATGATGATATATAATTTCTAAATAACTTACATATATCGGATATTTTCCATATTTTGGAGATAAAAGAGTATGTATACAATGGATAGATACTCATTTTAGAATCTAATTTTGATAATTTACAGATTTCAATGATTAACATGAAGAAAAATAAAATCACATTTACAATAGATGGATTTAATATAGAAACGGAAGAAGGAACCACCATACTTGAGGCGGCACTTGAAAACGGTATTTATATTCCAAATTTATGTTACAGCCCTCAATTAAAACCATATGGGGCCTGTAGATTGTGCTTAGTTGAAAATGATGATGGAAGATTGGTTACATCATGTGAAACAATTGCACAGGAAGGAATGAATATAAAGAGTGAAAGTGAAGCAGTAAATAAAGTAAGGAGGCTTGTTGCAGAACTTTTAATTGCAAACCATGAGATGGACTGCCTTACATGCGCTAAAAATAATGAATGCAAACTGCAGGAGATAGCTTCTTATCTTGGCATTCAAAGGGATGATCTGGGAAGTTTAAGGTGTTCGACTATAGATCTTGAGAGGGACGAATCCAATCCATTTTTTGACAGGGATCTTAAGAAATGTATACTGTGCGGGATATGTGTTAGAACATGCAGCGAGATGCTGGGTGTAAATGCAGTTGATTTTGGATTTAGGGGGTGCAATACAAAAATTACAACATTTGCAGATAGGCCTATAATGGAATCGGCCTGTGTATCTTGTGGTGAATGCGTTGTAAGATGCCCTGTGGGTGCACTGGTTTCTAAAAACAGTCCAAAACCTTCAAGGGAAGTTAAAAGCACATGTCCATACTGTGGTGTTGGTTGTAGCATATATCTTGGAGTCCGGGGAAATGAGATTACAGGTGTAAGGGCTGATCCAGATAATAAAGTAAATAAAGGTAACCTCTGTGTTAAGGGCCGATTTGGATACAAATTCATTAATCACCCTGACAGATTAACTTCGCCTCTAATAAAAAGGAATGGAAAATTTGAAGAAGTAAGCTGGGACGAAGCACTTGATTTTATAGCTCAAAACCTTGAAAAATATAAGGGAGACAATTTTGCAGCGATTTCATCTGCAAGATGCACAAATGAAGATAATTATGCTCTCCAGAAATTTACACGTGTTGTAATGGGCACAAATAATGTGGATAACTGCGCACGTTCATGCCATGCACCATCAGTTGCAGGTCTTGCCCGAAGTATGGGGAGCGGGGCAATGAGTAATTCTATAGATGAAATACCTGATGCTGATTGTCTATTTATTATAGGTACCAATGCAACGGCGTCATATCCAGTTATAGGTATGAGAATGATTGAGGCAGCTAAAAAGGGTAAAAAGCTCATTGTTGCAGATCCAAGGGAAATACAGCTTTCAAAATATGCGGATGTGTTCTTAAAACATAATCCCGGAACTGACGTTGCTCTCCTTATGGGTATGATGAGGGTGATAATTGATGAAGGCTTGTATGATTCTTCCTTTGTCGATGAACGCACAGAAAACTTCGATGAATTTAAAAAATCACTTGAAGAATTTGATCTTGACTCAGTTGAAGAAATTACAGGAGTTAACAAAGAAGAGATAAGGGAAGCGGCAAGGTTATACGCGTCAACAAAACCTGCATCTATTCTGTACTCGTTAGGTATAACGGAGCATTCTCATGGAACTGATAATGTATTTGCGCTCAGTAACCTGGCGCTTCTTACAGGAAACATCGGAAAACCTTCCACTGGAGTAAACCCGATTAGGGGACAAAATAATGTTCAGGGATCCTGTGATATGGGATGTTTGCCTGATTCATATCCGGGATACCAGAAAGTGGATGACCCCCAAGTTTATAAGAAATTTGAAGAAATGTGGGGCTGTGAATTAGATAAATCTGTAGGATTAAAAATGCCTTTTGTTATAGGTGCATCAAGTCTTGGAACAGTTAAAGCACTTTATATCATGGGTGAAAATCCGGTTTTAAGCGAGCCTGACTCTTCAAGCATCATTAAATCCCTTGAGAATCTTGACTTTTTAATAGTTCAGGATATTTTCATGACTGAAACGGCACGCATGGCTGATGTGGTACTGCCTGCAGCATCTTATGCTGAAAAAGATGGTACATTTACCAATGCAGAGCGAAGAATACAGAGGGTACGAAAAGCAATAGAACCAGTAGGCGAATCTAGAGCTGATTGGGAAATAACCTGTGAAATTGCTAAAAAGATGGGTACAGAAGGATTTGAATTTAAAGATGCTTCATCCATTGTAGATGAACTTGCTTCAGTTGCTCCAATATTTGGTGGAATTACATACAGCCGCATTGAAGAAGGGGGCATACAATGGCCTTGTATTGATGAAAAAGACCAGGGAACTCCAATTCTGCATGTAGAAAAATTTGCAACTGAAAGCGGCAAAGGGAAGTTCATACCTTTACACTACAGACCTCCCGCTGAGCTGCCTGATGAAGAATATCCATTACTCCTTACAACAGGGCGTAGTATCTACCATTATCATACTACTACGATGACTGGAGCCGCTGATGGTCTTGTTGAATTGTACGGTGATGATCCAGTAGAAATAAACCCTGAAGACGCGGCAGAACTTGGACTTGAGAATGGGGATATAGTTAAGGTAACCTCAAGGAGGGGTGAAGTTAAAACAAGGGTAGAAGTAACTGATATGTCTCCAAAAGGAGTAGTCTTCATGACGTTCCACTTCGGTGAGACGCCTACAAATGTTCTCACAAGCCCTGCAATGGATCCTATATCCAATACGCCAGAATTTAAGGTTTGTGCGGTGAAGGTTGAAAAAGAGTAAGTTTATCATAATTTTAATTTTTCAGTTTTATATGATGTTGAAATAAGTAATCATAATGGAAAATAATAGAGTTTTTGAGGTTGATTTTAATGGGTAAAAAAGAAGCTGAAGTGTTTCATAAACAAGCGATGTCCTTTTTAGGGCAGGGTGAAGTTCAACGAGCAGTCGAATTTTTTGATAAAGCAATTAATCTGGATGAAGATTTCTTTCCTGCATGGAACAATAAAGGAATATCCCTTCTAGAACTTAAGAAATATGAACAAGCACTGGCCTGTTTTGAACAGGTTATTCGTATAAATCCACTTGATAGGATGGTTTGGTATAACAAAGGATACACTCTGTTTATGTTAAAAAAATATGATGAATCTGTAACTGCACTTGAAAATTTCCTTTACACCTACTCTAAAGACGACGACGATTTCTATAAATATGCTTCATACCTGCAGGCTAACGGCTTTTATTATCTCAAAAAATATGATGAAGCGGTTGAAATACTTAGGGGCCTGCTTGTAAAGGATGAGAATTTTGGGGAAGCTCATGAACTTCTTGATCAGATTACAAAAAATCAGGAATAAAATAAAAATATAACTTAAATTCACTCAAAAACTTTTAAAGAGCTGTATTTAAGTATATTGCACTTTTCACCTTTTTTTATATCTTTAGTATCTTCATCAATGAATATATAACAGTTTGAAAGCACTGCTGATTTATTTATGCCTGCTTTTGTTTTTATTGGGTAAACCAAGTCTTTTTCAAGCTTTGCTCTTATTATATTGCACTTACCTTTAGATGATCTTATATCATCACCTGCAGTGCATTCTATTAAATCGAACTTTTTGTAGATATTCTGCATTTTTAGGATATAATTTCTTGCAAAAATGTCAAATTGGACTGCGGCAGCTACTGGATAACCTGAAAGCATGAAAACAGGTTTATTATTTACAACACCAAATCCAGCAGGTTTCCCTGGTTTGATGGCAACGCCGTGAACCAGAACTTCTCCAAGTTTAGAAGTTGCGCTTACCACAACATCTCCCTTGCTGATTGCGGTCCCTCCAGTTGTGATTACTACATCATATTTTTGGGCATATTCATGGAGTTCATTTACCAGGGTATCCAAATCATCTATGCAGTGTTTAATGTGGGGAACTGCAAAAGAATCTTCAACCAGTCCTTTCAAAGCAAATCTATTTGAATTCACTATTTTCCCAGGTTCAAGATTTGTGGTTGGATCTACAAGCTCATTTCCAGTTATAATAACTCCTACTTCAGGTTTTTTGAATACTTTAACCCTGCTGTAACCTGATGAGGCTATCACAGAAAGGTGATTAGGATCTAGAATTTGGCCTTCCTTTAAAATAATTTCTCCTTTTTTTAAATCTTCGCCTTTAAGCGCTACATCTCTATTAAAAGCAACGTTTTTAGTTATTTTAATCTTATTATCTACGTGTTCAATATCTTCTTCCATTACAACTGCGTTTGAACCTGGAGGCATAGGTGCCCCTGTTGCTATTTTAATTGCTTGTCCTTGACTTAGGGTGTGATTAGATACGCTTCCAGCACCAATTTCATCTATAACTTCAAGATATATTGGATTAGATTTGGATGCCATCACTGTATCTTCTGCTATTACAGCATACCCGTCCATTGCAGATCTGTCAAATGGGGGAACATCAATTAATACTTCAATGTTTTCAGCTAAAACTCTTGTATTTGCTTCTTCAAGAGGTATATCTTCTTTTTTAAGTGTTATTTTTACACTTTCAATTAGTTTCAGTGCATTTTCTACAGGAATTAAGTTTGATGAGTACATAATAGACACCAGCTAAATATCATTATTGATTATTTTTTTAACCTTTAATATGTCTTGAAAAAGCTGGTGCAAATAGGTTGTTATTTTTGTTAAATTTTAAAATCATGATGGCCATAAAACGGGTTCAAAATGCAGGTATGGAAAAAAGCTTTATCTGGCTTGAAATTTAAAATTGAAGAATTTTAATGGCTTTAATTGTATGCAGTTTTTTTGAAAAAGTATGCGTATAGGGGATGATTTTTATAGTGTAAAGATGTGTGTCAAGTACACATCAGTATATATAACTTGCTATATTTACCTAGTCGAAATATATATATTTATAGAAACAAGATGTGTAATTAATACACAAGGTGTCCATCATGCCAAAACACATTGCTTCAGGATTAAAATATTTAGCGGCAGTAGAACTCATTAGAGAGGGACGCAGCCAGAGAGAGATATCAGAAATGTTGGATATGGACAGATCAACACTTTCTCATTATTTAAATGGTAGAAATATATCTATGGGATCTATAGAGATAGCAGAACTCATTAAAGGTTTCTGTCCAAAGGACTTCCTGAAGTTAACAAGTGCTCTTTTAGAAAACATGGATACAACAAGAACAATTGTTAAGACATGTTTAAACCAGAAATACAGAGCAAAAGTGAAGGACTCATGTATTGGTTGTGGGCTTTGTGTAGATACATGTTTGATGAATGCCATATCGTTGGATAATCTCAAAGCACAGATAGACTCTGAGTCATGTTGTGGATGTCTTATGTGTGAAGAAAAATGTCCTACTAATTCAATTAAAATAGTTTTGGAGGAAAAATAATGGCTGCAAATGTAAAAGAAGTCAAAGCCAAAAATTTCGACATTGAAAGATCAGCTGAAGAAGAAAGAAAGCTGTCATTCAAGAATGAAACATGTGTTGGCTGCGGCATTTGTGAACAAATATGCCCAGTAGAGGCAATAGAGCTCGGCGACATTGGTGCAATAGTAAGGACCGGTGCTGAAGAGCCTAAAATAACAATAGATGAACATAAATGTGTACTTTGTGGTATGTGTGATGTTGCATGCCCTGTAGATGCATTAGATCTCACAATAGACGGTAAACCAATAAAAGAAATAGAAACTTACCCACGTCTCATATCTTCTGCAGAAATAAGTGATGACGCATGTGTTTACTGTAAAGCATGTGAAAGAGCATGCCCACAGGAAGCAGTAACTGTTGCAAGGGTACTCCCAGACAGGTCAAAACTTGTATCTGGTGAAATTGAAATCAACAAAGAAAAATGTATAGACTGTGGTGTATGTGAAGAAATGTGCCCTGCAGACGCTATAACCATTGAACAGAAAGGGCCTGAAGACTTCGAAATATCAGTAGATGAAGAAAAATGTGTTTACTGTGGTGTATGTAAACGTGCATGTCCTGAAAACGCTATAATGGAAGCATGTAGAGCATGTTCATACGGTGAATACGAAATCAGCCCAGAAGCAGCTGAAATCACTGGTAAAGCAATCATTGATGAAGAATCATGTGTAAGATGCGGATGGTGTGAAGACGTCTGTCCAAAAGAAGCAGTAGCTGTTGAAAAGCCATTCGAAGGTGAACTGGAATTTGACGAAGAAAAATGTGAAGCATGTGGAGCATGTGTAGATATATGCCCATGTGATGTATTAGAGTTCCACAAACCATCCAAACCAGCTGAAATCGGCGATAAAATCGATAAAAAAGAACAGTTCTGTATATACTGTGGAGCATGTGCAAATGTATGTCCTACAAAAGCTATAAACGTAAAAAGAACTGCAGTTAATTACACACCTACTAAATCCAAATCATGGCAACAAAGATTAGAATCTTTAAAAACTTAAAATCATACAGGTGATCAAATGGAACTTAAAGTAAACCAAGACAAATGTCTCGGATGCGGTGTTTGTGTAGTCGCATGCCCAATAAATGCATCAATCAGTCCTGAAGTTTCAGGTGGACACGGTCCTAAGACCGAAGACGTAATTATGATGGTTGAAAATGGAGTAATCAAATTATTCAGTAAAGATAGCTGTACAAAATGTGGTACCTGCCAAGTATTCTGTCCTACAGATGCAATCTGGCTAGAATGAGGTGTTAAATTTGACTTATGTAGAAAAACCAGCCGTTCCAAAAGTAGTAAAATTTGAAGAACCAACTGCTAAAGAACGAACTAAATTAGAAGTAATGCTTAACACAGGTTCCGACATTTACCAAGGAGCTTGCAAAAAAAGAGGATCTACCCTTAAAGATGAATACAGAAAAGTTGCAGGAGTAGCATACATGGACCCTAAAGACATGGCTAAATTAGGTGTCGCTAATTGGGAACATGTGAAAGTAGTTTCTGACTGGGGAGAAGTAATTGTATTCGCTGCTCACTCAAGGGATGCTCCTCATGAAGGCACAATATTTATACCAAAAGGACCATGGGCAAATGTAGTAACAAGCCCTGAGACCTACTGCTGCTGTGACCCTACATACAAGGGGATCATGTGTACAGTTGAAAAATCTGATGAAGACGTTTTATTAATGGCTGACCTTATGAGGGCAACCTACAAAAAATACGTCGGTAATAAGGATGAAGAAAGCATCGCCAAACTTACTTCACTTGGAGAGATGCCGGTCTACAAGAAATTATAAGGAGGTTACATAAATGGCAAATTACGAAGAACCAATAACAGACTACGATGAAATCGTAGAAAACTGTACTTGCGCTTTTTGCGGATGTAACTGTGACGATTTAGATTATTTAGTTAAAGATGGGCATGTTGTTGCAGTAAGACATGCTTGCAGACTAGGTGCTAGTAAGATTATGGAAGATATGGATCAGAGATTATTAGTACCAATGATAAGGAATGAAGAAGGTGAACTTGAAGAAGTTGACTGGGATGCTGCTTTAGATAAAGCTGCAGAACTCATAGCTGGAGCTGTAAGGCCTGTATTCTACGGTTGGAGTGAAACTTCAATTGAAACCATGCACTACGGTCTCGAACTTGGTGAATTAGTAGGAGCTGTCTTAGACAACCAGGCAACTATCTGCCACGGTCCTTCTATTCAGGCAGTTCAGAATGTAGGATACCCTATTTTCACCCTCGGAGAAGGTAAAAACCGTGCAGACATGGTTGTTTACACTGGAAGTAACGCTATGAACTCTCACCCAAGACACATGGCTAGATACAGTACTTTCCCACGAGGATACTTCAGGCCAAGGGGAAGATACGACAGAACTGTTGTTACAATGGACCCTAAATACAGTGACACAGCTAAAATGTCTGATGTATGGATTGGGTTTGAACAAAACGGTGATTACGAGTTCTATAATGCTATAAGGGCAGTTTTAAAAGGTAAAAAACTCAAAAAAGATGTAATTTCAGGTATACCTAAAGAAGACATATATGAATTAACCGAAAAAATGAAAAATGCTCAATTCGGTACACTTTACTTCGGTTTAGGTTTAACCCACACATTATCCAAACAGAGAAACATTGACATAGCTATTCAAATGATAGCTGACTTAAACAAATACTCCAAATGGGTACTAATGCCTATGAGGGGTCACTTCAACGTTAACGGGTTCAATATTTTCATGGCTTATGAAACTGGATTCCCATACGGTGTCGACTTCTCAAGAGGATACCAGAGATACATGAACGGGGAAACCAACACAATAGATCTCTTAACAAGGAAAGAATGTGATGTATTCATGGTAATAGCTGCAGATCCAGGAGCACACTACCCTGGAGGAGCTGTAAAACACCTTGCAGAAATTCCAGTTATACAGATAGATATCCACTGGGGACCATCAACTGAAATAGCAGATGTAGTACTTCCAGGATCATTCATAGGTGTGGAAGCTGCTGGTACCAGTTATAGGATGGACGGTGTTCCAATCTACATGAAAAAAGCTATAGACAAACCTGAAACTTGCAGAGACGATGAATGGATCGTAAAAGAATTATTAGAAAGAGTTAAAAAAATCAAAGCTGAGCAAGGAACTTCACAATCCGAAGAAGGAGCTTTAGCTAAATAGGTGATTTCATGGAATACATACTTAAAAACGGTATTGTTTACGACCCTGCCAACAAGATAGCAGGAGAAAAGAAAGACATAATGTTCAAGGATGGAAAAATCGTTGAAAACGTCTCTTCTGATGCTAAAGTAATTGATGTAACTGATAAAATTGTAATGCCTGCAGGAATTGATCCTCACGCTCACGTAGCAGGACCAAAACTTGTTGTAGGTAGGTTGTACAGACCTGAAGATTCAAGAAAAGGTGTAACCGGTAGAAAAGGTGTAGCAAGATCAGAAAGTGGATTTTCCATACCAAGCTGTCCTGCAACCGGATACAGATACTCTAGAATGGGATACGGAACAGTAACAGAAGCAGCTGTGCCTCCACTAGAAGCTAAACACACTCACGAAGAAATAATGGCTATACCTAACCTCGACATTACTCCACTTGCTCTCTTTGGTAACAACTGGTTTGTACTCCAGTTTGCTAAAGAAGGTAAAATAGATGAACTTGCAGCATTCATCTCTTCATGGTTAAAACTCACCAAATGTTACGGTGTAAAAATAGTTAACCCATGTGGAAGTGAAGCATGGGGATGGGGTATGAATGTACATGGAATTGACGACCCGGCTCCATACTGGGACGTAACTTCCAGAGAAGTAATAACTGCGCTTGCAAAAGCTAACGAAAAGTTAGGACTGCCACATTCAATACACATACACCCTAACAACTTAGGACACCCAGGAAACTACCCAACAACTATAGGATCTTTAGACATAGTCAAAGATGTTGAGAAAAACTCACCTGTCAGAAACCAGACTGTCCACATAACTCACGCTCAGTTCCATTCATACGCTGGTACAAGCTGGAGAGATGTTGAATCTGGTGCAGATTATGTTACAGATTACATAAACAAAAACAAACATGTAACAATGGACGTTGGACAGATAACCCTTGACGAAACCACAACCATGACAGCTGATGCTCCATTTGAATTTGATTTACACCAGCTGAATGGTCTCAAATGGGCTAACAAGGATATTGAACTGGAAACAGCATCTGGTATTGTACCATGTATTTACTCACCAAAAGCTCCAGTTTCAGCTTTCCAGTGGGCTGTTGGATTAGAGTTATTCATGGGAGTCAAAGATCCATGGCAAGTTTGTTTAACAACTGACCACCCTAACGCAGGTCCATTCATAAGATACCCAAGAATCATCTCCTGGTTAATGAGCAGCGAAAGAAGAAATGAAATGATGGACAACAAAGAAGTTCACCCATGGTCTCACAGAAGAACCGCACTTGCAACCATTGACAGGGAATACGACTTCAATGAAATAGCAATCATTACTAGAGCAGGACCAGCTAAAATCTACGGATATCAGGACAGAGGTGAATTCACACCTGGTTACAACGCAGACATAGCTGTATATGACATTAACCCATTTGACATAGACCCATCTAAAGACCCTGCAGCAATAGAAAAAGCTTTCGGTGCTGCAATGTACACAATTAAAGATGGTCAAATAGTAGTCAAAGACGGTGAAGTTGTAAGTATCAAACCAAGCCAGACTTTATGGACCAACGTAAAAGGATTAGAAGCAGAAGAAAAATCAGTAATGGAAAGGGTAATGCCTGACTTTACCAGATATTATTCAATTAAATTTGAAAACTATCAGGTATATGACAAATATTTACCTAACCCAATTGAAACAACAATTAATCAAGCAGGTAAATAAGGGGTGTTAAGCTTGAAAACAATAACTTTAGATCAAATAAAGACTTCCCCAATAGCACTGGAATTCGACGAATTAATTCCAGATGAAGTATACACTTGGGAAAAAGCAGATTTTGAAAAGTATATGGTACCAATTGGAAACTCAAGATTCCCACTCACAGACTACTTCACTATAGAAGTGGAAGGAGATGCTGAAAGTGCTGGCGATGTAAAAATGGTCATAAACGGAGATTGCGGCAGAGTAAAATACATCGGTAGCAAAATGAGTGCAGGTGAAATCATAGTTAACGGAGACGCGGATTTACACTGCGGAGCTGAAATGGAAGGAGGTTCCATCACAGTTAACGGAAATGCAGAGAGTTATGCCGGTAGGGAAATGAGGGGAGGATCCCTCACAATCACCGGAAATACCAGAGAATTCTGTGGAGCATCATACATCGGTGACTGGAGAGGAATGAGTGGAGGAACTATAACCCTCAACGGAAACGCTGGTAAACAGCTCGGTGAATGTTTATCCGGTGGTAAAATAATCGTTAAAGGAAACTGTGATATTCTTGCAGGTATCCACATGACTAAAGGTTACATCCAGATTGATGGTGACGTAACCAGATGGCCTGGTGGACAGATGAAAAACGGTGACATCGTTGTTAACGGGGAACTTGGTCGTTTACTGGAAGGATTTACCCAGGAAGGTATATACGACAATCCTGAAATTGAAGGAGAAGTTTTACCTGGAAAATACATAAAATACATCGGTGACATTGCTTTAAACGGAAAAGGCCGATTATGGCTAAATGCTGAAAAGAACAGGGATAAACTCTAGTTCAACTACTCGAAAATAATTTGAAATTTATAATTTCAAGAGTTTTCAAGGGCCCTGAAAACTCATTTTCGAGGGACCGGTGAAAATTTTTAATTTTTGCTGGTCGTTGTTTTTCTTTTTTTTGAAAATATAGGACTACTTTTTAAAATTAAAACTTTTAGAAACTTTTATTTTACAGAAAGATCAAGTGATAATCATGGAAACTGAAATAATATTGAGTGCCAATGACGTTGTAGATTACGTCAAAAATGAAGTTAAACAGTATGATATTCTGGAAATTTCGTATAATATGGTGTATGTACCTGGAGAAGTTCTGGATATAGAAGAAGATGAAGAAGATGAAAGCTTAAACCTCACACTTCAATTAATGGGCGAATTATTAAATGATACAGTCCATCTTGATTTAACACAGATTAAAGATGATATTTTGGAAATTCGACATACCAACACCGACGATGAACTTGTTATAATTGTTATTGAAGAAACTTTAAAATAATAGTACACACATACTTCAATGAATATTGGCCTTAGTAAGAGGTGATTTTTATGGAAAAAGAGATAACAATGGATTGTGACGCTGCTATTGAATACATAAAAAATAATGTAAAAACCTATGACAACATAGAATTGTCTTATAACAGAGTTTATACTCCGGGAGAAGTTATAAACGTTGAAACTGAGTGTTTAAAAGACAGGGAAACCTGCAGTGTAATGGTTCAAGTACAGGGTGACACATTAAATTCAACCATTGAAATAGACCTGGAAGAAGTAAAAGACGACTTAATTGAAATTAGACATACTCCTAAAGGCCAGGAAGACATAACTGTAATTGTTATTGACAGATGTGGCGATTAATTAGCACTTTAATAATTAAATTAATTATGGAGTATAGAACTCCTTTTTATCAATTATTTTGACATTAACCGATTTAAAACTTAAATAGATGTTTTTCCCTTTTTTAATCTTTAATTTTTCACATGAATTTGGGGTTAAAATCCCTTTAAAGTTAATTTCTCCTATTTTAACTTCTATCCAGACTATAGGGCCAACTTTTACAATTTCGTTTACAACTCCCTTAATCTGATTTTGAACAGAAGAAACAAAGGTTTCATTTGAAAAAATAACATTTTCTGGTCTTATACCTACTAGAATTTTACCTGAATCTTCAGATGAATCTGAACTGTATATGATTAAATCCGAATCTAACTTTATTTTAGTTAGAGAACCTTCTTTTTTGATGATTTTGCCTTCAAAAATATTGTGTATGCCTACGAAGTCTGCAACAAAATTGTGGGAAGGTTTTGAAAATACTTCTGTGGGTATATCCTGTTGAAGAATTTTACCTTCTTTCATAACTGCCACTTTATCAGCTAAGTTCCAGACATCATTAAAGTTATGAGTTACATGGATACATGTAGTTTCATAGTCTGCTATTACATTTTTAATTAGCTTCGTAAGGTAGGCATGGGTACTTACATCAACGGCACTGAATGGCTCATCCATAAGCAGTACTCTTGGTTCGACAATAAGGGATCTTGCAATGGCAGTTCTCTGTTTTTCGCCACCACTTAAGGTATCAGGATTCCTATGTAAAAGATGATCAATTTTAAGGAGTTTAGCCATCTTTAAAACTTTAGATTTTATTATTTCTTTATCATTTGTTTTTTTCTTTAATCCATAGGATATATTTTCAAAGATGTTCATATGGGGAAAAAGTACATAATCCTGATAGACTATACTTATCCCACGGTTTTCAGGATTTAACTCTGTTATTTCTTTTTCTTCGAGGAATATTTTTCCTTTTTCTGCCCTGTAAAATCCAGCAATTGTTTCTAAGAGGACAGATTTGCCTGAACCAGTTGGGCCGATGATCACCATGTAACTGTTCTTATCCAGACTTAAATTCACATTGTCAAGGTAAAATTCTCCGAGATCAACACTCAAATTTTGAACTTCTAAAAACATTGGATCATCCTGTATTTTCGTTTGCATATTTTTCCAGCACGAATATGGCTGCAAATGATATCAATATAAGTATTATGCTTGCTGTTATGGCCATATCTATATTTCCAAGTGATAAATTGTAGTAAATAGCAATTGGTAATGTTTCAGTTTTTAGGTATGTTCCACCGCCTACCAGGAGGACCGCGGCAAATGTTCCTATGCAGCGGGCAATCGTAACAACTAATGCGGCGAATATTCCACTTTTAGCAAGGGGAAGGGTTATATTTTTAAAGGTTTCGAATTCTCCATACCCTAAACTTCTGGAAACCAGTTCATATCGGGGGTTGATGTAGTTAAATGTAGAGTAAATTATTCTTACCGCATAGGGAAATGCAACAAAGAATTGGGCTATGATTATTCCTGTTGTGGTGAAAACGATATTTATGCCCAGGTTCTGCAGGAAATTTCCAAATAAATTGTTTCCAAAGAGCATCAGCAGTGCTATACCTAAAATAATTTCTGGAAATGCCATGGGAAGGTCTAAAATACTTTTCACTATATTTTTAAGTGGAAACTTATATCTGGACAGTGAATAAGCAGTGGGCACAGCTATTAGTATCACGCTTAATGCTGCTATTACTGATGTAGATAAAGTTAGTTTAAATGCAGTTGCCATTTCTTCTGAAAAAAGCGACTGGATGAATCCTTGTAAGGATGGCATAAAAAAAAGGCTGCCTATAATTATGAATAAAAGTGCAGTAAAAATAAAAGAAATGGAAATAAAGGTTATTTCAAGCTTGCTTTTCATGTAATCACTGTATCGTTTCACTGGTTTATAAAGCTTGATGTCCTCTATTTATTGATTTACAGGTTTAAATCCGTTTTTCTCCCATACTGCCAGGCCATTAGAGGAGGTTATGTAGTCTTCAAACTGCATAGCAAGGTCCTTATTTTTAGTGAAAGTGGTTAAGCCAACACCAATGGTAGCAATGGCATTCTGGTCCTCTGGAATCTGTATTATTTCGATTTTACCTTCAGAAGCACTTGTATTTGCTATATCTTCTGTTACTATAGCTGCATCAACCTGACCTGATGTGAGGTAAGTTAAGAGCTGGTTTACAGTAGGTGCATAGACAACGACGTTACTTTTAACTGCAACTAAGTCGCCTGTTTTATTGAGTATTTTTATACTCTGTTTACCGACAGCGGTACCGTTGGTATCTCCTAAAGCAACTTTAATTCCAGATTTACCCAGGTCTTTTACAGAAGTTATATTTTTAGGGTTTCCTTTCTGGACTGCTATGACTGGTATGTGGTATACTATCGGTTTAACGGTACTGTTATCGATGTAACCTTTACTTTTAGCGTTGTCCATAAATGTCAGGTCTCCTGGAACTACCATGTCTGCACTTTTTTGTGAGCTTAATGTTGCAAAAAGCTCTCCGCTGTTACCGTATTGTATATTAACTGTTGTACCTGGATGTTCTTTTTCAAAATTTGTTTTTAATTCGTTCATAGCTTTCATAGTGCCTGCGCCAGCTAAAACAGTGATATTTCCGCTTGCACTGTTTCCGCCTGTTAAGACGCCGCTTGCATATATGCCTGCAACTATAATTACAACTGCTATGACTGCAATAATTGCGATGTTTTTTGTATCCATAATTCGCCTCCTATTAATACGTCCTAAAAACTAATAAGACTTAATGTGAACTTTATAGAAATGTATATATAAACGTATCGTTATGACTATTTTCTCTAAAAATATAAATATAGGCTTCCCTAACAAATTTAAAGGAATATGAGGTTGTTATGTCCAGGTGATGAAAAATGCTATTCAAATTATAACAACTAAAATGAACTGGATAAACATATTTGTTTTAAAACAGGTCTTCTGTCTATTATTAGTCTAAATAAGTATAAAAAAAGAATAATTAATTAAAAAACGTGTACTGCTGTGGCTTTGAAATAGGTCCAGACTGATTTTCCTATATTTAACTCCATATCTAAAAATGACTGCCGGGTTAAAAATACAACCAGCGGTTCGCCTACATCAATAGTTAGCTTTATCAACGCTCCAGTATCTACTATCTCTTTAATCGACCCTTTAAAAACATTTCTGGCACTGGTTTCAACTTTTTGTGTAGATAATATAATATCTTCAGGTCTTACAGTTATGTGAACATGCCCGTGTTTCTGTTCAGTAGAATATATCGATATATTTCCAGTATTTATTATAGTTAGCCGTTCTCCATCTTTTTTAGCAGTACCTTCGATTATATTTTCTGCCCCTACAAAGTCGGCCACAAATTTGTCTGCAGGGTGCCTGAAAATTTCAGTTGAGGTACCAACCTGGGAAATTTCACCGTTCCGCATGATTGCTATTCGATCAGCAAGCATAAGTGCTTCATCAAAGTTATGGGTGACATGAACAAGGGTCACATCGAATTTTCTATGTATCTCCTTTAATTCCTGCATTAATTCATCTCTAGTTTTCCTGTCCAGTGCACTTAAAGGCTCATCCATAAGTAAAATTTTAGGATAAATGATGAGGGCACGGGCTAAAGCTGTCCTCTGCTGTTCCCCTCCGCTTAAAGTTCGTGGCAGGCGGTCTGCAAGGTGGGAAATCTTAAGGAGGTCCATCATCTCCTTGACCCTGGTTTTTATTTCTTCGTCCCGGACTTTTCTCACCTTCAACCCAAATGCAATATTTTCGAACACGGTTTTGTGTGGAAAGAGCATGTAATTTTGGTAAACAAAGCCGATTCCTCTTTTTTCTGGGGGAAGCGTTGTAATATCCCTGTTGTCCATGTAAATTTTACCTGAATCAAGGGGCCACATTCCTGCAATTAATTCTAGAAGCATGGTCTTACCAGATCCGCTTGGGCCTAAAATGATGAAGTACTCGTTGTCTTTGACCTGCAGGTTAATGTTATTTATTTTAAATTCTTTCCAATCATTTGAAAGGTTTTCAATTCTTATCATAGGTTCTCCATCCTTTTATAAGAATTCTAACTAATATAAACAGTATTAAACACAGTGATATAAGGATAACAGCCACTGGAGTTGACTCTGATAATCCAAAATTCACGAACCTCTGGTAAATAAGGGTTGAAGCTGCCAGAGGGTAGTAAGCTATAATTATAATGGCCCCAAATTCACTTATTGCCCGGGCCCAGCACATTATTGACCCAACGGCAATACTTCGCAAAGCGAGTGGAAGAGTTATAACAAAAAATGTCCTTAGAGGCCCTGAACCAAGTGTACGGGCTACCTTTTCCATACGTGGGTCAATACTTTCAAACCCTTCCCTTGCAGAGTTTACAACAAAAGAAGAACTTACAAAAAGCATTGCAATAACAACACCGGGGAGTGCATCCGTAAAGATGATGCCAAATTTACTAAACGGCGCTCCAAGTATGCCTCCTGATGTAAACACAAGTAAAAGAGCAATACCACTTACAGTATGGGGTATTACAACTGGAATATCAATAATTGATTCTACAAGCCCTTTTCCAAAGAAATCATGTCTTGCCAGGACATATGCAAGCGGTACTCCGAACAGTAATGCTATAACCGTAGCTGCAAGTGCAGAGTACACACTTACGAATATAGATTTGATTACTTCTGTGTCTTGAAGGTTCTTTATGATAGAACTGGGATCAGAAGACACCATTAAATTGAGTATGGGAATGAAAATGAACAGGACCAGGAAAGATCCCATGAATGCGAAGAAAATGGTTGTATAATCTAGTTTTCTCATACTATCAACTTTAAAATAAGTATCGTTTTATAATTTTTAGTTTTTACTACTATTTATATCCTGCAAAACGTCTTAATATAATAAAAAAAATAGGTAGGAGATAAATTCTCCTAATATGTCCATTATTTGCCGCCGGTTATGTACTGCTGGAGAGCTTGTGGAATGTTGGTTGAATCATTTGTTGCTATTGCTGGAGTTATAGGTTCCTGGAAGCTGTTTTGGATTATTTGTGTACCAGTTGGGCTTAAAAGCAGCTGGACAAATTCTGTTGCAAGCTGTTTTTGTGGTGCGTTGTTCAATACAGTAATTCCGTAGACGATAGGTGACAATTTTACTATTTTTGTTTTATTGGCGTCGTTGCTGTCGCTGTACTCTACTAAACTTATTTTTTTGTAATCTGATTCATATTGGGTGTCGTTAAGGCTTAATGAGCCTGGAAGTTCCATGTATTCTACACCTGAGCCTTTCTGCTGCTCTGCGATGTTTTTATATACAATAGCATAATCAAGAGCACCGGATTCCAGGGACGGCATTAACTGTGCTGCATCGTCTCTTATCATGATGTGGGAGCCGGGATTCAGGTTTGCTGGAGCGCTTATTGCGTATCCTGTACCGTTTGCTGCAGATGTAATTGCAGAATTTGAGGCAACAAGGCTGTTGAATATATCGCTGTTGTTGTAGTAGGAATCTGCAAGTTTTATCATCATGACTGCACGGTATCCTGCTGGGTCAGAGTTTGGATCGCTGAAACCAAATTTTACGTCTGACTGGTTGAATATCTGGTACCAGTTAGTGCTGTTAATCTGGCTGCTGTTTTTACTTTTGTTGGTGTATGCAATTACCAGGTTGTTACGCGCATATTTAGCATTCCAGCTGGTGTAGTTAGGTATCAGTCTCTGATCTATGAGACCGTAATCAGCTGATGCCATGATATCTGCACTCTTATTTAGATCAGTTATCTGTCTGATTGCAGCTTGACTTCCAGAATAGTGTATTTCTACGTTGACATTTGGATGCTGGTTTTTAAATTCCTTTGCAGTAGCATTCAATTGACTTCCCAGGCTGTCTGCTGCATATATTACTATAGTACCGCTTTCTGATGAAGTTGAGTATGTACTGTATCCATAAACTCCAATTGCGGCGACAGCAATTATTACAATAGCTATTATCGCTATATTCCTGTTGTTCATATTTTTACCTCCTTATTACAGGTAATATTGGTTTAAAAGAAACGGATCTTTTCAAAAAGATAGACCTCTTTTTTCATATTTGCGAACAGAATATATAAACATATCGAATGAGCCCTTTATTTTAAAAAATAAGCAATCTGGTCTATTTTTCTTTGTTTACCAATTTAACAAATTAACACGCGTTATATTTGTTAGGAGAACCTATAAAAAATTTAGTTAGGTCTAAGTGGATAAAAAATGAATAAAAATATGAATTATGCGGCTGAAATCCATTTAATTGTTATTTTAAACTTTAATCTATGTATATTTTATTATATGGGCAATTATAACTTCTTAATTAATTTGCAGATCGTCTTCAGCACCACCAGTTAGGGCGCTGTTGTAATTATTGGAATTGAATGTAATCTGTAATTTACGTTTGATATTACTTTTCCTGATCCTGCAGATATTATCCTATTTTTTTACAAGATTTCTTTCACTCACTTTCATAATATCCTCCTATTAAACTAACTATGGATTGTACTGGGCGTATTATGAAATTTAGAAAAAAGAAGAATTGAAACTTGAAAATCAATCTATGGTGTCGACTATGAAACTCCCTGCTATAATAAATTTAACAGAAGGTAAAGTCCTGCAATAAAGATTATGGCTCCAGATCCTATTCTTATCCATTTGGAGTATGTGATTAATCTTTCAAAATTCAATTTTGAAGCAAAAATTCCTATAAGTAGTAAGGTTAAAGAATATCCCGCGGCAAATAATGCCATATTAACTGTAGTATAAATTAAATTTCCAGTAGATGCGCTGTAAGTTGCTATAGCTACTATGTATGGGCCGTAACAGGGGGACCAAGCAAGACAGGTCAGAAAGCCTAACATAAATGATCCTGTGTTTTTATTATTACTTTTAGGAGTGTAAGAATGTTTAAAAATGTTTTTGTCAATTATAAAAAATATTCCAACTCCAATTAGAAGTAATGCTGCAGTTATTCTAAAATATAGAAGATAATAATTTATTGCGGCTGTAAATAAGACAGTTAGTATGGTTATAATTGTAAAAACTAAAAAAAATCCGAGGATGAATGCTGTTGTTTGTGAAAATTTCTTCTTTAGAATGGAATGCCCCACAATTATTGGTATAAGGGGTAATACACAGGGCGAAATTACTGATGCTGCACCTGTAAAAAAAGAAATTAAAAAGCTTATATTCATTTTATGCTCCATTAAAGCCAATTTAACAATTGATCGGCTGATACGTATCCTTCCTGCCTTTTTATTTCCTGGCCATTTGAATTTAGAATGACCAGTGTAGGAAGTCCGTAGATTTTGTATTGTGATGATAAATTGGGGTTCTGATTTGTATCAATCTTAACTGCTACATAATCCTGGCTGAGTTTTTTCTCGACACTTGAATCAGAAAGTGTGTTTTCACTAAGCTGCTTACAGTAAGAACATCCCTCACCGTAAAAATCTATGAAGATTGATTTATTGGTATTTTTAGCTTCTTGAAGCGCTGAATTCAAATCATCATGCCATTTTACACTAACGTTGGATTGATCACTAGTTACAATGGACTGTCCGAATACAGCTAAAACTACTGCAGTGGCCACCAGAATAACTCCAAGACCAATAAAGAATTTATTCATATTTTCACCATGATATTTAACTTATATTACTTTCTTTTAATGAAATAGTGGGAGTCACTGTAATCATTATTTAAGTCCTGATTATTGCAGTATACTCCTTGATTTCACTAGAGATTACTCCCTGAAATCCAGTAATTTGTATTTCTTATTGTATTTTCACTTAAGATAAGTGCTAGTCTTAACTTATCATGCTGGAATTCATTCCAGACCCTTTCAGGAGTTTAGTAACATCATCATCGCTTAGATCATAATGGTAGAATTCAGAATAGAATTCTTTAACTTCACCTGTTAAATCTAAATTCTTGAATTTGTCAGGATAAAGTATTTTAGCTGTCCATGGAATTCCAATAATCATATTTGCACCGTCTGGCTGGCCAAACCATTTGAAAGGTCCCTGTGGCGCAAGATACACTCTTTTATTTTTGACGGCAGTTATTTCATTCCAGCTGGAATTCTTGTAAACATTTGAATAGAATGTTGAGTCTGAAGTTATAATAACATCCGGATTCCATTTTAAAACCTGTTCTATGGATACACTGACAATTCCTTCTCCACCTGACTGAGCACTAACCACATTTTTTCCACCGCAAAGCTCAATTAACTGTGTGTGTGCAGAGCCTGCAGGGGCAGTTTGAAGTCCTGTAGAACCCTTAGCATAATAAACAGTTACTTTTTCACTGTCAGATATGCTAGATACTCCATTTTTAACTTCTTTTTGGACTTTGGCATTGAAATCATTTAATTTTTGGGCTTCACCTTCTTTTCCCAGTACTTTTCCGAGGAACTCGATGGAAGAGCTAAATGTGGTAACATTACTGGTATCAGCCACACCAACATCGGGTATTGAACCCAGTTGTTTCTGTCTTGCGTTGAGGGTGGCCACCGTAGCCGCATCTTCCGATCCAGAATCAGATGTTGAAACGCTGTCAAATATCACATCAGGGTTCATTGATATGTATTGTTCGTAATCAGCAGTTTGTGATCCGTACCATCCTCCCGCTGATGGTAAGTTTTTATATTGATCCGGCATGTAAGCTTGTTCTTCAGCTGTTGTCTGGTAATTAAAAGCTAGTAGCTTCTCAGGAGCTAGCATATATATCATGATTGTCGTGGTTGGAGAAGTTGCCAGTACATGGTTTACAGGAGACGGAACAGTCAATGTTCTGTTAGCCATATCTGTTATGGTGGTGTTACCTCCCATTGAGAGATATCCATTCTCTGTTAGATAGTGCCCTCCCACTGATGCGGTTATTAAGAATAGTGCTGCAATTAAAATAAAATAATTCTTCATTTCATCACTCTCATAATTTATTGTAAAGTATCATTTTTCATTAAATTTGGCAGTTATAATGATTTTCCAGTATTCCTCATTAATTTTCTAGATTTAATGCATTATATCGTTTATATTCCTTAAATGAAGGATGCATTGATTAGTCTGATTTTTATGCATCCAATAAACTACTGGCTGACCATGATAAGCTTACCCGTTTTAGGGTCTTTATAAACCGTTCCCATCTGCTGGTAATTATTGCCTGACCCTGATTGATTACCTGGAGTATCATTGATGGTTTGGCCCGTGCTAACTGAAACTGAATTCGGGCTAGACCCTGATGATGACTCTGAAAATAATGTAGGATTGCTCTGTAACGCCATAATGGCAAATATCATAAATCCAAGTGCCAGAACCAACATGCAGTCTGTCAGGCTGCCCATTCCTGAGGAGGGATCATCATCATCTTCGTATTCTAAAAACTTCCTTTTTCTTGGCATTTGTCCAGAACCTCCAGCGTTGAATCAACTATTGCGTCTAAAATGGATAAATCATCAGCATACCATTTTTTCCTGTATCTTGATATGATAAAACCTACTGAACCAGCTGCTAAACCTGCTATTGTGGTATTAAATGCTAATATTAAAGATTGTGCTAATGAATTTATATCCCCAGTTCCAAGTGCAGATAATCCTGGGCCTAAAGGGATTAAAGTTCCCATAAGGCCCATAGTTGGACCTAATCTTATTAATATATCTGTTCTTTGAGTTATATTTGAAAATTTGAGCTCTTCTTCCTCAATTAGTTTTGTAGCAAGTGCCCTTCTTGATTTTGAACCAATGTCGTGGTTGGAGATAATTTTTACCAGCACTTTTTTCTGGTCAACAGGGAGCTCGCTGTCCTGAACGTGCTTCGCCATTTCTTCAGGATTGGCTGATTTTGAGATGGCTCTTATCAACGCTTCTGTTTTGTCCACATCGAATTTTGATTTTGAAAATTTTTCGGTTAAAAAACTCCCTAAACTTAAAACTGCATATACTATAAAGGCTAGAAGAACTAATATAACGGGTATAAGCAAGCTTTGAGCTATTAAATATAATAAATTACTTAAAATTTCGCTTCCAATAATTTGCATAAAATCACCTGATCTATTCAACTGTTTTTGTGTATTTAAGACATTATTTTGATTGTTTAGTTTTTTTGGTTTTGTCAAACGCTGTTAACTTTATTCTTTGCAGGATATCTTCCGTGCTTGTAATTCCCTCTCCTTTTAGGTAAGCTCCTATTAAGAAAATCCCTACCAATCCCATTATAAGGAAAATCAGTGATGAAATATCTGAATTTATAGATAATGCGCTTGTTTGAACCGAAGATAATTCCGCAATATTTGGAATAAGTGCCGCGCTTATTAAAAAATAAAATCCATTTAAAATCATGAAATTTCCAAGTAAAACAGGATAGGGCATTTCTGCATGCCTTAAAATTTTGGAAAATAAATGGAATCCCATTATTGCTAAAATTAATGCAATACTCATAAATAAGTTGAACTCCAGGAAAGAAGTTGTTATTTCTTTACTTAAAAGTACTGCAGCGGACATAAATCCTGCAAAGTAACATGCAGATGAGGACAACATGGCCGCTGATTTAAGAGAGTAAAGTTCTTTTTTTGTTTCTTTCCATTTTTTAATGGTGTAAATCCCACTTAAAAGGGTTATAACTCCTATAATTCCAAGTACTGCAAAGATGCAGTAATTAATAGTGCTGTATAATGCGCTGTTTAAAAAATTGGCCAGTATGCTTATGATCAGCGTGACTAAACCATATGATATTGAAAATGCAAGGGCCTCCTTTTTGCGGATCTCTGTAAGGCCCATTGCAAGGCCAATATTAACACCAAATAATAGGATTAATGATATGATTAAACATTCCCATACTAGTTCTGCCATTGTTAACATCTCGTAATATAATAATTAATTGATTTTTTTATTTTGAAAGATTTTCATCGTTTTATACTTGATTAGAATTTATTGATCAATCTTAGCTCGATAGGGATATATAAACATATCGATGGGAACAGAATCATTAATTATGGAAAAATATTAACATCATACACGTGAGAAACTGGTGTGTTTGTAATAAGTTTTTAAATTGAATTTTATACCAGATTAAGCCTATTAAATTCAAAAAAAGAAAAAAAGAAAAGAAAAGGTTTTATTTTTTCGATCTTCTAATCATGCTCATGAGATCTTTTCTGTAGTAGCCTCCAAATATCAGCACAATGAGGACTATGACTCCAAGTATGCCCCAGAACTGGGTATTTTTGGTGGTGTCATCAACAAATAATTCCTGCGCTGTTTTTGTCTGCCCGGATTGCTGACCGTTAGATCCAGCTTGACCTGAATCTCCGGAGCTTCCTGCATCTGCTGCAGCTGTTGCAAGTCCTACGCTTGCAGAAGAAGCGCCGCTACTCGAACTGCTGCCTGAAGTTCCTGAATTACTTGCAGCTCCCTGGTTATTTCCAGAACCACTGCCTGGACCATTACCTGTATTGCCCGAACCGTTACCATTGCCGTTATTGTTGTTAGTCGAATTGCCTCCGCTATTAGGATCATCATTTCCTCCAGAGTTAGGATCATCTGGATTTCCGAACAGATAATTTATAATGGAACTATATGCAGTGGATACAGTTAATCCATAAGCAGTACCAACTACGTCACCATTAGCTAGATTTGTAAAGACTGCAGTTGCTACTCCATTAACTGTCATAACAGTCACTGAATAAGGGCCGTTCTTGAATGTTACAGCAAAGGAAGGTAAATCTGTTACTATTCCACCAGTGTTACCATCACGGAACACCACTGAAAATTGATTTTTTCCAGTCCTGACCATTTCCATTGTTATTTGAGGATCATAAGTCACCTGTTTACATCCTGATCCAAACAAGTTTGACCCGGGTATGTAGTCCCCTGCAGCCATACATGATCTAAAGTCCATGTTGGCATTGTTAAGCATTACATTGTGTTCTATGCGGAATGTTGATGATGGGATATAATTGTTTCCAAGTAAGATCCCGTTTCCATGGTACATCTGCTGCTTGGTTACTTTTTTAATATTTCCTGTGATTAAGTTTCCAGTTATGTTCAGGTTTTCGCTTTCGCAGTTGACATGGATCCCGTTATCGTTTTCTTGCATGGTGTTACTTGCTATGGTAACGTCTTTTGTGGTTCCGTTCAGCAGTATTCCGTCTCTGTCGTTGTTGATGAATGTGTTGTTTTTGATGGTGGCGTTGGTTAGGTTGAGGGCACTTATTCCATAGAAGTTTTCGTTGATCTGGTTGCTGGTGATGGTGGTGTTTGTTGAGTTTTCAATGTATACTCCACTTCCACTGGTTGTCGTGGTCCCGTTTTTCTTGATGGTATTGCCGCTTATGGTGGTTTTGTTTGAGTTTTTAACGTATATTCCGTTTTTGGTGTTCCCTGTAATCTGGTTGTTATTGAAGCTGGTGTTTGTACTGTTTTCTATGATTATTCCGTTTCCGTTGTTGTTGATGTTGCTCTGGTTTATTTGAGTGCCGCTACTGTTTGAAATTTCGATTCCTGTGGTGGAGTCGCTTACAGTGCTGCTTCTTATGGTGGTGTTGGAACTTCCGTTTATCTGGACTGCTGTTCCGCTGGTTGAACTTATCTGGCTGTTGGAAATAGTCACGTTGCTGGTGTTGTTTATGAGTATTCCGGGGCCTGTGCCTGTGTTAATAATGGTAAATCCTTTTATTGTGGTTCCTGCTGCTTGTGTTCCGTTGATTGTGAATACTGGTAATGTGTTGGATGTGGTTATTTTTGTTCCCACGTTGCTTATTATGTTCAGCTGTTTGTTGATGGTGAGCTGCAGGTTTTCATAGAGTGATCCGAGGAATTCTATGGTGCTTCCAGATGCTGCGTTGTCAATGATGGATTGAATTTCCGTGTTGGTCATGCCTGAAGTTACATTGATGTTGGTGTTGACTGCTGCCCCAGATATGGTGTATGTTTCCTCGTAGACTGGGCTCCAGTTTTCTGAAGAGTCTACTGCAGCATATTTAAGTGTTGTTGTACTGTTTAGAATGATTGAACCGGTGTAAACATGCCTTTTGCTGCTGGTTTGTGGGTCACTGCCGTCTGTAGTGTAGTAAACAGTCATGTTTTCGCTGTCGTCAGTTGCATTTAATGTTACTGTCTGTGTTGTGTTGAAATTTCCTCCATTTGGACTTATAGTCACGGTTGGTGGTGTAATATCGCTGATTGTAAGTACCTGCGCTGCTGTAAGAGTTTCACCGTTAGCTAATGCCGCAACCAAAGTAACCTTGTACTGGCTTGATTTGCTGTAGGTGTGTGTTGGGTTCTGCTTGGTGGAAGTTGTCCCGTCACCGAAATTCCATTTCCAGCTTGTGGCGTTATTTGAAGTGTCGTTAAACTCCACATACAAAGGATTAGATCCGATTGTGTAGTTGAACGTAGCAGCAGCATCACGGAATGCGTACAATACATTATTGATTCCAACGTATAATGTGCCATCAGAATCAATTACAGGATTACTGATTGCTGAACGATCAGTATAATTCCATTTAAGCGTTCCATTTGAGTTTAATGCAAAAATACTGCTACCTGCTGTGAAATATATGGTTCCATTTGCATCAATCACAGGGGATGAAGAAGAACTTGTTCCCGCGGTGTAATTCCATTTTTGTGTTCCATCGGGAGTTAGCGCAATAAGGGTACCTGAATCTAAAAGATATATGGTTCCATCGGATCCTAGGGCTACAGCACCATATGATGCCCTTTTTGTAGTATATCTCCATTTGAGTGTTCCGTCTGGATTTATTGCATATAACGCAGGGTCACCAGAAAGAGTACCGCCATAAGCCAGTATGTAAATGGTTCCGTCTGTTCCAAGGGATGGAGAGGAATACTGGTGGTTTCCAAAAGCGTATGACCACTTTATGGTTCCATCTGGATTTACTGCATACAAGAAGCTATGGCCTGGAACGTAGATTGTTCCATCTGATGCTATGGCTAAGTTACCGTATATGAAACTTGCATCAACAAGGCTTGTGTTCCATTTCAATGTCCCGTTAGGGTTTACTGCGTATAAAGCAGGGTCAAGGAAGCCACTGTTATCGTAACATGGTATATAGATGGTCCCGTCAGCTCCAATTGATGGTGAAACCATATTGGATGAATAGATATAAAGTTTCCATTTTAGGGTACCATCTGTATTTAATGCATGTAAATAACTGCTTCCAGCGACATAAATGGTTCCATCCGTTCCTATGGTTGGAGTAGTTATCTGTGATGAACTTCCAGTATAATAACGCCATTTTATTATTCCGGTGGGGTCTAGTGCATATAAATACCCATTACTTCCTGCGTATATGGTTCCATCTGATCCTGTAACTACGCTGGTGTCTGATGAAGGGCTTATTTCGCTGTTGTTCCATTTTGTGTTGTTTGTTTGTGGGCCTGTGTAGTCTGATAGTCCTGTGTTGTTGTTGTCGCCCTGGTATGTTGGGTTTGAGGAGTTTATCAGTCCTCCAGTTCCAATTACGAAGTTTTGTACGTATAGTGCGCTCCATTTTCCTGTGGTTGTCACTGCTGCATATCTCAGTGTTGTGGTTTTGTTTATAGTGACTGGTCCGGTGTATTTTATTCTTGTGCTGCTTGTTCTAGGGTCTGTGGTGTCGTTTGTATAGTATATAGTTGCTTTTGAGTCTTCGCTGGTTAGTTTTACTATTTGTGTGTTGTTGTAGGTACCACTTGCAAGGCTGCTGTTTACGAGTATTGTGCCTCTGACCAGGAGGATAGTGGAATAATTGCTGGTCCCTGCAGCGTTGGTCACTGTTAATTGGACCAGGTAAGTTCCCATAGTTGCATAAACGTGTGTTGGGTTCTGTTCTGTGCTGTTTGTCCCATCACCGAAATCCCAGTACCATGATGTAGGGACGTTTGAACTGGTGTCTTTGAACTGTATCTGGTTGCAAGCAGGTGGAGCTACAGTAGGAGCTGTTCCCCAGATAGTACTCACTGTAAAATTGGATACGGGTGGGTTGTAAGCTTTGATATACTGTGTGAATCTTACAGTACGTGTCTGTCCATTGCTGCTGGTTACAGTTAGGGTCACGGTGTAGTACCCTGCATTAGCGTATTTATGGACAGGGTTCTGTTCTGTGCTGGTAGTTCCGTCTCCGAAATCCCAGTTCCATGAAACAGGGGAAACGCCTGAACCTGTAAACTGCACAGTTAAAGGAGCAGATCCTTCAGTCTGATTGGCCCTTAAAACTGTATTTGCAATGGCGTACACGTTTTTATCATAACTTCCAAAGTACAGTGTTTCATTTGTACCAATGGCTACAGAACCATAGATACCACTTCCTGTGGTGTAAGTCCACAGCAGTGTTCCGTCGACGTTAAATGCGTAGAGTTTACCGTCAGAACTTCCAATGTAAATGATCCCGTTAGCACCAATCGTTGCTGTACCGTAAATAGGTCCAGTGGTACAGCTCCATTTGAGTGTTCCGTCAGGTTTCAAAGCATAGAAGTTACTGTCAGTACCTCCCACGTAAATGGTACCATCAGCACCGATTGATGCACCGTATATGGTTCCTCCAACGGAGTATGTCCATTTGAGTGTTCCATTTGGATTTATTGCGTAGATATTGCCGTCAACGCCTCCTGCGTAAATGGTACCGTCAGGGCCAATTGTTGCCGAACCTTGCAAGTTTCCTCCAATGGTATATTTCCATTTGAGTGTTCCGTTAGGGTTTAAAGCGTAAAGTTTACCGTAATTACTGTAGGATTCTCCACTTTCGAAGTAGATGGTTCCATCTGACCCTATGACAGGGCCTCCACATTGGCCGTATACATAAGTTCCAGTGTCGTATGTCCATTTGGTAGTTCCATTATGATATAAAGCGTATAATTTACCGTCAGTACTTCCAAAGTAAATGGTTCCATCAGAACTAATTGACGGTGTACCTACGATGGATCCTGGAGTTTTATATTTCCATTTGAGCGTCCCATTAGGGTTTAAAGCGAATAGGTAGTATCCTGCTAATGTATAGATGGTACCATCCGCACCAATTGCTGAACCGCATGGGTTGCTTCCTGAGGTGCTCCCTGTGGTGTAGGTCCATTTGACGGTTCCGTCAACGTTAAATGCGTAAAAATTACCATCGTCACTTCCTATGTAGATGGTCCCGTCTGATCCAATTACTGGACTGCAACGACCAGATATGGATTTTCCTGTGGTGTAGTTCCATAGCGTGGTGTTGGTTTCGGGGCCGTTGTAATTTGATAGGCCTGTGTTGTTGAGGTCACCTCCGGATTTAGCCCAAATTGTATCATCAAGCCCTCCAGTTCCTCCAGTCCCGCTACTTCCGATTACATAGTTTTGTATGTAGAGGGGGCTCCAGTTACCGTTGGTATCCAGTGCCGCGTAGCGTAATGTGGTGGTTTTACTTATGGTGATCGGTCCACTGTATTTTGTTCGTGTGCTGCTTGTTCGGGGATCTGTGGTGTCTGCTGCGTAGTAAATTGTTGCAGTGGTGTCGCTGCAGGTTAACTGCACCGTTTGGGCGGTTTTGTAAGTTCCACTGGTTTTACTGGTGTTAACGGTTGGTGAAACTGTGATGTAGTTACTTTTTGTTAAACTGTCACTGCCAGCAACATTGGTTACTGTAAGGCTGACACTGTAGTTCCCATTTTTTGTGTAGTTATGCGCAGGACTCTGCTCGGTTGACGTTTTTCCATCGCCGAAATTCCAGTACCATGATGTAGGGCTGCCTGTAGATGTGTCGTTGAACTGAACACTTAAAGGTGTGCTTCCATTGGTAGTGTTACTTGTAAAGTTAGCAGAGGGAGAGTCAGCTGCACTCGCGCTTCCCATTGCTGAAATACAAATAAACACAGCAAAAATCATGAGCAAAACAAATGATTTATAGTTCATAATGCCTCCTTTTTAATTATTATGAATCTTAAAAAGATCCATATACTTAGTAGACATGATATGGATATATAAGCATATCGATCGTCAAAAGATTTATATCCATTATTTGATCATATAAGGCTACTTAGGCCACCCTAACTAATAAAACATAATCAAGGATCATTCAATAATAATTTAAGAAATTAATAATCAATTTTATATTTATTTATACTTTTTTAATAACTTTAGTCTAATAAAAAGGATATATAAACTACTATAAATGTTTTAACTATTACTAAAATGAATTTATATCTACCTAAATTACATATTTGCACATTATAAAATATCGAGACGTATATTTATTCCTATTAAAAATGCTGTTTAACTGGTGGGATATATGGGGGTAGAGATCTTTATTATTTAATTAATGTATGCTGGTGCGATGTAATTTCAATTGAATCTCAAAAAGAGGTGATACTCACATAATTGTCGTGTTTTAAAGTGTTTATGGTTTATAACTGGATAATCATCTATTTTTCAGTTAAATCCAAAAATCATTGTTGGAACCGTTAAACAAGACCAGTCAAAATTAAAAATAAGTGGTGTGTATTAATTTTTTTAAAAAATAGAATTGTAGTGAATAACTTCAGCTCTGGAAAGCAGTTATTCACGGAAGTATGCAGTTTTTATATACTTATTCGTCTATAACCTGATAATATGATCCAGTAAAACAGGAAGTACAGTAAGCTTTTCCTCCTTTCAGGTGATGTTTTCCATCCATTACAACTTCACCGCAGTCAGCACAGGTTACTATTTCCAGTGGTTTTCCAGGTAAATCATTTGGATCGATTTTAACCGATACTTTTTGGATTTCAAATAGTTCCTCTGCAGGAGTTTTGTTTATTCTTTCTATAAGCTCTTCTGTTGTTTCATTTTCGTCTCTATCTTTTTTATTAGCACCTAAATCTACGACACGGATTGATTCACCAGTATCTATATTGACGAATGTAGCCGCGAATTTACCGTAGTGCATTGGTTTTAAGGACTTTTTACCTAAGGATGTTCTTGTTACAGATAAGACTGCATCAGAGATACACCTGTCAATTTCAGTAAAGACTATCAATCTTTTATCTTTCTGTCCAGGTGTCATTCCCATTGTTTCCATACCATACATGGCTAATTTTGTTCCCATGACAATTCCACCGCATATATCGCCGTGAAATTCTCCTGCTTTCTTTAATAATTCCATATAGTCACTCATATTATCACTGTTTTTTTGTTTATTTAAGAGCAATTATTCTTGATCCAGCTAGAACTAGTATAAAAAATTCTTATATTAATCCTACAATCGTTAACATCTTTTAATATATTGATTAATAGCTCTTTTAGTTTTTTAAGCTAATCTTATAGTTTAGATTTAATATAGCTCGATAGGGATATATAAACATATCGCAGGTAGGGGGTATCATTTGAAAGATAATGATATCTTATAGTTTTGACTGTAAAAATTAGTAAATGCAATATATTTGTTTTTAAAACGCTTTAATCTTAAAACAAAGTAGATTGTATCTAAAAAAAATAAATCCTCAAAAATCCCTTATTAGGGAATTTTTGAGTGAGTAATTGAAACTGCTGTTTTAGTATCCTACAACGTATTTGTACTGGATTTTACCGTTGTCGTTGAATGTTATTTTTTTGGTTCCTTTGGATGTGACCTGAGCTTTGACTTTGAAAGTGTAGTATTTTCCTGCAGGTACAGTGAAAGTCCATGTTTTAGTGGCTTTATTGTACACTGATGGATAATTAACTGCAATCAGTTTCATTCCTTTAGGTAATGTTATTTTAACTTTAACAGTTCCAGATTTGTCTTTTCCAGAGTTTTTCACTGTGGTTCCTAGGTAAACGTATTTACCGGTTTTAACCTTGGAATTGGTGAGGATTGAATTGGAATAAGACATTTTAATGTACTTATTTATGGTTGTCTGTACTGCGTTTGAATATACTGAGTTTGTGTTGTTTCCAGTTATTTTTGCCTGGGATTTTGTTATTCCTGATAGCTTAGCCTGGGCAGTTATGGATAATGTAAGTGTTTCACCTGCATTTAAGTTGCCTATGTTCCATACTCCATTGGAGTAAGTTCCCCGTGTAGGTTTTGCGTTACTGGAATAGTAAGTAGGGGAAAGAATATTGCTTACTTTAACATTTGTAGCATTTTTTTTGCCGCTGTTTTTAACTGTAATTTTGTAAGTTATTGTATCTCCATTTTTTATAATGGACTTGCTGACACTGGAGGTAGCTGAAATATTGGCCTTTAAAGTCGGGATGTCTGAATCATTAACTGTAAATGAATTTTTCAGTGCTGTATTAAAGCTGGAATATGGAGATATAACAAAGATACTATTGTTAGTAGCTTTATATGTGCAGTTAGTGAAATTGGCAGTTGCTGTTCCATTTACAACTAGAATTTCTTTCCAGATGTCTCCTGTATCAGCTGCACCTTTGGATACATTATTTTTATTCAAGAAGAATGTGACGTAAAATGAACCTAAACCATTGGCTGTTAATCCTGTGTCCTTGTCAACAAAGGAAACGCTGAATATACCGGGGGATGATTGACTAATATTGCCCATTATTACATCACCTAAAATATGTGCCGATGGGCATAATCGTTTTAAACCTCCGAAACAGTTTTCTTTTAGCCATACTTCTTTTCTTACAATGTTTCCATCTACTTCTACGTACCTTACCACATCTCTAAAGGTATGTCCAGTTATATAATTATTTTCAATATTCTGGGTGGTTTCAGTTAATTCGTTTACTCCTATATCATCACAGATACCTAAATACCCATTTTCATAGATGAAGTTACCAGTGATGTTAAGGCCGGAAATTGTTGAATTAATATAAATTCCATATCCTGTATCTGCAGTTTTATTATTTAGTGAGATGGCATTGTTTTTTATAGTAACATTGTTACATGATTCTAAAAGGTTTATTCCTGAATTTAAGTTGAGAGTAATATTATTATAATTTATAACTGTATTAGAAACATTTTCTCCAAATAAAATTCCATTTTCAGCGTTAGCTGTTATCAAATTATTTAAAATACTGGTTAAGCTTGAGTTTGATATTTTGATTCCTGAGAGAGATTGCGTCAATGTATTGTTTTTTACAGTTATATTGCTGCTTCCAAAGACATTGACTCCTGTTCCGTCTCTGCAAACTATTGTATTGTTTAATATATTCACGTTACTGGTGCCGTTGATGTTTATACCGTATCCCTGATTATTGTTGTTTATTTTGAATCCTGAAATGTTAGTCCCTGCTGCGGCGCTGTTAATGGAAAATGCAGTAAGATTATCTGATCCCTGTGGTGCTTCCATGGGACACGCATATAGCTGTGTTCCAGTACTGCTTACTATATTTAATGGTTTGTTTATCGAGAGGTGGATGTGGGTATACTGCGATCCTGTAAATAGTATTGTATCCCCAGGATTTGCATTATTAATAATATTCTGGATGTTTTCGTTTGTCTGCATCCCCATATCTGCTTCATTTATGGTCCATGTCGCTGCAGACACTGGTTCACTGAATGCAACATTCATGGTCATCATGCTGATTACAATAAGAGGTAGCAGCAGCCATTTATTAAATTTAATATAAACTCCTCCTTTAATAAATAAAATATTTAAAATAGCTAATTTAAAAAAATAAAATAGAATTAGTCTTCTTTTAATAGAAGACTAATTTTAAAGTTAGTACCCTGTAATGTATTTATACTGGACTGCACCGTTGTCGTTGAATGTCACTTTTTTGGTTCCTTTGGATGTGACCTGAGCTTTGACTTTGAAAGTGTAGTATTTTCCTGCAGGTACAGTGAAAGTCCATGTTTTAGTGGCTTTATTGTACACTGATGGATAATTAACTGAGATCAATTTCATTCCTTTAGGTAATGTTATTTTAACTTTAACAGTTCCAGATTTGTCTTTTCCAGAGTTTTTCACTGTGGTTCCTAGGTAAACGTATTTACCGGTTTTAACCTTGGAATTGGTGAGGATTGAATTGGAATAAGACATTTTAATGTACTTATTTATAGTTTTTTGTATTGTGTTGGATAATACGCTTATATTATTTCCAGTTACTTTTGCCTGGGATGTAGCTGTTCCAGATTTTAAAGCAGTTGCAGTAACTACTAATGAAGCAGTATCTCCTGCACCTAAATTACCTATGTTCCATACTCCGTTAGCGTAAGTTCCTACGGATGCATAAGTAGCGTAACTTGAGTAGAAATCAGTTTTTAAGATGTCGCTTACTTTAACGTTGGTTGCGCTGCTGTTTCCGTTGTTTTTAACGGTTATGGTGTAGGTAGTTTTATCGCCAGTTTTGATGGCTGAAGAAGAAACATTGCTTGAGACTGAGATGTTTGCTTCTCCAGGTACGGTTGCTGGATATGATGAGTCCATGGTGAAATTCAGGTTCTGGCCTGTGGAATAAAGGTTTACATACCCTTTTGAAACGTTGGTAACTGTGTTGTTGATACCGACTATGGAGTTTCCAGTACCGTCACCAGTGAACATTCCAGATTTATCAACTCCAACGGCTGCTCCAATGATATCTTTAAAGGTGTTTCCAATAATTTCGATGTTGCTTATGATACTCATTGGTCCGTGGGCATATGAGTTCTGGATGTATATTGCGTCTCCTAATCCGTTAGTAAATGTGTTATTTATTACATAAGTTAGATTAGAAGCTTTTTCAATTCCTAAACCTTCATTGAAACCGTTAAATATATTGTTTATGAAAGTTATGTTGGATACTCCGCCACCGAAGAAGGCACAGTAGTCGTTGTTTAAGAATGTGTTGTTGTCAACATATACATTGGTAGCTCCAGAAGCGATAGACATACCGTCCATAGCACCAATAATTTTGCTGTTTCTCACTGTAATGTTGTCTCCACCCATTATGTGTACAGCATAAGTTTTTAAGTATTTATCATCAAAAGTACAGTTTTCTATAAGTGTATTAACTGCATTTGTATTGTAAACCGCTGCTTTCCCGTCATGAGAGGTAACATTTTTAACTACAACATTTGATACTTTATCTAACTGGATTGCATATCCTGTTGATACTAGTTTTGATCCAGAAGTAACGTTGTTGTTTAAAAGGCAAAATTCAAATCCTTGAACTGTTGAACCTGAACCATCTGCATCTCCTTCAGCAGTTATTTTGAAAATAACTGTGTCTGATTCATTTATGCCCTTAATAATAGCACCGTTACCAATTAAGTTTAGTGTTTTGTTAATATTTAGTTTTATATCGTTGTATGTCCCAGGTGCAAAGCTTATTGTGTCGCCGCTGTGTGCGTCATCAATTATGGCTTGTATCTGGGCACTTGTTGAACCTGCAGTTACGGGAAGGGTAGCTGCGGATACTGGGTCTGCCATTACGCTCCCTGTTGAAACGATAGCTAGAACCATTATTAGTGTTAATACGCCCATTTTAAATTTTTTAATTTAAATGCCTCCTACAAATAGTTATAATCATGCGATATTTTTATTTCAAACGAAACGCACATAATTATGATTCGATCTAGGACAAGATGAGATATATATCTTTCGGAAGTTCCTATATGGGGCGTAACAATAAATATGAGTTTTATATGACATAATTTAAAAAATTAAAATGTTTTTATATCTTATTTTTAAAATTATATTGATTAAATTTATTTATATTAAATTTAAAATATTAATAATTATGTTTGTAGCTATTAAACGCGTTTTATAAAAAATGAATTAAAATAAAATGCCATGTATCTCTTTTCTAAATTAGATCATAGAATTATGTTTAGAAAGATGAACCAGAATCAATATGCAGTAATCAGTAACTGGCACTTATAATAAATGATGTAATTTTTAAACTTTTTAGGTATTCGAAATTAAAACCGATAAAAATGAAGTTTTTGTGCCTGCGAAACTTTGTTTCGCGGTTCAGGAAAACTTACGGTTTTCCTTTAACATCAAAAATATTTAAGTATTCACTATAAAAAAAATAGAATGGAAAATGAATTATTTTTTTGATTTTTTAATCATCTTCATCAATTCATTCCTGTAGTAAGCCCCCAATATTACTATTAGAAGTATTATAATTCCAATTATACTCCAAACAGTTGGATTTTTAACTGTATTATCAATTAATAGTTCCTGGACAGTTTTTTTACTGTCAGTTCCAGATTGGCCATTACTTCCAGCACTTCCTGCAGATGCTGAAGCTGCAGTCGCTTGCCCTACACTTGAAGAAGTACCAGATGTTGCCCCGCTGTTGGAATCACCACCAGTACCTCCGTTAGCACCATTTGTACCTGAACCTGGGCCATTTCCTCCACCACCGCCTGTGCTGTTAGTTCCTGTTCCATTATTAGGTGTAGGATCAGGTGAAGGTTTATCATTATCCTCACGATTTGTAAAAACACTTACCATGTCTGCTGCAGCGGTTAATAAGCCTGCACCTAAACCCGAATCCACATTGAAAACAGCCTGTCCATTTGATGTCCAGCTCATTTGTGAAACTCCTCCTGCAGTAAATTTTACATGAATGGAAGGTAAATCTGTTGCAGTTTTCTTGGTAACACCGTCTATAAACTGTACAGAATAGGTATTTGGTCCTAGTTGCACTATTAACATGTTTATGCCCGCGGCATGTTGAACACATGAACAGATGATGGGCCGGTACCCGTACCAGTTGGAACCTACGTGGGGCCAGACCTGTGAATCTCTTGCTCTCATATCCATGTAATCATTGTCTAAAATAGCATTATGTTCTATAACTTCTTTTCCAGTGTCGCTGGCATATCCTGAACCAAATTTAAGTCCAATTCCAGAGTCTTCATCGTTGGGCAGTGACCTTTCTACACTCTTTGTTATGATATTCCCGCTGATAATGATATTTATGCCTTTGTGGTAATTAGATACAATCCCATTGGCGTTTTTTTCTATATCGTTACTTTTTATGAAGATATTTTCCAGTAATGTTCCGTTAAGCAGTATTCCTTCTCCATAGTTGTAAGTTATTGTGTTGTTGTTTATATTAACATTGGATGAATCTACTACAGTTACGCCCTGGCTGTTGGAATTGATGGTGTTATATATGATTTTAACGCCTTTCGAGTTCTTTACAGATACAGCCCCTTCATCATAGGATACTCCTGCACTGCTGTTATCGCCGTTGTATTTTAGAGCAGACCCGTTGATAACCGTACTGTTGGAGTTATAAATTTTAACTCCTCTTTCTGCGTTATTTGTGATTTTATCATTGTTTATAGTGGTATTTACAGAATTTCCCACATCTATCCCATTTTTAGCATTGTTCTTGATTGTGCTTCCAGTGATTTTGGTGTTTTTACTGTTTGAAATGTTAATTCCTGTTATGGAGTTTGTTATATTGCTGTTTTTAATGTTTGTGCCGCTGCTTTTGTTTATAGTGACTGCAGAACCATCAGAAGCACTTATATTACAGTTAGATATGTTCACGTTATTCGTGCTGTTTACAAGTATTCCTGAACCTGAACCTGTAATATTAAAACCGCTTATTTGAGTCCCTGAAGCTTTAGATCCATTAATTAAAAACACTGCAGCCCCTGATGAGCTGGACCCAGACAGCACTGTTCCAACACGGGTTACTATGTTCAACGTCTTGTTTATGGTCAGCTGTATATTTGTATAAAGCGTTCCAAGGAAATTAATGGTATCTCCTGAAGCAGCACTGTCTAATACATCTTGAATCTCTGAATTGTCCATAGTAGAAGTCACATTAATGTTGGCCGCAGATACAGGCTCTACAAATGAGGTATGTATAGATATACCTATAAATAGTAAGAATAATACAATTATCACGTTTTTAGTGTTCGTCTTTTTCACCCCCTTCTAATTTTTAAGAAGGATATAATTAACACAATAACAGTAGATCGATACGTATATAAATACGTATAGATTTTGGCTCTATACGCACAAAAAGTTGAATTAAAGTAGTAGGATATGAAATTATTAATATAAGTAGATAATTTGACCATCAAGTTGTAAAATTGGATTTATATTATGTGATAACCATTTAAACAGGGCTTTACAGAGTTATGTACATTTGATTTTAGTTTAAAACCTGCAAAAACCAAATATTTTTGCAGCATGTGAAAATTGAAGATCACAGATTTTTTAAGGCCCCAAAACTTTCAGTTTTGTGAGCACTGAAAATTGAAAATTTTGGAGTAAAAAGAAAAAAAAGAGGGGTTTTATTTTTTTGATTTTTGGATCATGGCCATTAAGTCTTTTCTGTAGTAAACTCCGAATATCAGAACAAGCAGTAATATAATCCCGATTATACCCCAGAACTCTGGACTTTTAACTGTTTTGTCGATGAATAACTCCTGGGCAGTTTTAGAATTATCTTTGGACTGGGAGGACTGTTGCCCGTTGGATCCGCCTTGGCTGGAACCTCCAGAGCTTCCTGCATCTGCTGCTGCAGCTACTGCAAGCCCTACGTTTGCACCAGAGCCTGATGATGCTCCTCCATTGGAACCGCCTGAGTTTCCACCGGCACCGTTTGTACCTGCTCCGTTTCCATTTCCGGAGCCGCCGTTACCGTTTCCATTGTTGTTCCCATTACCGTTGTTGTTTCCATTTCCATTTCCATTACCGTTTCCATTTCCGGAGTTTGGATTAGTTACTTTAGCATCAAATGATACATAAGCAGTTTCATCGCCGCTGGTAACTAGTACCATACCATTTCCCAGCTGGGTGATGCCGATCTGAACACTAGCCTGTCCATTGTGCAGTGTCACTGTTTTTGAAAATCCTCCAGTGGTACTAAAGGTTACACTTATACCTGGCAAATCGGTTATATAATTGCCGTAAACATCCATGAGATATGCAGTATATGTGTTTCCTCCAGAATTATACAATACCAGGTTGATTGGAGTACCAAGGACTTTACAACAGAACATATCCTGACCTACAGAATAACCTGGTTCATTTCCAGACCATGTTACTCCGTACCAGTTTATACCCACTGGAAGGAGGGTAGCACTCGTATCATGCCCATTTATATTTCTCTTTTGGTTATTCATGATTACGTTGTGTTCTATGGTCTCGCCTACACCATTTTTATAGTCAGCTCCATAATTAATTCCACTCCCGGTCTCTTCAGTAGGACTGTCTGAATAAAGTATGCTTTCAGTTATAGTGTTATGTCTGATGGTTATGTTTGTACCCTTGGAGTAATCCAGTTCAAGCCCATTAGAATTTCTTTTTATCTCATTAGTATCTATGGTTATGTTGATTGCATATCCGCGGAGTATTATTCCGTCCCCATGGTTATCGTCTATTGTATTGTTATTTATTGTGAGATTAGTGGAGTCTACCCCAATTATTCCGTGGCTGTTGTGGGTAATGTTGTTGTGTGTGATTTTAACGTTCTTTGAGTTTTGAACATAAATACCTCCTCCTGTGGAGTGCAGATTTATAGTGCTGTTATTTCCATTACTTTTTATGGTGGAGCCGTTAACAGTGGTGTTAATGGAATTATAGATTTTAATTCCTCTTTCTGCATTATTTGTGATTTTGTCATTGTTTATAGTAGTGTTTATGGAAGTTTCCACATCTATACCATTTTCTTTGTTATTTTTGACTGTACTTCCTGTGATTTTGGTGTTTTTACTGTTTGAAACGGTAATTCCTGTGGTTGAGTTTGTCAGGGTGCTATTTTCAATTCGGGTATTAGAACTGCTGTTTACATTGACTGCAGGCCCGTTGGCAGCGCTTATGTTACACCTGGAGATGATTACATTGCTGGTGTTGTTTATAAGTATTCCTGTACCATTTGCGTTAATTGTAAATCCGCTTATTTTAGTTCCTGAAGATTGGGGTCCATTAATTGAAAATACTGCAGATTTGGGGTTAGATCCGGATAATATTGTCCCTGCGCTGGTTATTATGTTCAGAGTCTTGTTGATGGTCAGCTGTATATTTGTATAAAGCTGTCCGAGGAAATTGATGGTATCTCCAGATGCAGCGTTATCTAATGCTGATTGGATCTCTGAATTATTCATAGTAGACGTTACATTAATTGTAGCAGCCGATGCCGGTTCTATGGCCGTGGCAAACAGGGACATGCCTATGATGAATACAGAAAATATCATTATCCTGTTTTTAGCGTTCGTTTTTTCACCTCCTTGCGTTTTGTTTATCAGATCAAAATAAAAAATAATAGATCTATAATAATAGGAGTATTCGAATGATCAATATAAACATATCGATTGAACTAATGTTTTAATTAAGCTAGAACACTTTTATGAGTTAATAATAAACTTTAATCATATGGTAATTAAAAGGAGTTATAAAAAACATATTCAGTATGTTAATACGTACTATTAGATCAAAATATGGATTTTAAATTATATTTTGGACACTAAAAATTATTTTAAGATTTATTATAATCTAATAAGTCCATTATATGCTTTATAATTGTTTAAAAATTTCTAATATGCTATAAAAATCTTTTGATATATTATAATATAGAATGGAGTTGTTATTAATCTTTTTTTGTATCTGTTTTTTATAATTGGTTTAATATTTTGTGAAATATTTTTTTTCTGTTTAATTGATGTGTGTTTGTAAACATATCGTAGAAAATTAGGATATAAATCAGTGCAAATTAAATTCATGTGGTTACAATGAATTTTGAGCATTAAAAAAAGTAAAAAAATTGGAAGATGGTTTAGTATCTTCCTGTTTTAAATTTCCATGTGTATCCAATACAGTTGTTTCCTGCTGCGTCTTTAATTGCTGCTGCTGGAATGTAGATCTGGTACCATGTGTTGGCTGATCTTTTTCCTGTTTTTAGGTAGAGTACATTGTTTTTGATTGCTTTGCTTAGTGCTACTTTTTTGCCTGTTTTCAGGTTTTTGATGTACACTTTGGACCAGTTTATGCTGGTTTTGAGGTTTTCGCTGAATTTAAGGTAGAGTATTTTTGACCTGGAGATGCCTGTACTGCTTTTTTTAGGGTACATTGACTTTACGTATGGTCGTGTTTTGTCTATGATGTATTTTGTGGTGTAGATTGAGGATTTGTTTCCTGATTTGTCTACTGCTACGAATTTCAGGGTTGTACTTTTGCTTATGGTGAATGCACCTGTGTATTTTTTGCTGCTTGTAGTTGGTGTGGCTCCATTGGTGGTGTAGTATATGTTTCCTGCTTCGTTCATTTTTAAAGTAACATTCAGGTTTTTGTTGTACCATCCGCTTTTGTAATTGGCGCTTGCGGTCGGTGCTTTAGTGTCTATTGTGCATGTTTGAGTGCATTTATCAGTACCTTTGCTGCTGGTTACAGTTAAAGTAACTGTATAATCACCGTCTTTGGCATATGTATGTGTTGGGTTCTGTTCTGTGGAAGTTTTTCCATCTCCAAAGCTCCACAACCATGATTTTGGACTGCCTGTGGATTTATCGGTGAATTTGATTGTTTTACTGCTAGTTTTTGTTACGAAATTGGCTCCAATATTTTTAAACGCGTATAATGTTCCATTAAGGGTTCCAACGTATAATGTGCCGTCTGAACTGATTACTGGGGAAGCACAGATACTTCCAGCGGCATAATTCCATTTCAGCGACCCGTTTGGGTTCAACGCATAAATGCCTGTGCTGCTTCCAACATAAATAGTCCCGTCGTGCCCGATAGTAGCAGATACGACTTCATTTGTAGCAACCTCCCCAATGCTGTAAGTCCACAATAATTCTCCACTGGAACTCATGGCGTAGAGTTTACTGGCACCTATAATGTATATTGTTCCATCTGAGGAAATGGCAGGAGCGCCGTAGAATTCTTCTGTAGCATTGTATGTCCATTTCAGTGTTCCATCTGGATTTATGGCAAATAATGTAAACCGTGGTAAACTGCCACAGTAACCATCTAAATTGTAACTTAAATTGTTCTGGCTTTCAACATAAATGGTTCCATCTGCACCAATAGATGGAGTAACATAATATGTAGTTCCAGATGAATTTTTTATTGTTGCATTTTTATAAGAACTGAATAAAAGCTTATATATCCATTTTTGCGTTCCATCTGGGTTTATCGCGTACAGAGCACCATTGTAATCTGCAATATAAATTGTTCCATCTGAACCAATAGCTGCTGATGACCCATAGATCGACCCTGCAGTATGGTATGTCCATTTCAGCGTTCCTTTAGAAGATAATGCGTATACGGTACCAACAGTACTGCTGGTATCTACTGTATAAATGGTTCCATCTGCACCAATAGCAGGTGATGAGCCGAAATTATATTTTCCAGTCTTGTACTTCCATTTCAGTGTTCCGTCAGGGTTTATTGCGTAAAGTGTACTGTTCATCCAGCAGCTGATGTATATAGTCCCGTCGGTCCCGAGGGTAGGGGAACCAAGTATATAACTTGCAGTGGTGTAAGTCCATTTCAACGCCCCATTGGAGTTGAATGCGTATACCTTACCGTTATACCCTCCAATATATATGGTCCCGTCTGTACCGACAGCTGCAGACCCGTATACGGTTATGCCTTTGTAAGTCCATTTGGTTGCGTTTGTCTGCGGTCCTGTGTAACTGGACTGCCCAGTGTGGCTGTTGTTTATTCCATATGTGGGGTATGATGAATTTGCAAGCCCCCCTGTTCCAATAACATAATTTTGAAGGTACAGTGGGCTCCAGTTTCCTGCAGGGTCAACTGCAGCATACCTGAGGGTTGTGGTTTTGCTGATGGTAAGAGCTTTTGTGTATTTTATTTTTGTGCTGCTTGTTCGGGGGTCAGTACCGTCTGCAGTGTAATAAATTGTTGCAGTGGGATCGCTGGTGGTCAGGGTCACTGTTTTGCTGGTGGTAAATGTCCCTCCAGAAGTTGCATTTGCGGTGGGTGCCACAGTATCAACTGTAATTGGAACACCAACTGTACAGCCTGTAACGGTTACACTTGCGTCATATGTCCCACTTGTGCTTCCGCCAGTTATTACTGTACTTGCTTTTCCTTTGGAAACTGTTGTGCTTGTTGTAGAAAGTGTCCCGAGAGTGTAATTAAAGTCTACTGGTAAATCTGGTATGGTCCCCTGGCCTGATGTGTCCTGGCCATTGGAGTTATGGGTCATATCTACTGTGATAGTGGACTTATCTCCTTTTTTCAGCAGATCGTCACTTGCACTGGCTTTTAACACAATCCACGGGTTATAAACAGCATGGCTTCCGCTTTGTGCTTCATATATATCTGTTTTTCCAGGTGCAGTGGCGCCGTTTACATATGTAGGGTTGTTGGTTCCCCACCAGTTATTTTTAGCGTTTAAACCGTTTCCTGTAAACTTTAAACCGTAAAGGGTGTTGTTGTATATGCTGTTGAAAGTTACAGTTGCAGTACTGTCCTCAACATCAATTCCAATTTTATTTCCGGTAATAATGTTGCCTGTGATGGTGGCGTTGACTGAAGGGGCTATATAAATTCCGCTTGAACCAGCTGCTCCAGTTATGGTGAAACCTTTTATCAGGGAATTGTTTCCACCAGAAAGCATGCTGAAAACGGGATTATTTACATCTAAAGCGGTGATTATCACGTTCCCATTTGAAACTATGTTCAACCTTTTGGTGACCTTCACGTTTTCAGTATAGGTTTCTAGGTACGATGTACTGCCTATGTTGATGGTATCTCCGTTTTCTGCATCGTCTATCGCTGCCTGGATGCTGTCGTAAGTTTTGCCAGTTCTGGCATTGGTGGGCTGGACCACGTTAACCATATCATCAATGGTCTGGGTTGAACTACAGTAAGGCCCTGTAACTGTTAGCTTCACAGTATAAATGCCTGCCCTGGTGTAGCTGTGGAGCGGGTTCTTTTGGGTGCTTGTTGTACCATCGCCAAAGTCCCACAGCCAGCTTGTTACCAGGCCAGTGGATGTATCTTTAAACTGGATAGTTAACGGTTTTTTGCTGTTATATGTGGTTGTGCTTGTGAAATTGGCCAGGTTTTTTGAAAAACTCACTGAAAAATCATCCAGATAAGTAGTAGTACCTCCAGTGCAGTTCAGTGTTATATTGTGAATGCCGGTGTAACTTGAAGTTGAAATTGTGTATTCAGTCCATTTATTTGAGGTACTAACTGATTTTACAAGGACTCCATCAACATACACGTTAAGCTGCCTGGAAAGGTCCCCGCAGCACCAGAAGGAAATATTATCTACAATGGTCAGATCAACATTCTGTTGAATGTAATTCGTGCTTGCATTACCAGTATTGCGGAAATTAACGCTGTAATTTCCACTGTGAGATTTTGAACTGTTTACCTCTGTGGTATTTCCATATTTCCACCCGCTTAAATTGCCTGTTTCAAACCCGGAATTGTTGAACCTGTTTGCAGCGTCGGCTGAATCATATACATGGATATAATTTGAATTGGTATCGCTGCCGTATTCATTGCCTGCCTTTAGACTGACAGTGTATTTACCGGCTTCGGTGTAGTTATGCACAGGGTTCTGTTCAGTTGAATTTTTTCCATCCCCAAAATTCCAGTACCAGGATGTGGGGCTGCCTGCGGACGTGTCGTTAAACTGAACACTTAAATCTGCACTGCCGCCCGTCACATTGCTTGTAAAACTGGCGGAAGGGGCATCTGCAGCACTTACACCTCCTGCAGCGGTAATACAAATGAATAGGAAAACCATGGCTAATATAAACGTTTTCTTATTCTTTAACATTTTAACCTCCTTTTTTAGTTGCTTATCAGATCAAAATAAAAAATAATAGATCCATAATAATAGGAGTAAACGAATGATCGATATAAACATATCGATCAAATTAATGTTTTAATTAAGTTAGAACAATTTGGAGAGTTAATAACAAATTTTAATTACATATTAATTAAAATGGGCCATAAAAAACATATTTTCCACGTTAATATATCACATTAGATCAAAGTACAGACTTAAAATTATATTTTTAACTTTATAATTTATTTTAAAAATTATAATTATCTAATAATATCATTATATGGTTTAAAATTATTTAAAATAGATTAATATGTTACAAAGTTGTTTTTAATCATTAAAATAAGGATTAAAATTGTTAATGGCTTATTTTTGTATCTGCTTTTGTAATTGGTTTAATATTTTATGAAATATTTTGTCACTGTTTAATTGATATGTGTTTGTAAACATATCGTAGAAAATTAGGATATAACGTGGTTACAAGGAATTTTGAGCATTAAAAAAGTAAAAAGAAAACAGGTTAGTATCTTCCTGTTTTGAATGTCCATGTGTAGCCTTTAGCGTTGTTTCCTGCTTTGTCTTTTATTGCTGCTGCTGGGATGTAAATTCTGTACCATGTGTTGGTTGATCTTTTGCCTGTTTTGAGGTACAGTATGTTGTTTTTGATTATTTTCTTTACTGATACTTTTTTGCCTGTTTTTAAGTTTTTGATGTAGACTTTGGACCAGTTTATGCTGGTTTTGAGGTTTTCGCTGAATTTAAGGTAGAGTGTTTTTGACCTGGAAATGCCGGTTTTGCTTTTTTTGGGGTACATTGATTTTACGTATGGTTTTGTTTTGTCGATTATGTATTTTACTGTGTAAACTGGTGATTTGTTTCCTGCTTTGTCTACTGCCCGGAATTTTAGGGTTGTGCTTTTGCTTATGGTGAATGCTCCGGTGTATTTTTTGCTGCTTGTTGCTCCAGTGGTGATGTAGTAGATGGTTCCTGCTTCGCTCATTTTTAGGGTGATTTTCAGGTTTTTGTTGTACCATCCGCTTTTATAATTAGCACTTGCGGTTGGTGCGGTTTTGTCTATGGCGTAGGTTTGTGTTGTGACAATGCCCCAGTTACCATCTTTTACAGCCACGTATTTTAGGGTTGTGGTTTTGCTTATGGTGATTGGGCTGGTGTATTTGGTTCCGTAAAGTTTAGGGTCGGTTCCGTTGGTTGTGTAGTAAATAACAGCATTGGTATCGTCTGTTTTCAGTGTTACAGTTTTTGATGTGTTGTAGCTTCCTCCAACAGGACTAGCGGTTACGCTAGGCGCGATGGTGTAGGTTTGGGTGTAGACTGAGCTCCAGTTGCCGTTGTCCACTGCTGCGTATTTTACAGTGGTTGTTTTACTTATTGTAAGCGGACCGGTGTATTTGGTTCCGTAGAGTGTTGGGTCTGTCCCGTTTAATGTGTAGTAGATTGTGGCATTGGTGTCGTCTGTGGCTAAATTTACAGTCTTACCATTACTGTAATTTCCACCAACAGGGTTAGCAGATGCTAAAACAATGTAAATGGTTTTGCTTGTTGTGTCCTGAACACCGTCAGCGTTGGTTACAGTTAAAGTGACCGTGTATTTGCCTGATTTGCTGTATGTGTGTGTTGGGTTTTGTTCTGTGCTGGTTGCACCATCACCAAAGTCCCAACTCCAACTGGTTGGAATATTAGTAGAGTTATCGGTGAAAGTTACAGTGCCGTTTGTGGCGCTGGTGTTTGTGAAGTCAGCTGTTAAATCCTGGAATGCGTAGAAAACACCTGTGGTAGTTCCAACGTATAGTGTGCCGTCAGAGCCGATTACAGGGGCACTCTGAATAGTACCATTTGTGGTATAGTTCCATTTTAATGTTCCATAGTCCCCGTTATCGGTTATAGCGTACATGCCTGTCATGGTCCCGAAGTATATGGTCCCGTCTGCCCCGATAGTAATTCCACATCGACCATTGCATAGTCCAACATCGTAACTCCATTTAACGGTGTATGTACCGTCTCCGTTGTCTGTTATGGCATATAAAGTGGATTTAGTGCCATCACCGGTTAGAATATAAATAGTTCCATCTGAACTGATTGCAGGTGTGCAGTAAATAGTTGAGCCTGGAGTATAACTCCATTTAACGGTATAAGTATCGCCATTGTCTGTTACGGCATACAAAACCTTACTGGTTCCAACATAAATGGTCCCATCTGAACCAATAGAAATACCACCGTACGTTGAAGATTTATAGGAGTATGTCCATTTAACGGTGTATGTACCGTCTCCGTTGTCTGTTATGGCCGTCAAGACCTTTCCATTAAGAACATAGAGGGTTCCGTCAGACCCAATAGATGGAGCAGAAGCATAAGTATCGATAGCGCTGGTATGATAGATCCAGTTTATTATTGCAGATGTCCCGTTGTCTGTTATGGAGTACAGATAACCATTACTGGTCCCAAGGTAAATATTTCCATTTGGAGCAATTGAAATGCCCATGGATTGCCCTGCAAGGGTGTAATTCCATTTTGGTGTTGCGTAGGTTCCGCTATCAGTTAATGCATACAAAGCTGTGATGTTACAAACATAGATGGTCCCGTCAGCACCAATAGCTGGAGCGCTATATACTGGTCTGATATCATAAGTCCATTTAACTGTCCCGTTTGGATTCAATGCGTAAAAACCAGTGCTACTTCCAAAATATATAGTACCGTCTGACCCAGTAACTGCAGATCCACCACTAATAGTACCATTAACAGTACCATTAAGAGTGCTTACTGTATTATTCCATTTGGTGGTGTTTGTCTGCGGGCCTGTGTAGTTAGACTGGCTGGTGTGGTTGTTGTTTATCCCATATTCGGGGTATGATGAGTTTGCAAGGCCTGTGGGGTTATTAGTGTCAGCCGCGCTGACGCTTCCCACTGTTAAAATACAGGCGAGCAAAGCAAAAACCAGGAATATGGGTAGTTTATTGTATTTCAATTTTGTTTTACCTCCTTATTTTGTTTGTTTATGAATCTCAGTTAAAAATTAAAGTAATAATAAAGATTCATAAGACTAGGTAATCGAATGATCGATATAAACATATCGATCGAAACGGGTTTAGTGGGTTTAAATAGGCCATAAAAAATAATAATTAATAATAAACTAATAATAAATCGAATTGAGCACTAATGTATAATTTAAAAATTTAATATATGATATAATCTAATTTCAGATAGTAAATTGATATTTTACTTAAAATAATAGCTTAGTAATGTTTAAATTTGATTTTATATAGCATCACGCGCTTTAAAATGTATGATTTAAAAATAAAAGATATTTAAGCCCAACGGGCTTAAATAAAGTTTTTTTAATTGTTTATATGGTTACCATTAATGGCCATTAGATGTTAAAGGATCCCATACATTATTGTAGTCGTTGTCATCTGGATCGTTTATTAACTGTATGCTTGGGTCTCTGTAGTAGTAGTAACCTTTATGCAGGCTGTCTGAACCACTGGATACTGTGTTACCTGTTAAGTTGAGATATACTACATCTGGGTTTTCCATGGATATGCCTATACCATTTGAAGTTATATCGTTGTTGGTTATATTTGCATATAAGTTACCGGTAGTTGCGGCATTTTTTCCAGTTATGTTCATTCCAGTAGCGCCAATGTTAGTTAAGGTGTTACCTGTAACAGTTCCTTTGAAATATCCGCCCAGGAATATACCGTAATCAGTATCGTCTATAACGTTGTTTGTAACTGTTGTGGAAGTGCTTGTTTCAGCATTTAAACAGTTTACAAGTGAAATACCATCACCATAGCTGGTACTCATGTTGTTTATGGTGTTATTGTTGATTGTGAGACTTCCGTACTGTTTGTAGATATTGATAGCATCTCCACCATTTCGTATAGTATTGTTTTCAATCCGGCAGTTATACACATACTGTCCAGTTATACCATTTTTCAGCCCATTGACATTGACTACGAAACCAGTTATGTTTGTTCCAGTTGTACTTGAAATAGTCAGGACATTATGACTTCCATCACCTACAAGGACTGCTCCATTACCTACAAAATTCAGGGATTTGGTAGTAGTCAAATAAGTGCCAGTATAAGTTCCTGGTGCGAAGTTTATAGTATCTCCGGCTGTAGCGCCTGTAATGTAGTTCTGAATGTCAGTATTGCTCATACCCGAGTTTACATTTATAGTGGTTGCTGATGCTGAGCCCATTGTAACTGCAATGGCCACTAAAAAGACCACTATTCCTAATTTTTTCATTTTCATTATTATTTCCTCCACATTTTGTCGCCAGGGGCACATTTCTACACTCCTCGAAATGTACTTGGCTACGGATCGATATTAGGTTAATACACGTATATATACGTTTCTCAAAATCTCACTAGATCTAGATATCTCTTAAGAAAAAATTTTTGCAGGTTTAATTCGTTAATTTTTATTTTAAATCCATTAAATTTGATTATAATATTTAATATATATTTTTAAACGAATAATGTCCATAATAAACACTTAAATACTAATTTAGACATTAAATTTCAGTAATAATATGTTTAATTGATTGTGCTGTTTATTTTATAAGAAAATAAAGTGCCGTTTTATGGAAATGTATATATATTCACATCGAACAAATATAAACACTCTAAACATATTGGATGACTGAAAAACAGTTAAAAAAATTGTGCATGTGTGCTTCAATAAATTAGATGATATTATCAGGATAATAGTGTTTTTAATACTTTAAGCGCGTTATTGAGGTTATACAGTATTTAAACAGTTACTTAACCATCAAAAAAGAAAAAAATTGTGCATGTACCGGTTTAAAAGCAATGTCTGCATTTAGGTCATGTACGGCTTTAAAAAGTACTTTTTAAAGATATAGTTGTAAAAGTTAACCGCGTTTGCACCGCTGTATCTGTAGTAGTTAGTATACGTGGTGGTTTTCTCACTTGCGGAAGTCACTGCTTCTGCAACCATTAATTTGTTGGTGCCCACCTTTTTAATGTTAATGACATCTTTAACTACCATGTAAGGTGTACCTAGGAGGTAGGTGGTGTTGGTTAAAAATGTTTTCACATTGTAGCTGCTGTACCTGTACGTTGTCCAGTTGTACACGTGGTAAAATACATCTTTCTGGACAGTAACATTTTTAATGCCTTTATCAATTATGGTAGTTGCTGCTGTTCCTGTTTTAAACTTCCAGGTCTTGTATTTGGTTAAACTATTATTTGCACCGTCTTTTACAGCGGCAGATGGTATGTAAATCTGGTACCATGTGTAGGAAGTCCTTGTACCTGTTTTAAGGTATAAAACATTACCGCTTATGGATTTGCTCACTGCAACCTTTTTACCTGTTTTAAGGTTTTTAACGTATATTTTAGACCAGTTTGACCCTGCTTTGACGTTCTCGCTGAACTTAACGTAGAGCGTATTTGTCCTGGAAACCCCTGTGGCACTGCTTTTAGGGTAAAATGAACTTATTTTGGGCGCGGTCTTGTCTGTAGTCTGGGCTGCTGCACTTGCTGCAGATACTGTGCCTAACAGGAACAGCCCTGCAACCAGCAGGATAATAAATATTGTTGTATTTCGCCTCATTTAATGGATTCCCCTTTTAATTTGATTAAATAATTTGATACATGTATGTTTTGGATTTGCAGGTTTATAGTTTGGATAATTTGATTAATTAACGGTATTTTGCCGTTGAAGCTAAAATATAAATCTGGTACTGTTATAAACATACATTTTTAGGAATTGTTTTATAGTTACAGTACATCTCCTTTTATAAACTTTTTGATTGAGACTTTTGCGTACTTTAATCGAGTTTTAGTATATCTTCCTAATCGAGATGCATAACTATATAAGTCAAAAGGAACTATTTAAGATTGTTCATAAAAAGTCCCTGGACACATGTCCCTACGTGTCCAGGATCTTCTATATCAAAGTCGAACAATTCGATCTCCATGAGCATTTGCACCTGCAAGTGCCAGGGAACCTCTTTTAAAAAAATAAACGAATGGTATCATCACGTCCTCCCTTCCGACACGCAAAGGTATATAAGTCATGAGGACCAAGCATCTAAATGTATCATAAAAAGTCCTTCTGGGCGCTTGCTCCTAAGTGTCCAGAAACTTTTATGGGAAATACTACTCGATCCTCCCGGTATATGATACAATAGGTTACGTATTCCTTGAAATAAAGCAAAGTTTCAGTATATCACATGCTATTCCTGGACACTCCCCAAGTGTCCAGGTGATAACCTATTTTTAACATATTTTGAATGGATTTACAGTATCTAAATATCATAATGATTTTTTTTAAATGATATGCCGGATAAAAAAGTTGTGTGGATCTTTAAAGACCTATTCATTTTAAGTAACTGCCGCTACTTTTTTTAAACAAAATGTGGAGGAAATAATAATATTAACAGTGCAATATTACCATTTCCATGCACATGGGCCGAACATATCAGATTAACCATGTACAGACATATAGTGTAAACATTTAACTATTTAAATTTTGAGGTATAATTTGCATTTCGTGATGGCCTTTTTAAGGTATATGGTTTGATGTATTAAAAATAGAAAAGCAGATAACGACACCTAAAAAGGAGAAAAAGAGAAATGATTTAATATTTCCCTGTTTTAAACTTCCATGTGTAGCCAATACCGTTATTTCCTGCAGCGTCTTTAATTGCTGCTGCTGGAATGTAGATCTGGTACCATGTGTAAGCAGACCGTTTACCTGTTTTAAGGTATAAAACATTGTTTTTGATCACTTTGCTTAATGCTACTTTTTTACCTGTTTTTAAGTTTTTGATGTACACTTTAGACCAGTTTATGCTGGTTTTGAGGTTTTCGCTGAATTTAAGGTAGAGTATTTTTGACCTGGAAATGCCTGTGCTGCTTTTTTTAGGGTACATTGATTTTACGTATGGTCTTGTTTTGTCTATGATATATTTTGCGGTGTAGATTGGTGATTTGTTTCCTGCTTTGTCTACTGCTATGAATTTCAGGGTTGCGGTAGAGCTTATGGTGAATGCTCCGGTGTATTTTTTGCTGCTTGTAGTTGGTGTAGCCCCATTGGTGGTGTAGTATATGGTTCCAGTTTTGTTCATTGAGAGTTTGATGATCAGGTTTTTGTTGTACCATCCGCTTTTGTAATTAGCACTTGATGTAGGCTTGACTGCAGAAATACTTCCAGAACCACCACCGTTTCCTCCAGAGTTAGGGTCCTCTATTCCGTTGGGATGATTTATTATAATTGAGTCATATGCAATAGATGCGTTAGCTCCATAAATGTTACTGATTACACTGCCGTTAGTTAGATTATTAAAAACTACAGTGGCTATCCCATTTTGGGTCATAACGGTTTTTGAAAAGTTACCTGCAGTAAATATTACTGGAATGGAGGGTAAATCTGTTACCAACTCACCTGTAATGCCGTTATAAAACTGCACAGTATAATTATTTGCCCCTGTCCTTACTATCCTCATTTGTATATTGGGGTCGTAGGTAACACATGAGCAGAGGTGTGATTTGTTCCCGTACCAGTTTGAACCTATATGGGGCATGACCTGTGCATATTTTGCATTCACATCCATGGCGCTATTTTCATAAATAACATTATGCTCTATGGTTCCAGAATTGCTGGTGTAGCCAGAACCAAATGAAATTCCATTACCTGAATCTTCTCCGGACCTTATTACTGAGCTTTTTATCAAATTCCCGCGGATACTGATATTTTGGCATGTAGTATAGTTAAGTACAATTCCGTTGCCGTTTCGTTCTATGTCGTTACTTTTTATTGTAATATTTTTTACAGTCCCGTTGAGCAGTATACCATTCCTGTAGTTGTCAGTTATTGTGTTGTTGGTTATGTCAACGTTGGATGAATCTGTTGTGGTTATTCCCTGGCTGTTTCCTTTAATTTGATTGCCTGTGATTTTAACACCATTTGAACCTTTCACATACACCGCGCCTCCATCAGATGAGTAACCAGAAGTGCTGCTGTTCCCGTTGCCGTTTATAATGGAATTATTGATGCTGGTGTTATTGGAGTTATAGATTCCAACTCCTCTTTCCCTGTTATTTGTGATGTTACTTCCTGTAATTTTGGTATTTGCACTGTTTGAAACATTAATTCCAGTGGAAGAGCCGGCTGCAGAAACATTTTTAATTACAGTGTTTGAGCTCTGGTTAACTGTAACTGAGGTACCAGTTGAATTTATGTTATCCCCTGAAAGGGTCACGCCGCTGGTGTTGTTTATGAGTATCCCTGAACCAGGGCATGTAATGTTGAAACCGCTTATTTGGGTTCCGGAAGCCTGGGGGCCGTTAATTAAAAATACGGCCGAATTAGGGTCAGATCCAGTTAAAACAGTTCCTGCACTGGTTACAATGTTTAATGTCTTGTTGATGTTCAGCTGTATGTTCTCGTAAACCTTTCCAAGGAAGTTTATGGTGTCTCCAGCAGAAGCGCTGTCTATTGCAGACTGGATCTCTGAACTGGTCATGGTTGAAGTTATACTGGTGCTTGCAGCTGATACAGGTTCTAATGAAGTAGCATACATGGCCATTCCAATGGTTAACAAACATAAAAGTATTAAATTATTTTTAATATTCGTTTTCTTACCTCCATTTTATCCCCTTTTAACATAAAGCTCATTTAATGGGCAGGTACAAATCCAAATTATATATTAGATAATTTTAATGGATTTAATAATTTTCAATGGCTTAACATGTGATCATACAAAATTAAACTGCATCATTTTACAATCCCCTTAACATGAGCATAATTTATAATATTATGGATCGATAAGTATATAAATACGTATGGGTTTTGTAATATCTGAAATTTAATTAAATTTTGCAGGTTTTATTTAAAAGAGGGGTTTATATCGAAATGTATATATTCCCGTATCGTATATTTTATTTTACTGTGAATAACATGTGAAAATTCTATGAATTTTCACTGTTACGGAACTGTCAAAAATCGAAGATTTTTGACGCCTGCAAAAACCTTTGTTTTTGCGGCCGAGGAAATAAATTTCCTCCGGCGTAGAAAAATGCATGGCATTTTTCTCCAACTTCGTTCCGTAAACATAACTTATTAAACTTATAAAATTTATATAATTACTTAAATTGCATTTAACGTGCTAAAACGATATAATAAGTTAAGCATACTTTAACAGATGGGTTATTCACTAAAAAAAAGGAGATAGAAAAATGTCAAGCGATACAGGATTATTTCCATCTAACGGGCACCGTATTCAGGGAAGATCAACAGAATCTTTTATAGATGCCCACGATGTGCTTTCAAGATTGAATTTTAAAGGAAATGAAGTTTTTGCAGATATTGGCTGCGGTGACGGTCATGTATCTATGGAAGCGTATGATATGCTGGACGATGAGGCAACCATATATTCTGTAGATGTATTTGGACCTTCCATTGAAGATATGGAAAAAGAAGTTGAGGAGAAGGGAATAAAAAATATTATTCCAATCCAGTCTGATGTAGCGGACCACATAGCTATCGAGGATAACACTGTAGATATATGCCTTCTGGTCAATGTTTTCCACCATTTTGTAGGAGTAGAAAAAACTGATGAGGCCATTGAGGAACTTAAAAGAATTATAAAGCCCGAAGGAAAAATAGCAGTTATGGACTATAAAAAAGAGGATACTGGATACGGACCTCCTGTAAGGGTCAAAAGCAGCCCGGAAGAAATGGAAGAAATGTTTGCAAAACACGGCTTAAAAATGGTGCAGCTTGATACTGAAGCAGGGGAAGACCTTGAACACGGTAAATCCCATTACATCATAACATTTGGAAAATAAGATTAAGGAAATTCACAAATTTCCTTTCATTCTATTTTTTCTTAAATAATCATCAATAGCTCTTCTAATAAGATTTCCAAGGGGAATATTATCTTTTTTTGAGGACAGTTCTTTCAAGTCGTTATACATGTCTTCTGGAAGTTTCATTGTAATCTGTCTTTCCACGTGATCACCTTAATGTTTGAATTTCAAGCCTTTTTTTGTGAACAGGGTATACATACTGGGCTGTTATCCCATGAAATAAATGATTCACCGCACATCTTGCATATTAAAACGTTCTTTTTCTTCTTTTGCGGGACTTCAATTTCAACCATTTCCCATGAATATAGGTCTTCGCCTGCTTCCATTAAAATGGGTAAAACTTCTTCGTGGCGCACCTTTTTATAGTTCATAAACCAGTCGTGCAGCAGCGGATATTTTTCAGTCTTTTTAGGGTCTAAAAATATCCTTATGCCTTTCATATGCGTTTCGCCTTTATCTGCGGATCTATTTATGGTCACGGCCATTTTATCGTAATCAAGAATTTTCACGCCTTTGTTACCAACGGTAGGAGTTCTTAAAATCTGAAATGCGTCTGGAACACAGTTCAATGTTTCGCAGGTAACAAAAATTCTCTCATCGTCCTTTATATCAAGCTCTCTTTTTGCTATATTCAACATCTGGTACCCTATATATGCCCCTGAGCTTAAATAGCCGTGAAATTTGATGATCTTCTCTAAATCCTTTTTGGTTTCAGGGTCTTTTACATTATTTATAATATCTTCCATACTTTCCATAAAATCACCAGTGAGTTTTAATCGTTCATGTTAATGCGTAAAATTTTACTGTAGATTTTTACATATCGGTTAATTTAAGTTGAACTTATTTAAAAAAATTCCATTTATTTATTCAACAGTTTACAATTATATGTAATTTGCACAACATGAGCGTTAAAAATTATTTTTTAAACAGAATCCACAGGCCTGAATTGTCATTTAATATGTGGTAGTCTTTAATAGGGACCCGGTTTAATATCAATTTTAGCCCTGTGATGCTAATTTTGGGTATATTAATATGATCTGTTCTGCCTGTATTTACTGATTGTCTTATTTTATTTTTAAGTGTTTTACTTCCAAATCCGCCCCCAATGTAGGCCCAGCCTCCCGGCTTTAAAACACGGCATATCTCCCTGAAAGCTGTTTCTTTATTTTCCCAGAAGAAAATTGAGCCCCTGCTTATAACTAAATCTGCAAAACCATTGGGGAAGGGAAGTTTGCAAACATCACCGTTAACAGGGAATATCCTGTACTGCAGCCCCTCTTCTACGATATTTTTCTTTGCAATCCCGTTCATTTGGGCTGAGATATCAAGGGAATATATGTTTAAGTCGGTTACTTTAGAAAGAGCAACTGCAAGTGCGCCTGGGCCAGATCCAACGTCGATGCAGGTTCCCTTCTTAATCCCGCACCTCCTGATGATCTGGTCTGCTATCTGGGGATAAACATCTTTAAAAATGGTCTTGGATCTTTTATCCATCTTATGGGGGTCAGTTTTCATTTTTAAACTTCCATGACTCTGAAAACAAGCTCATCTCCACAGACTCTGGAGTTTATCATGCCTCCACTCTGGCTTATGGTGTTAAGCAGGGCATCAGGCCTGGTTATTTCCACACCTGCAAGCATATCTGCACCGTAATCAAATAAAACATCGCTCATGGTAGTACTCGGCCCCATAACTATGGTGTAAGCATCTGCCATCCTGCACAGCTCCAGTACACGTTCCATGGTTTTATTTATAAGTGTAGAACCGGTTACAATCACGATATCGCTGTCTGGGATTACATATTCTGCCGCTGTTGCGTTTATTATTCCCTTTTTAACGTTTAAAAGACATGGATTCATTTCCAAAACCCACAGTTCTTTGGCAAGTGCTTTAATTTCAGGGATACGTGGAAATTTACCCACCATGGTGACTTTTTTATTTTCACATGTCTCAAGTACTATATCAATGGCGTTTACTCCTGTTTTACCCTTAACTTTTACCATGGAATTTAATGCAGCTACTCCAATACTTGCTTCCACGAAATTCCATGAACGGGCATATTCTGCAAGTTCTAAAGTGCTTTTTTCATTGAGCTTTCCAAGGTCCTTGGTGTAGTTGCCGTGGGGTACTGGAATCCCGTAAGTTTTGCATACTCCGCCGTACCGGCCTTTAACGCCAGTCCATGAGGCGCCGACTCTCACGTCTTCTGCAACCGCGTTTTCGCCCTGTACCGCTGATATAAGATCGTCTAAAAGTTTCATTTCCTTCATCGTTGCACCTTTCTAAAGTCGTTGGTGTTTTAATTCTCGCGAAACGTAAATATAAACGTATCGATTTAAAAGGAAAATAAAAAATTTAAACATTGTTGATGTTATCCAGATAAAGGATATCATGGCACAACTGTTTAATTAAATTTTTTTCATGGCTCACAACCAGTACTCCAATATTTTGCTCTTCTGCTATGTCCAGAATTGTATTCCATATCTGAGCCTGAGTAATTGCATCTACCATTGTTGTTATTTCATCGGCTATTAAAAATTTAGTTTTAGGTCCTAATGCCCTTGCAAGTGCAAATCTCTGAAGTTCCCCACCAGAAAGCTCACTGGGCCACCTATTTAGCCATTTCTTTTTTATTCCAAATGAATCCAGGATATCTTGTGGAACAGTATACCCTTCGTTTAAAATGTTTTTCATTTTCCATTTAGGGTTCACAGCTTTTTCAGGATGTTGAAAGACAAGCTGCACTGGATGATATCCATTTACTGGAATTTCTTTTCTATTTATGGTCACGTTTCCATGATAATTATTTTCATAACCTGATAATATTTTACACAGGGTTGATTTCCCACTCCCGCTGTCCCCAATGAGGCCAAGTACTTCGCCACTTTTTAATGATATATTAATATTATTTAAAATCCAGTTATTTTTTTTATATCCAAAACTTATATTTTCACCTTTAAGGCGCACTGTTACACCTCTTTAACTTCTTTTATGGGCATCTTCAGTTTGGACCCGTAAAACATATGGGCATCACTAGAAATTTCTTCTTTAGATAGTATGTTGTTACACCTGACTATGCCCCTGTTGACATCTCTTAATGGGGGAGTAACTTTGGAACAAAGATCATTCTTTTTAGAGCACCTTTCGTAAAAAACACATCCTTCTATGATTTCATCCTGCATCGGCTGGTGTCCATGAATTGTATGAAATCCATTCTGGGGAAGTGCATTCCACAGGGCCCTGGTGTAGGGATGTCTTAAATTTTCACCATCACTGCTGAAATCTTCCACATTAGCTACTTCTAAAACAGTTCCTGCATAAAATACTGCAATTTTATCAGATATTTTCAATGCTGCTTCTATATCATGAGTTATAAGTATAACAGCACATCCGTTATCTGCCATATCTTTGAAATAGTTCAATGTTTCGTTTAAAGTTTTTTCATCTAACCCTGGTGTGGGTTCATCCGCGATTATGAGATTTGCAGAACTCATTATGGCCGTAGAAACTAGTACTCGCCTTGCCATGCCCCCGGATAGCTCATGCGGAAGCATTCTGTCAACTTCTGGTTTCAGGTCATATCTCTGAAAAATTTTTCTCTGGAGATTTTTCATTAATTTTTTATCTTCTTCCTCTATATCTCCTATTACCTGGTCTGAAATCCTCATTAAAGGATCCAAATAATTTACGGACTGGGGAATCAGGGCAATTTCTTTACCTCTAAGCTTCTCTTTTTTACTTTGAGTAAGTTCATGACCATTATATTTTATTTTACCTTTAAGTGTAGCATTTGAAGGTAAAATTCCCAAAATTGCATGGGCCAGAAGACTTTTGCCAGATCCACTTGACCCGACAACAGCTAAAATTTCGCCGCTGCGCACTTCTATGCTTAAATTAGAGATTACATTTAATTCAGTTCTTCTAAGCCCTGAAGTGTACTGGGTGAATGAAAGTGAAATATCCTGTACTTTTAGTAAAGCATCTGTTTCTCTCTTTTTTTCAGTACCATCAATACTGTATGTCATGACATCAACTTCGGCACCATATAATTTTTCGTTTTTTTCAATTTCAGTGCCAAATTCCTCTTTAAAATTTATTTCAGCTTTATTTTCCATAATTTCACACCTTTTTAACATTTACAGTTAAATTATTATAATTGTACAGATTTTATAGCGGTTTAACACACGGTTCATTCGTGAGCACTCTTAGGATCTATTAGTTTTCCTAAATTATCCCCTATCATGTCAAATACAAGGACTACAATTAGCAGTGCTAATCCTGGGAAGAATGCAAGCCACCAGTACCCTGCTGACAGGTACTTCATGGACTCTGATAAAATGATACCAATTGCTGGCTGGTGCGGTGAAAGCCCAAAACCTAAAAAAGTGACTGAGGCTTCGTGTAGAATCGCGTGTGGAAACATTAAAATAGTTCCCAATATTATTTGGGGGATTATGTGAGGCATTATATGTTTTGTAGCTATCCACCACTTTGATTTACCAAAGTTTCCGGAGATGTGAATATATTCTTGAGTTTTAAGTTGCTTAATTTCTGCCCTTATAACTCTTGTTAAGCTTGTCCAGTGGGTTAATGCAACTCCAACAATAACTCCCATTGCCCCTCCTCCTAATCCGATGGAAATGAGGATTATTAAAAGGATATGTGGGATGGAAAGGCATAAATCCACTAACCATGATACAAGGGAATCTGTTTTTTTTCCTACACTTGAAAGCAGTCCTAAAATTATAGCCAGTATGGTACTGAGAGTGGAAGCAACAGCTCCGATTATTATACTTAAACCCAGCCCTTCGAGTGTCCTTGTAAACATGTCTCTACCCATCCAATCTGTCCCAAATGGATGTTCGATGGAGGGAGCAAGGTTTTTAGAGCCGAAATTGGTTGGTAAAGATTCACTACCTAAAACCACGCTAGAAATCACAATTGCAATTAATAAAAGTGATGTAAAGCCTATTATTAAAATAGTCTTTTGTCTTAAATTCAACCCAAAGAATACTCCTTTATGTGTTACACGGGTATTCATGACGCTGCCTCCTGTTGTTTAATCCTAGGATCGACGAATTCATATATGAGGTCTGCCATTGTATTTCCAAAGAAGACAAACAATGCACTGACAAGAACTATTCCTAAAAGGAGGGGCACATCAGACCGTAATCCTGCTGCTACTGCAGCTTGCCCAATTCCAGGGTATGAAAATACCTGTTCAACAAGAATTGCCCCTCCAAACAATTCGCTGAACCCTAAAAACTGTAATGTAATGGCTGGAAGCGCAACATTTCTAACTCCATGCCTCAGTACAAGATTTAATCCTTTTTCACCCCTTGCTTTTGCAAATAATACATAGTCGCTTGATAAAACTTCTGTTAATTTTTCTCTGGTAAACATTGCAATCTGGGCAACTCCAAGTAAACTTAAAGCTAGTGCAGGAAGGATTAAATGATGCAGCCAGTCCAGAAATGTCACATTGTTTGCTGTAACTCCTATGGGTACACTTAATCCTATGGGGAACCACCCTAAATATACTGAAAATACCATTAATAGAATTAACGCTAGCCAGAATGTGGGGGTAGCAGCTAAAATGTAGCAATAGATTTTTATTATTTTATCTATCCACGTTCCACGTTTCATTCCCGCAATTATTCCTAAAATAAATCCTAAAATTCCTGAAATTATCCATGAAGTTGCCATTAAGATTAAAGACGCCGTAAATCTCTCTTTAATCACGTCAAAAACAGGTATTCTATAGATCAGTGAAGTTCCAAAATTCCCTTTCATGATATTTCCTGCCCAATTTAATAATTTTTCTTGGGGAGGTGTGTTAACGCCCCAGTATTCTTCAAGTTGGACTTTTTTCTCTTGAGTTATCGACATTTCTCCGATGTATGCCCTTACGGGATCTATGGGTGACTGTTCAACAAGCCAAAAACTAGCAAGACATACCACAATTAAAAGGAAAATTAACTTGATGGTTTTTTTCCCAATAAAATCCAGTAATTTTTCATACCCACTAAATCTCAATAATTTTTCAGTTTTCACCTTATCTTTCCTCCATTGGTGAATTTGCTTGGAAATAAATGAGTAAAAATGAAAATTTTTATATTTCCATGTTTATGCAGTAAATTTCTTGATAAACAAATTCAGTTAGTTTTATCCGTCTTAGCTACTTGTCCCACCTGTGCGTTTCCAATCTAGAACATTTATAAACAGGTCAGTACCACGCCCTTTTGGAGGAGTTCCTATGTCTATATTGTCTTTGACCTGGTATAGGGAGTCTACTGTAGCTATCCATAACCAGGGGGCGTCTCCTGCAGGTCCAAAACCAGTATTTCCGTCATAAGCAGCTTTTTGCCATAATTTATTGGCGTGGCTTAAATTTTGACTGCTTAAAGCATTGTCTAAGTAATTATCAACAATCGAGCTGTTGTATGCTCCTGGATTTAAATAATTGTCATCAAGTGTTTTACTGTGGTATTGTGAGTATACTGAGTAATATGGATTTGGAGCACCTTGTCGGTATAAACAAGCTGAATTGTACTGGTTTGCATATATGGTATCCCAGTCCGCACCGACAAGTTCTATGTTTATTCCTATCTTTTGGGCTTGTTCGGCCACAACGGTTGCCAGCGATTGTCTTGTTTGATCATTTGAATAATAATACAGTTTAAATGATGCATTTTGCCCATTTTTTTCCAGTATTCCATCACCGTCTGTATCTTTCCATCCGCCGTTTTCCAGTATTTTTTTAGCAGCTTCAATATTTGAATCATTTATTTTGGCATCTGGATTTCCATAATCCTGCTGGTCTACCCCAGTATATTCAACTGCCCCATAACCTTTAAATACTTCTTTAACTATTTTGGATCTATTTAGTGCAATATTCAGTGCTTTTCTTATTGCTAAATCTGAAGTTACATTGTTACCTATGATTTTTCCCGCTTCTGTTTTTTCACCGGTGTCATTTATCATGGGGAAAGATATTCCATGTGCCATTCCTGCTGAGAGATTTACAAGTCTGTATCCGTCTACATTTTGATCTGCATTAATTACATCAACTTCTCCAATATCTGATTGTCCAGTTTTGACTGCGGCCAAACTAGAATCTGGTTTTGAAAATAATATGGTTATTTTCTTAAAGTAAGGTTCTTTACCATAATAATTCTCGTTATATTCAAATATTGCCTGTTGTCCTTTGTCCCATTGCACTAATTTGTATGGTCCTGAACCTATTGGATGTTCTCCGTATGTTTCATTGTTATAACTGGCTTCTGGGACAATTCCAAGATATCTTAATTTCCAAATAAATGTGGAATCCGTTTTATTAAGTTTAAAAACTACAGTATTGTTATCTACGGCAGTAGCATTTTTCAGGTTGGTCATATCAAGTTTAGAATTACTTACTTTTGCTTCATTAAAGGTGAATGCCACATCTTTTGCTGTTAAACTTGTATTATCAGAAAATTTAACGCTTTTCCTTATATTTACAGTCCATGTCAACCCATCAGAGCTAACTGAATAATTTGTGGCTAAGTCATTTGTTAAATTACCATCTGCTCCTGTTTTAAATAATGTACTTTGTATTAATGGTTCCCGGTTTACATCTCCACATCCCCAGTCATGAAGGGAGTCAAAACCTTGACTTGGTTCAGAATTATAAACATAACTTACTACTAGTTCGTCAGCAGCTCTGGACGTGGAGCTGAATGTCATGGTGGCCGCAAAAATTATTAAAATTGCAACTATCATTCCTATAATTAGATACGATCGATTTTTTTTAATTTAAAACGCCTCCTTTGTTTATTTGTTCAACGTTCGGATGACTAAATAAGGTTTTTATCTGCTTTTTAGTGAATTTAATTAAAAATAGAAATCACTGAATATATTTTCATATATCCAGTGTCCATTTCAATTTTATAAATAAATACAGATTATTTCACTGTTTTATCACACTTTCAGCTGGTTTGATTTCCTGTACGTTTCCATTCGTATATGTTGTTGAAGATATCTGCACCATGGGGCTGGATTCCAGGAGTTCCAATATCTAAATCATCATCGACGACGTACAGATATTTAAGAGTTGCCATCCATAACCATGTGGCATCACCTTTTTGGGAATATCCTGTTGTTCCATCCCATGCAGCTAATTTACAGTATTTATTACTGGTATTTTGATTAAGAGATGTCATGGCACTTCTTAAATTTTTATCTACAGCAGAATTGTTATAGAATATCACATTATTGTATTTACTAGATGATCCACTACCTGAACGGGTACTGTAATATCTTAAATACACATCAGTTGGATCTATAGACCCATAACCCCAAACTACGGGGGTTGAGTATGCTAATGTGTCAATTGCATCCCAGCTTTTACCTTCCACATTTATTTTTATGCCCAGTTTTTCTGCCTGTTCACTTACTGCAACAGCTAATGCCTGCCTTTCCTGCCTGTCAGATGGGTATATAAGGGTAAATTCTGCTTTGGTTCCATTTTTTTCCAGGATACCATCGCCATCAGTGTCTTTCCAGCCCCCTGAAGACAAAATATTTTTGGCTTCAGTTATATTTCCATCTTCAAAAATAGCTTCTTTATTTCCAAAGGGTAGCTTATCTACGCCTGTGAATTCTTCTTCGCCTTGTCCATTTAATGCCCCGCTGATTAATGCCTGCCTGTCAATTCCAACATTTAAGGCTTTCCTAATGGCAGCATCCGTGGTCACATTGTTTCCAATGGTATAGTTATCTTCAGTTTTTTTGCCTGTATCTTCCTGTACTGGGAAACTGATTCCTCTGGCATCAAAAGAATCGATTTTCAATATTTTCATACCATTTACTGTTTGGTTTGCATAGGAAGTAGGGATTTCTGCGATATCTACTTGTCCTGCCTTAGCTGCAGCAAAAGCTGTATCTGCAGTAGTGAACAGGATAGTTACCTGTTTAAAGTATGGTTTTTGGCCATAATATTCATCATTCCTTTCAAGTATCACTTGCTGGCCTTTATTCCACTGCACAAATTTGTATGGACCAGAGCCTATTGGATTTTGACCATATGTTTCATTGTTATAAGCATGTTCTGGAACAATCCCCAGCCCTGCAAGTTTATAAATAAAGGTTGATTGAGGATCATTTAGTTTAAACTGAATTGTAGCATTATCCAATGCCTTAGCACTTTCTAACATGGATAAATCCATTCCTCCACTGCCATTAGCTGCTGTATTATATGTAAATGCAATATCTTTTGCTGTTAAGGGTACACCATCAGTGAATTTAACATCATCTCTTATTTTAACTGTCCACGTCAGCCCGTCGCTACTAACAGAATAATTGGTGGCTAAATCGTTGACCATGGATGTATTATCTCTTTTAAAAAGAGTACTTTGAATGAGTGGTTCTTTTCCAACTGCCCATCCATTAATGGGGTCAAAACCGCCTTCAGGTTCTCCAGAATGTGTTCCTACCGCGGCTACTAGTTCGTCAGCAGCTCTGGACGTGGAGCTGAATGTCATGGCGGCCGCAAAAATTATTAAAATTGCAACTATCATTCCTATAATTAGATACGATCGATTTTTTTTAATTTAAAACGCCTCCTTATCCTTTTTTAGGATAAACTCAAGTTATTTGAGCAATATTTTCTAATTACTGCTGTTGATATGTACAAATACTGCTAAAATAATACTTTTAATATTAAAAACATTATTATTGTAATACTATACATATTAAACTTAAGATAAGTTGAATAATGTAATTTTAATATAAATACTTTTTTATAAAAGGATATTACTAAATTCACAGGAATTTTATATGTTAGTATTACTAAAAATCGTTGAATAAATCGTTATTACTTAATTAAGTTTATTAATGAGAATAGTATTACAGATTTTAGTTGGTTACTACCTTTATATGATTGGGGGAGGCCAGTTTATTCTGGCATAATACTGAAAAAACACATTCAAAGTTAAAATCCAGTATTAGACGTTATTAATGTATATGTGGGTGTTTAACCATTTAAAGCGAGGAAAAATATAAAAAAACCTTTTTAATTAGGTTTAAAAAACAAAAATAGTAGTAACATGTGTTATTTTTAAAATAAATTTTGTTCACATGTTACTTTGAAAGTATATTTAAATAAAGCATTTATCTACTTAATCAAACCGCATAAAAAGAGATCATCAAAGAAGGGGCATTTGCCCCTGCACCCTGAGATTTTATCGCATTCGACACAGTCTGATTTGCAGCTGGTATCTATGTAATCCCTGTAGTCTGAAAATTTGCTTTCCCATATCTCTTCAAAACTGAACTGTTTTAAATTGTAGTGGTAACTGCTGCTGTTGCAGAATGAACAGGGTGTTACGTCCAGATTTTCATCGATATAAACTGAAAAGAACCCGCATTCGCAGCTGTCTATCAGGTCTACATTTATGCCTGTAGCTTTCATCAGGACTGGGACAAAACAGGCATCAAAGCCTATTTTTACGCTGGTAACAGGGCCATCTACAAGATCAAGGAACGTTCTTAGAGCGCCTGCAGATTTTATACTTCCGCTGTTTTCAGCCCTTCCTGTGGGCTTATAGGTCAGAAATATAACTGAATTGAAGTCCTTAATGTATTCATCATAATTCCCATTTAAAAGGTCTACAGCATCATTTATGGTGGCCTCTGAGATCACGTAGTGGATATTTGCAAGGATACCATTATCTTTTAAGCAAGACCCAATTTCTGAAAGCTCTTCAGTGGACAGGTCCCTGTAGGGGTCCCATGATATGGCCACAGCCCCGCAGTAGTCCCTGGTCGCTTCAATATTTTCTGGATTGAAGAACTTGCCGCTTGTGGTGTAATTTGGTATTACTCCAAATTCTTCCCTTGTTATCCTGATTATTTCTGTAAAATCTGGATGGAGGAGGGGTTCTCCACCACCAAGTGCAACTTGAAAGATACTACCGTATTTTTCGCTTGTAAGCTCCTGAAGGGCAAAACGGTAATCTTCAAGGGACATGAATTTGCCTTCTTCACTGCTTTTCCTGTAACAGTAACTGCACCCGTTTGTACAGTAGTTGGATATTGATATGTCCGCAAGTTCTGGCCAGGGTGCCATTTGAGGGTCTTCAGAAAAGTCTGCACCCCACCTGAAGGTAATTCCAGTTTCAGGAATTCCCACGAAGTTGTATCCTTCAAAGTGTTTTCGTATCATCTAAAGATCTCTCGCATCCTCTTCGCAGTCGCATTTTGGATCGGTTGTCTGGGTAGCTCCCACACCGTAGAGGTCCTGGCTTTGGCCTTTGACAACTATCCAGTTTATGATGTCCCACAGCTCTTCATTGGAAAGCTCGCTGAAATCGGTTCTTGAGATTTCATCAGGGTTTATGCTGTCGTCTAAAAAGACAGATTTTCCAATGTTGAATTTTTTCACGGTGAAGTAGTAGTCTTCATCGTTTATTTTGGTTGTGTGGCCTGTTTTTTTCAATTCATCCTTTACAAATGTTAATAGCTGTACAAGTCCAATTTTGTCTGTTTTTTTAAAGTGGTTTAAGTTGGCATCTATGATGTCTTCTTTTGCAGTTAAAACAAAGCTTGTTGAACTGCTGTTTGTTACGAAATCACATCTTATTTTCAAAAATAACGCCTCCAGTTATCATATTGTTTTTAATTATTATATCTTTTAATTTATTTTTTCCACCAGATCAGAGACCACACAGGCCTACTGTCCGGCATTTCAAGCATCCCATTTTCAAGCCTTATCAATGTTTTGTCCAGATAAGCCCTTGCTGTTTTTTCTTCTTTTTCACTTAAAGGGCCAAGACTAATTTTGCAGCTTTCCATGGCCTCATCGAGGTCATTATAGATCAGGCGGCTGTGGCACTCCAGGTGTTCAACATTGGCATGTATGCCCATCTGGGATAGGATATTGTAAAAATATACATGGTCCTGTGTGTCCCTGTAAGGTCTTCCAAGGGCTGCAGGGACACCTCTGCAGTGCCCATGTTCTCCACCGCCCCAGACGGTAATATATACATATCCGGACGCTGCGCTGTCAATCTTCTCAAGGGCGCTTTGAATATCAGGCTCCCGCCCCACGGACCGGGATGCAACCACGACATCATGGGGTTCGATATCTTTTCCCACTGCAATGTCTGTCCAGGAGCGGTGCATGCATGTTATATTGGAAAGGTGTTCTTTTTGAGCATCTTCCTTTAATATTTTCAGCATTTCACTTGAAATATCCAGTGCAGTAACTCTATCTGCTTTTTTTGCTGCAGGTATTGAAACTGCACCAGCACCGCAGCCGATATCAAGCAGGGACCATTCTGCCTTTAACTTCACCCGCTGCATCAGTTTCAGGGGGTAGTCATCTACGTCCATCCACCTTCTAAATTGTGCAGCAGTTTTGTCCCATCTGGCTTCTATTGCGCCTTCATTGGGGGAATGATTGGTTTCATGATCCTGTATGTCTTTCCACATCTGGTTCCAGTCGATATCTTCCAGTTTAATCCTTATCTCCTCCTTTGGATTGAAAGTTATATGTTATAAGTTATAAGTGAATTTTTAAATTTGATAGAGCGACATATTGAAGCTTTTAGAGTGTTTAATTCAACTTTTTGTTTAAATGCTCTTTTTTCCTTTTAAGATTTATGGTGCTGATTTTTACTCTCTTTTGAATGGTTTGTGTGTGGATTGGGTGCAGTGCAGCAGTCACAGGTACAGTTCAAATCATGTGTGCAGTGACAGTAACTACAGCTGCAGTGATTTTTTTTATCCATTTAAGTTTACTTCCTATTCAATGAGTTAACATGTTTTAATTTATAACGGGTTTTTTTTAGGTTTTATAACCTGTATAGGATAATATTTTGCACTGAATTTAATTAATTTTAAATTAATTAACTCCTTTTGTAGTAAGTGCCGTTTTCACATACTCTGCAGAGTGTTTTATCATTAGAAATGATTTCTCTACTGTCCATAATTTTTTCTCCACATATTTCACAGGATGTGGTATGTTTTGGAAAGCCAGGGATATCATTTTAAGGTACTTCCATGTCAATTTTTTCTATTTTCTTTTGCATAAAAAAATTGAACAGGATAAATTCCTGTTTCTGAATTTCAAAGGATTTGGGTAAGTATGCTTTAAATTGTCTGGTTGTTCAATATGTTTTTCACATCGCTGTCTGTCAGGTTTACGTGGTAGAAATCGGAGTAAAACTCTTTAGTGAGTTTGGTCATGTTCAAGTTCTGGAATTTGTCTGGGTAAATTACTTTGGCGGTCCATGGTATTCCAATAATAGTGTTAACTGCTGGAGGATGGTCAAACCAGCTGAAAGGTGCATTTGGTGCCAGGTAAACTCTGTGATTTTTCACTGCTGGAACTTCCTGCCATGAGGAATTGGAATAGACGCTGTTGTAGAACTGAGAGTTTTCAGTTATTATGACATCTGGATTCCAGTTTAAAACCTGTTCCATGGATACCTGAGTCATACCTCCACTTTTCAGGTTTGCAGGGACAGTGGCAACGTTAATTCCTCCGCAGAGGTCTATTAACTGACCGTGCATCGAGCCTGATGGGTCTGTCTGCAGTCCTGCTGTTCCTTCAGCGTAGTAAACCCTCGCTTTCTGGTCTTGAGGTATGGTTGAAACTGTGCTGTTGACAGTTTGTGTCATGTTGTTGTAGAATGATATAAGTTTATCAGCCTGTCCTTCTTCTCCAAGCAGCTGTCCCAGGAACTTAATAGAAGGGGCATACTGTGTTACGTTTGTGGTGTCCTGCACACCTACAACAGGAATGCTGCCCATATTTTTCTGCCGTTCAGTTATAGTGGAGTTTGGATCTCCTTGAATATTATAGCCCTCAAGCACAACGTCTGGATTCATTGATATGAATGTTTCGTAGTTACCTGTATTTTGACCGAACCAGCCACCTATTGTAGGTAGATTCTGGTATTTTGAAGGTATGTATTTCTTTGCTGAGTCTGTGAGGTTAAAGTTCCAGCCCCCTAGTTTATCTGGAGCCAGCATATAGACTGTTGTGGTTGTTGTTGGGGATGTAGATAAAACCATATTGATTTCACCAGGTACATGAACGGTTCTTCCCAGCATATCTGTGATGGTGGTATTTCCTGTGCCGGGAATTGCATTTGCATAATTCATGTACCCTGCTACCACTGCTATAACTGCAATAACGGCCACTACAGCCACTATAATCTTTTTATCCATTTAATTCACCTAATTTTAATTGTAAAATCTTTATTTGAAATATTATTGCATAAAATTTGTTTTTTTGTATATTCTGCTTTTAAATTCTTGTTTTAAGTAATATGTGTTGTATTATGTCCCCTTTAATGTCTATGTGCCTCCGTAATTTTTAATAGACACGTTTAGCTTTACATATCGCTTTAAATAAGCCGTGACAACGTGCTATAAATTTAAATTAAAAGTAAAAGGATGCTAAATCCATTTATAAGTTAGTAGAGCAATATCAGGATCTTCTTACCTTTACGAGTTCGCCTACAATACTAACTGCAATTTCTTGAGGTGTTTCTGCATTAATGGAAAGCCCAATAGGGGAGTAAACATTATCAACAGCTTCAGGGTCAAGTCCAATCTCTTTCATATGTTCGAGAACCATTTTCACTTTCCGTCTGCTCCCTATCATGCCTATATATTTGGCGTTTTTTTTCAGGGATTCTATAAGCACATCTCTGTCGAATTGATGTCCTCTTGTAACGATTACCACGTATTCACTTCCCGTGAAGTTTAAACGGTTGAACACATCGTAAAATGACTCAACAAGGACTTCATCAGCATCTGGGAATCTTTCCCTGCTTGCAAATTCGGCGCGGTCATCTATGATAACAACGTAGAACCCTACCATCTTGGCTATTTTTGAGATGAACTGTGAAACGTGGCCTGCACCAAAAACATAAAGTGACGGCGCGATATGGAGTGATTCAACAATAACTCCGTCTTCAAATTGGAGATCTGTACTGCGCATGTGTTTTAAGAATGCATTTTTATCCTCTTCAGATATGGGGTCCCCGCTTATTTCTGCATTTTCTTCTATAACTGTTTTAAGGTAGTTTTCTCCATCGAACTGTGTTACAAGAACTCCATTTAACCCCATTCTTTTTAACTCTCCAAGGCGTCTGTAAAGTTCAATATTTTTTAAATGTACAGGCTCCAAAAGAACATCAATGTTTCCCCCGCAGATCATGCCGTCAGATGCCACTTCTTTACTGTCCATCCGTATGTGGATCATTTCCGGTTTTTCTGTACCCATTGTGGATAGGGCCTGTTTATAAACACTGTGTTCAAGGTTACCGCCTCCGATAGTTCCATAAATTTTACCCTCTTCTCCAATAAACATTTTAGCACCTACGTCTCGTGGTGCAGACCCATCTCGCGATATAACGGTTGCAATGGCCCCTATCTTCTCGTTTTTAAGATAATCCTCTACAATTTCGTACATGTTCATATTCATTGTTATCCCTTTGGATTTTTGATTAATAAACGTAATTTATAATATTTAGCTTTTATGTCCATATAATTTAATTATTGACTAATTTATTCCTTTTTCCACCATATTAAGGCCCAATCGGGCTTATTATGGGGAAATTTAAACTTTGAGTCGTGTATTTTAACCATTTTTTCAGCTAGATATTCCCTTAAAATATCTTCCTCCATTTGATTCAGGTTTACCATTTTCCACCTGAAGGTTTCTATCGCTTCATCAATGCTGGAATAATAACTGCTGTTGTCGTACTTTAAAATTTCAATATTTGCATAAATTCCCAGCTCATAGAGCATGTTATATGCATAAATATAAGTTGGATGTTGGTGAAATTCTCTTCCTATGATTTTTGATATTTCATTTTGAAATTTTACATTATTGGCACCCCATAATGTTATATAAACGTATTTTTTAGCAATTACATTGATTTCTTCAAGTATCTGTTTGATGTTGTAAACCCCGTTTAGAGACCGCGACGCCACAACCACGTCGTGGGGTTCTATATCTTTGTTTAACAGCACGTCTTCCAGACGCCTGTTAAGGGGGGTAATATTATTTAGCCCGTTTTCAGAAGCATCTTCTTCCAGTAAATGAAGCATTTTTTTTGAAATGTCTAGGGCTGTGACTTTTTTTGCTTTCCTGGCAAGTGGTAGGGTTATATTACCGCTGCCGCACCCTATATCCAGTAAGGTGTCCTCAGGTTCTAATTTTATTTTCTCCAAAAGCCTTCTGGAATAGTCATTTTTTCCCTTATTTTTTTTAAATTTGGGTGCTACATTATCCCATGATCTGGAGTTTTTTTTAGGTAATTTTCCAAGGGCATCGTTCCACAATTCGTTCCAATCACATTTTACAATTTTTTCATTGGTGGGGTCTATTTTGATCACCTGATCCTGCAAATATTTAAGAAAATAAATAGCGAATTGAGCAGGATTGATTTTTTTGTCAATTATGAATCTGTTCGATATGTGTATATAAACATATCACTTAAACATATAAATTTAAAAAAAAGTAATAATAATGGAGTTATTTTATGGGCATGGGTATACATGCTTTTCTGTGTTCGTCTACTTCCATTATTTTAACGTCGATATTATATGCACGTCTCATGTTTTCTTCTGTAATAACGCTTTCCGGCGTTCCCATTTCCATAATTGTCCCGCCGTTCATAATGGCAACTTTATTGGATGATAAAAAAGCATGGTCTGGAAAGTGTGAAGTCATAATGACAGATAATCCATTTTCTGCCAGTTTATTTATGACATCGAGGGTACGTATCTGGTTTCCAAAGTCCAGATGTGATGTTGGTTCATCAAGAAGCAGTATTTGGGGCTGCTGGGCTAAAACTCTTGCTATGAGCACCATCTGCCGTTCTCCTCCGCTTATTTCGGTGTAAGTTTTATCGGTCAGGTGGGAAATTCCAAGGCTTTTTAATGCCTCTTCAGCTATTTTGTAGTCTTTATCTCCTGGAACTGATGTTAAACTTAAATGAGGTGCTCTGCCCATTAAAACCACATCGAAGACTGAAAATGCAAATGTTGAATTGTGAGATTGGGGTATGTAACCTATTATCTTTGCTAAATCATTTTTATTCAGCGAATGAATGTTTTGGTTGTTTATGAGGATATTTCCACTGTTTAATTTAAGCAAACCGTTCATACATTTGATTAAAGTTGATTTTCCGGTTCCATTGGGACCTAGTATGCATAGGACGTCTCCATTTTCAAGTGAAAGGTTTACATCATTAAAAATATTCTCTTTTTGATTGTAAGAAAACCCTGCATGATTTATTTCAAGAATTTTGCTCATGACCATCCCTCATAACCTTTATTGAGGAGATAAACAAAGAAAGGAGCTCCAATTATGGCTGTTAATATTCCTAATGGGATTTCTATTGAGACTGCAGTTCTGCACACATCATCCACTAACAACAGGAAAAATGCGCCTAGTGCAATGCTTGCAGGTAAAAGTTTCCTGTGGTCTGGCCCTACAATCATCCTGGCTACGTGTGGTATTACCAGGCCGACCCAGCCTATAATTCCGCTTATGCTTACAGCTGCGGCAGTTAAAAGTGTACAGCACGTAATTACAAGTATTCTCAACCGGTCTATATTTATACCAAGTGCTCGGGCTTCATCATCACCCATAGAAAGAACGTTAAGTCTCCACCTTACTAGTAAAAGGGCTGTAAAACCAATTAAGATAGGCACGCTAATCATCATTATGCTGCTGCTGTTAACTGAAGCTAGGCTGCCCATAAGCCAGTATACAATTTCGGGTAACTTGCTGTTAGGGTCTGCAAGGTACTTAATACAGGAGGTAAATGCTGAAAACAGTGCCCCGATGGCTATTCCTCCAAGCACCATCATTAAAATGGTGTTGCCCCTGAAGTTCCTGCTCAGGAAATAAGTAAGGCTAACTGCACTAAGACCGAATATAAATGCCATAACCTGTATCATTACTGGAGATGAGCCTAATAAGATAGCTAGAGCGGCTCCAAATCCTGCACCTGCTGAAACACCAAGAATATCTGGAGATACCAGCGGGTTCTGGAATGTTCCCTGGAATGAGGCCCCTGAAACTGATAATGCAGCGCCGACTATCATTGCAGCTATTATTCTGGGTAACCTTATGTCCCAGACTACAGTGTAAACTGCAGGGGATAAATTTGTTTTAATTGGTAAAAGAGCCATTAGAACGTCTAATGGTGAAACGGGATATCTCCCTATTAAAAAAGATGCAAAAAATAAGATAACTGGCAGTAGTATCAACACGCTTATTACGGATGTTTCCTTAATGGTTTTTTGAATTGATTTTTTAAGGGTCTGGGGACCTATTTTTTGGGTAGTAGTATCATTGCCCATTTTTTCCCTCCATGTGTGAAATTAAGTAAAGATGTATTGTATATTGCATGTCCATAAATAAAAAGGGGCAGGATAAAGTATCCTGCTTGTATATCTATTTAATTTTAGGACATTTGATTGTTCAGTAAGTCTTGCACATCGCTGTCTGTCAAGTTGTAATGGTAGAACTCCATGTAAAATTCTTTTGTCAGTTTTGTCATGTTCAGGTCCTTGAATTTGTCAGGGTAGAGTACTTTAGCTGTCCATGGTATCCCAATAATGGTGTTTACACCCGGAGGTCTATCAAACCAGCCTATAGGGGAAGTTGGCGCAAGATAAACCTTTTTATCCTGAACTGCTTTGACATCTTTCCATGATGAGTTAGAGTAGACGCTGCTGTAGAACTGTTTGTTATTGGTTATGATGATTTCAGGGTTCCAGCTAAGCACCTGTTCCATTCCAACCTGTGACATTCCCATACCCTGTTTAACTGCTACTTGCGCAACATTTATACCTCCGCAGAGGTTTATGAGCTGGGAATGTGATGAACCACTTGGATCTGTCTGAAGACCTGATGACCCTTCAGCATAGTAAACAGTCACTTTTTCATCTTCTGGAATGGTTGAAACTGTGCTGTTAACGATTTTTGACACGTTGTTGTAGAATGATATCAGTTTATTTGCCTGTTCCTCTTCTCCAAGTATCTTTCCAAGGAACTGAATGGATGGAGTGTAATTTGTGACGTTTGTTGAACTTAAAACTGCCACTACTGATATGCTGCCCATTTTACTCTGCATGTCACTTATTTGCGCTGCAGAAGAACTGTTTCCACTCACACTCACATCGTCTAATATTAGAGAGGGGTTTGCTGCTATGAATGTTTCAGGGTTACCTGTGTATGTACCAAACCATCCTCCGACTACCGTCAGGTTTTGATATTTCTCAGGCATGTATTTCTTTGAATCAGCTGTTAAGTTTGAATTCCAGCCTCCAAGTTTATCTGGGGCTAACATATAAACTATATTGGTTACAGGGGGAGATGTTGCAAGTACTGAGATTACTTCACCAGGCACGTGAACAGTCCTCCCTGTCATATCTGTGAGGGTAGTGTTGCCTGTGCCGGGAATGGAGCTGCCAAGGCTCATGTATCCTGCCACAACAGCTACAACTGCAATTACTGCTATTGCCCCTATTATAATTTTTTTATCCATTTTTACCGCCTAATAATAAATTTACTTTTTCCACCACAGCAACATCCAGTTAGGATCATTGGTGGTGTATTCAAGGGTCCCATCGTCCCTTTCAATGAGTTTATTTTTCAAAAAATCTTCAATTTTCACTTTTTTTTCTTCTCCGATATTATTTGTAGTCCACCCCAGTTTCCATATGCGGCGTTCTACTGCATCGTCTAAATCCTGATATATATGTCGGGATACACATTCAATCGGTTCTAAACTGGCATATATGCCCATCTGATAGAGCATGTTGTATACATACATATAATCGGGGGAAGTGTAGTGGGGTACACCTATAATTTCGGAAAGATCTTTTTCGAACTGATGACTTGTTGCACTCCAGTGTGTCATGTATACATACTTTCTGGCAATGTTGTCTATCTTTTTAAGCTCTTTTTTGAGGTTAAGAACGTTTCCAAGTGATCGTGATGCTATTACTACATCATACTGACCTATTTTGTCAGGATCAAGGTCCTCAATTGAGCTTTGCATATATTCAATGTTTGAAATACCCTTTTTTTGGGCATTTTCTTCAACAAACTTCAGCATTTCACCTGACATGTCCACCGCAGTCACCTGTTTGACATGTTTTGCAACTTCAAGCGTAATGCTTCCATTGCCGCAGCCTAAATCCAGAACACTGTAATCTGGTTCTTTATGGATTTTTGATGCTAAAATCTGGGGGTAGTCATCTGTTTTCATCCATTCATTGAATTTTGGTGCGATTTTATCCCACCTGGTTTTTTCATTTTCCCGGGGCATTTTCTGGAGTGCTTCGTTCCACATTCCGTTCCAATCAATATTATCTATATCTAAAATCGCTTTATTTTCTGTATTTATATTTACCGCCTCCAATTACACTTAAATTAGATTATTTTTCTAATTTAGACTTACATGGTAATTTAATTAAATCAACTACCAGTTCTATGTGACAATGTTTTTTTTAATCGAGGAGTCTATATAAACGTATCGAAATGAATCAAACTTTTGTTAAAAATATGAACTATTAAAAAAAGGGAGGAGGATATATTATGGCCGCAATATATCCTGTAAAATTAATTTTTTGTCTATTCTGTCAGGTTTGATAATATTTTATCCCATGACTTTGAACGCACGTTTCCGAGGTTCATGTTGTTCCGTTTTATAACTATATTCTGTTGAGGGCACACGTTAGTGCATACACCGCAGAGTATACAGTGATCAGGGTTCACCTGGGCTTTCCCGTCCACAACTGTTATAGCGTTACATGGGCAAACATCCTGACATGCATGGCAGGAGTCACCTTTACATTCAGTGTTTCCGGTAGATATTTCTCCTTCAAATGGTTTAATAACGGTAACTGCCTCTTTTGGACAGATATCCTCGCACCATCCGCATTTAATACAGTCTTCTTCATCTAAGATTAATTTACCGGTAACTGAATACTTTTCAGGGTCGAGCTCGTACTCTCCATAGGAACATAATCTGCATGCTGCCTTTATTGCATTTTCAGGACATGCTCGTTTACATACGAGGCAGTATACACATTTATCTTCGTCAACTGAGATGCTGTATGAATTTTTACCTGTTTCTTTGATTTTAATGGCTTCTGCAGGGCACATTTCTTCACATACGCCGCAGTTTATGCATTCATCTTCTTTGATTTCAATTTCTCCAATTACAAGGTCTGCTCTTTTAGGGAGTGTTCTTGTAACTGTTATTGCATCTCTTGGACAGGCAGTTTCGCATTTACGGCAGTATACGCAGGCATCATCATTAACTGCTGCTTCATGGGACCATTTTGGGTACACTTCCATTTTAGCCATATCTTCGCCATTTATGCTGCATTTCATGGCCTTAAATGCACATGCAGATGCACATAACCCGCATAAAGCACATGTGTCTTCATTTACTGAAACATAATCCATTTTTAGCAGTCCTCTGGCTATAGGTAGAACTGGGCCTAACTTTAAAGAATTAGTTGGGCAGATATCTACGCATATCCCACAGCCTATACAGTTTTCACTATTATAATCCAGACAACGTACCTGGTCGCCGTTTCTTTCTATTCTCATCTTTACCCATCCTTAGATATAGCTTTATTTGGACAGCTTTGAATACATAAGTCACAATCGTCGCATTTTTCAGGTATCAGGAATACATCTCCATCTCTTTCTTCTATTGCATTTTGTTCGCAGATTTTTATGCATAGTCCTTCTCCAGGACAGTTTTGAATTTTACCACACTTTTCTGTATCAATTATCACTGGCATGATCATCACCCACGTATTTGTTATAATTGAATATGCGACATGCATATATAAACATATCTATTTAACTTTTGGACCGTCAAATTTAAATCAGTTAAATTTATAGAAAAGTTTGAAAAATAGATTATAATATAAGATGAGGTTGTCCAATAATTCAAAATCTGGAAAAAAATAAGGATGAATAAAACTTTTAATCCTTAAATAAGTAAAATTTCAGCTGTAAAAATTAATCATAAGACGCCTTAAGGTAAAAAGATGGTTACTATGCCAGATAAAAAAATGAGATATAAATTGGACGTAGAAATTGAAATGGGCGATAAAACTATATCTATGAACAATAAGAAGTCTAAGCTTCTTCAATGTATAGATAAATATGGTTCCATCGCTAAAGCGTCAGAAGAGACAGGTATTCCCTATAGAACTGCCCTTAAAAATATAGAAATTATGGAAACAGAATTGGGTTCACCTATGGTGGTCACAAAAAGGGGTGGAAAAGGAGGTGGAGGCAGCAGCGAGCTTACAGATGAAGGTAAACAGGTTTTATTTGAATTTATCAAAGTCAACAGGGCTTTAAAAAAACATGTTGATTTAAACGAAATGATAGGCACTATTTCTGCTGTAGATAACGAAAAAAGGGTTATGAAGGTTGCTTTAGGTAAAAATGAAATAACTCTCCCAACTGCAGAAAATTTTGACGTTGGAGATGATGTCCTTATCTCGTTAAGTCCGGGTAGTATATTTGTAACCCTTGAGCCTCATGAGTCCAGTGTTAGAAACACATTTGAAGGAACAATAACCAAAATGCAGTTTAAAGACGATGCTGTGCGTCTTGATGTGGATGTTGGTGGAGATAATGTCATCGCAGATATTACTGAACTTTCACGTGAAAAACTGGATTTAAATATTGGAAAAAGAGTATTTATTGGATTTAAAGCAGTTTCTGCGGATATAATCAAAATAGATTGAAAATAGAAAAATCAGAAAGAACTCTGTTAAAAAAACTGGTTTTCTCTGATTTATACTTCCTTAAATTCTAATTCCATGTTCATGATTCATTTAGCCCTGAAGAGCTCAGTATACTGGAAATTTCGCTGCTGGTTAGATTATAGTGATAGAACTTTGAGTAGAACTCTTTTGTAAGGTTATTCATGTCTAAATTTGTGAATTTATCTGGATATAACACTTTGGCTGTCCATGGTATTCCTATAATTGTATTTGCTCCGGGCGGGCTTTCAAACCAGTTGAATGGATCCTGTGGAGTTAAATAAACCTGTTTATTTTTAACCGCGTTTACACTCTGCCATGATTTGTCTGAGTACACATTTTTGTAGAATTCTGAACTACTTGTAATGATAACATCAGGGTTCCACTCCAGAATTAATTCCAGTGAAACACTCATACCCCCGCTTGCAACTGGGGACTGGACAACACTTTTACCCCCGCAGATATTTATAAGCTGTGTCTGCGGCGAATCAGGGGCAAAAGTGGTTAACCCGTCGGCACTTCGGGCATAGTAAACTTTTTTCTTCTGGGAGTCTGGTATTGTTGATACCGTACTGTTAACCTGATTTAACACATCATTGTAAAAGTTAATCAGCTCGGTTGACTGGTTCTGTTTACCAAGAGCATAGCCCATAAATTTGATCGCAGATGCAATGTTGCTTAGATTGTTATCTCCTTCCACATCCACAACAGGAATACTGCCGTATTTTTGCTGGATACTACTGATGGTGTCATTACTTCCACTGTGTCCTGTAAAAATTAAGTCTGGATCTTTTTCTATTATGGTTTCATAACCGGCAGTTTGCTGTCCCTGACCTTGTCCGCCTCCTAAAACTGGAAGTTCTCTATATTTAGCTGGCATGTAATTTTGTGTCCCGTTCAGGCTATTCCAGCCTATCATCGTGTCAGGAGCAAGCATGTAAAGCAGTACAGTAACCGATCCTGCTGTTGAATATGTTTTGTTAATATCGGCAGGCACGTTAACGCTTCTACCTGCCATATCTGTAATTTGTCCGCTGTTGAAGCTTGAGCTTTGATAATTTGCGTACACAATTATGCTGATAATGGCTATTATTGCAACTGCTGCGATTATTATGATTTTTTGATTCTTGTTCATGTTCATTTCCCTAATAATTTTAATATTTCAATGTATGCGATATGGTTTAATAAACGTATTGGGAATGTGGGCTATGGTACTTGTAATCCGTTCATAACTTACTAAAATTTCTTATTTTTTTTATATTTGAAGCATTTGAGTTTAATCGTACATAGAAAACTATTTATGTAACGACATGTAAGGTATGACATGCCGATAGAACTTGAACCAAAGTAGAAATACTTTGGTCCCATCCACCTTAATCGGCCCTTCCATTATTATTTCTAAATGTTACATCTTTATGAACCGGAGAAAGTTACATACCCTCCAAGTCATGTCAAAATATTAATTTTGACCCGCAAAAATTTTTTAATTTTTGCTGGCTCCGGTTCTTTTAAAATTTATTTTTTTAAATATTCTTTGAGGGGATTTAATTATATTTTGGACCTTAAATATGTTGGATTCGTTTTTAAGGTGAATTTAACAGTAATCATGTAATAATCCATCTCTACAATCTCACACAACCGATACGTATATACTCCCTTTTCGCATATTCCATAATAGAGTGAACGCATTCTACATGGATTTAAATTACATTAAAAGGGAAGACAAAATGGCAGATAACAGAATGATAGAATCAACTGCAAATGAAAGTATCAGACGAATAACTCTTAAAATAGGTAAAAAACCTTTTAAAAGTATTATATTCAAGAAAAGTGGATTTAAAAAGTGTATACAGTGTGGGCGCTGTACTGCAAGCTGTCCTGCAGCCTACCTGTATGCAGATTACAGGCCAAGGGATCTGATGAGGCGGTTTATGCTGGGCGATATTTACACAGAAGAATTGAATGAACTCATTTGGAAATGCGGCCAGTGCTATTCATGCAGGGCACGGTGTCCTAGAAACTGTAAAGCGGGTTTAGGGGTGCTGGCACTGCAAACCCTGGCTGTTTTAGAAGGTAATGTCCCTCCAGAAATCAGTGATATTTCAGAGAAAATAAAGAGGAACCTTTACTTAAAAGGAGAAACATTTTTGCCATCTACGCAGGATATAGACTTGCTCACTGAGTTTGGGGAGCAAACCTATCATCGTTGCCGTGATAATAACCTGAAACGTGAACGTTTAGGATTTAGAAGTGATGATGCAAGGAATGTTCCAGTTCCTGAAGAATCTTTGAGGGAAATACGGGAAATTTTAAAACGTACAGGTTTTGGGGGGCTGTAAAATGAACCCGGACACTATTTCACCACCTCTTGATAACTATTATTTATTTAAAAGCTGTACAGCAGGATCTGTATATCCTGGAATAGAGCTTTCAGTAAAATATATTCTCGATATTATTGAAGCTGATTATGCAGATGACCCACGCCAATCTTCATGTGCAGGATTAGGAGTTTATACGGGTACAGTTCCAATTGAAACAGCTATGGCTTTAAATGCCCGTAATTTTTCACTTGCAGCAGAAACTGAAAACCATAATATTACTTGCATCTGTCCAATGTCTTATAACAACTTAAAACACTGCCAGAAGTTGCTTTCCAAGGAAAAAAAGCTTGAAAAACAGTTTAAAGGCATGTTAAAAAATATGGGCAAAAAATATGATATCAATTCTGAAGTCAGCCATATTTCAGATGTATTTCTGGCACGAAGGAGCAAGATAGTCGAAAAAGCTGTTTATTCCCTTTCAGGAGTCAAAGCTGTTACTCACCACGGCTGTCATTATTCTAAATTCTTTTTTAAAGATGTTAAATCTGGTAATTTCGAAAATCCAACTGTAATTGATACTATATTAAAAGAATTTAAATGTGAAGTTCTGGATTATTCTGAAAAGTTCCTATGCTGTGGAGGGGGATTGCACCGTTCGGTAATTGACCGTGATTACCCTCGGGGAATTTTAAGGAGAAAACTTGCAAGCATCGCTGAGGCCATGCCAGATGTAATTGTTACCCAATGTCCAGGCTGTACATTCAACCTTGAATACTACCAGGAATCTTTGATGGAAGAATTAGGTATGTCTCTAAGAATACCAGTACTTTATATTTCAGAGCTGTTTGCCCTGCTGCTTGGTGCAGAACCTGAAGATATAGGTATTGATATGCATGCAGTACCTGTGGAACCATTTCTTGAGAAATTTGGCATTGGAGATGGTAAAAAATGAGTGATGCTAAAATAGGTGTTTTCATCTGCCAGTGCGGGGGAAATATTTCCGGTGAAATTGATATTGGGCACTTGAAAAATGCCATCTCAGATGATGATGTAATTCTTATGGAGGAAAATCCTTATATTTGCTCAGTTGAAGGTCAAAATAAGATTAAAGGAAGTATTGAGTCGTCAAATGTTGATAGAATTGTTATTGCAGCATGTTCTCCAAATATGCATGAGAAAGAATTCCGCAGATGTGCCGAAAGTGTGGGAATTAACCCTTATCTGCTGGAAGTGGCCAATATACGTGAGCAGTGCGCATGGGTTGATAAAGACCCTGATCCTACCAGTAGGGCTATCGATATAGTTAATTCGGCCATAAATGGTGCTAAACAGGCAGTTCATCATGAAAAAACCAGTTTGTCAGTTGTAAAAAGTGCCCTGGTAGTTGGGGGCGGAATCTCAGGGATCACAGCATCTCTTTCACTTGCAAGGCAGAATATAAAAGTTTACCTTGTAGAGAAAACCCCTTCAATTGGGGGCAATATGGTAAAGGTAGGGAAAGTATTTTCTGCAGATACACTTAGCGAAGAATGTGCCATGTGTTCTTTAGGCCCTTTAATGGGTGAAGTGGCAGAAAATCCAAATATAGAAATTCTTTCCCAGTCTCAGGTCACAGGCGTCGCTGGGCATGCTGGAAATTTCACGGTTGATATTTTAACAGGCCCTAAATTTGTGGATGAAGAAAAATGTAATGCATGCGGGAAATGTTCCAGTGCATGTAATGTTGTAACTGGTGATGATTGGAACGCAAGTTTATCAACTCGAAAAGCTGCATATAAACCATTTTCACAGGCGGTTCCATTATCTTATACAATAGAGGGAGATGTATGTGTTAAATGCGGAACATGTGTAGAATCGTGCCCTGCTGGGGCAATTGATCTGGACCGTCAGGCAACTGAAACAACTTTAAATGTTGGCGCGGTCATAATCGCTACTGGACATCAAGAACTTAATCCGGAGAATAAAGAGGAATTTGGCTACAAAAAGTATCAGGATGTAATTACCCAGATGGAACTTGCAAGGATACTTGCAGTAAACGGGCCCACATCTGGTAAACTGGTTGTTCCTTCAACAGGAAAAAAACCCCGTAGAATTGTAATGATCCAGTGTGTGGGTTCAAGGGATAGGAAAGAAGGTTCAATACCCCACTGCTCCACAATATGCTGTATGGTGGCATTAAAACATGCTAATTATATTATAGATCATTACAAAGGCGTGGAAATTTATATCTGTTATACTGACATGAGAACCCCGGGGACTTATGAAAATTACTACTTTGAAACCCAGAAAAAAGGTGAGAAAACAATTAAGTTCATCAGGGGAAAGGTGGCCGAAGTTAAAAAAGATAAAGACAAATTTGTAGCTAGAGTAGAAGATACCCTTGGTGGGGGCATTTTGGACATAGAAAATGATATGGTGGTACTTTCGTGCGCTGTTGAGCCTCCAGAAGATATACTGGATATAGAAAATGCCCTTGGAGTAAGTCTTACACCTGAAATGTTTGTAAAGGAAAAAAATTCCAAAATGGAACCTACCCAGACAACTGTGTCTGGAATGTTTGTCTGCGGCACTGCAAAAGAAGCTATGGATGTCACAGCATCTATAAATATGTCCCGTTCAGCAGCATCACAGGTTGCAGAATTAATTTCTCAGGGTAATATTGAAATAGAACCTGATTTTGCCGTTGTTGATCATTATAGATGTTTAATGTGCGAAGAATGCATAGATTTGTGTCATTCAGGCGCAGTATATCTCGGTGAAACTATTCAGGTTGATCCAGTTGCATGTTCTGGGTGTGGAGGGTGTATATCAAAATGTCAAAATAATGCAATCTCTTTACCTTTAAGCAGTGATGAAGATATTTTTGCAAGGATCGATGGATGTTTGAGTACAGGGACTCCTGCAGTTATTGCATTTCTTGATAAAGAAATTGCCTACACTGCGGCTGATAGTATGGGTAAAAACAGGTTAAACTACCCTTCAGAGGTTCGAATTATTAAAGTTCCTTCTATTTTAAGGTTAGAACCTAAACATATACTTCATGCATTTAAAATGGGTGCAGCAGGTATATTTTTGGGTGATGGGACTGGAAATGTTGCAGGAAGTCATGTAAGTGAGAAGTTAATGCTTAAAGTAGAAGAATTGAAAGATGAATTAGAAAAAGCAGGAATTGGTCCAGAAAGAATATATTTCTACGAGGCTTATTTGCCTCATTATAAAGGCCTCGCATCAAAACTTAAGGAATTTTCAAGCTTAGTTAATAGAACTTATAATAAAAATAAAAAACACAAAGACAATTAAGGAGATTTAAAATGATTTACATATGCATGGACGATACAGACAACCTTGAATCTAGGGGAACAGGTAAATTATCACGTACAATTGCTAAAGAACTTTCAAAAGATTATCCAGTTTACGGTGTTACACGCCACCAGTTGTATAAACATCCAGATATCCCTTATACATCCCACAACACGTGTTCAGTGATCCATATTGAAAACAGGGAAATAGATGCTATTGATGGGTTGTTTGAAGTGGTAAAGGGTGAAATGATGGACGATTTTATAGAAGGAAGTGATCCAGGACTTGCAGTTGCCCATGAAAGTCAGATCACACCTGCACTCGCTGCTTTTGGAAACGACGCTAAATACACCATATTGAATCAGGAAAAAGCAAGGAATTTAGCGCATAACCTTGGGATCCGACTTGAAGGTTTAGGCGGTACGGAAGATGGAGTTATTGGTGCTATGGCGGGTTTAGGCCTTGCATCAACTAAAAATGATGGGAGGTTTTTAGTGGTGGGACCCAAAAAGATCACCGGCCAGAAAACTGCTGAAGAGCTTCTGGATGGTGGTATTGATGGCATATACACCCTTGATGGGCAGTCAATTACAAGTGGTTTGATTTTCAACTCCAGTAAACTCATTAAACCATGTCCAGTGAACGGTAAGGTGATCCTTTTTGTTGAGAAAGACGGCAGTGTGCTGAAGGCTGTAAACAGGGGATAAATTTTAAGAGTATACACCGCATGAGTGATTTTAAGATATATTCGTATCATTAATTGATTTAAAGCTTAAATTTGAATTTTACACAAAATTTAGGCATTATTTTTACTTTCTATTTATTTTAAATTGGTAATTTCAAGTTAACTTGATATAAATGTATTATTTATCTTTATTTTTTTTAAATGGTTAATAACTATTTAAGAACTATAAACGTGTAAAAAAGCATAAATATCATACTAAATTAGTTATTGTTCCTTATTTTTATATTAATTTAACCAAAAAATTCTAATATATAATTTTTATAATTTTGGCCCTTTAATATGACATGCATTTAATTTCATATCAATTAGAAGCCTAATTTAAGTGTTTAAATTGCCCTTTACTAATTAAAATTCAATATACTTATCTAATTTTCAATATTAGATTATCACCATATTTGTTATATCCTAATTTTAGCATAAATTAATACAATAAGATGAAAATCTACTAATAAGACTTAGTTTTAAGAATAAGTAATAAATAAGCTTTAAACATACGTAAAATCGATATGCTTATATATTTACTTCGTATATTCTTAGTTATGGATCTTTATTTTGATCCAATCATTCGAATTAAATGGAGGTTAAAATGCGAAAGAGTATACTAGTAATAGCTCTTGCTTTTGCTATGATGTTTATTCTATGTGGAAGTGTATCTGCAGCTTCACCGTCTGCTAATTTCACGAGTAACACTACTAATGGTTTTGCTCCGTTGACGGTTCAGTTTAACGACACTTCTTCTGGAAATCCTACTTCTTGGAACTGGGATTTTGGTGACGGAAATACTTCCACACTGAAAAACCCAACACACACTTACAGCGCTGTAGGGGCTTATACAGTTAAGCTTAATGTATTAAACAGCGATGGAAGCAGTAATGTGACCAAGAAAAATTATATAACTGCTTGGAACGCTACCAGCGTGTTAACTAGCAATAATGGGATTGTATTCTATGTTGCTAATGATGCCGGTGTGAAGTATGACATGCCTAATGGTGTAAATAAAGAAGGGGATTATTCAACAATTTATGTCCCTAACAGTTATTATATTGCCCGCGGGGGCGGTGGAATGAACCCTGTTCAGATATCCACAGATCCTACCAACAAATATGGTACAAAAACAAATTCAACCAGCCAGTCTGGAACTTTTTGGATTGTTTTTAGCGGAGGTATAGGACATATGGACGATGCAATTTTATTGCTTGCTGTTAATGGAACGATTCCTGATGATTTTAGTGTTACTATTACATCCAGCGGTTACACATATACTATACCTGCTCCTGCGCTTACTAATCCTTCAACATCATCACTTACTGATGTTATGTGGGTAGATAATGCTTTAAATGAAACATTTTATAAGAGTGATTTCATTTACGGTCCTCAAAGCTGGAAACCTACCAATTCCGTTAATTATCCCATATATCAAGGTCAAGATTCTTCAAACAATTTCTCTTTGATGTTCATTGACCTGAATGTGGGTGCATTTTGTACCAATGCATATTCTGGTGTTACCAATGGGTCCATCGAGGTAACTTACAGTTTCAACAATCTGGAGTCCTTCGCTGCATTTGGTGCATACGGATGGTTCTCAGCATGTAACTGGGGTACAGGTATTCCTATGGCAAGTAACATTGCTCAGGGCGGTTATAACGTTATAGGAGTTCCATCAGCTAATTTCACAGCTAATGCAACCAATGGATCAGCACCTATGGATGTACAGTTCAATGATCAATCTACCAACAGCCCTACCTCCTGGAGCTGGGACTTTGGTGACGGAACTACATCAACTGAACAGAACCCTGCTCATACTTACACTAAACCAGGGGTATACACTGTCAGTTTAACTGCTACAAACGCAGGTGGTAGCAACACCGAAACTCAAATCATAACTGTTAATGATGTTACAGCACCAATAGTAAATATCAGTCAGGTTGGAGGAGTTTTCAACACCACACAAACCGTGACATTGAACGCTACAGATGACAGTGACAGTGCAACAATTTATTACACCACAGATGGCAGCGATCCGCAAACAAGCAGTACAAGAAGCGTCTATTCTGCCCCAATCACAATAAGCAGCACAACCACGCTTAAATATGCTGCAGTTGACCCTACTGGTAACTGGAGCCCAGTTTACAGCGAAACGTATACCATCAAATCTGATGTGTATGTACAGGTTACTCCATCTAAGGCCAACCCTCAAGTTGGTGATAAGGTAATTTACACTTTCAAAGTGGGTAATAATGGACCTGGCACTGCTAATGATGTGGTATTCACTTATGTGATTCCTGAAGGTCTGGAATATAACGGCGCAACTGTAGATCAAGGTACCGTTTCTTATGATAACGCTACCAGAATTTTAACCTGGAATTTAGGTAATGTAACTGTCGGTGACCCGTACTTATGGCTTAATGTAAGCGTTTTAAGTGCTGGAAGTTACAACTTACAGCCTACAGTCACTACTGAAGGTTATGACCCTGAATTAAACAGTAGCATTGGTTTTTTACTTGTAAATGCTGTTTCAGCTCCAACAGGTAATGATTCAGGCTCAGGTTCAGATAATGGCACTACTGTGCATGCAGTAACCACGACTACTAATAAAACAGTACCTATGCAGGATACTGGTTTACCGCTTGGTGGCCTTGTTTCAGCTCTGTTACTTGTAGGAAGTGGATTAGCTTTAAGCAGGAAAAAATAATTTATTTTTTTTTTATTTTTTTTATTTTGATATTGATTACATTCATGTTTTAACGAAAATAGGGGAGGCGGACAAAAAATTGAAAAACTGGGGGAGATGTGTAATATTTATAGCACTGATATGTGCTTTAATGCTTATTTTTAGTGGAAGTGTGTCGGCAGATAATGTGAATTCTACAAATTCTACGACACCTATTTCTGATTATAATGATGTTTATATTAATACAACAGATAACACTTCCTATTACATGCAGGATTTAGGATCTGGTGGTGGGCTGAATGCAGTTCATGTATCTGCTAATTCTACATCTGGGGCTAATTATGGACAGTATACAATCACTTCAAACCAGTCGGGAGTATTTTATGTCACAGATACTGGTGGCAGGGGATATCAGGACGATGTCATTTTAATGATTGCTGTCAATGGGACAATACCTGATGACTTCGCAGTGCACATTAAGGCAAGTGGGTATACATGGACACCAACGGATGCCAGGGATACCGCACCCGATATCAGTTCTGTTACTTATCAAGCAGTGACTATTGATAAAACATTTTATAAGAGTGATTTCATTTACGGACCTCAAAACTGGAAGCTTGCAGGTGGAGATACAGCATATCCTATATTTTATGGGGAAGATATGAATGATTCATCTAATATGTTTTATATATTGTTTGTAGACCTACATGCGGGTCTCCTGGGGTCTAATTACCCTGGTGGAAATACTTTCATTAATTATGGAAATGTAAAGGTAAATTACAGCTTTGATAATCTTTACTCCCTCGCAGCTTTCAATGTTTACTCATGGAATGCAAATACCACTCATGGGCAGGGAATGGGATGGACAAACAGCATTTTGCCTGGACAGACAGGAGGTCCAAGCGGCTACGCTGTCATGGGTTCTCCAAAAGCAAATGCTGCATTTACTACAGACGTGTCTAGTGGATTAGTTCCACTGACAGTTCATTTTACCAGCAAGTCAACAGGAGTCAAACCATTAACATATGCTTGGGATTTTGATAATGACGGAGTGATTGACAGTACTGAACAGAACCCAACATATACATATAATGCAGCTGGTAATTACACAGTTAAATTAACAGTAACTAATGACCATGGTAACAGTGAAATAACTCAATACATCGTCGTTAAAATTATTGATGTCTCTTCTGACATTGCAAGCGGTGCATATAACACTTTAAAAACTGTTACCTTAACTGCAGGTGACAATCTGTACCCTAACCCAAAAATATATTATACACTTAATGGTTCAGACCCAACTACAAGTAGTATACTTTATAAGGATCCAATAACATTCAGTGATGAAGGGACTATCACTTTAAAGTTCATAGCAGTTGATGATGCTGGAAATGTTTCAGACATAGTTACAAGAACTTACACAATAGATAAAACCAGTCCAACGGCTTCTGCTGACATTGCTGGAGGTACTTATAACACGAGGAAATCTGTAACTTTAACTGCAATTGATAATATTGATTCTAATCCAGTAATCTATTACACTACAGACGGTACTGATCCACGTACAAGCAGTACAAGAGTTCAGTATACCAGTTCTCTTTTAATTAACACTAATACAACTCTTAAATTCGCCACTGTGGATGATGCAGGTAACTGGAGCCCCGTTTACACTGAAACATATATTATGGCAGATATTACTGCACCAATAGCTTCAGCAAGTTTGCTGGGAGGGTTATATACTTCTGATCAGGATGTTGAATTGAGTGCAGTCGATGAAATGGACTTGAATCCTAAAATATATTATACTCGGGACAGTTCAAATCCTACAACAAACAGTACACTTTACACATGGCCTATAGACATTAACACCATAGGTACTACCGTTTTGAAATTCATTGCAGCTGACGCTGCAGGCCATATATCAAATGTAACTACTATAACATATATGCTTGATAAACCTGGTGCAGGGGGTACATGGAACAGTACAATTATAGACAGCAGTGGTGAATACAATTCTATTGCTGTAGATAAATCAGGAAACCCCCATATAGCATATTATCAGGTTGCACAATCAGATAAAGACTACCCTGAACTTAAATATGCTTACAAGGATAGTAAAGGATGGCATATAGAAATTGTAGACTCAACCAAAGCGGGCGCGGGTTTTTATGTATCCCTTGTACTGGACTCCTCAGGCAACCCTCATATGGTTTATGGTGAGGTTTTTGGTCAGGATACTGTTGATAAATTGAAATATGCTTACAAAGATAGTACTGGATGGCATATAATCATTTTAGATCAAAACAGTTATATTTCATATATTAACCTGGTTTTGTATAACGATCAGCCGAGAATCAGCTATTACAATAATTCAGCTAATAACGGCGCTGGAGAACTCCAGTACATGTACAAAAACGGTACAAAGTGGGTTATAGAAAATGTAACTCCAAAATCATCTGGGGGCAGGTGGAATTCTCTTGCAGTAGATTCAAATGGGAACCCTAGAATCAGTTATTATGATATAGTCAGCGGTCCTGTACAGGGCAGTCTGAGATATGCTGAAAGGACATCAGATGGGGTATGGAAAACAACAATTGTTGATGGAAATATGTTAGACCTGTTAAATGTTGGAGCCTGGAATTCTCTTGCACTTGATTCTTCAGGTAATCCATGTATAAGTTATAATGTTAATAATGGGACTAATGGGAGCTTGAAATACGCCTATTGGAACGGTACGAAGTGGATTACTGAAGTTGTCAGCAATTTAAAGTCATTATGCAGTAAACTGGTATTAACTCAATCAAATAGTCCATTAATAGTTTATCAGGATTCTACAACACAGAATTTAAAATATGCTTATAAAGAAGGTTCTGGATGGATAACTGATAACTATATCGACACTGTTGATGGTGTGGGGCAGTGGATATCCCTTACTTTGAGCCCATCAGGGATTCCAAATGTGAGTTATACAACTGCAAATTCCCGTTTAAAGTATGCATATCTCGTGCCATTTATCCTTCATGCCAGTATATGTGGGGGTAATTACAATACAACACAGATGGTGAACCTTACATCAACTGCAGAAACGACTATATATTACACTAAAGATGGTTCAGATCCACGAAAAAGCAGCGCAAAAATCAAATATACATCTCCTGTTATGGTGAATAGTACAATGACTCTTAAATTCGCTGCAGTGGATTCTGCAACTAATTGGAGTTCAGTTTACATAGAAACATACACTATAACAGATAATATATCCCCTACTGTGGGTGCTAACGTCCCAAGCGGTTTATATAATACTGCCAAAAGTGTTAGTCTTTCAATGAGCGAAATTGGAACTATTTACTACACTACAAACGGCATTACTCCAACTAAGAGCAGTATCAAATATACAGGTCCAATTTCAATAGGTTCTACCACTACTTTGAAGTTTTTAGCAGTGGACGGGGCGGGTAACCTGTCTCCAGTTTACACGGTTAATTACACCATTGATAAAACAGCACCTAAAGCTAGTGTTAGTGTCCCAAGCGGATATTATAATGCTAATAAGGCAGTTACTTTAAAAATGAGTGAATCTGGAACTATATATTACACTAAAAATGGATCTACACCGACTACATCAAGTACTAAATACACTGGCCAGATTAGCATTACCTCTTCAACTACTTTGAAGTTTTTAGCTGTGGACAAAGCGGGAAATAAATCCCCAGTTTACACTGTAAAATATGTCATAGACAAAACACGACCATACGTAAAATCAATGTACCCTAAAAAAAGCAGTACAGGCATTTCCAGGTCAAAAACACTCTATATTAAATTCAGCGAAAACATCAAAACCAGCATAAACTGGTCCAAAGTATACATCAAAAACCTGAAAACAGGCAAAAAAATAGCAGTAAGCAAACTGATCAAAAACAATGTATTGTACCTTAAAACAGGTAAAAGGTCTGCTTACACATGGTACCAGATTTATATTCCCGCATCAGCCATAAAAGATGTGGCAGGAAATAATGGTATTGGTTACACATGGAAATTCAAAACAGGAAAATACTGACCTGTTTTTTTTATTTTTTTAGATCACCGTATTTTCTGATTTTTATTTAACAAGTGGATACGTTCGATACGTATATATGCACCTATAGCTGAATAAAAAATAGGTAAGAATTACGTATATTTGGATATAATACTCATAGGTCCAGCTTTATTAATATTTAATATATTAACATGATTTGATATGGATAAATACAGTAATTAAAGTCTTAAAATGGAAATAAAAGAATTTATACGTTATTATTTCAACAATAAATCAATAATTGCATAAATTAAAAAATAGTATTGAATCTGCATGGAGTGAAAATGAAACTTATAAAATCAGTTATTCCAATAATTCCAATAATAATGGCATTATTTTTCATATTTTCAACAATGGGGGCTATATCTGCAGATGGCGAGGGTAATGATACTCCCATTGTGCTGCCGATAGATCCAACTACTCTATTTAATGGATATTTAACTGTTTCAGTTAATCCGCAGGTAGCAAATGTGGGTGATACAGTTACCATAACTGTAACTGCAACTAACAATGGGTTGGTAGATTGGTGCCCTCTGAAGATATACATGCCTGTACCTGATGGACTGCAGTACATGTCTTTTGTTGTACCGGATAAAAATCTGCAGAATTATAATCCAAGCACGGGAATATGGGATGTATACAGGATGAGGTGTATTGAAAGGGGCCAGCAAAAAACTGCAATTTTAACAGCCAAAGTGCTTCCTGCAGCGGCAGGTAAAAATATAAAAGCCACGGCACGGTTTGACACACTTGTACTGGAGGGCTACGGTATCCATATGGAAAATAGAGTAGCTGCTGCAAGGGCTGATACTCTAACCATTCTCAGCAAGAATGATACTGATAATGGTAATGGAAACGGCAGGGGTAACGGTACAGGTAACGGCACGGGCAATGGAAATGGTAATGGAACAGGCAGTGGCACTGATCTTATCGATACTCTGGGCAACGCTGAACTTGCCAGTGCTATAGGTAATTTGACTTCATCAGAGAAAAATAATCTCCTGCAAAATCTACAGACTGGCGGCGGCGGGGGCAGTGGGAATAAAAAAGCAAATGAGGTTAATGTAACTACTCCTCAAGCTCAAGACAATACTCTGGCAATGTATATCCTGGCAGTACTGTTGATAATCGGCCTGCTGGCTGCAGGTTACTTCTATGGAATCAAGAGGGAAGAGTGACGTGGGTCCCATTTGGTTCATTTACATAATTTCCGATAATTAGATCTCTTAAATAAAAAAACAATCAATTTAAACAATACATTAAATGAAAAGGTGGTTAAATGGTAACAGCTTCCATCAACGATATGTTTGACAGCACAATGCATGCAGTTACCCAGTGTCTCCTGACACCGGTACTGATTGTACTCTCACTTTTCTTTATATATGCTCTGATTAACATGGGCATCCTGCTGGCGGAATATTACAAGCGGAGAAAACATGAATTTGACATTAAACAATTTATAAATCAGATTTTAGCTGTAAAGGGCAGAAATCATGATGAATTAATTAAAGTGATTGAAGAAGGTAAGATTCCAAAGAGGCATAAAGAAGTACTCAAAACTTTAGCAGGGAGTTCAAACGTGAGTAAGGACTTTAGGGAATCTCTGGCCATTAAAATGGTGGAGGATGAAGGTTTATGGGCATCTAAGAAACTGGAGAGGACGGATATAATCGCAAAGATTTCTCCGGCAATTGGTCTTATGGGGACTTTAATTCCATTAGGTCCAGGACTTACAGCTTTAGGTTCTGGGGACATTCAAAGTCTGGCACAGCACCTGTTAATTGCGTTTGATGCAGCAGTACTAGGTATGGCTGCTGCAGCGGTTGCGTTCATTACATCAAAAATAAGGCGCAGGTGGTATGAAGAAGATATTTCAAACCTTGAAACCATGGTGGACACAATTCTGGAGATTTCCTGATGTTGAAAAAGAAGATGATGAAACGGCGGAAAAAAATACTCTCTTCAGATGAAGAGATAGACCCTATGATCTACGCTGTAAACATGATAGACTGTATGCTGGTACTAGCAGTTGGGTTCCTTATATTTACCATAATATTCATGAATTCATCACCGCAGGAAGTAAGTAAAACTGTTGACCTTAAATTGGGTAAAGAGGTGAATGTAACTTCTGAAAATTCATCTTCCAGCTCTTCAAATGGTTTAACTCAGTTAGGTACAGTTTATAAGGACCCTAAAACTGGAAAAACGATAATGATAAATAACACGTGATATGCTGGATGAGTTAAATTGTCTGTTAAAACAGGACACACTAATTTACTAAATCGATATCTGACATTTAAATGCTTTGAAAGTACTGTTAAACTGGGAATTCAGAAAGTACAGTAATTTGCGCTTATTAAAAGTGAACTTTAAAATAGTATCTGTTTATTAATGTTGATGAAGTTATGAAAATTACAGGTGATAATAATGAAACCCTTTTTATCAATAATTCTTGCATTAATAACTACAATTTTGCTTTTTATATGTGAAATAAGTTTAAGTGTAGCCTTAAATATTTATTTAGGTAGTTTAACAGTATTGCTTTTTATTTTAGGTGGGGGAATAGCTACATGGTTTGCAGCAGGTAAAAAAATTAGGTACAGTATATATTATGGTTTAATATTGGCAGTAATTACTTTAGTTTTGGGAGATTACCGTGTATTAATTTTCGCCCCTATTTTTGCAGGAATAGGTGGCTTTCTTGGGAAAATGGCAGATAAAGACAGTAGACAAACATTTAATGGATATCATCCAGTTATCGCGATTATAGTGGGAATTATTGTTATGTATATTTACAATGTTTTTTTGGGGTCAGTTACCGGGGCATATGATTTATCTTCTTCTGGATTAATTGGATTTGTAATTGGAGCAATTACCCTTGCAGTTGGAGGATTTACAACTACTTTCCTCTCTAAGGAGAAAAAGATACAGTATGGAATTTATGGGGGGCTAATTGTTGTAATAATTTCATTGTTGGCCAAATTGTATACAGAAATGACACGTACAGTGAACATGCCTGAGAATTACTTAATTTTAATTGGTACAATTGCAGGCTATCTTTTAGCTGCAGTTCTTGGGAGCTTCGCTGCTAAGAAAGCAGAGGAAATAGAAAATAAAAACCTGAAAATGATCCCCATAACAGGAGTAATCAGCATAGTTTTAGTAATGGCATTAGTATATGGATTCACATCTGCGGGAGTTTTAGCATCTGAATCTTCGGAAGGGGTTGTTATGGGATATGGGTCTGGTGGAGTTATGAGCGACTTTTCAACTGGAATAGGGCCAGATAATGCTCCTACTATAATGGATTTAAGGAATGGGTCTTATGAAGTAAGTGGTTTACTAAGTAACAATGCAAATAAAAGTTATAGCAATGTTAAGATTTTTGTGGTTGGATATGATATAAACGGGACTGAAATTGCTGAAAACAAAGGAGTAATTGCTGAAATCAAAGCTAATTCTAATTCACGTTACGACGTTATATTAACTCCTGTAAATGGTAAGGCCGTTGATTCGGCTTATGTTACTGTTTTTAATTCAACAGTCGCATGATATTTTTCAAAATAAATGAGGGATAGTGATTTAAATGACAATTTATGTAGGCATCGACGACACTGGAAACTCTGAATCTGTGGGCACAGGCAAATTTGCACGTATTATTGCAGGTGAACTTTCGAAGGATTACCCTGTTTACGGCGTTACAAGGCATCAGTTTTATGTGCATCATGACATCAATTTTTCTCTGCATAACTTTGGCGCTGTTATTCATGTAGATACTGAAGAAGAGCATGCCTGTGATATTTTTGAATTGGTTAAAGAAGTGATGCAGGATAATTTTAATGATGGCAGCAATCCGGGGCTTGCTGTAGCACATGAAAACCGTATTTCTCCAGCTATTGTTGCGTATGGTAAAGACGCTAAAGAAGAGGTTCTTACATCTAAAAGAGCTAAGAATCTTGCAGTAAATTCTAACATTCGACTGGAAAGCATTGGCGGAAATGGAAGTGGTGTAATTGGAGCTGTGGCAGGACTAGGGCTAGCATATGCTGGAAATGATGGTAGGTTTTTACAAATAGGAAGAATTAGGAAACTTAAGGGACCGCAGCCAGTTGAAAATCTTATTGGGGCAGGTATTGATGGAATATTTACTCCAGATGGCCGCTCTATTACAAAGGGAATAATATTTAATGAAGGGGATAAGCCTGTAAAACCATGCCCTATAAATGGAAAAGTTATCCTGTTTGTTAATGAAGAAAATGGAGTACTTAATGCGGTAACAAGGGACTGAGTGTTATAAATAATTTAATGCTTTACCTGACTTTAAATGAAGAGCCGTTAAACACACTTGTTTAGGCATTTGAAAGTTCAATAAGTTAAAGTTAGAATTTTAGCATGCTAAAAAGTAATGATTAATCTCCAGTTTAAAAAAGAATAAATAGGATTATTCTTTTCCAACCATGACTTCTGTGGATTTTATAATGGCTGTAACTTTTTCGCCTTTTTTTATACCTAGATCATCAGCAGCTTCTTTTGTTATTATGGCAGTTATGGTATCAGGAGCTTCGATTTTTATTTTTACATTGGCCATTATCATTCCTTCATTAACCTCTTCTACTGTACCTTTAATCATGTTTCTTGCACTTAATTTCATTATATCTTCCTCCCATAATTGCTATATTATATTTTGTATTTTATATATTAAATAGTTTTTTCATGCTTTTAGAGATGATAAAAGTTAAATTACAGCTTTGATGTGTACTGCAGAATAATTCGAGTTTTTAAATTTGTATAAAAACTTTTTAAGTGATTTTTATATTAAAAAACTAAGTTAAACACTTTTTATATGAAAAATTTATAAAATTAGAAGTTAAAATTATATTAAAATAAAAATAAAAAGATAATTTAATCTACAAACCGGTCATCAGATTTTTTATGGTTTGCATTTTCATGTTTATCTTCAAACCATCCGATACGTAGCTCTTCACCTTTACATTTATCAAAATTAGGTATATATGGTTTAATATCTAAAAGGGGAGTACCATCAACAACATCCACGTTGGATATGTATACTGTGGATCCTTCTATTTTGTCAAGGCACACTACTGACATTCCTATTGCATTGGGACGTTTTGGAGCTCTTGTAGCGAAGATACCTCTTTCTGTGTTATCCAAAAATGGTTTTACATGCAACTTATACCCTTTGCAAAGGTGGAGATGATAAATTAAAATTATGTGTGAGAATCCTTCAAGATCCTTAAGTCCTTCTTCATATTTTTCGTCTAAGTGTATCTCTCCTTTAACGCCTTTTGCACCTATTGGCTGTATAGGCATGCCTTCAAGATCTTTGAATGGAGAGTGTATAGTTCCGATTGGTTTGTATATGATTTCATCGATAAGCATTTGATTACACCTTTACATAAAAGTCAGCATCAAAATAAATAAAGTTTTTGGAAGATCTAGAATTCTTCCATATCAGACAGGTTCATCATGGTCTCTACAGCTTTTACATTAACCGGTATGTCCTCTTCGCTTAATGCTGCAATTGGGTTCAAACCACCTGGAGCGGCTATACCCACGTGATATCTTTCTACCTTGGCGTTATAAAGAAGTTCACTTGGGTTTCCTATTTTAAGGATTGAAAATCCGGTTTCCTGTACCTTATCTAAAATATCTATTGCACTGGACCTTGCCATGTATGGGATTTCTCTTAAACTTGCAAGTATCCTTCCAGTCCCATCTAATGAATCTAAAACTGATGTCATTCCCTTTGAAATATAAACTTCGTGGGGATCAAGGGATGATCCACTGTATGATGTGAGTTCTGTAAACCGTGGACCTTTTTCTTCTATCTCAAGAATTCCGCTGTATTTTGGAGTTACAAGTATATCGTTTTTAACCAGTATGCCGTCAATGGTAAAGCTGCATACTGTGGCAATTCCAGTTCTGTCGCCGTCTGCATGGGGAATTATTTTATAAAATTTACTTGTACAGTACTCCGGTTTAGTCTGGAATACGCGGTTTATTATTTCAAGTGCATCATCAAGGTCATCGTTATTTACATAGGATACATTTACGATTACGTCGCCTTTTTGTGTTTCGATGTCAAAGTCCACGTTGTATATGAGGTTCCATGCCTTTGAAAGTAAAAATTTAACTTTTTCTCCAGCTTCAGAGTTGCTGGTTTTTAATGCAGGTTTTGAAGGAACCAATTTTTCCATATCTCCAAATTCCATTATATTTTCGGCTAATTTGATGTTAACAGAACAACCTGCTTCTTTTGCAGCACAAAGTGGAGCTATTCCTCCAGTTATTGCAATACCGACCATGTCATCTTCTACAGGAACTCCGAGAACAGGTTCTCCGCTTTTACCTATTTTTAAAAGTCCAGATATTCCTATTTTCTGGAATTGTTTAAAAAGGTTAACGGCATTATCTCTTGCAACTGCAGGGATTATCCTGAAATTTGCAGGAAGTAATCCAGTTCCTTCTCTGGCTATATCCAATACGGATGTTATTTCTTTTGCAGTAAATGCTTCAATAGGAGTCATGGATGTTTCTTTATAAGATATCAATTCAGTAAAACGTTTAGGAACATAATTTTCTACTTTTACAAGGCCTCCATATTGTGGAATTACGGGAATTCCTGCATTTAAGAGCATTCCATCTATGGTGGTACCACAAATGGTATTTAACATAATTTCGTTATTATCTGAAGTTTTTTCTTCACTGGATCCGTTATCGTTAAATTTAACATAGGGGCTTACTGCAATTCCCTTACTGAATACTTCTTTAATTATGTCGACCACTTTCTGGTCGTATATAAAACTGGATGTATTTACAATTACTGACCCTTTACCTTCTTGTGGGTCTAAAGAAGTTTTGTATATCATTCCTTCAAATTTAGAGAAAGCAAAATCTACTTGATCATAAATAAGACCTTTTTCAAGTTCTTTTAATCCTTTTTCAGTTATTTCTCTACCGGCATATCCTATACGTTCTGTAAAACCTTTTTCATCTAAAATACGCATATGATATCGTACCGCTCGCTCTCCCAGGTTATAACCTTTTCGTTTCAGTTCTTCTGCAATTGTTTTTGCACCAAGAACTTTGTTTTGATCTGCAAGGATCCTCAGGATTTCTATCATTTTACGATCAGTTTCATCAGGCATTTCTTCACCAAATTTGAGTTATATAAAATTGTAACTGTAAAATTAAACCTAAACGCTTTTTATCTAGGTGCTGAAATTCTATTGATTTTTGACTAATTTAAACTTTTCAAAAAAAATTAAAAATGAGAAAGGGGGAATTAGATAGTTAAATACTTGTCTAATTCGTAGTTGAATACTTGTATTCTGTAATCGTCCCATTCTGCCTTTTTAATATCTCTGAATTGAGTGTATATGTGGTCGCCTAATGTGGATCTCACAACATCGTCTTTTTCAAGCGCATGGTATGCTTCCCATAGGCTGGAAGGTAAAACATCTATGCCGAGAGTTTTGAGTTCTTCTATGCTTTTTCCGAACACGTCAATTTCAGTTGGTTCTCCAGGGTCGACTTTGTTTTTCATACCGTCTAAACCTGCTTCTAACATTGCAGCAAATGCAAGGTATGGGTTACAGGATGGGTCAGGCATTCTCAGTTCAACACGGGTACCTTTTCCACGGGATGCAGGAATTCTTACTAGTGTAGACCTGTTTTTGAGACCGTAAGCTACGTATACAGGAGCTTCGTATCCTGGTACTAAACGTTTGTAAGAGTTTATGGTAGGAGCACAAATTGCTGTTAAAGCTGGGGAGTGCTGTAATAGACCTCCCATGAAGTACATTGCTTCCTGTGATAACTGGGTTTCAGTATCCGGGTCGTAGAAAACGTTTTCACCGCCTTTGAATAATGACTGGTGACAGTGCATTCCGCTTCCGTTTTCTCCAAAGAATGGTTTTGGCATGAATGTTACCATGTAGCCCATTGTGTCTACAATAGCTTTTATAGCCTGTTTGAATGTGATTACTGCATCAGCAGTTTTTAATGCGTTATCAAACTTGAAATCTATTTCGTGCTGACCTGGGGCCACTTCGTGGTGGCTTACTTCTACATCAAAGTTTAAAGCTTCCAGATCCATGACTAGCTGTCTTCTAATGTCAGTTCCCTGGTCTACAGGTTCTACATCGAAGTATGCACCGTCATCGTTAGGGATCAGGTTTCCTTCTTCGTCCTGGTCTAATATAAAGAATTCTGGTTCTGGACCAACGTTATATTCATATCCTGCTTTTTCAGCTTTTTCTAAAGCCCTTTTGAGTATGTATCTTGGGTCTCCTTCGAAAGGTTTTCCTTCTGGCCAGTAGACGTCACAGATAAATCTGCAAACACCTTTTTCTTCTGGTCTCCATGGGAGAGTTGAAAAAGTATCAGGGTCTGGTTTAAGAATTAAATCACTTTCATTAATATCTACAAATCCTTCAACAGAGGAACCATCGAATAAAAGACCGTCTTTTAATATATCTTCCATTTGATCTGGCTTAACCAGTGGAATTGCCATGTTTTTGGGGGTTCCATGTATATCTACAAACTGCAGCCTTACGAATTTTGTGCCGCATTTTTCAATATTTTCAATAACTTGTCCTATTTTGTCTGACATTGTTTACCTCCATGATAATTAGAGTAATTATACACCGGAAGAAGATTTCCTTTTACTGGTATATAAATGTTTTGAAAAAAATATTTCAATTATTAAACCATTAAATAACAACATATTTAATTTTATTGGAGTATAACTACTATTAGATTATTCTTTTGTCAAGATGGAATATTTCTAATGAATATTTTTGTATTCAAAGGTTTTTCAATTGTTTAATAAAATGCAAAATATTTGGATTTATGTGGGAGGATCATGTATCCGGCTTTTTATACCTTTAAAAGGGGGTAAAAAATTTGAAAGAAAATATACCAGAAAAAGGAGCTTCTGTTCAAAAAGATATGGAGACATATGCTATTATTCCTTATATTTCGGGAGGCATAGTTGATTCTGCAATGTTAAGGAAAATAGCAGATACGGCGGATAAGTATAATATTAAAATAATGAAATTGACCTCTGAAGGCAGGATATCTCTTCATGGAATTAGGGAAGAAGATTTAGACAGCGTATGGGAAGATTTGAGAATGAAACCGGGGGGACACCTGGGTAAATGTGTAAGACCTGCTAAATCTTGTATAGGTGATATCTGCTGTAAAAAAGGATATCAAAACAGTGTAGGGATGAGTCAAAAGATCAATGAATTTTATTGTGGGGTTCCAACTCCACGTAAACTTAAAATAGCTGTTTCGGGATGTCCAAATTCATGTGGTGAATCTGCTGTCCGTGATATTGGTTTAATTGGAACTGGTAAAGGTTGGAAACTGCTGGTTGGGGGAAATTGTGGAATTAAACCTCGAATTGGCAAGTTGCTGGCTAAAAACCTCTCGGATGATGAAGTAATTGCGTTAATAGGCAAAATAATAGATTATTACAGTGAACAGGGTCTTGAAAAGAGGGTAGGTGCGGTTATAGAAAAAATTGGATTTGAAAAGTTTTCTCAAGATGTTTTGGGTTAAAGTTTCCAATTTTAGAATTTAATCACTGAAAATGGCTCCTTATTAAGTAAATCGAACATTAAAACATCAGGAGCCATGATTGGTTCTCCTTCTAATGTAATAAGTTTAAAAGCTTCAAAAGCCTGCAAACATCCAACTATATTTGGAACTGGTCCAATGACTGGGGGGACTTCTGCGCCGATGTCTTTTATTTTCTTAATTATTTCTTCAGTTAATTCTTCACCACAAGAAGGTAATTTAAACATCTCTTCGTAGGTAGGGGTGTTATTTGTGAAAACAGTAACCTGCCCCATTGTCCCGTGAATTGCGCCGTGAATAAATGGTATTCCTAAATCTCGAACGTGCCTGCTAACTATAATTCGTGTAACTAAGTTATCAAGGGCGTCTATAATAATATCACTGTCTTTAACGATCCTTTCCACATTGTCCTCATTTACTTCTTCTTCAATGGCTTCGATATTTGTAAATGGATTTATCGACTTTAAAGTCTTGTAGGTCGTTCCTACCTTGGATTTTCCCACACTGTAGAAACTGCTCATAAGCTGGCGGTTAATATTTGAAACGTCGAAAGCGTCTTTATCGATTATTCTGAGATTTCCAATTCCCATCCTTACAAGCATCTCTGTTGTGGCACCTCCGATCCCACCGCAGCCTATAACTGTAATTTTAGCGCCTTTAAATCTTTCCTGTTCTGATTTAGTTACAACTCCCATTTGTCTGCTTACAATTTCCCAGTAAGCCATTCCTTCATATCTTTTTGGCATAGTAAATCTCCGTGATACTTATTTATATATAAAATTTAACTTATTTGCTCTTTTTTAGTTTTAAACTAACTGTTAAACTTTTATAACGCATGTTATTTTTTAATTATCTCATCAGGGTAATATAATTTTTTACTGTGTTATCTGGGGCATTGATTTACGAAGTTCTGATAGAATATTTGGCGTTATAAAATGAGTGTCAGTATTCAATGCTGGAAAATAAAACCGCTGATTTTTATATCTGAAGTCTGGTTTCCAACATAGGAATAATAAATTTTCATGCCATTTGGGAGATTAATTTCACCTACTCCAAAGTTATCTTTTACTTCCTGATAAAAGGAGGTTTCATTGCTCATTACCCAGATAATTTTGGTAGTAGATGAGTTTAATTTTATATCTTCGACACTAGATTTGGAGATATTGTAGCTGTGATCTTTACCACGCCATACAGAAACATTACCATCGATTCCTGAGTTTTCATGGTCAAATAGATAATAAACTTCGTAGCCTGGAAGATAATACATTGCTTTTCTCCAGTTGAAACCTTCGTCTTCCCGGGTGATATCTCTAATGGCAATTACGGTGCTCTCTGGATCTGAATTTGAGATTTTTAATATGTTTTCAATGTGTAACTGGGTATTTTCATCGTTTGCATTAATTTTAGCGTTGTTATAAAGTAAACCTACGTCTATACCAAACCAGATTTCCTGATTTGTTTCCATTTTATCGGTAGGTGTTTCCCAGATTTGGTCATTGTGAAGATTATATGGATATACAAAGTAGATGGTATTTGATATAACATAAATTAATAATATAAAACCTAAAACATGCTTTGCAGATATTTTAGGGAAATTAAAGTGTATATCTGATGAAATACGAATAATGATGTAGCTTAATAAGATCATGACTGCAGGCAGGACTGTAAGTAAGTATCCCGGTTTTACTATGTAAATAAATAAGTAAAATAGGAAAGAAGGAAGGATCCATAGTAGAAAAAAGGTATTTAAAGGCTTTTTAAGGTAATAGATGACTTTAGATTTTAAATTTCTTCTGCGATAAATTAAAAAGAGTGCGCTAATTAAAATTCCTATAAGTGTAAGTCCAACTAATGACCATATGATGCAGACTCCTGTATTTAGGATTTGCTGGCTGATACTGGCACCGAATATTAGGGAAGTATAGCTTGCAGCTTCAGAAGTGTATCTTAAAATATGGATATAACTTTCCAGGCCTCCAGTTAAAATAACTGAGGGTAATAGCCATAATAATAGAGCAATAACAAATGTCAGCAGACCTTTAACAATTTTGGTATAATGAATTCTGGCACTCCATATACAGAATATCCATAAAGGAAGCATAAATTCAATTATGTCTGTTCTAAAACCTCCAGATAATCCGAGTACAAATGCAGAAATATATATAAATTTTTCATTACCTTTAAAAAGCTTATATGATGAATAAGCTATTAAAATACTGAAAAATGCCTCGAAAATATATATACTTGCAATTTCTCCGTAAAACCATATAAATGGATTGAATATTAGTAATAAAGCGCTTATGATGCCTGCTTTTCTGGAAAATATATCTTTAGCCATAAAATAGACTAAGATAACACTTAAAATACTGAAAAGTATTGATAAAAATATCATACTAATATTTGGATCATTGAATAGATAGTTAACAGCTTTTCCTAGAGCTACATACAGCAAGTAACCTGGTGGATGAGGCTGCTGCTGCAGAATGTTGTAGTTTTCAAATGCCAGGGAATAATTAACTGAATCCCATTCATAGAGAAATTTGCTTGTAAATGGAAGTCTGGTAATGACTACTAAAAGACCTAGAATCAACGGAATTAAAAAATCTAATCTGAATTTTTGTAAGCGCGTAAATAAATTTGGCATTTAAAAACTCCTAAATTATTTCCTGCTGCAAGTATCCAGATAAAACAAATTTAAATGGCTAAAGAAAGTGAACAAACAAGTTATAAGAACACAGTCATAATTAATTCCATTTAAAGACAGTATATGTTATTTTTGAGATTTGTAATAAGCATTTTCCCAAATTGTTACCAATTTTTACCTTATTTTAACCATATTTCACTAAAAGAGCCTTTTTGTAATTTTTAGTAGAGATTCAAATTTTTCTAACATAAAATGACAAGTAATGGTTAAATAAATGAAAACTGAATTTTTAAAATGATTTTACTGATGTTAAATGGGAAAACGGTTAAATGCTACGATATAATATTAAACTTATTAAAATAGTCTTTTCGCATGATAATAATTCAATATAGTCGAATAAAAGATATAGCCAAATTAAGCACGTATAAATCTTTTAGAAGCTGTTTAAGAAGAGTTTTATTTTAGATATGTGCTGGCCGATCTACATTATTTTTAATTTTTATAAAATTGTTGACTTAGGAAAACAAGTTTAGATTTTACTTAATAGAACTAATTTAAACACATTCTATTTTTTGGTACATAATAATACCTCAATTTTGAGAGATTTTAGAACAAATAAAAAAATAATTTGGGCAATTATATCTTTATACATCTAATGCCCTATATATGATGATTTTTAAACACGTTCATAGGTAGTGGTACGTTCTACTGGTATCCGCCCTATATCTTCTATAATTTCAATCATCCGTTCTCGAGGTAAATAATCTCCGTCTGATGCACCTGCAGCTATAGATATTTTATCTTCCATCATGGTGCCTCCTAAATCATTTGCCCCGCAGTGTAAGGCTATTTGTGATGCCCTAATACCCATTTTTATCCATGAAACTTGGATATTGGGCATGTCTCTACCAAAGAGAATCCTTGCAATTGCATGCACTTTCAGATCCTCCATTCCGCTGGCACCTTCTGATATCTGGCCCAGTTCATTGTTTTGATTTAAGAATGTCATTGGGACGAGTTCTGTAAAGCCCCCTGTTTCACGCTGTATATCTCTGAGTATCATCATGTGGTCAATACGGTCTTCCCATGTTTCTACGCTGCCGTACATGATGGTGGATGTGGTTGGAATGCCTAAACTATGGGCTTCTTTAATTATATTCACCCATTCGTCTGTTGTGACCTTTTTAGGACATATTTGTTCTCTTACAGAATCTACAAGGATTTCTGCAGATGCACCTGTCATGGTGTCCATCCCTGCTTTTTTAAGAGCCTTTAAAGCATCATATGTGCTCATTTCTGATGATTTTGCGGTCTGATAAATTTCTACAGGGGACAATGCGTGAAGACAGATATCATATTCTGACTTGATCGCACTGATAAGATCACAATAATAGTCCACTGTCATGTGGGGCATAATACCGCCGAATAAGCAGATTTCAGTGGCTTTTATGTCTTTTGCTTCTTTAATACTTTCCAGTACTTCTTCGGTTGTCATTTCATATCCAACATGGTCTCTAAAAGAGCAAAAAGCACATCCAATCATGCAGTGATCTGTAATATCTATGGCTTTGTTGGCAACGAAGGTGACCTCATCACCTACAAGTTCCTGGCGCAACCTGTCAGCAGTATCAAATAACTGGAATGGATTTGAATCTACAAGCTTTAAAGCGTCTTCTTTTGTAATTTCTCCAGCAAGTGAGCGTTCATATATGTCTTCCATCATTAAATCCACCTATTTTCGCATTTTTCCATATCTTATTCCTGAAATTAATCTTTTTTAAACGGGTTTATATCATGTGATTATTGTTTATAAATATTGTTTTGTCAAAAAAATTATGCGCGTGCTTATCTTTATAAAATATATTTATTTTAAATAAGTAAAAAAATTAGGGTGCATGGTTAAAATTTTAGGATTTAACCATGATTTTATCAGTTTTAAACTTAACCAAGACCTACAGCAGTTTCTTCGTAAGGCTGAATAATTACAAAACCATTGCCTCTAAAGGCCATCTGGAATGTTTCGCCGCTGCTTCTGCCTAGTAATGTACCTAAATTCACATCTGTTTTGTAGTCAATGGATAATCCGTCAGACCATGCTACTGTTGCGTTTGGATCAGTATAAACTGGCCTGTCGGGGGTTACTGCAAGTGTTATGGGGGTATAATGAGTTGTTATGGCTATCATTCCATATCCCTGGAGTTTTATATTGAACATTCCTCCGGACATTGAACCAGCACCAGACATCATTTTAATATCCCAGTCGATGTTTTCTTCAAATGCAAGGATATCGTTTCCATTTACATATAACCTGCTGCCTTCAAGGTTTAGAATGGTTACTCTTTTTCCATCATCGGCAAGAAATACGTTTCCATATCCTGATGCGGACATAAGTTTACTGCTTTCACCGCTGACTTTTTTCATTATAAATTTATCAATTCCCCCTTCAAGGGAACTCTGCTTTTTAAATTTCACTTCACCAGTGTAGGCTACCATAGATCCCAGTTTTGCCCAAACCTTACCATTAAGATTAACATCAAGCAGGTAATCGTTTTCAAGTTCGAATACTTCATTACCTTCGAATTTTTCAGCAGTTCTGTCTAAAAACGCTTGAACTGAATATTTACTTGGGTAAGCGGTGTTTTTTTCAACTTTTGTTTCTAATTCTTCTTTTGGAACGGGTTCTGTTTTTCCACCGCAATCTGGGCAAAAATTAGCTTCTTCAACTATTACATTGCATTCAGGACAGTATTTTTCGGATGAAACTTCTACTGGTGCTTCTTCAGCAACCAGGATTTCTTCTACCTTGCTACCGCACTGTGGGCAAAATTTAGCTTCCCCAACATCTTCTCCACAATTTGAACAATTCATATGACCACATTTCCTTTTCAGTTAGTGCTAACTGGTGATTAATTGATTAAAGTCCTATATAAATCAGTGCTTTTTCTAAATTTGAATATTGTTTTGAAGTCTCTGATGGCAAACTTTATATACATGAATATATAAGATCTCGATATATCCAAAAATGATATATCAAAAAATAATATATCTAAAAATGATAGAGGAGGAGACTATGAAAATAGCAAAAGGTTTAAAAAATTATTTCTCTGACAAGAGAAACAGAATAGTCCATGCCACAGTTGGAATTTCAGCGATGATAGGCATGTTGTTTAATGTTATAGGTTTCTATGATCGCGTAGCTTTATTTGCGGTAGCCATAGGGTTCAATGTACTTAGAATGAGATATTTGCCTTAATTTTAATATTTTAAAAATAGTATGCAACATATCAAATTATTTAGAAGAATTCAAGTTGAATAATTTTTTCTAATTAAAATAGTAAATGAATTTAATAGTTAATTTACAGTAACTTTAGTATTTAATTGGTAGTTTCTTTTTTGTGGAAATCTAATGCATTTAAAGCAAATCGTGAATAAGCAGCAGCAGGACCACCGCCCATTTCTATAGCTACATCTATAGTTTCAAATATCTCTTCATCGGATGCTCCAGCCAAATAGGCTTGCTGTACATGCCATTCAATACAGGGTTCGCATCTAATAACAATGGAAATGGATAGTGCCATGAGTTCCTTATGTTTTTTTGAGATATTGCCGTCTTCAAAAGCTTTTTTTTCTAATTCAGTAAATGAGTCATAAACATTTGAATTTTTTGAAAATCTAGTTTTTAACTGTTTTCTGTTGATTGTACTTTGAATAATTTTATCTTCATCAAATTTCATAGTTTTTCCTCTTATAAATAGTAAAAAAGAAGTGGAAAGTTTTATCTTTTAAATCAGACCACTGAAAAACCGCCGTCTACAAAAATTGTCTGTCCTGTTATATACGAAGATGCTTCTGATGACAGGAATATGATTGGTCCGTTTAATTCTCCTTTTTTAGCTGGACGATTGAGAGGCACGACATTGCTGTATCTTTCCAGGAATTCTTCGGATTTGAAAAGTGTGTTTGATGTCATTTCGGATTCAAAAAGAGCGGGAGCGACAGCATTTACAGTAATTCCATATTTTCCATATGAACACGCCATACCCATGGTTAAACCACGGACAGCTGCTTTTGATGCATTGTAAACGTGGCGTATGAACATTTCGCTTTTATCACCGGCAATAGAGTTGATGGAACTTGTGTTCACGATTTTTCCATAGTTATTTTCCATCATGTGGGGAAGGACATATTTTGAAACCAGGAAGATACCCTTTACATTTACATCCATTCCTTTATCCCAGTCTTCAACACTTAAACTATGGACGCCACCGCGGATTGCAATGCCTGCGTTGTTTAAGAGGATGTCTATCTTTCCGAAATATGTGATTACCTCGTTAACTGCATTTTTGACGCTTTCTTCATCGGCCACGTCACATTGAACAGCGAGGGTTTTTACTCCAGTTGATTCAAGTTCTTTTGCCAAAGAATCTAATTTTTCTTTTCGCCTTGCTAAAAGGGCTACATCAGCACCTTCTTGTGCATACGCTCTTGCTGCATCTGCCCCTAGACCACCTGAGGCACCTGTCACAACTGCTACTTTTCCTTTTAAGTCAAAATAGTTTTTCATTTAATTTCCTCCGAATTTATTGTGTTAAACTCCTACACAAAAGTAATTATTTATTTGTTATAATTATAATTAACTAAATAAATTAAAAAAGAAATTCTAGTTTTATTAATCTTTTATAATTACATTTTAAAGCTTAATATATCATAATTAACATTAAAATAATATATTTAATGAATTATTTTCATTATTTACATTATAAAAGATTAAAATAGTAAAATAATTTTTTAAAATAATAAATAAATGTAAATGTCTGTAATTATACGATTAATTTTTTATTGCTGCTGAATAAACGCTGATATCCATTTCATCTGCTAAAATATCTTCTGTGGCTGTACCAAATACTTTGAAATGTTCTGTTTGCATATGTGACTGTAAAAGTTCAAAATTTTCCCATTGTTCAAGCATTAATAAAACATTCTCATCTTCAGTGCTTGTATATAAATTGTAACTGATACATCCCGGGTCTAAACGACTTGATATGATAAGATCTTGCGCTTTTGCAATAATATTCTCTTTTTCCCCGGATTTGGCTGTTATTTTAGCAGTTACCATGATCATGTTCTCATCTCCTTTAAAGAATTTTTATCTATTCGATGTTTTGAACATCCCTTGTTAATTGTAATAGTACCTAATATATAAACATAGCGAATGCTCTCTTTGTAATTAATATCTAAAACACGTATTTTAATCTTTAGGATATAAATAAAATATTGTTAAGCGAATGGAAAGAATTAAAAAGAGATTTACGTATTTTCAAGGTCTATTTATTTTTTTATGAAATTCCACATCTGATCTATATTTGATTCCATTCTTTTTTCAAGGGGCATCTCAGGCATTCCTATCCACATCAGGACTGTTCCAACCATAATCGTTTGAATATTTAATGAAAGTTCCGTAGAGTCAATATTTTCTCTTATTAAGCCCTGGGCTATTCCATCATTTATTACTTCCTTGATAAACTCATGGAGATCATAATAAAATTCTGTGTAGTGTTTACTTATGATATCATACTTCTGAACGCCTTCAAAAAGCAGCAGGTGTAAAGTCCTGTAATCTATTTTCTCAGCACTTTCACATAGCTGTGTGGTTTCGTTGATGGTTGAATCATCTCCAACGATTAAAAGTATCACAGCTTTTAATTTTTCTTTAGGTGTGCCCTTGAATTTCCTCATCTGGTCTATAATTGAGCTGAAATAATTGAATATGTATTTATTAATTACTTCCACAAGTAGAGTATCTTTGCTGTTGAAGTGATAGTAGAACCCGCCGGTGGTTATGTCTGATTCTCTTATAATTTCATTTAAAGAAACATCAGCAAATCCTTTTTCTAGAAATAGCTTAAAAGCTGTTTCCATGATTCTAACTTTTGTATCCATGTATGTCCTTCTTTTCAATTTATTGTTAAAATATTTGGCACTGCAATAGATCTACATAATGTGCTGTTTTAAACTTAATAACATTATAGGGTAACATTGACCATATTAATATATTTTCCTTTTTCAATGTTTACATTATACGGTTTTTTTAGTAGTTACATGCAGTATAAACGCATATGTGTCATTTATGCTATTTTTTAATACATTATAATCTTTTTATAAAGTTTAACATGCATAATGGAATTATTTTTCATTAAAAAGGCATATATTTCAGTTTTATGGGTATATATCTTAATTATTTTCCATAAATATCCTATAAAAGCTCTGTTTGGGCTATTTAAAGAGAGAACACTCTCTACAAATATAAATGATTAATCGTTACAGACCAAGTATTCGGTATGTTTATATATCATAACTCACAATCCTTACTCAAGAGTTAAACGAGGTGAACAAAATGAAAGGATTTGCTATGTTAAAAATAGGAGAGACTGGATGGATAGAAAAAGATAGACCAAAATGTGGTCCAAGGGATGCTATTGTTAGGCCAACATGTCTAGCACCATGTACTTCTGATGTTCACACTGTCTGGGAAGGAGCAATAGGTGATAGACACAATATGATTTTAGGACACGAAGCTGTAGGGATAGTGGATGAAGTGGGAACTGAAGTCAAAGACTTCAAACCGGGTGATAGAGTAATTGTACCAGCTATAACTCCTGACTGGGATTCAGAAGCCGTGCAGCGTGGTTTCCCTTCACAAACAGGGGGAGCATGTGGAGGTTGGAAATATTCTAACTTCAAAGATGGTGTATTCGGTGAATTTTTCCACGTTAACCTTGCAGACAACAATCTGGCACATTTACCAGAAGGAATGTCTCAAGAAGCTGCTGTTATGATCACAGATATGATGAGTACTGGTTTTATGGGGGCTGAAAATGCTGGAATTGAACTTGGAAGTACGGTAGCCGTTCTTGGTATTGGTGCAGTTGGGCTTTGCGGTATAGCCGGTGCAAAACTAAGGGGTGCTGGAAGAATATTTGCAGTCGGTACTAGGCCTGTATCTGTTGAAGTAGCTAAAAAATACGGCGCTACAGATATAATCAGTTACAGAGATGGGGATACTGCAGAACAGATTCTTGATGCAACCGATGGGGAAGGTGTTGATGCAGTAATCATATCTGGTGGTGGTCCAGATATTCTAATAGATGCATGTAAAATGGCCAAAGCAGGATCAAAAATTTCCAACAACAACTACTTTGGTAAAGGGGAAGGAGAAAAAGATACTCTGCCATTATGCCGTATAGGCTGGGGATTTGGTATGGCAGACAAAGACATAATCACGGGTCTTTGCCCTGGTGGAAGAGTTAGAATGGAAAGACTAGCAGATATTGTAACATACGGACGTATGGACCCTGAGTTACTGGTAACCCATAAATTTAGGGGTTTCGATAAAATAGAAGAGGCTCTCCTTCTGATGAAAGAGAAACCTAGGGACTTAATTAAACCAGTCGTCCTTCTAGAATAGATGCCAGTTCAATTTTTTCTTTTTAATTTTAAAATTAAACAGGTGATAAGATGAAAATAGCAATAATTGGTGGAACCGGTGGACAGGGATTAGGAATTGCCGTACGTTTTGTGCAAGCTGGAGAAGATGTTATAATAGGTTCAAGGACAATTGAAAAAGCTCAAGCAGCTGTAGACAAATTAAAAGGTCTTCTGGGCGATGTTGGCAATGTTAAAGCAGCTGAGAACGCTGACGCTGCCGCAGAAGCGGAATTATTAGTTTTAACTGTACCTTTGGCTGCTCAAAAATCAACTTTGCTCTCTATTAAAGAAGGGGCAAAAGGTAAAATATTATTGGATGCTACAGGACCTTTAGAATCAGCTATAGGTGGGTCTCCCATTGAATATGTTGCTTTATGGGATGGGGCAGCGGCAGAAAGATCTGCTAAAATCTTAAAAGATAGCAATGTGATATGTGCTTTTAACAATATTAGTTCTGCAGCTTTAATGAATTTTAAGGAGCCAATTGACTGTGACTGCCTTATTTCGGGTGATGATGCAAATTCTAAGGTAGTTGCTGCTGAACTAATTGAAAAAATCCCTGGTGTAAATGTCATTGATTGTGGACCGCTGGAAAGAGCTAAAATCATAGAAAAAATTACTCCTCTCCTGATTGGTTTAAACATACGAAATAAAACCCAGTTTGGAGGAATAAGGATCACTGGTTTACCTGCAAAATAGGATTAAAATTACTACTTCACCAAAAGGGGGATAAAAATGAAATTGGAGAATAAAGTAGTACTTGTAAACGGTGGGAGTTCAGGGATAAGGAAGGAAATTGCCAGACTTTTTGCAAAAGAAGGCGCTTCAGTTGTTGTGGTTGCAGGAGAAAACGAAAAACTGGAAGATAACATTGACCAGATGGAATGCAACCACAAGATCATATCTGTTCCTGCAAGCGCTAACAGTGAAGACGATATCCAGAATGCAATCAATGCTGCTGTAAAAGAATTTGGGAAATTGGATATAGTACTTAATTGTGCATGGATAGCAGATATAATAACTCCAGTTTTGGATATGGGGGAGGGAATTTGGGAAATAGATCTCAGTGTAGATTTAACAGGAGCTATTTAAACGAATTTGACCACAATCAACGTTAAAACAGCAAACAGGGCATCTAAATTAATTTCGTTCAATACCACCTCCGATGCCCTATTTTTTTAATCAACTGAAAAATTAAGATCTAGAATTGGGGGATATTAAATAAATATGGGGCCATATGATGCTTTAATTGGTATAATTACCTGGAAAACTAATTTTATTGATATAATTTAAAGTGATTTTATGTTAAGTGATCTGCAGGAAATCAAGCGGCTTAAAAAGGAAAAAAATGCAATAATATTAGCTCACAATTATCAAACTGGAGATATGCAGGAAATTGCAGATTTTGTGGGAGATTCACTTGAACTCTGTATAAAAGCATCAGAAATAGATAAATCGGATATTGTAGTTTTCTGCGGGGTCGATTTCATGGCAGAAACTGCTGCAATACTAAACCCCGACAAAAAAATATTGATTCCAGATACTCAAGCAAAATGTCCAATGGCATGCATGCTTAATGCAGAAGAGGTTAAAAAGTTTAAAAAAATGTATCCAGATACAGCTGCAGTTCTTTATGTTAACACGCTGGCTGAAGCTAAGGCGGAGGCTGAAATTTTATGTACTTCTTCAAATGCAGTTAAAGTAGTGGAAAGCATTCCTCAAGAAAAAATACTCTTTGGCCCAGATAGAAACCTGGCATGGTACGTCTCTAAAAAGGTGAATAAAGAGATTATACCTATGCCTTCAAAGGGATACTGTTACGTCCATAAATTGTTCGATTTAGGAGATTTACATTTTTTAAGAAGTAAATATCATGATGCAGAGATACTGGTCCATCCAGAATGCGATCCTGAGGTGCAAAATTTTGCAGATAATGTTTTAAGCACAGGGGGTATGATCCGCCACGTAGCTAGATCACCTAAAAAAACATTTATCATAGGCACGGAAGTGGATATGGTCACGCGCTTAAAACGGGAAAATCCTGATAAAACATTCATTCCTGCTCTAAATGATGCAATTTGTGATAATATGAAGTTGTATACAATTGGGAATGTTAAAAATTGTCTTTTAAATGGGGAATATGTGGTTGAAGTTGATAAAAGCATAGCAGAAAAGGCAAAAGTGGCAATTAAGAGGATGATTGAAGTTTCTAAAAATTAATGATTAAATCAGAAGGTGTATAAAATGAATGAAACCGCGTTCCATGAATTCTTAGAAATGGAAGAAAGTGAAGATTTGTATTTGGAGTCTAATTCTGAAAATTTAACTAAGGAATACCCGCACAGTGTTATGGTTGCAGGGATCCTGGGATGTGGTGCCATAGCAAGTATAATAACTAATTCTGCTGCAAAAGGGGAGTTGAATGCTGATCTAAGATTTTTTCATGACGTGGATATGGAAAGTGCCGAAAACTTAGCATCTCAAGTGGATGGAATCGCAGTTGAAGATGTAAACGATATGGTAGACAATGTGGATCTTGTAATTGAAGCTGCATCTCAGGATGCAGTTGTAAAAGTTGTCCCCCAAATCCTTAAAATGGGAAAAGATGTCATTATAATGAGTATGGGAGCTTTAATAGATCTAAATTTTAGAAATTATTTGGGGAGGATAGCCGAGGAAAACAATTCCAGAATATATGCACCTTCAGGGGCTGTTGTTGGGTTAGATGGTATTAAAGCAGCTTCTATTGGGGAGATAAATGAAGTGAGTTTAGTTACCCGTAAATCTCCGGAATCACTTGGGATCTCAGTAGATACTGAAACAGTGTTATATGAAGGTAAAGCTGGGGATGCAGTACGTAAATTTCCTGCAAACATTAATGTGGCCGCTGCATTGAGCATTGCGTATGGTAGGGAAGTGGATGTGAAAATCATAGCTGACCCTAATGTGAGCCGGAACTGCCATGAAGTCTGTGTGGCAGGTGATTTTGGCGAGTTCAGGACCATTACTGAAAATGAGACCTGTACTACAAACCCAAAAACAAGTGTTTTAGCCGCATATTCTGTGGTTAAACTAATTAAAAGTCTAAATAACAACTTGAATGTTGGGATATAAATTAATTCATAGTTTTAAATACTTATTTTGATATATTAACTCATATTATTTGAATATTGGATTTTTAAGCCGGCATATATTGGATATAAGACTTTTTTTAATTTTTTTATTTTTATTAGATTGAATCCTATTTCAGGCATCATTTAATAAGAATCTCATGGGATTCCATAAGTTTAAATAATTGATTGGATGATTTTCATGTAATATTATAATAAATTAAAAAAAAATAGTTGATTTGGAGCATCAATTGACAATATTATTACATTATAAGTAATTTGATGTGAAAAAATGTTGTTATATTACATGGATGTATCAGAACTTGACTTTAACAGAATAAAGAGTTCTGTATCAAAGACAAGAATAAAAAAATCCAGCAGATATTTCCACAAAAAAGATAGAAATTTGTCTGTTGGGGTGGAAGTCCTGTTAAACCATGCTTTAGATAAAATTGGCATCAGTAACCCCATATTTGATACAGACGAATATGGTAAGCCCTATTTGAAAAATTATTCAGATATACATTTTAATCTTTCACATTCCGAAAAATATGTGGCATGCGCAGTTTCTGATTCTCCAATTGGCGTTGACATTGAATACGTTCAGGATATTGATTTGAGTCTGGCGAAGTATTTTTTTTACGGCACTGAATATGAGTATATTTTAAATAATAACAACCATAAGAAAGCTTTTTTTGAATTATGGGTATTAAAAGAGAGTTATATGAAAATGACAGGCTTAGGATTTAGACTTGCCCTTGACGAATTTTGCATAGAAATTAGTGATAAAATAGAACTGATACACAGGGAAAATACTGGCAATTTTGGGCTTTGGAACGTTTGTGGAGGTGATTATATGCTTGGTGCATGCTCACAAAGCAGAATCACTGAACCTGCTCTAATAAATCTACAGGATATTGAAAATTAAAGTAATGGGAGATTAAAAGAATGATGGGGTGGATATTTTATGGACTGCTTTGATTTATCAAATGCACAAAAAAGGACTATTATAACTGAAATTAGTAAACCGGGTAATGAAGCGTATATTCTTTCATTTAAATCTAAATTTTCACTGGAAGATGAAGGCCATGTTAAAAAAGCTTTAAGAATTTTAATAAGCGGAAATCTTCATTTACGTATGAAAAAGGATGAAAATATGAATTTCAGGCAGTACTATGCTCCTGAAGAAGATGGTTTATTTTCATATGAGGATATGTCAGATAAAAGTGAAGATGAAATTAACGCCTTCATCGATGAATTTGCGCAAGAACCATTTAAAGAAATCTTTGACACACCACTCTATCAGTTTACACTCCTGAAAACGAAAAAAGAATTTATTGTACTGGGCCGTACCCACCATATCATCATGGATGGAAGTTCTGTAGGTATTTTTACCAAAAACCTGGAAAATTGTGTCATGGCTTTGAAAAAAGGAGAAGAATATCAACCATCTAATGTTTCATACCAAGAGTACGTCAAAAAGGAAAATGAGTATCTCTCAAGCAAACAGGCGAAAGAAGATGAAGAATTCTGGCTCTCTAACCTGGAGGGATATTCAAAAGATTGGTATTCCTCAGATGATCTCGGCATCAACAGGAATTATTTTTACTTAGATCCACAATTGACAGAAAAATTAAAAGAGTTATCTGTAGTTGACGGTGTAAGGATATCTCCATTTGTACTTGCATTATCTGCTGTATCATTATACTTTGCAAAAAGCACATGCAGCGGGGAAATGGTATGGAACAGCGTATACCACGGCAGGGATTTTGGAGAAGAAATACATGATATGATGGGTATGTTTGTAAATATGATGCCCCTCAAACTGGATTATAACAAAAACAGGACGTTTAAAGAGGTTTTACTGTACACAAAATCTGTCCTTAAAAACGGATTGGCCCATGGAAAGTTATCTTTCAATATGTACGGTCCAAAACTGCAGCAAAAGGGTATAGACCCTGCAATGTTATCTATGTATTCTATGGTGTCAAATTCAACTGATTCAAATGTAGAATATTTATTTAATAATTCTAAAAGTGAATTTCCGTTCCATATTCGTGTGAACCCCTCATTAAAGGATAAAGATGGTTTACAGCTTTTGGAAATTGAATATAATAAAGACTGCTTTTTGGATGCACAAATTGAGCATATGGTAGAAAATATAAAAGCTCTGCTTTATGATATCTCAGATAATCCAGATAAGACTTGTGATGAATTTGAAATAGAAACAAGTGAATTTTATGAAGCTGAAAGATATTTCAAAGATATGGTGCAAACCAGTGAGGGTGCAACTGCTATATCGCCTGATATTAATGGTAAAGAAGAAGATGGATCTTTAAAAGAAAGCTTCATTTTACTAAATAAGTCAGATATTGAAGAATTTTGTATAGTTAATGGAATTAGTTCTAACAGCCTGTTTTTAGCAGCTACCCTATTTGCTTTGGGTAAATTTGTATTCAGTAAAGATATTCTAATTTCTATTGTTTCTAATTACATCAATATAGGTCAGGAACTGCCGTTTTCTGTAAATATTGATACAGACAAAACTGTAAATGATTATTTAAAAGATGTACAAAATTCCCTTCTTGAAGTTGTAAATTATGATTATTATCCATTTACAAGGATTTCCAGCAATAATTATGTTCTCCCTGAATTTTTATATGTATTTGGGCTGGCAGGCAGTATAAACGAGGGAAATTTAGAACTTCCTAAGTTGACAGTTTCTATTGAAGACAGTTCTGATGAATTTAAAATAATTTCTCACTACAATGATGCTCTCTACAGTGAAAATGTAATAAAAACGTTCATAGAAAGTGTTAAAGTCCTTATAACTAAGCTAACACAAAATCCACACGCGCTGCTTAGATATATTTCTATTTTGCCTGAAGATGAAAAAGAAGCAGACTTCAGGATAAACATGGTGGAAGAACCATTGCTAAATAAACTCTTTGAAAAACAGGTAGAAAAAAGCAGGGATAAAATTGCTTTAATTGCTGAAGATGGGGAATTTACTTATGATGAATTAAATAAGAAAGCTAACAGCATAGCAAACGCACTGATTAAGAGGGGAGTTGAAGTTGAAGACAGAATAATGTTCATGCTAAAACGTGACAGTCGCCTCATTGCTACTATGCTTGGTATTGTGAAATCGGGCTGTGCTTTTATCCCTGTTGACCCCGAATATCCCGAAGAAAGAATAAATCAGGTTCTGGAGGATAGTGATGCAAAATACATTATAACTAAAGCAGATTTACCTGATGCATTAGATGTGGATGAATTACTTTTAGAAGAAAATGAAAAAAATCCAGATCCTGAATTAACCTCTGAAAATTTATGTTATTTAATTTATACTTCTGGTTCGACAGGAAAACCTAAAGGGGTAATGTTAACTCATGGAGGTATCACCAATTACGTTTCTCCAGACCCTCAGAATATTCCTATCCATGCTCTTGTGACCAAAGCAAGTAAAATGATATCTATATCAACTGTATCATTTATTGTATTCCTGCGTGAGACTTTCGCAACCATTATGAATGGTATGCCTGTTATACTTGCAAATGAAGAGCAGGCAATAAACCCTATAGAGCTTTCAAAATTATTTGAAGAAACAGGGGCGGACGCGTTCGGCGGGACACCTACCAGACTCTTACAGTACTTAGAAATTGAAGAAATTCAGAAAACAGTACCTAAATGTAATGTAATAATCGTAGGGGGTGAAACCTTCCCTCCACAGCTTTACAACGTACTTTCAAAATACACCGGCGCTGAAATTTATAATTCCTACGGCCCTACTGAGATTACAATTGCATCACACGGAAAACTTATAACCAACAATGATATATCCGCTGGTGAAACTCTTTTGAATGTCACTGATAAGATTATGGACATGGATGCGAATCCTTTGCCTTATAATGTTGTGGGTGAACTATATGTGGCTGGTGCAGGAGTTGCCCGAGGTTACTGGAATAATGAGGAACTCACTAAAGAGAGATTTGTCATGCACAACGGCCTCCGCTATTACAACACTGGGGACCTGGCAAAAAGGGACAGTACTGGGGAATTATACGTTTTAGGCAGAATGGATAACCAGATTAAGCTTAGAGGTTTAAGGATTGAGCTTGGTGAGATTGAAAATGCAATCAGGGAATGTAATGGAATTAAAACTGCATTTGCGCTGGTCAAGACAGTGCATGACAATGAACATTTATGTGCCTACTTTACCGAGGATCATGAAGTTGATGTCAGTGATTTAAGAAATACGCTCGTGAACAAATTGCCGGCTTACATGGTTCCATCTTATTTTGTTCGAATGGACAGCTTCCCTATGACTCCTAATGGGAAAACAGATTTAAAGAACTTCCCAGATCCTGAAGAGGATCATTCTGGGCTTGATGAGATCATAGCTCCTGAAACTGATTTAGAAAAGGACGTTTTTGATATGTGTTCAGAAATTCTGGATACAACGGATTTTGGTGTGATAACTGATTTATTCAGGTTAGGTCTTACTTCATTATCTGTTCTTAAGCTGGTAGCTAAAATTTCACAGAAATTTGGAGTTACAGTTAACGTAACCAATATAATGAGGGCTAAAACCATACGCGAGATAGCAAAGGAAGTTTCATCTTCATCCGCTGTGGAAGAGAAACACTACCAGAAACAGGAATTTTATCCGCTAACCCACAATCAGTTAGGTGTATATTTTGACTGCGCTAAAAATCCTGAGAAATTAACCTACAACCTGCCTAAATGCATACATTTTGGGAATGATATCGACCCTGAAAAACTTAAAGTTGCTTTATTAGACATTATTGAGAAACACCCCTACCTCAAAACAAGGTTTGTTATGAGGGACGGTGAAATTTATCAGGAGCGGCGTGATGACATCGATGTGGATATAAAAATTCATGAAGGAAAAGTTGATGATAAAATTAAAAATGAATTTATAAAACCGTTCTCTTTATATGATGGGCCTTTATTCAGGTTTGAAATTTATAAGAATCCCCATGAAATTTGCCTGCTGGCTGATTTCCACCATATCATTGTGGATGGTACTGCTTTAAATATTCTATTTAATGAGCTCGGAACAATATACGACGGCGGTGTCGTGGACGCGGAGAAATATGATGGGTTTGACCTGTGTTTGGAGGAACTTGAAGTAGAAAAAAGCCAGTTATACATGGATGCAGAATCTTATTTTGAAAATAAGATAGTTGATTTTGACAGTGCAACAGTTATTTCTCCAGACTGCAGTGGAAAAGAGGAAGAAGGCCAGATGGGAGAAATCAACGTTTCTGTGAATAAATTGGGAATTGAAAAATTCTGTAAAGACAATGCAATTACTCCTAATAACCTATTTTTAGCGGCAACTGTATTTACGCTCAGTAAATTTGTTTATAACAAAGATATTTTAATTTCTACCATTTCAAACGGTAGGGGTAACCCCCAGTTCCAAAATTGTATTGCAATGATGGTAAAAACATTACCTATTGCATTAAATATAAACAGTGACTTATCCGTGGCAGATTATTTTGATTACGTGGAAAATGTATGGCTGGATGTACTGAAATACGACTGCTATCCATTTACGAAGATTTCTGATAAATATGATATGTTTCCGGAGTTCTTTTACGCATATCACGGAAAAATTATCGAAGATATAACTATAAACAACCGCACCATAGAACGTGAAAGCCTGGAATACGAAGCACTGAAATTTAAGTTAAGTGTCAATGTTATAGACACTGGTGATAACTTTAACATGCTTTCACAGTACAATGACGCGCTTTACAGTGAAGATCTTATTGAAACATTTATGCGCAGTATTAGCATCGTTTTAGATAAATTAATAGAAAATCCACAGGCTTTACTCAAGAATATTTCAATTGTAGCTGGAGAAGACCATGAAGACTTCAAGATAAAACATGTGGAAGAAAAATTACTCAATAAGCTCTTTGAAAAACAGGTAGAGCAAAGCAGGGATGAAATTGCTTTAATTGCTGAAGACGGGGAATTTACTTATGATGAATTAAACAGAAAAGCCAATCGTATAGCAAACGCATTGATTAAGAGGGGAGTTCAGGTTGAAGACAGAATAATGTTCATGCTAAAACGTGACAGCCGTTTAACTGCTTCGATGATTGGTATTGTGAAAGCAGGTTGTGCTTTTATCCCTGTTGACCCCGAATATCCTGAAGAAAGAATAAATCACGTTCTGGAAGACAGCAGTGCAAAATATATTATAACTAAAGAAAACCTGCCTAATGCACTCGATGTGGATGAACTACTTTTAGAAGAGAACGAAGAAAATCCAGATCCTGAATTGACCCCTGAAAATCTGTGTTATCTAATTTATACTTCTGGTTCTACAGGAAAACCTAAAGGTGTAATGTTAAAACACGAAAATATAACCAACCTCATTTCAGGTCATCCAGATAACCATTTTATTCAGGATATAATCAGCAGGGTAAATATTTCATTATCAATAATAACAGTAGCTTTCGACCCATTTGTACAGGAAACATTTATTCCACTTACGCATGGAATGACTTTTGTACTGGCCAACGATGAGCAGACAAAGAACCCATTAGAGCTCGCCAAGTTGTTTGAAAAAACTAAAGCACAATTATTTGGTACAACTCCTTCTAGACTGCTACAGTATTTAGAGCTTGAAGATATACAAAAAGCAATGGGCTATTGTAGGGCAATAATTATAGGGGGAGAAGCATTTCCTTTACAGCTCTGGAATGCCCTTTCAGAATATGATAATTTAACTATACTTAACCAGTACGGCCCAACTGAAACTACAGTTGGATGCAACGCAAAAATCATTTCAGATGGGGATATCAATGTAGGTAAACCCCTCTTCAACGTGGTTGAAAAGATCATGGATATGGACGGCAACCCTTTACCTCAAGGTGTTGTGGGTGAATTATACATTGGAGGTGCCGGAGTCGGCAGGGGTTATTGGAATAGAGATGAGCTGAACAGTGAAAGGTTCATTGAAATTAATGGCGTGCCTTATTATAAATCTGGAGATTTTGCTAAACTGGAGAAAAATGGTGAAGTATCCATCTTAGGTCGTTTAGATAACCAGATTAAACTTAGAGGCCTCAGGATTGAAATTGGTGAAATTGAAAATTCAATTTCGGAATATGAAGGGATCAAATCTGCAGCGGTAGTGGTTAAAAAAGTGCATTCTAACGACCATTTATGCGCCTACTTCTCAGCTGACTGTGAAATTGACAGTGATGATTTAAAAATGGAATTAAAGAAGAAATTAACCAAGTATATGGTTCCAACAGTGTTTATGCAGCTTGATGAACTGCCCCAAACTCTCAACGGTAAAACTGACCTAAAAGCACTTCCAGAACCAGTCCTGGCGGAAAGAGAATATGCTGCACCTGAAAATGATGTTGAAAAATTCTTTGCAGAAACATTTGCAGATATACTGGGCATGCCTCAAGTAGGTGCAACTGATGATTTCTTTGAATTGGGAGGCACATCTCTTCTGGTGACTAAAATCACCATTGAAGCCATGAACCAGGGATATGAAATAAAATATGGTGATGTATTTGCACACCCAACTCCTCGTGAACTGGCTGATTTTATAACGGGGGCAGAAGGATCTGTAAGTGAATCTGTAAAAGAGATAACTGAATATTCATATGATGCTATTAATAGGGTTTTAAGTGAAAATACAATTGATAATTTTGTAAATGGGGAAAAAGAAGAGTTAGGAAATGTTTTACTTACAGGTGCCACTGGATTTTTAGGAATACACGTCCTGCGTGATTTCTTAGAAAATGAAGAAGGATCTATTTACTGCTTACTCAGGAAAGGGAGACGTACAAGTGCTGAGGAACGTTTAAAAGCTCTTTTATTCTATTATTTCAGTGAAAGTTATGAGGATCTATTTGGTTCAAGGATTCATATAATTGAGGGAGATATTACAAATAAATCTGACTTTGAAAAATCTTCAGAACTTCCAGTGGATACAGTGGTTAATTGTGCAGCAAACGTGAAGCATTTTGCTTCCGGAACTCAAATTGAAGACATCAACATAGGTGGAGTTGTTAATGGAGTTGAATTCTGCCTGAAAAAAGGCTGTAAATATGTACAGGTTTCAACAACCAGTGTCGCAGGAGAAAGTGTAAATAATATCCCTCCTTTAGATACTATATTTGACGAACAAACGTTGTATATTGGTCAATCTCTGGATAATAAGTATCTCAGCAGTAAATTCATAGCTGAGCGTGTTGTACTGGAAGCAGTTACAAAAGGGCTTAAAGGTAAGATCATGCGTGTTGGTAACTTGATGGCAAGGCACTCTGACAGTGAATTCCAGATTAATTTCGAGACCAACGGGTTCATAAACCGCTTAAAAGCGTATGGCGCAATTGAGAAAATACCTTACTCTGCTTTAGGTGGAGAAACTGAGCTCACACCGATAGATAGTGTTGCAAGGGCAATTTTAGTCCTGTCAAGAGCTCCTAAAGAGTGTGTTGTGTTCCATGCTTATAATAATCACAAAATCTACATTGCAGATATTATAGAAATCATGAATTCGCTTGGGTTAAACATTTTCGGTGCTGAAGAAGATGAATTTAAAGCTGCTTTTGCACAGGCTATGGAAGATGAATCAAGAGAAGAAGCAATTTCAGGGCTTGTCACTGCTATGGGTATGGGTAAAGGCAAAGGCCGTGCACTTGTACCGGTTATAAATGATTACACAATACAGATAATGTACCGTTTAGGGTACAAATGGCCTTTAATAAGTGATGAATACATCGCAATGTTTATAGAATACCTTAAAGAGATGGATTTCTTCGATTATGAACCAAAAGAGGTTAAACTTAAAGCTTAATAACCTAATTTCACTGAGGACCTGCAATGTATGAAAGAAATTACAATTTAATATCGGATAAGTTTAAAGAATTTTTCTTACCTACTCTGTTGATGTCTATGGCCATTAACACAAGCACGTTCATAGACACTTTAATTGTAGGTAACACTCTGGGACCTATTAATATTTCAGCTATGGCACTTATTGCGCCTATAATCACGTTTATCAACCTGATATACTGGATGATTGGATTGGGGGGCTCTCTACTTGTATCAGTTTCAAAGGCAGAACGGGATGAAGAAAAGGCAGATATGTATTTCACACTTTCAATGGTCCTTTTGGCAGTTATTGGGGTGTTATTCTCTGCATTTGGGATAATCTTTCTGGATAATATCGTTGCCACACTCACCACTAATCCCGCACTTGCAGTACTGGTTAAGAAATTTTTAGGAGTATATTTCCTGGGGTCGCCTTTCCTGTTTGTTTTAATGGGAATTGCCTATTTTATACGGGCAGATGGTAAGCCAAGGCTGTCCTTTTATGCTCTTCTGATTTCAAATGCGGTAAACCTTATACTGGATCTGGTTTTTATATTAGGTTTTGGTATGGATATAGGTGGAGCAGCTCTTGCTACAATATCAGGATACGCAGTTGGAACTGTATTCATAATGCAGTATTTCTTTGCTAAAGATAGGACAATGCACTTCATATCCCTGGTAAAATGCAAACTCTCCTTAGTTTATGACATCGTAACATCAGGGTTCCCGCCAGCATCTGGGCAGCTGTTTTTGACTATAAAACTGTTCTTAATCAATACATTTATAGCATTAGTTGCAGGTAAACAGGGATTAACCGCTTTTTCTGTTTATTACAACAGTATGTTCATGGTATACATCTTTTTAATAGGGACCGCCCAATCGATGTCCCCTATAGCTTCTATATATTACCAGGAAAAGGATTATTCTGGAGTAAAATTCACCATTGAAAGGTCTTTAAAGATAGTGCTGGCATCGGGGGCCGCATTTACAGTATTATTCCTGGCGTTCCCATCTCTACTCTTAAACCTTTTTGGTGTAAATGATCCGGCGGATATGGCTGTGGGAATCAATGCTCTTCGGATACTTTCATTCAGTATTATAGGTACTGGTATAACATTTTTAATGATGTTTTACACGCAGGCAATACAGCGCAAAAAACTGTCATTTGCTATTTCAATAACAGAAGGACTTTTAATTCCGGTAGTATGCGCATATGTCCTCTCAAGATTTATGGGAGTTAATGGAATATGGATATCATTAGTGATAGCAGAAATAGGTACAATCCTGATGATATACTTTGTAACTAAAATAACATCCGAACGTTCAGAGGGGAAATTTTCAGGATTCTTTTTATTAGGGAATTACAAGGATACCCCAGTACTTGATGTAACTATACACAGTTCAGTTGAAGATGTAGTTGGGCTATCTCAAAAATTAATTGATTTTACAAAAGAAAATGGAGTAGATGCGAAAGTAGCGCTGCGTATAGGCATGGCAGTTGAGGAAATGGCAGTAAATACAATAAAATTCAACAGCAATGAAATAGAATGCATTGATATCTTATCGAAAATAGAAGAGGATGAGATAACAATTGCATTTAAAGACCCTGGAAAAGAATTTAACCCTTCAACTTATACGTGCGAAGAAAAGGACTCATTTGAAAATATTGAAGTGCTGCAGAAGATCGCAGATGATATAAGTTATGCAAGACTTATAGGTTTAAACAGTACAGTTATTACACTAAAGAGATAAGATTGATTAATTAAATTGTAGGTGGAATAAATCATGGACATAGATAAAATATTAGAAGAAGATAAGTTGACAATTAAATTAAACGGTAGGTTAGACACCAACACAGCACCAGAATTAGAGGAAGAATTAAAAAAAGATCTTCCAGATGTGACAGATCTGGTCTTAGATTTTGAAGACTTAAAATATATCTCAAGTGCAGGACTTCGTGTAGTCCTTTCAACGCAGAAAATAATGAATAAACAGGGAACTATGGCAATTGAAAATGTAAATGATTTAATTATGGAAATCTTTGAAGCTACTGGATTTTCAAGTATCCTAACCATTAATGAAGGCAAATAAGCTGAAATTTTTATAATATTGTAATTCGACCTAACACAAAAGATGGGTATCTATGAATAAACTAACAGTACCTGCAAAAATAGAAAACCTGCAGAAAGTGATGGATTTCTTAGGTAACCAGCTGGACTCTGTAGATTATGTTATGAAAGCAAGGCTGCAGCTGGAACTTTCAATTGAAGAGGCATATGTAAATATTGTAAATTATGCTTATGGATCAGAAGAAGGAGAAGTCGTAATTTGCTGTAATGTGGGTGAAAGCCCCCTAAAAGTTACAATGCAGTTTATAGACTATGGTAAGCAGTATAACCCGTTAGAAAATGAAGATCCAGATATTTCATTAAATGCCGAGGAAAAGGAAATTGGCGGGCTTGGAATTTTCCTTATAAAAAAGAATGTAGATGATATTTCGTACAAATACTGTGATGGAAAGAATATTTTAACCATCCAAAAGAAATTAAATGATTTTTAAATAAGGATTAAAAAGTGCAATTTAATTTTTTCAGTATGACGTCTCTATAAATCAGCAGGCACATTAGAGAGATTAAAATGAAGAATTTAGAGAATATTAAATCAAAAGTCATATTACTTGCCCTCTGCAGTGCTGTTATATTTATTATGAAGTTTATTTTTCATTATTTCTTTCCAGGAATACCTATATCTGAATTAGGCCCTGCCAGTGCACTACCTCCTGTATTGGGGCTGATGTTTGGGGTATGGGGTGCAGCAGGTGCAGCTATTGGATATTCAGCATCTGAATTGCTGGCAGGTTCCTCCCCTGAGATATATATTATTAGCTTTTTTATACAATTTTTATACGCATATATCCCTTACAAGTTGTGGTATACGCTGAACTGGGATGAAACAACCACTATGCCCAGATTAGACACGGTTAAACATCTGGTGAAGTTTGTGGTGATTATGTTTATAAATGCTGCCGTTATGGCGGGATTACTTGGATTTTTAATGGATGGATTGGGCCTGTATGATCTGGTTTCTTTAACCACGTTGATATTTGCTGTCAACAACTTTGATTTTTCCATAATGTTTGGGACCCTGATCCTTATTGGGGCTAATTTTTATGGTATTTCCATGTATAAACCAAAAAAAGTAAAGAAAACAAGAGTCCCGCCTAAAATATTTGATTTAATAGCAATAATGGTTGTTGTAATTAGTATTGGGAACGGTATTTATTCTACATTCACCGATCCGAATATCTGGGGATGGATTGCAGGAGCTATAACTTATTCATTGGTTCTGATCTATGTTTTCAGGCCAATTACCAGCGAAATAAGGGAAAGGACAACTGAAATAAAGATGTCTTTAACAGAAAACTTAATTGTAATTTTTATCATTATGGGGGCAATTATTGCGATATTAACTGGAATCAGATCCCTTTTCATAGTTTCAGCGTTAAATACTCTGCAGTTTTGGGATTCTGTATACTTAAACATTACATTAATCCTTTCTGTTTTTTATATTGCATCAATTGCATTTTTATGGTATATTGAAAGGAATATTTCCACGCCAATAGAATCTATATCTGATATCGTAAAAAATTATGTCAGTGATTCTAGCGGAATAAGAAACAACGATGCTATCATCTCAAAATGTGAACAGTATGCAGCTCAAAATAGCGAAGTGGGAATTTTAGCGGCTTCTTTTCAAAAAATGGCCATGGACCTTGAAATTTATGTGAAAAACCTTAAAAATGTCACCGCTGAAAAAGAAAGGATCAACACGGAGCTTAACGTTGCAAAAAAGATACAGGAAGATATGCTGCCTCGTAAATTCCCAGCTTTTCCTGAAAGAGATGAATTTGATGTTTATGCAGCGAATATACCTGCAAAAGAAGTTGGCGGGGACTTTTATGATTTCTTTTTAATAGATGAAACCCATATGGCAATTGTAATTGCAGATGTCTCTGGAAAGGGAGTACCTGCGGCACTCTTTATGGTGGTTGCAAAGACGTTGATTAAAAACCATGCACAGCTTGGAAAAAGCCCTGCAGAGATATTTACAGCAGTTAATAATCAGCTGTGTGAAGGAAACGATGAAAACATGTTTGTAACCGCATGGATGGGTATTTTAGAAATTGAAACTGGTAAATTTACCTATGTTAATGCAGGTCATAACCCCCCATTGATTAAACATTCATGTAATGATTATAATTGGCTCAAATCAAAGCCAGGATTTGTTCTGGCAGGTATAGAAGATATCCAGTACCATCAAAATTCAATCGCATTGGAACCTGGGGATAGGGTCTATTTATATACTGACGGCGTAACAGAAGCCAGCAACATTAATGATGAATTATTTGGGGATTCCCGTTTACTGCAAATTATGAACGATAAAAAGGATATAAGCCTTAAAGAGTTAGTTTCATATGTTAAAGAAAAAGTTGATACTTTTGCAGGGGAAAGGGAGCAGTTTGATGATATAACAATGCTTGTTATGGAATATAAAAAATAAATGTTCCTGATTCAAAGATTATATCATTTAGGAGTGAGATTACAAACTTTTATTTAGAAGTGGTTACTAAGCTAAGTTTATTACTGTAAATTGGAGTTACACTTAAATTTACTGTTTATGTAGGGGGACTATAATGGAAAAACCAATAATCATGATAAGTTCAACAGTTTACGATTTAAAACTAGTTCGAAGTGAATTGCATGAATTTATAGAAGGAATGGGGTATACCTCTTTAATTTCTGAATCAAGTGCTTTTCCTATAGATCCAAAGATAAAAACTGTTGATAACTGTAGGAAAAAAGTTGAATTACATGCAGATATACTTATATTGATAATTGGGGGACGTTATGGATCTATAGATTTAGAGAGCGGAAAATCAATAACTAATCTTGAATATATTGAAGCTATAAATAAAGGCATTCCAGTTTATGTATTTATTGAAAAGAGTGTGTTGAACCATTTTGAATTATGGAAAAGAAACAAATCAAATGATTATTCCTCAGTTGTAGATAATACGGAAGTATTTGAGTTTATAGAACGTATTAGAAATAATGATTCATGGACTTTCCCATTTAATGATATTAAAGATATTAAAGACACATTAACAGATCAGTTTGCTTATCTTTTTAAAATAAGCCTTTATGATTGGTCGAAGTTTAATAAATTACGAAATATTCCTATTTATAATAATTTAGGTTCAAAATCACTGCATTATGTATTAGATCAACCAGAATCATGGGAATATCTTTTATTTCTTCAAGTTTGGTGTGATGAATTGGAACTCATATATGAAAAAATATATGATTATGAGAATGATATAAAATTCTATCCATCTGAATTTGTTCCAAATGATAGAATTATGGAGTGGATTCAACTACGTTCACATGAAATTCTAAATTATATGGATACCGCAGATAGATTGTTTAATAAACAATTGAAGGTGGCACTTGGACCACCGGGGACTCCTGGTGATTCAACAATGTTAATAACAATTGCCAAAAATATGGTCAGATTGTTAAGCATGATAATTGATTGGAATAGGAAAATTAGAGTAGCAATGTCAGAAGAACCATATATTAATATTCTTAACGAAATGTCGAAATTTACTGATGATGTTGTCCAATCTCTTAAATCATTTCCATATGAATCATTAGAAAAATTTAAAAAGGTTATTTTAAAGGCATCAAAAGAAAATCCTCAAACTATTGAATTGACACTTACTTTTGAAATTTCAAATTATGATAAATATATAGAAACTTTGGAAGAAGCTAAAAAATACCAATAATTACTCTATAAACAGAGTTATATTCTTATTTTTAGTGTTCTGTTTTCTATCTTGATCCAACTGCCATTTTGATATAAAAATAATGTTTATATTGACAATATCCATAAATCACTTTATAAAGCTAAAAGAAGGAATGTTTAAGTGCAATTCAAGAAAACTTTTTTAAATTTAGATAATTTCATTAAATCAAAATTTGTTACTTTATTTATTGTTATTTTAGTTGTTCTTTCGATTGAATTTAGTTTACTTGGCTTAACGAAAGATAGTTTAAGTAATTTTTATTTAGGTTTAGGAACTGTTTTTACTGGTGCTTTTTTGACATTGACAATAGTTGATACGCTATTAAGTAGGCGTAATGATGATTTATGGGCTCCCGTGTCAAAGATTATATTTTCAAAAATAAATGAAATTAATGATAAGTTTGTTATAAACTTATATAAATTTTTAAATCCCGATATTCTTATGATAGAATCATTAATAAGGCCAGACTATTTAAAAAAAGGAGCCAAAAACGATTATACTCAAGTTTTAGAAAATAAAGCTCTCAGGAAAGTAAAATTAAATAAAAATGCTTTATTAAATGAACTTGAAGATAAAGCAGTAGATATTCCAAAAGAAAGATGGGATAACTTTATTAGTAGTTTAATTGATTTAAATAATGAAATGGGAAATATAACCATAAATTATAGCAATAGATTAAATCATAAGGTCACTCCACACCTTCTTATGCTTCAAGAAGTTCTTAATTTATTAATTGAGACCTATAATGTGCAAATGGAATATTATGTGGTATATAAAGAAAATAATGAACCAGAAAAATGTATTTACGCACTTAATAAATGCAAAAAAAAACGCTGCTCACAATATAAAATCGATATCAAACCGGTTTATTGATTTAGATAATGAATTAAACAATGAATATAAACTTTTTGACAAATATATATTAAGAACAGATATAAATCTTAAAAGTATATAATTTAAATAGCTTAATTTTAAATAAATCTTCTTTTATAACGAGTAGTGGATCGTGCCTTTATAAGCCCAACATGAGCATACACTTATACGGTTCATTAATTTAGATTTTAATTAAGTACTTATTAAAATTGGATATTCCAATGAGTATCCCTGGAAGAATTACGTCCATAAGTTTAAAATGAAGATGTACTGCTGAATTACTAGAATGTCCAACATTACGTCTTAAGTTTATATATTTGATTTTATATCATATTTATACATTAATGGAGTCTTTTCATTAGAGTAAGAAGTGCAAATCATTTATCTCATTGAATAATTACAAAATTAGCCGTAACTTCCTGAAGACTATTTTTTTAAGCTTTAAAACCATATTTATGTTATTTTTAATTTGCTTTGAAATAAGTTTATTTTTTTTAAAAATACGTTAATATTTCGAATAGATAGATCATACGATTTGATTTTAGAGATTAAAATTTAATTTATTATATTAAAATAGAATCTTTAAATTAATCTTTAGAATTTAAAAATTATATAAGAAAATAAAATTTCTCCTGGATTGTGAGATAGATGCCGGGGGCGGGATTCGAACCCGCGGCCTCACGGTATCCCAGGAAAAAGTCAGAGCACTGCTTAAATACCCTATGAGCCGTGCGCTCTAACCAACTGAGCCACCCCGGCGTGGCTTATCCTACATTATTTTTCATCTAATTTAAAGTTTTCTATATAATAAAAAAGGATTAAGATTTATTTAACTATTGAATTTAATTTTAGATTAATTTAACTGTTTATTGAAAATATTTTAGTTTGAATTTATCTTCAGAATTTATTCTTAAAATCCATATATATTGACCTTTTATGCCAGTACTTTCTTAAATCTAATTTATAATTAAATAAGCAATTTAGGGCATTAAATGAGTTGAATAATAAATGTACAGGCTACTATTGATTAAATAGTTGTTTTAACATGTATATTCATATAGTGAATCGATTTGGCCTGATAAAAGCAGTAGCAGGTGGAAAAATAATCCGGATATAGTTATGGGTCTAAAAAATGGATGTTAAAATTATATATCCATTAAATTTGTTTTTTACATACTGTTCATGTGTTTGGGTTTGATTATTCGTAATTGGGGACCTACAATAACTGATATTTTGAAGAGTCGAGGATTAACCTTTAAGTGGCATAAATTTAAATATTTATCTTTAAGATGTTTAAACTCAAATAAATTAAAAAACGTTATAATTATTGCACTGGTTTGGTGGAATTTATGTTTCATATTGCTGAAGAAAAGGAAATTATAGATGGTAAGGTCACTGATATATATTTTAACAGGACTCTGGAAATTTTTAAACAGAAAGACGTTAACTGCAGGGTTAAAGCAGAATTTGCTGCCAAAAGTTTACCTGAAGGGTATGAATGGGCAGTTTTAGCAGGTTTAGAAGAAGTTATTAACCTTTTGAAAGACCTGCCTGTAAATGTAAGGGCCATGAAGGAAGGAACAATTTTCTATCCTGACCAGCCGGTGCTGGAAATAGAAGGCAGCTATCAGGATTTCTGTGTTTATGAAACTGCCATACTGGGACTTTTATGTCAGGCCACAGGCATTGCAACTAAAGCTGCGAGGTATAAAAAACTGGCAGGGGAACGCTTGGTAATGAGTTTCGGCGCTCGGAGGATGCATCCTGTAATTGCACCTATGATAGAAAGAAGTGCTTATATTGGGGGATGCGACGGGGTTTCAGTCATCAAAAGTGGAGAAATCATAGGGGAAGACCCTTTAGGAACCATTCCTCACGCCATGATACTCTGCATTGGTTCTACTGTAGAATCCATAAAAGCTTTTGATGAGGTTATAGATCCCGGTGTCAATCGAGTGGCACTTATTGATACATTCAACGATGAAAAGTTCGAATGTTTGAACGTTGCAGAAGCAATGGGGGAAAAACTTTATGCAGTACGTTTTGACACCCCTTCTTCAAGACGGGGGGATTTTTACCGTATTCTCGAAGAAGCGAGATGGGAACTGGACTTAAGAGGTTTCACAAACATTAAATTTTTTGTTAGTGGCGGAATTCAGGAAAATGACCTGCAAAGTCTTAATAAACTGGTAGACGGCTACGGAATTGGGACATCCATCAGTAATGCACCGGTTGTTGACTTTTCCATGGACATAGTGGAGCTGAACGGGGAACCCGTGGCTAAAAGGGGTAAATTTTCTGGGGCAAAAAGGGTCCTCAGATGTTTAAAATGTGGTAAAGACTTAATTTTGCCTTTCAAAAAAGAATCTGAAATATGTGAATGTGGTGGAAGATATGAAGACATTATTTATCCCATGATAGAAAGCAGTAAAGTTATTCAAGAACTGCCAGGTCCTGGAAAAATCAGGGAATATGTTCTGGAGCAATTAGAAAACGCTGAAGATTTGTAGATTTTTTGGAGTGAATATATTTGCATATTTTCCATTTTTATTCTATTTATTAAACCGTTTATCATATTTCAAAATATCTGCAGCCTTTAAAGCGATCGCTTCTTTATCTTTTATCTCAAGCATTATATCAAAATCAAAATTTTGTGTTTCTTTTAAAAAATTTTTAAAATGGTCTATATCTATTGATTCTATATGAGTCCCTTTAGCTTTCTCCAGATTTTGGGAGCTGTAATCAACTAAAGGCAATCCATCTTTAGTTTTCCATGTTTTTGTAAAGTTCTCAAAACATCCTTCGAGGTCTTCGTCAGTGTTATTGAGTTCATGATGAAAATAATCAAATAAAACAGGAATTTTAGTTTGATTACTTATTTCCAGACATTCTGAAAGTTTATAACTTTTCTCGTCATTTTCAATGACAAGTCTTCTTTTTATATTTTTATCCAAGCTTTTGTATCGTTCTATAAACCTTTCCATGCTTTTTTCTTTATCGTTGTAAACTCCCCCAACATGTACCTGCATTTTGGCGGTGCTGTTAAGGTTTAAAATGTCAAGAACTTCGCTGTGATATTTAAGTTCATTTAAGCCTCTTTCAAAAACTTTAGGGTCCTTAGAATTAATTACAACAAATTGCCCAGGGTGCATTGAAATCCTTATGCCATTTTCATGGATAAATTCGCTTATTTCATTAAAATTATCTTTAAAATACTCTTTCCAATCAAAATCCATTATTGGATGGGATGCAAAGGGAATTAATCTGGAAGTAATCCTGAAAAAGAGTAAATTATTTTCAACATTAAATTTTAACATTGTTAAAAGACAGTTTAAATTGTTTCTCGCGGTTTCAATAAATTTTTGGTGTGAATATGATTTTAAGCGAAGTGTTTTGGCTCCATTGCATCCTATTGTCCAGTTTAATGCAGTGTAACCTATCTTCATTGAATTGCTCCAAAAATGAAGTTAATGGTTAGATTTTTCGTTTTGATTCAATGAGATCCTTTAATTTATCCATATCCACATCTCTTTTATATAAAGGAGTTTCTTCTTCATTATAAACAGTTAAAATATCTTCGTAAGGTGTTTTATTAGGATTAATGTATAAAACTCCCAGTGGGAATTTAAGATATTCTATGGCTTTTTTGAAGGCTTCACTCCTGTCGTGGGGATCATATGAGTCATCAAGATAGTAAACATTTTCTTTAAACCATTTGAATGTATTTATTTTGTTATATGTAACACAAGGCTGGAATACATCAACTAGTGAGTATCCTTTGTGTTCGATTGCTTTTTTAAAGATTTCCTTCATATGGTTCATATCTCCTGCAAATGTCCTGGCTACAAAAGATGCATCAAGGCCAATTGCAATAGATAGTGGATTAAAAGGTTCTAAAGATACTCCTTCAACCTGCAGTGGCGTTTTAAAATCTTTCTGGGTTGTTGGGGAGGCTTGACCTTTGGTCAACCCGTAAACCATGTTGTTGTGTACTATAGTAGTTATATCTGGATTTCGGCGGATTGTGTGCATGAAATGGTTTCCACCTTCCCCATACATATCCCCATCACCGGTTGTAACTATCACTTTAAGGCCCTTATTTACAGCCTTTATTGCAGTTGCAGGAGAAGCTGCCCTGCCGTGAAGGCTGTTATATGTGTTGGATTTAAGGTAGTGGGGAAGTTTTCCCGCTTGACCAATTCCAGATACAAGTACAAGCTCACTGGGATCGATTTCAAGCTCAGCAAGGGCCATTTTTAATGTCCTGAGAATTGAAAAGTCCCCACAACCAGGACACCACGCAACATCTGCATTTTGAACATCAAAGACTTTTGGATCCATTATAACAGCTCCCTTATGTCTTTTAAGGTTTCTGTAATTTCTTCAACTGAAAAAGGCATTCCATTATATTTCAATGATTTTTCATCAATTTCAAAACCAGTTTCCATTTTTATGAGATTTGCAAACTGCCCATTGGCATTATTTTCAAAAATAACTGTTTTTTTAGCTTTTTCAAGGTAACTTTTAGTTTCCCTGTGTAGTGGATAAACCTGTTTAAAATATAAAAATGCAATTTTATCATTTTTCAGGTTATCTAATGCCTCTTTTATGGCGCCGTATGTAGAGCCCCAACCTATGGCTAGAACATCATAGTCTGAAGGTCCTATAAGTTCTGGTGGAATCACATCTGCTTCGATTCCTTTAAGTTTTTTATACAGGCGCTTTTCTACCATCATGTTCCTTAAATCGAGGTCTTCTGTTATGTGGCCTTCTTCATCGTGTTCATCTGAATCGACAACTACAAGTCCTTCCCCGTATCCGGGAACTCCTCGTGGAGATATTCCATCCTCAGTTAGTTCATATCTTTTGTAATTTTCATCTGTTTTGACAATATATTTCTGGAATTTTACTTCATCCAGGTTAAGGTCAGGTAAATTGTAGTATATGTCTGCAAAATACTGGTCGGAGAGTATAAAAACAGGGATTTGGTGCTTTTCTGCGAGGTTAAATGCATGGTGTGTTAAATAAAATGCATCTTCAAATTTTCCAGGTGCAAATATGGCCTTTGGAGTTTCACCGGGGGCAGAATAAAGGGCAAGTTTAAGATCTTCCTGTGCAGTTCGTGTAGGCAGCCCAACTGCAGGGCCTGGGCGCTGGGCAAGGTATATAACTATGGGAGTTTCAATCATCCCGGATAACCCCACAGCTTCGCTCATGAGTGCAAAACCACTTCCAGAAGTCGCTACAACTGATCTTGCACCGGCATAAGATGCTCCTAATCCCATGTTTATTGCAGCTATTTCATCTTCAGCCTGTTCAAAAATCATGCCAAATTCTGCGGAATTTCCTGCAATGAAAGTTTGAAGTGGAGTAGAAGGAGTCATAGGATACGAGGACATGAATTTACATCCCCCTGCAATGCAGCCAAAACCTACTACTTCTGTACCGTTTAATAAAAGCTCATCTCGTATCTGAGGGTCTTTTTTGATGTTAATGTTAAATTTCCCAGACTGTATAATGTCTTCTCCAACTTTATAACCTTCTTCTCCAGCTTTAAGGTCGCCTTGAAGTATTTTTTCGCCTTTTCTTCCAAACATGGCAGTTATACATTCATCAAATATTTCCTTGTCAATATTTAAGATTCTTGAGAGCGCACCTGCAGCAATAACATTTGCGAATATGGGTCCTCCAATGGCCTTAGCAGTTTTTAAAAATGGGACTTTTATAAGGGACGCCATTTCTATATCTTTTAAAGTATCTTCATCTCCCATTATGATGGTATCATCAGATATTCTATCTTTAAGGTGATCTATAGCTCCTCTGCTGATTGCAATTAGGATGTCTATCCTGTTAACATAAGCCACTACCCTGTTTGAGGATACCCTTATTTCAGTGGAGTTTTCTCCACCTCTTATTCGCGACATGTATTCTTTTGAGGAGAAAACATTGTATCCTCCAAGTTTGACTGCCTGCACCAGTATCTCTTCGACTGTTTGTATTCCCTGCCCTGCCTCACCACACAGGACTAGGGAAACACCTTCTTTTAACGATTCAGACATGGTTTATCACCACTTAAATAATAAGATTCATACAGTTTATCGTAAATATATATTGGTTGAATTTTACTTAAGTTTTGGCATTTACCTTATTTGTAAGGTTTAAACCTGAGGAATCTAAAAATAGCAGTTTCAAAAAGGTTAACTTAATTTTTATTTCAATAAAATAAATATAAAAAGAAAAAAAGGAATTAAATTTCAGCTTAAATTATCTCTGGCCCATTTTGCCCCAGCTTCAAGTATTTCAAGGTTAACTGGAATCAATTTCGGCTTTTTAGAGAAGGTATGTTTTATGGCGTCTTTAAACACTTCTTCCGGAAGTTCAGTATGTCCAAGAGCCATTAAAACCCCGAGTAAGACAGTATTGCCTGCTCTTTTAACGCCATGTTCTTTTGCAATCTTAAATGCAGGAACAGAAATTGATTCAATACCTTCAGGAGCTTTAAAGTACCCTATTGATGAATCATAGATAATTAAACCGCCATCTTTTACTTCATCTACGAATTCTTCCAGTGAAGGTTTATTTAGAGCTACAAGAACATCAACTTCATTAACTACAGGAGAACCTATTACTTCACCTGAGATAATTACCGCACAGTTGGATGATCCTCCCCTTTGTTCTGGTCCGTAGGCAGGGTAATATGATACGTAGTGCTGTGCTTTCATCCCGGCTTCTGCAAGGGTTAAACCCATACTTAAGACACCTTGGCCACCAAATCCTGCGATTTTAACCCGTTTTTCTCCAAAATCAGGGTTATTTATGGCAGCTCCTGTGCTTTCACTTCCAATATTAAAGAGTTTGTCGAGTGATCCTTTTGAAAAGTCACTTTTACCCCTGCAAAGAGGTTCTACTTCTTTTGTTTTATCTCTAAATCTTTTAAGCGGGAACTCTTTTTCCATCTCTTCATTGATGAATTTTTCTGCGCCGAGAGCATCTTGCCTGAGGTTTGTTGGACATGGTGAGAGGAATTCAACAAATGCATACCCTTTGTTCTCTTTCTGTATTCTAAGCGCTTTTTTCACGGCGATTTTTGCCTTTCTTATGTGTTTAACATCTGAAAGTGAAACCCTTTCAATAAATACTGGTGCCTGGAGGTTATCCAGTAATTCGCACATATGGAGTGGGTAACCTGCAAATCTTGGATCTCTTCCAGTAGGGCAGGTTACAGTAACTTCTCCAATAAGCGTGGTAGGTGCCATCTGCCCTCCAGTCATTCCATAAACTGTGTTGTTAACGAAAAAGACTGCAATTTTTTCCCCACGGTTTGCAGCTTGAATTGTTTCGTTAAGCCCAATTGAAGCTAAATCTCCATCTCCTTGATAAAGCATTGCAATTGCATTATCTTCTGCCCTTGTAATTCCTGTTGCAACAGCAGGAGCTCTTCCGTGAGCTACCTGGACATTTCCGCAGTCAAAATAATAATAAGCAAATACAGCGCAGCCAACTGGACTTATAAGTACAGCTCTATCTTCTATTTCAAGCTCGTCTATGGCTTCTCCAATGAGCTTGTGTAAAATTCCATGGCCGCAGCCTGGACAGTAATGTGTTGCTGTGGGTGCACTGCCCCCTTTCCTCTCAAATGTGTCGAGGATGGACTCCGGTTTTTTAATGATTTTTTCTTCCATTTTATTCCCCTCCAAAAATATTTTCAATATTTTTGTCGTACTCAAACACTGTCAAAATTCTCTGAATTTTGACGCCCTGAAACAAAGTTTCGAGGGCTTCGTGTTTGGTACATCGAAAATTTGCAATTTTCGAATGTTCAGGAAATTTCATTTCCTTCAACTCCAGCAACTTCTCTTATTTTATTTAAAACATCACGAGGTTCTATTATATTCCCACCCATCCTGTTTACAAGTTCCACATCTTTGCATTCGATTGCCATTTTAATATCTTCACGCATCTGCCCGTTGCTCATTTCGACAGATATGAACTTAGGATTCTTGGAATCGGCGATTTTTTTAAGTTCTTTTTCAGGGAATGGGAACAGGGTCTTTGGCCTGAAAAGACCTGCTTTTATACCTTCCTTCCTTGCAGCTTCCACGGCAGATCTTGATATTCTGCTGCTTATTCCATAGGATACGAGGACTATTTCAGCATCGTCCATCATGTATTCCTCGTATTTAACCTCTGTTTCCTGTATTTTTTGGTATTTTTCCTGAATTTTGTAGTTAAATTCTTCTAACTGGTCAAAATCAAGGAATATTGAGGTAACCAGATTACTTTTTGTTTCAGCATTTCCACATACTGCCCATGATGTGTCAATTTTGGGTTCAACTGCTTCTTCTGGGAATTGAAGCGGTTCTACCATCTGGCCGAGAACTGCATCGGCGATAATAATAACTGGATTTCTCCATTTTTCTGCAATTTCAAAGGCTTTCATGGTAAAATCGCACATTTCCTGGACAGAATTTGGTGCTAATACTATGTTTTTGTAGTTACCGTGGCCTCCACCTTTTACAAGCTGGTTGTAATCTCCCTGTTCGGGTCCAATATTTCCAAGTCCCGGACCTGCTCTCATAACATCTACAATAACGCAGGGCAGTTCTGCACCTGCTAAAAATGATATTCCTTCCTGTTTTAAGCTCATACCTGGGCCTGAAGATGCTCCTAGAACTCTATGGCCTGCTGCAGCCCCACCGTAAACCATGTTTATGGCGGCTTCTTCTGATTCTGCCTGTACAAACTTTCTTCCTACCATTGGGAAATATTTAGAAGCTTCATGAAGAATTTCACTTGCAGGCGTGATTGGGTACCCAAAATAGCAGTCACAGCCTGCATACATGGCTCCTATTATAATTGCAGTGTTTCCTTTTATAAGTTGAGTTGCCATGTTTAATCCTCCTTCTTTTCAGTTTTCTTTGGAATATGAATTTCAATAGCTAATGGCTCGGGGCATGTATAATAACAATCTCCACATCCTGTACATCCTTCGCCTTCATAAACTGCGTATCTGTATCCTCTTTTATTTACCTCATCACTCATCTTTAGAGCACTTGTTTTGCATGCTAAAATACATCTCTCGCATGCTTTACATTCTAAAGTGTTGATTACAGGGTAAGGTTCTTTTCTTGATTTAGACATAATATATCCTTCTAAATTAATTAGATTATTTAAATAAACTAACTCTCAAATTCTTTTTGAGAGATTTAAAATTTAAAATTAAAAAAAATAATTAGTAATTTTATATATTCTAATTATTCATGATCTTTGTTTCGTATTTCAACCCTTCTTATCTTCCCGCTTATTGTTTTAGGGAGTTCATCCACAAATTCAATAACACGGGGATATTTATACGGTGCTGTTACTTTCTTAACATGATTTTGAATCTCTTTTTTTAATTCTTCTGAAGGTTCATAATCTTTTGTAAGAACGATGGTTGCTTTTACTACCTGTCCTCTTACTGGGTCAGGGAATCCAGTTATGGCACATTCTAACACAGAAGGGTGTGATATAACTGCACTTTCCACTTCAAATGGGCCAATTCGGTAACCTGAACTTTTAATTATATCATCTGTTCTTCCAACAAACCACAGATAGCCGTCTTCATCCATCCATGCAGTATCGCCTGTGTGGTAACATCCATTATACCAAGTTTCCTCTGTTTTTTGAGGGTTGCGGTAGTAGCCTCCAAACAGCCCTATTGGCTTTTTATCTCCCGTTCGAATGACAATTTCTCCCTCTTCACCAATATCTGCGGGTTTATTTTCTCTATCCACAATCATGATATCATAAATTGGTGATGGTTTTCCCATTGAACCTGGTTTTGGTTTAATCCAGGGGAAGTTAGCGATAGACACAACGGTTTCTGTTTGACCAAAACCTTCTCTTAAGGTTAAACCCGTAAATTCATAGAATTTATTGTAAACTTCAGGGTTTAAAGGTTCTCCTGCTGTTACTGCATATTCCAGGGTTGAAAAATCATATTTTGACATATCTTCCTTTATCATGAACCTGTAAATGGTCGGTGGAGCGCAGTAGGTTGTAACTCCATACTTTGAGGCTTTTTCCAGCATATGTGCAGCATCGAACCGTTCATAGTCATATACAAATACGGCACTGCCTGATATCCATTGTCCATATAACTGGCCCCAAACTGCCTTCCCCCAGCCTGTATCAGCAACTGTGTAATGAAGTCCATCTTCCACTACATTTTGCCAGTATTTTGCAGTGACTATATGGGCCAAAGGGTAAGTAAAGTCATGTTTAACCATTTTTGGAAGACCTACAGTTCCTGATGAGAAATAAATTAGAGATATATCATCATTTGTTGTATTCTCATCGCCTGTAGGGCGGTTAAATTCAAGAGGGCTTTCTTCAAGTTCTTTCCTGAAGTTTAACCATCCTTCTCTATCTTCATCCCCGACTATAACTTTTATAACCTTGGTATCCTCTAATTCATCATCTGCTTCATCGAAATATTCTGGAACGCCATCTTCAGCAATACAGACTACCATCTTAAGTCCTGCACTTTCTATTCTGTACACTATATCTTCAGCTCTTAGCATGTGTGTTGCAGGAATTGCTATTGCGCCTATTTTGTGAAGGCCAATAATGCAGAACCAGAATTCATAGCGCGCTTTAAGTGTAAGCATTACAGTATCGCCTTTTTTAATTCCACATTTTTTAAAGAAGTTAGCGGCTTTATCACTGTAATATTTCATATCTGCAAAGGTGAAAACCTGTTCATCACCTTCATCGTTGCACCATACCATTGCAATTTTATCTGGAATGTTTTCTGCATATTCATCGACAATATCGTAAGCGAAATTAAAATTATCTGGAACATCTATCTTAAAATTCTCTTTAAAATCTTGGTAAGATTCAAATTCCCTCTTTGGAACAAATTTGTTTAATAAGGAAGACATAATTTTTACCTCTTTCCACTGGTTTTTTACATTACTATAGCAAGAAATTTAGCTGTTTTATTGTTCAATGCTTCCATAGCATGTTCATATGAGGAATCAAAGAATATTGAATCTCCTTCCTCAAGAATGAGCTCATTATTGTGAATGTAGATCTTAAGAGTCCCTTCAAGAACATAATCAAATTCCTGTCCTGGGTGTGAATTTTTGGAAGGCTCTTTATCCATATCCTTTGGATCGACAGTAACAATAAATGGTTCGGCTTTTTTATGGATAAATTTTTCAGCAAGGTTCTCATATTTGTACTGTTTACGCCTCTCTACTGCCGCTCCTTTACCTTTCCTTGTAACAGTGAAAATGTGCATTCTGGTTTCTTCACCAGTAAGCAGCAGACCCATATCAACACCTAATTTATGTGCTATTTCATACAGAATACTTGCAGGAATATCTAAAGCCCCACTTTCGTATTCTCTGTATTTTTCAACATCAATTTTCAGGTATTCCGCCATTTCTTCGGCACTTATTTCTGATAAATCCCTAAGTTCAAATATGCGTGATCCTATTTCTTTTGTTTTTTCGTTCATGCTGACACCATCTCTTCGAAATCTGAATATTTTAAGTGTGTAATATTTTCAAAGTAACTTAAAATTGAGAATGATAAAAATTTAAGTGTAACTATTATATTATATAATGATTATTAATGACAATTTATGTTTACTGATATTTATAAATGATCGTCTCACAGATGATTTACTTTTTTTTTTATTTAACTTGTAAATTATGCTAAGTCTAAAGTTCAACAAGCTAAATCATTTGTTAAAAAATATGTTCCAAAAGCAGTGAATTATTCAAAAATAATCAAAAAGAAAAAAATACATATGCTTGCCTAGAAAGGCAGTGTAGCATATGTACCGTAGTATGTAGCTGTTGCAGTGTTCCAATTTTTTATAACTCCAAATGTGTTGCTGGAGCTGGTTGCATCTGCATTGTACCATTTACCGTTAATCCAAACCTGTGCAATAACGTGCCCGTACCAGTTACCACTTGAGAACTTAGCGTAAACGTGTTCGTATCGTGCTGGTATTCCTGCAGCTCTTTCAAGAGCGATTAACAGGTGAGCTGTATCAACACAGTTTGCTGTTTTTGAAGATAATACTCCAACTGCACCATATTTGGTGTTGTAATAGAAAGAATAACCAATATTATCTCTTACCCAGTTGAATATTGCCACTGCTTTGTCATAGGTAGAAGTTTTACCGCTTGTTATTGATTTTGCCAGTGCTTGAATTTGTGAATTGGTTACCTGGCAGTTTGTAGTTGCTTGAAGGTACTGCTGTAAATCTGAAGGTATGGAATAAGATCCAGGATTTGCAACTGTGGAATCCACTGAAACATAATTTGGTAAAACTTTGTTTGTACCGTAGTAGTTGACTACTTTGGAAAACATGTAAATTAAAGTTTCATACGGAACTTTCCCTAAAGAGCTTGATGCATAATTAGGAGCTATGCCATTTGAATCTATAAATGATTTAATTGATTGAGCAATCTTAAGGAATTCTGTCTGGTTTATATTTCCGTATATGGAATCTCCGGTCGAATTTGTAGGGCTGCTCACGTTTCCTATGGATATGGCCGTATTTGTTCCATTGCTGATTTGCAGTAAACTTGTAGCTAACAGTTGTAAGAATTGAGCCATTGTAACCTGACTTGTACCAATTGTTACATAATTCGGTAACTTGTTGTTGGTTTCGATGTATGATTTGACACTTGCTGAAGCATTCTGGATTTGTGTCATAGTAAATGACGAACCCGTTGTGAAGCTGCTTCCGTAGAGCGCTACAGGTGTGCCTGATAAGTCGATTAGGCTTCCTGTGTGTATGGTCAGTGTGTATGTCATTCCAGGTGTTAGGTCGCTGGCTGGTTTTATTGTTAGTACGCTGCCGCTGACAGATTTGGTGAATGATACTGCTTTTCCATTACTGTCTTTTAGTTCTATCCATCCAGTACCTGTTTTTATGGATTCGCTGAATGTGACTTTGATTGTTTTGTTGATTGCCACATTAACAGCTTTAGAAGAAGGGTCTACACTTTTTACAGTTGGTGCAACACCATCGGTAGTTGTGAAGGTGCTCCCGCAAAGCGCTACAGGATTACCTGATAGATCTTTTAGGCTTCCTGTGTGTATGGTCAGTGTGTATGTTGTTCCTTTGGTTAGATTACTGGTTGGTTTTATTGTTAGTACGCTGCCGCTGACAGATTTGGTGAATGATACTGCTTTTCCATTACTGTCTTTTAGTTCTATCCATCCAGTACCTGTTTTTATGGATTCGCTGAATGTGACTTTGATTGTTTTGTTAGCTGCCACATTAACAGCTTTAGAAGATGGATCTATACTTTTTACAGTCGGTACAGTATTATCGGCTGTACTGAGTGCACTAACTGAACTTGCAGTGGCAGTTAAATTAACCGTACTATTAGTAGTAATATTTGAACTTGTTGTGTTTGAAGTCTCAGATGTGGCAGATGCACCATTTAAACTAAGTGATGCTATACTTAAAAAGATAAGTACTGCCAAAAACATTTTTCTCGTAATTTTACCGCCTCCGGATCCAAAAACTATGTCTCATGATTTCACAATTTAATAAGTTAAATGTATAATATATTAAATTTAAGAAACCTTTTGAAGTTTTAGGACATTTTAATGTTCAATTTTACAGATTATATAAATGTTTTGGTTTGAAACTGGAAAAAGAACATTCTTAAATCTTATTTTTTCATTTAAAACTTGCTGGAAACGTATTAAAATAAGACATCAGGATTTAAATCCGTAGATTGCGTTTTTAAATAAATAAACCTCAATCAAAACTGTTTTAACAAAATAATCCTTAATAATGGGTTTTATAGTTACTTATTCAACTTTGAAATAGAGTGTAACATTTGTATTTGAATTCAAAGAAATAAAAAAAGAAATAAAAGTTATATTTCACTTAAAAAGGCAGTGTGGCATATGTGCCTTTGTATGTAGCTGTCGAAGTATTCCAGTTTTTAATAATGCCGAAAGAATTGCTGTAGCTGGTTGCATCTACATTGTACCATTTACCATTAACCCAAACTTGTGCAATAACGTGTCCGTACCAGTTACCACTTGAGAACTGGGCATAAACGTGTTCGTACCGTGCTGGTATTCCTGCATCCCTTTCAAGAGCTATTAGTAAATGAGCTGTATCAACACAGTTCCCAGTTTTAGCATTCAAAGTGCCGACAGCACCATATTTGGTGTTGTAATAGAAGGAATAGCCTAATTTGTCCCTTACCCAGTTAAATATTGCCACTGCTTTGTCATAGGTAGAAGTTTTACCGCTTGTTATTGATTTTGCCAGTGCTTGAATTTGTGAATTGGTTACCTGGCAGTTTGTTGTTGCTTGAAGGTACTGCTGTAATTCAGAGGGTATTGCTGTATTTGTAACTGATGAATCTACTAAAACATAATTTGGTAGTGCGCCATTTGTTTTGTAATAGTTGAGTATCTTGGAGTATATGTAAACCAATGATTCATACTGAATATTTCCTAGTGAACTTGTCATGTAGTTAGGTGCACAGTTATTTGAATTTATATAATTCTGGATATTCTGTGCAATGCTTAAATATTCGGTTAAAACTATATTTCCATACATATAACTTCCAGTTGGGCTTGCAGGAGCATTTATATTTCCAGGTATCATGAATGTATTTGTTTTTTTGTTGATTTGCAGTAAACTTGTAGCTAACAGTTGTAAGAACTGGGGCATTTTAACCTGGCTTGTACCAATTGTTACATAATTGGGTAGCCTGTTGTTGGTTTCGATGTATGATTTGACACTTGCTGCTGCTGCATTGATCTGTGTTATAGTAAATATTGTTCCATTGGTGGTGAATTGGGTATTATATGGTTTTAATGCGTTTCCTGCCAGGTCAGTTACACTACTTGCGTTCAATATTATATAATACAGTGTTCCATTGGTTAAATTACTTTTTGGAGTTATTGTTAGAACATTGCCACTAATTGAGGTAGTTATGGGTATATATTTCCCTGTCAGGTCTTTAACCCCTACTCCAAGTGTCCCTGCTTTTATTGATTCACTGAATGTAACTTTAATCACTTTGCCAAGGGGCACGTTTGCGCTGTTATTTGATGGGTCTATGCTTTTAACGGTTGGCGCTGTAGAATCAGTAGTAAATTTGGTTGTATATGATTTTATTGCATTTCCTGCCAGGTCGGTTATGCTTCCTGCGTTCAATATTACTGAATATTGTGTTGCTTTAGTTAGGGTGCTAGTTGGTTTTATTGTTAGGGTGTTCCCGCTGATCGTTTTGGTTATTGACACGTAGGTTCCTGTTTTTAGATTTTTGAGTTTTATTGATAGTGTTCCTGCTTTTACCGGCTCGTTGAATGTAACTTTAATTACTTTGTTAATTGCTATGTTTGCAGAGTTATTTGAGGGATCAATGCTTTTAATAATCGGTGCTGTCTTGTCGGTTGTGAATTTGGTTGTATATGATTTTATTGCATTTCCTGCCAGGTCGGTTATGCTTCCTGCGTTCAATATCACTGAATATTGTGTTGCTTTAGTTAGGGTGCTAGTTGGTTTTATTGTTAGGGTGTTCCCGCTGATTTTTTTAGCTATTGAAATATATTTTCCTGTTTTTAGATTTTTAACCCTTATTGATAGTGTTCCTGCTTTTATTGGTTCGCTGAAAGTGACTTTAATTACTTTGTTAATTGCTATGTTTGCAGAGTTATTTGAGGGATCAATGCTTTTAATAATCGGTGCTGTCTTGTCGGTTGTGAATTTGGTTGTGTATGATTTTATTGCATTTCCTGCCAGGTCGGTTATGCTTCCTGCATTCAGTGCTACATAGTATAATGTCGCTTTGGTTAAACTGATGGCGGGTGTTATTGTTAAGATATTACTGCTGATTTTTTTAGTTATTGTCACATATTTTCCTGTTTTTAAGTTTTTAAGGTATATTGACAATGTTCCTGCTTTTATTGGTTCGCTGAAAGTGACCTTAATTACTTTGTTGATTGGTATGTTTACTGAGTTGTTTGTTGGGTCTATGCTTTTGACAGCCGGTGCTGTCTTGTCGGTTGTGAATTTGGTTGTGTATGTTTTTAGCGCATTTCCTGCCAGGTCAGTTATACTACATGCATTTAAGATTATGTTGTATGTCGTTCCTTTAGTTAAATTGCTGTTTAGGGTTATGGTTAAAACATTACTGCTGATTGAAGTAGTTATAGGTACGTATTTTCCAGTAGATGAAGTTTTAACGTATATTGAGAGTGTCCCTGCTTTTATTGGTTCGCTGAAAGTGACTTTAATTACTTTGTTGATTGGTACGTTTACGGAGTTGTTTGTTGGGTCTATGCTTTTGACTGTAGGTATGGTACTGTCCATGCCAAAACTACTGTTAATCAGCCCATATCTGAATAATGCGTATCCTGATGATCCATTGTTTATTGCTGCATCTATGTCGTTTTGTAATTCACTTGCAGGTATTGCTGTTACATTCTTGTCTGAACGGTAAGTCTGTAAACCACCTATAACTGGAGTTCCATTACTCTGGCTAACTATATATGCCACTGTTGAGGCTATCCAGGATGTGCCATTTTTCCCACTGCTGCTAGTACCTACAGAACTATTATATCCGTAGTTACCTTTGTAGATCATTGGAACTAGAAAATCGAGATACTGTGCAAGTTGAGTGTAATTTTGACCATAGTAATATGCATTCGCTGAGCCTTCAGGCATCAGGTCTGCTGAAACTGCGACTGATGAATTGATGGATTTAACTGTATTATAAACTAGTTGCACGAATGCAGTTATTGTTGCTGTTCCACTTTCACCAGCTGTATTACTCCCTGATCCAGAATATCTTACATAATCCAGGTTAATTCCGCTTATGTTGTAATTTTTTACAATGCTTGTGATACTGTTAATTAAAAAATCTTGTTGAGTTTTATTTGCGGGATCAATCCAGTCACCGTTTGTATCCTTGAAACACGTGATCCATGCGTGAACTCTTATATTAGTACCTTTTAATTTCTGTAAAATAGCGGTTAAGACACTTGAATAGGATGGAGTAGAAATTAAGTTAGATTTAACGAATACATCCGTAATTCCTAAGTTTTGCAGTGCTGTAACGTTTAAACTGCTTACATAGTCACTGGGTATCCATACTGCTTTCACTTTAGAGTATGAGGTTCCACCAGCAGCTTCTGTAGATTTTTGAATTGTTGTGTTGCTGGAATTTGTTGTATTGACAGTATCCATATAATTTTGAATTGTTGTGTTGCTGGAGTTTGTTACATTTGAAGTTATATTCTGTTCACTGTTATTAGTTGTATTTCCAGTTTCTGTAGCGGCAGATATGCTGTTTATGCTGAGCATTGCTAAACTTAAAATAAGTAAAATTGTTAATAATGATTTTTTCGTAATTTTACCGCCTCCATATCCAAAAAATACGTCTAAACTAGTTCATAATTTAAAAATTTATATTATTAAAGTTTAGAAACCTTTTAGATTTTATGGACACTGTAATTTTCGTTTTCACAGATTATATAAACCTTTTGGTTTGAAACTGTGAGAATAAACTTTTAAAACCGTATTTTTTAATTTTGAACATAATTAAAATGTATATAAATTGTAAATAACTGCTAATATTTAAAAATGAAATTTTAAAAAAGTTAAGTGATGATTAAAAATGTTTTAAAGACATAAAAAGATTAAATATTAATTAAATTTTTATTTTAAGTTTATAGAGGTTTCATTATTGGATTTAAAATTAAATTTAAAATTTTTCCAGATAAATATAAAAAAAGAAAAAAAATGCATATGCTTTGCCTAGAAAGGCAGTGTAGCATATGTGCCGTAGTATGTAGCTGTTGCGGTATTCCAATTTTTTATAACGCCGAAAGTGTTGCTGGAGCTGGTTGCATCTGCATTGTACCATTTACCGTTCACGTATACTTGAGCAATAACGTGTCCGTACCAGTTACCACTTGAGAACTGGGCATAAACATGCTCGTATCGTGCTGGTATTCCTGCAGCCCTTTCAAGAGCGATTAGTAAATGAGCTGTATCAACACAGTTCCCAGTTTTAGCATTCAAAGTGCCGACAGCACCATATTTGGTGTTGTAGTAAAATGAATAACCAATGTTGTCTCGTACCCAGTTGAATATTGCCACTGCTTTATCGTACACTGATGTTTTGCTGCTTGTTATCGATGCTGCCAGTGATTTGATACTTGAACTTGTCACCTGGCAGTTTGTTGTTGCTTGAAGGTACTGCTGTAATGATGAAGGTATGGAATAAGATTCAGGGTTTGCAACTGTGGAATCTACTGAAACATAATTTGGTAGTCTGCCGTTTGTATTGTAATAATTGAGTATTTTTGAAAACATGTAGATTAGAGTTTCATACTGAACTTTTCCTAAAGAGCTTGATGCATAAGTAGGAGCTACTTTGTTTGAATCTATGAATGTTTTTATGTTCTTGGCAATGCTTAGATATTCTGTTTTATTTATGTTTCCGTATATGTAGTCTCCAGTTGAATTTGCAGGGCTATTTATGTTTCCTAGTGATATTGATGTACTTGTTCCGCTGTTGATTTGCAGTAAACTTGTAGCTAACAGTTGTAAGAATTGAGCCATTGTAACCTGGCTTGTACCAATTGTTACATAATTTGGTAGCCTGTTATTGGATTCAATAAATGATTTGACACTTGCTGAAGCATTTTGGATTTGTTTTATGGTAAATTTTGTAATTACCGTAGAACTGCTGTTTGTGTTATCTGTTGTATTGCTGTCTTGTTCGCTGGTAGTTGGGTTATATAGGAAGTTCTTATCTATTAATCCATATCTAAATAGTACGTATCCTGATGATCCATTGTTTATTGCTGCATCTATGTCGTTTTGTAATTCACTTGCTGGTATTGCTGTTACATTTTTGTCTGAACGGTAAGTCTGTAAACCTGCTACAACTGGCGTATCACCTGATTTACTAACTATGTATGATATAGCTGAGCCTATCCAATCAGTACCATTTTTTCCACTGCTGCTAGTACCTACAGAGCTATTATACCCATAATTTCCTTTGTAAACCATTGGAACTATAAAATCAAGGTATTTTGCAAGTTGAGCATAATCTTGACCATAATAATATGCATTCGCTGAGCCTTCAGGCATCAGGTCTGCTGAAACTGCCGCTTGTTTATTGACTGCCTTCACTGAATTGTAAACTCTTTTAACGAAAGAGGTAATGGTTGCTGTGCCGTTTGAATATTTATAAGCTGTTCCGGGATAACGTATGTAATCAAGGTTAACGCCGTCTACTCCATAATTTTTGACCATATCTACAATTGCATTTACGACCTGGTCATTATGGGTTGTATTTATACCTGTTTTTGTTTGAGTAGTAGTTACAGTTTTATATGTTGTTTTAGTCTTCCAGACGTATTTCCAAGCATATTTCCAGGTATATTTCCAGGTATACTTCCATTTATAGTACCAGTGTTTTTTGAATTTATACCATGATTTGTACCAGTGTTTGTACCATGATTTGTACCAGTGTTTGTACCATGATTTGTATGACGTTTTTACTGCAACTTTTTTAGTTACCTTCACAGTATAAGTGTAGGTGGTACCTGCTGGATTAATCCAGTTACCGTTTGCATCTAAAAAGCATGTTACCCATGCATTTACCCGTATTCCACTGCCTTTAAACATGTTAACGATTTTGGTAAGGATAGTCTTGTATGTAGGGCTGGAATAAATGTTACATTTAACAAATATGTCAGTAATCCCTTCATTTTTTAGAGCAGTTACATTGAGCTTCAATGCATCAGCTGTATTGACCCAAATACCATGTACGTTGCTGTAGCTGTTTCCTCCAGCTGCAGCAGTGGAGTTTACTGTGGATTTATTAGTACTTGTTGTACTGTTGCTTGTTGATGAATTGGAGATATTGGTAGTATTTTCGTTTGATGTTGATTTTAATGCGTCTGTTGAAGTTTCATTTGTTGATGAGTTTGTTATTGTGGATGTCGCTTGTTCTATAGTTAAATTAGTTGTGTTTCCTGCTTCTTGGGTTTCATTGGTGGCGTATATACCGCATGAACTGAATAAAGCTATACTAAGTATGACTAGTATTGCTAAAAACAATCTTTTCGTAATTTTACCGCCTCCATATCCAAAAAATACACCTATGGGGCCTCATAATATAAGAATATATTTTCTTAAAATTTAGAAACCTTTTAAAGTTTTTGGACAGTATAATGTTCAATTTCACAGATTATATAAATCTTTTGGTTTGAAAATGTGAAATGGGCATTATTAAATCGTATTTTTTCATTTAAAACTAGCTTATAGCGTATTAAATAATTGTGTGTGGATTTATATGTTTGTGTTTTTATTTTAACTAAATAATCTATAATTAAAGCTATTTTTGGAAAATAAGCAACTAAATATACGTTAATGTTTTATTATAGCGTCTTTAAATATAAGTTAATACAATTTTTGTACTTAAATTATAAAAAAATAAAGATATACATACACTTATGATAATAAATGAGCATATGTATCGTATATTTTCACTTTTGTAGCACTTAAATCCGTTACAATTCAAATACGTTTTCAGAACTGGCAGTATATGCATTGTACAATTTAAATCTAATTATAACTTTAAATATCTATAAGTCACCGTCTATTAATCCGTATCGGAATAATACATATCCTGATGCACCGTTGCTCATCGCCGCATTTATGTCGTTTTGTAATTCACTTGCAGATATTGCTGTCACGTTATTATCCGAACGATATGTTTGTAAACCAGCTATAACTGGCTTTCCATTACTTTGGCTAACTATATATGCTACTGTTGAAGCTATCCAATTTGTACCACTTGACCCTTTACTGTTAGTTCCTGTTGAACTGTTGTATCCGTAATTTCCTTTGTAGATCATCGGTACTAAGAAATCGAGGTAATTTGAGAGTTGAGTGTAATTTTGACCATAATAATAAGCATTTACTGAGCCTTCGGGCATTAGTGCTGCTGAAACTGTGACTGATGAATTGATTGCTTTCACTGTGTTATAGACTTTTTGAACAAATGAGGTTATTGTGGCTGTTGCACCCGTATATTTGTAAGCAGTACCCGGATATCTTACATAATCTAGATGTATTCCATCTAAATTTTTCCCGTTTACACTGTATTTTGTAACACTTGAAATGAAGCTGATTAAACTAGTAACGTATGTCGTATTTTTTTGAGGGTTGATCCATGATCCATTATAATAAAAACATGTGATCCATGCATGTATCTTTATTCCTGTTCCTGAGACTTTGCTGAAAATAGATGTAAGCACGCTTTTATAATTGGTTTGGCTGACTTTTACGAATACATCGGTGATGCCCATTTTTGTTAATTGGGTCACGTTTAGAGTATTATAAGTCACATATGACGATGGTAACCAAACCGCCTGCATATTTTCAGATTTAGTCCTGAAGGTTTTGCTTCCGGCATACACGTATTTATTCCCTGATAAATCTGTTACAGTTCCAGAATGTATGAGTAATGTGTACTTAGTTCCGGGGGTTAGATTGCTTTTGGGCGTTATTGTTAGTACGTTACTAATGATGCTTGTTGTAAATGAGATTGCATTCCCTGCACTGTTTTTTAGTTCTATCCATATGGTTCCAGCTTTTATGGATTCGCTGAATGTTACTTTGATTGCTTTGTTAACTGCTATGTTTACTGCGTTGTTTGTGGGGTCTGTGCTTTTTATGGTGGGTGATGTGCCGTCTGTTTTGAAGGTTTTGCTTCCTGAATATATGTATTTGTTTCCTGATAAGTCTGTGACGCTTCCTGAATGTACGTATAATACGTATGTTGTTCCTTTGGTTAGGCTGCTTTTGGGTGTTATTGTTAATGTGTTACCGCTGATTGATTTGGTAATTGACACGCTTTTTCCGGCGCTGTTTTTTAGTTCTATCCATAAAGTCCCTGTTTTTATGGATTCGCTGAATGTTACTTTGATTGCTTTGTTAATTATTACATTTGTTGCTTTATTTGTAGGGCTGGTACTTTTTATGGTGGGTGCTGTGTTGTCTGTTTTGAAGGTTTTGCTTCCTGAATATATGTATTTGTTTCCTGATAAGTCTGTGACGCTTCCTGAATGTACGTATAATACGTATGTTGTTCCTTTGGTTAGGCTGCTTTTGGGTGTTATGGTCAATACGTTACCGCTGATGCTTGTTGTAACTGCTACTGATTTTCCACTGCTGGTTTTTAGTTCTATCCATCCTGTTCCTTTTTTTATGGATTCGCTGAATGTTACTTTGAGTGCTTTGTTAATTGCTACGTTTGTTGCTTTATTTGTGGGGTCTGTGCTTTTTATAGTTGGTGCAGTTAAATCCGTAGTTGAACTATAACTTGTTGAGTTTACTGTTGCGCTGGTGGCAGATATATCACTTATACTAATCAGCACTATACAAGAAACTATTATAATTGCTAAAAGTAATTTTATCTTAATTTTACCGCCTCCGAACCCAAAAACTATGCATAAAAAATTTAATAATTTGGATATACTGATTCTTAAATTTAAGAAAATTTTTCAAGTTTTTGGGCACTATAATATTAAATTTTAGAGATTATATAAGTATTTTGGTTTAAAAATCATTAATAAACGCTACTAAATGATTATTTAACTATAAAAGGTAATTTATATGGAATATATGCGTAATATTAAGCTTAATATTCATATAATAATTTATTAAATGCCTTAATCATATCTAAATAGATTTTTAAAAAAATAAATGATTATAAATTAGTTAATAATTATTCATTTAACTCTTAAACACTTTTAAATATTAAAATAAATTTAAATTCGAAAAATAAATAAAAAAACATATACTTTGCCTAAAAAGGCAGTGAAGCATATGTGCCGTATACTTTTGCAGTTGCAGTGTTCCAATTTTTTATAACACCAAAAGAGTTACTGTAACTGGTTCCATCTGCATTGTACCATTTACCGTTCACGTATACTTGAGCAATAACGTGTCCGTACCAGTTACCGCTTGAGAATTTAGCATAAACATGCTCATATCGTGCAGGAATTCCTGCAGCTCTCTCAAGAGCAACTAACAGGTGAGCTGTATCGCAACAATTCCCTGTCATTTTAGAAAGAGTACCTGCAGCCCCATATTTGGTGTTGTAGTAGAATGAATAACCTAAGTTATCCCTTACCCAGTTATAAATTGCCACAGCTTTAGCATATGTTGTAGTTTTACCCTTTGTTATCGCTGCAGCTTTTGCTTTAATTGCTGAGTTAGTTACCTGACAGTTTGATGTGGCCACCAGGTATTGCTGCAGTGCAGAACTTGTTGTGCTGGACGCTGATACTGTTGCAGAAACAGTTTTGAAGGTTTTGCTTCCGGAGTATACGTATTTGTTTCCTGATAAGTCTGTGACGCTTCCTGAATGTACGTATAATACGTATGTTGTTCCTTTAGTTAGGTTGCTTTTGGGTGTTACTGTTAATGTGTTACCGCTTATGGAAGTAGTTGTTGATATGTTCTTTCCCGAACTGCTTATTAGGTCTATCCATCCTGTTCCTTTTTTTATGGATTCGCTGAATGTTACTTTGATTGCTTTGTTGACTGCTATGTTTGTTGCTTTGTTTGTGGGGTCTGTACTTTTTATGGTGGGTGCTGTGTTGTCTGTTTTGAAGGTTTTGCTTCCGGAGTATACGTATTTGTTTCCTGATAAGTCTGTGACGCTTCCTGAATGTACGTATAATACGTATGTTGTTCCTTTAGTTAGGCTGCTTTTGGGTGTTATGGTCAATACGTTACCGCTGATGCTTGTTGTAACTGCTACTGATTTTCCACTGCTGGTTTTTAGTTCTATCCATCCTGTTCCTTTTTTTATGGATTCGCTGAATGTTACTTTGATTGCTTTGTTGACTGCTACGTTTGTTGCTTTATTTGTGGGGTCTGTGCTTTTTATAGTTGGTGCAGTTAAATCAGAACCTGCACTAATAGTAGATACGCTGCACAAACTAAGCGATGCTATGCTAAAAACGATAGCTACCGCTAAACATAATTTTATCTTAATTTTACCGCCTCCGAATCCAAAAACTACACCTACAATATTTAATAATTTAAATATAAAATTTCATAAATTTAAGAAATCATTTTAAGTTTTTGGATTATATAATGTTCAATTTTATAGATTATATAAATGTTTTGGTTTAAAATTCGCAAATAAACTCTATTAAATCTTATTTTTTTATTTAAAACGTTCTTAAAACTTATTAAAGCGACATATTTAGATTTATATATATTTATTGCTATTTTAAGGAAAAAAGCTCTAATTAAATCTATTTTGAGAAAATAAGTTTTAATAGATAATTTAAAGTTGGAGTATACAATCTTCGAATACTATTTGTGGTTATATTTACTTTAAATTTAAAACCCCTAAACACTAGAGGCTTTTAAGGCTCCAAAAATCTTTCATTTGGAAGATTTTTGAGCGAAAGAATTTTTAGAGCTATTTAAATTGATAGAACAATTATTATGGATCATTATGAATTTATCGCCTAGTTTTACAATACTTATTTCTAGTAAGTCTTATGTGAATTGCCCATATCAACTTTTTATATCTTTTCCTACCGAAAATGCTTTTTCAAGATGGTTACCAATACTATAATATGATCTGGATGAAGGATCGTATAAAAATGGCTTAATTTGTTCTATGTCAGGATTTCCATTATCAATTAAATTTTCATCCACTTTTACATCCATTATTTCGCCTGTAAAGTGGGTGTGTAATCCTAGTTCAGTTGTGTTAACAAGTTTACATTCTAAAATAAGAGGAAACTCTTTGATGTAAGGGGCATCTACAAGTTCGCTTTTAACAGGTGTTAACCCTGTCGAGACAAATTTATCTTCATTTTTTCCAGACACAATCCCAAAATAATCTGCTTCTTTAATGTGACTTTCAGAGGGAATATTTACTGTAAAAGCTTTTTTATCTAGAATATTTCCATGGGTATAAGTAGCTTCTCTTACTGAAATGGAAACACAAGGTGGGCTGGAACATGATATTCCTCCCCATGCAACGTTCATAGCATTTGGTTTCCTATTTTCATCATAAGTTCCAACTATAAAAACAGGAGTGGGATATACAATCGTTTTTGCACCAATTGATTTTTTCATATTTATCACCGTTAAATAATATGAAGTGTTTCATTATTTATTACCTGCTGTTGGGGAGTTGAAGTGATATCTGTTTGAATGTGTTAATTATCTATTAAAGTAGCGAAAAAGCGTAAATTAATACTGTAAATTGGATATAAATATTAAGGGGATTAAAATGAAATTTGAAACTAAAATAGTAAAATTAGAAGCTCCAGAGGATTGCAACTTAATTTTAGGCCAGAGCCACTTCATAAAAACAGTTGAAGACCTTCATGAAGCCATTGTAAATACGGTGCCCGGCGTTGAATTCGGACTTGCATTTAGTGAGGCTTCAGGAGATTGTTTGGTAAGAAAATCAGGTAATGATGAATCACTTACTAAGCTTGCAGCAGATAAGATGTTTGAACTTGGATGTGGCCATTCATTTTTAATATTTCTTAAAAATGCATACCCAATCAACGTTATACAGCGTATAATGAACGTACCCGAAGTTGTAAACATTTACTGTGCAACTGCAAATCCTGTCCAGGTAATAGTTGCTGAAACTAAGCAGGGGAGAGGCATATTAAGTATAATAGACGGTTTTAAGCCTAAAGGAATTGAAAGTAAGGACGATGAAGAATACCGGAAAAACTTTTTAAGAGAATTTGGTTATAAATTTTAATAATAACCTATTTTTACTTATTTTGGAAAATAAATCAATATATGGGGTTATATGCCATGTTTGATATGATACTGCATAATTATATACATTTTATGCCGTAATTTTATCTAAAATCCTTTTATAATCATTATTTTTTTCTATAAATCATTGAATTAAATTGAAGGTAGAAAAAAATTTATATTTTCATGTTCATAATTTAATACTATAATAAAAAGAGGTCATTTTATGAGTGAATCCGATGTTGTATTTAAAAAACTTGGTGGAGAAAAAAGATTCGGTGAGGATAAAGTTAAAATAAAAGAAAATTATGTTAGATTTTTAAATAAAACTGGTGGAGTAGTACAGATTAATATTAAAGCCCCACGGGAAGAACTTATAGATACCTATGAATTTTTCTCTAAGATAAACGATATGGAATCTCTTGGGATGGACATTGCAAATTCAGGGGATAGGTGGAATCATTATTTTAGAGGGGTAACTGATCTTACAGAGGATGAAAGCGGATCGGGCTATAAATTTCAGGTTACATTACAGATACGGGACGCTGCTCCACAGTCACATGTGCGTTAATATTTAAACTTAGCGTGATCTAATTATTTTTCATTTTTCCTGCTCGAATGCTGTTAAAAATCTGTGATTTTTAACGCATCGAAAATACCCAAAATTTTATAAATTAGTTGGATGTTTTCGAATGCTTCTTAAAAACATCATAAATTTCTTCAGGACGTTTTAATATATGTATGCCCATGCTGGCCAGTTTATCAACGTGTTCTACATCTTCTTTTCTTATAATCAATTCAAGGTCGCTCCCATCGGGAAGTTGTGTTACTGTAACTCCTTCTTCTACATCTGATGGCAGTACATAAATTGGAATATTTGCTTTTTGACCCATAATGGCGGCATTAGGAATTAATGAATCACCTATCCTTAACGCTATCTTTGCAACGGTGTTGGATGTTGCAGGAGCAATTAACATGAATTCATAGGATCCAAGCTGTATTTCACCTGCTAAAAAAGGTGCATTGGCATTAATTTCTACCCAAAGCCTGTCAAAATCAATCTCCAACGGTTTAAAAAGGCCATAATATTTTAAAACCTGATCTCCAGCTTTAGATACGTATGCCCTTATTTCAAATTCATCATCGTATTCTTCTTTTATTTTTCGAACGATTTCTGTTATTTTTACCAGTTTATCGCCGCTTCCAGTTATTCCCCAGGCTACTTTTCGTTTTTTCATGACCTATTCTTTGTGTTAACTTTTTATTGTTTTTTTCTATTGCTTTAAAAAAAAGTACTTTATATCATAAACTTTAAGTTCAATACTGTATAATACAATCTCAAAAATTAAATTTTTAAACTGCTTATTAATTTAATTTTAAACCCTAATTAATAAAATTTAAGTTAAATTGAAATGTATATCAGGTTTATAGGTCGTGGTAATATCGAAGAAACTGGAAAAGACAAAAAAACAGTGGCAAAAGATGAAGAAATTTGCAAGGAAGTAGAAGAAAAGCCTGAAAAGATAGAAGAATGTTATATCTGCCATAAAAAATTCAATATTAATGCAGATGATGAAAGCTATTACTGGAAGGGAAAATATCCATTTTGCGCCCATTGTGCTGAATTTTATGGATTTTACAGGTAGTTGATATTACTTAATTTTGATGTGATCATAAATTTTTTATAGTTTAATGATCATAGGTAATGTTGGAAGAATGTCTTGCAAATAGTCGGAAGATTGAACTGAATGATATTTCAGGATGAAACCTGAAAATATTAAATAAGGGGAAATTGGAAGATAAATGTAGGATATTCTTCCACTTAATGTTTATATACTTATTTTGGATTTATTTATAACTATTTTTGCTTAAGGCGGTTCACATGAAATTAAACAGTTCATTGTAACTGGTAAACGGTGGTAAATGTGAAAGTAAGTCCTGCACAGGTAGAATATTACATTAAAGGTATAAGTTTCTGCAAGTAAAAAAAGATATAATTCAACAAGCTGAGGATAATGGTGCAGATAAACCAGTTTTAACTATTCTGGACAGTCTGCGGGATAAAGAATATAATTCTCCTATAGATATAAGTAAAGCCGTTGGAAAAATGAAATAAATATTCTCTAAATTTTGAATTATCAGAACTGCTAAAAATAATGATTAATTCATCTTGAATTTTAAAATAATCTATTTATAGTATATTAATCCATTGAAAAATAGATTTGAAAAGTAAATATGGAAATTTACTTTCTATTTTAAATATTTAGAGATAAGGGATATTCCCCATTCAGCCATTTTAGTAGCTTCTTCTTTTGTTTTGGCTTCTGCAAAACATCTAAATATTGGCTCGGTTCCAGAAGGTCTTATTATAACCCATCCTTCCTCTTTAAAGATCTTAACTCCATCAGTTGTATCTACTTCAAATTCACGGGTTTCTTCTGCAATTTTCTGCATAACTTCCTGTTTTAACTCATCAGGACATTCTATTTTCATTTTCTCTGAATAATAAACCGGAAGTTCTTCAATGAGTTTTGAGAGGGATTTTCCAGTTTTTGCAATTATTTCAATGACTTTGGCGGTTGAAAGCGCAGCATCTCTACCGTAAACGAAATCAGGGAATATTAACCCTCCATTTTCTTCTCCACCAAATAGGCCGTCTTTATCTTTTAGTTCTCTTGCAACAATTAAATCTCCAACTTTTGTTGCAGTAACTTCTCCGTTGTATTCATTTGCAATGTCGTAAATTGCAGAAGATGTAGCTACGGTTGTAACAATTAATCCTCCGTTGTTTTCCTTTAACATGTATTTTTCAACCAGTGCAAATGATTTGTCACCAAAAACAAAATCTCCCTTCTCATCTATACATATGGTACGGTCTGCATCCCCGTCATGTGCAACACCAATATCTGCTCCGGTTGCTTTTACAACTTCAATTAATTCTTTAAGATTTGGCTCTGTAGGTTCGGGGTCCCTCCCTGGGAAAAATCCATCAGGCTGGCAGTTCATGGTAAGTACTTCACAACCTAACTTTCTTAAAAGATAAGGTGTTGTAAAGCATGCAGCTCCGCTTCCACAGTCTACAATTACTTTTAATTTTGCTTGTTTAATTGCTTCTGCATCTACCCGATCTACAACATTCTGGATATACTCATCCAGTATTCCTTCATCCTTTTCTACTTTCCCAATCTCATTCCATGGTACTCTATCAGGGGCGCTGTCAAAAAACATATCTTCAATCTTTAGTTCCATATCATCAGGAGTTCCTATACCGTAGGAGTCCATTAACTTTATTCCATTATACTTTGGAGGATTGTGGGAAGCAGTTATCATGATTCCTCCATCATAGTAATTTCTAACAGCGAATTGGAGAGCAGGTGTTGGTAAAGCTCCAAGATCGATCACATCACATCCTGATGATAATAAACCGCTTATTACTGCATGTTTTATCATTTCTGTAGATGTTCTTGTGTCTCCTCCAACTGCAACTTTCCCTTTTACAAGTGTTCCATAGGATGCGGCAATTTTTGATGCAAATTCTGGAGTTAATTCTGTATTTGCAAGTCTTCTGACCCCAAATGTTCCAAATAGTCTTTTCATAAATTTCACCTTATCTTTAAAATTATATTAAAAGCTTTTAATTCTATTTCTTTAATTAGATATGAGTATAAAGGTTATATTTGGCATAAGATATGTTCTTTATTTAAATAATCATTCAAAAGTCTTAATTGAGCTAAATTTATTTAAATTCAATATAAACACTAATTTTACACCACATTAACGTTATTGATATGATTCTATCATTTATATTTTAAAGTATTAATCAATTTTGTTAAAAACTTTAATGCCCTCAAACACTGTCAAAATTCTACGAATTTTTAAGGGATTTTCGCGGTTACAAAATCGAAGGTTTTGACGCTGCAAAAATCGTAGATTTTTGCATGCTATGCATTTTCCTCAACTTTAAAATTTTATGGAAATAAAATTTTAAGGTTCGGAAATACGTAGTATTTCCTCAACTTTAAACTATAATTATTGCACATTCTCTATTTGATAGATAATCTTTAAGAGATGATCATATAGTTAAATTACGACTGTAAATTACTTAGATTCTTTTTTTATAACATTTTTAGACTATTTAAAGTTCATTTTAAAAATGTGAAATACGGTAAAAATTTAATACGATAAATTAATTAAATAGTGAATATCATTTACTTTTATAAAATGTTTACAAAATTGTATATTTTATAGACAATGTTTACAAAAGTAACCTAATGAACTTTATTTAAACAGGAAGTTAAAATGAAATTTATCACTATAATTCCAGCCTATAATGAAGAAAAAGCTATTGAGAGCGTAGTAAAATGTGCACTTAAATACAGTGATGTTTTAGTAGTTGACGACGGTTCGGGTGACAGTACTTATGGCCGCGCAAAAAGTGCAGGCGCTAGAATAGTAAAACATGAAAAAAATATGGGTAAAGGGGCTGCTATAAAATCTGGACTTAAAGAAGCTTTAAATCAGGATTATGATGTTTTAATAATGCTTGATGGTGATGGTCAACATAATCCTGATTGCATACCTTCCTTTATATCAAATATAGGGGATAATGAGCTGATAATAGGCTCAAGATTTAAAAATGGAAATCCGGAAAATATGCCGATCTGGAGAAAACTTTCAAATAAAATTACAACCAATCTTATTAAATTTGTAACTGGTTTTAAACTTACAGATAGTCAGAGTGGTTTTAGGGCTATGTCAAGGGATGCTGCGGAACTTTTTTTAGATATAAAATATAATGATTATGTATATGAATCTGAAATGCTTTATAAGGCATCTGAACATGAAATAGAAGTTAATGAAGCGGCAATACCATGTACATATGGTGATGAGAAGTCTTATGTGACTAAAATACATGCTCTAAAATATATACTGTTTATTATTGGCCTTTTAGGCAGGAAATTCAAGGTTAGGATTATAAGTAACCCTATTGCTACAAAGTTAGGTAATTAGAGATAGCATATTGAATATCTTAAAGATTTAATATGTAAAACCCGCATTTCCTGTGGAATTGGTTACTCAATATTTTTCTGTTTTAAAGCATCTTCAATTATTTTATAATTATTAAACAATTTGTTTTAGGAACATGATTTACATAGTTCGCTCATGTTCACAAAAACTTCGGTTTTTGTGACCGTAAAAATCGCAGACTTTTACATGTCCATGATCCTGTGCATGAGTTATACTCCATGTTAAATTGTAGTTTTAATTGATTATAGGGGATTTATCTTAAAAAATGCAATTTACTTAACCAGTAACACCGAAAATGAAGCGATATTATTTACACAACATTCTTGGCATGAGCGACATAGTTTTATAACTAGTGGTTATAGACATACTTCAATGAGCTTATCTATAAAATATCAAAGAGAAAGCAAGTGGGGAATCTAATTGAAACGATTTTACGTATTCGCTGTCAGTATAGCTTTAATTATTTTGCTTGTATTGTGGATAGGGCCTGTTAATATCATAAATGCTTTTAAAACTGCTAAGTGGGAATGGCTTTTGGTGGCTCTTTTAATTCACCTTCTGGTTATTGAAGTAAGGGCTCTTAGATGGGGATTTATAATAAATAAGCCTTTTGAAATTAAAAATAATTATATTGTTAAAACAATAGGGCTTTTTGCAGGGAACTTTTCCCCAATGAGGACAGCAGGTGAAGTTCTAAACGCACTTGCAGGTAAAAAGATCAATAAAATATCCCTATCTGAAGGATTGTCCGCAGGATTAACTGAAAGACTCTTTGACTTTTTAATTGTGGCATTTCTTCTTATTATCTCTTCTATATGGATAGAAAACATGCGTTTCGTGTCTATTATAGGGGCTATTGGGTCTTTAATAATGGTACTGTTGGTATATCTTGTAAACTGGAGAGAAGACACCAGTATATGGATATATAATAAAATTCACCCGGTTTTATGTAAATTGCCCATTAATAATGAAACCCTGGACAATATATATCTCAAGTTTACAGAGGGGTTAAAAGGAATGACTAGTCATACAAATTCATTTACAACAAGTAAAAATTTAGTTTTTGTATCTATTTTAGCATTTATGTCGTGGATTTTAGAATGTCTCAGGCTCTATGTGGTATTTTATGCATTTAACGTTCAAATAAGTTTTACTTCAGTTATTATAATACTGATCCTGGCAAATATTATTGGAATAGCTTCTGCACTTCCCGGAGGGATAGGATCAATCGAATTATCCCTTACTGGACTTTTTGCACTTTTTGGAGTTCCAGCAGTGCTAGGTGGAAGTATAGCTCTTGCAGACAGGTTAGTTTCTTTCTGGATGGTTAGCGTACTGGGCATAATATTTTCATCTTATTATGCAAAGGATATACTGGGTGAAATTAAAAATTATACTTTAGATATAGGGGTTTTAAAGGATGAATAATCATAAACTGCATATTTAAACAAGTATTTTTAGGGATTTTCCATCATTTAAAATCAGCTCCATATTTCCATTATATTGCTGCACTTTCCCTGTTATTTTCACCCTATGATTTACAAAGGACAGTGGAGTTAAATTATTCTTTTCAAGGTCTAATACTACACTATCAAATACTACAGCCGTTGTTTTCCCAGTTCCATCTCTTAACTGTAAAAAATAAGTATTGCTTCTTGGGGATTTATCTATTTTCTCGACCAAGCCCACAACTGATACATCTTCATCAAGCATTCCTTTGTTTAGGTCTTTTATCTTAATTTCTTGAGGTGTTATTTTGTCTGAAAGCAGTACCATTCCGGATAAACCCAAAATTGCAATTATCAAGGCTACTGTAAAAATTTGACTATCTTTCATATTGATCTACTCCATTGGCCAATTGAAGTATTTCAACATTGGTATATTTAAGCATTTACCTTTTATTTTATGAAATAAATTGAAATAAGGCGCAATACAACTAGACTAGGGCTAGAATGGCAGTATCTAATATTATCTTGATATTTTTCATTTATTTGCAAAACCCATTAATTCCAAGTAAAAAAAATAAACATGAAATGTGCTATGAAATTAACTTTTACTCTTAAAAATTGATTCCACGCGTTCAACAGTGTCAATATCTTCAATACTTAAATCTTCCCTTATTCTTTTAACAACAGGGAATCTTAAGGAGTAACCACCTTCGTATTCTGGACTTTTAACAATCTCACTGAATGCGACTTCAAGGATAATCTCAGGTTCTGATTTTACTTTCCTGCCTTTTTTTTCTATAATCGAGCTTTCAACTTTGTTGGAAAGCTCGAGTAAGGTGTTATCATCGAGTCCAGTTGCGGTATGTGCTATTGTTTTTAAAGCTCCAGTTCCATCCTGCGCAGCAACAAGATAAGAACCTATGAGGTTTGCCCTTCTCCCTCTGCCGTATATTCCACCTACAATTACTAAATCCAGAGTTTCAGGCGTAGCTTTAAATTTAAGCATCTTTTTACCTCTTATGCCTGGCATATAGGGGGCATGAGGGTCTTTTATCATTATCCCTTCGTGCCCTTTTTCAATTGCAAGCTTGAAAAGGTCTTCTGCATAGGAGGTATGTTCTGGTGTTACTTTGACCTGGGTACTGAGACCAAATTTTCCATCATCTATTTTAGAGATTGATTCAAGTATTTTACGCCTTTCCTCAAACGGAGTATCGATAAGTGGTTTTTCGAAGTAAAGGGCGTCGAAAAGATACAATGTTAATGGGACTTCAAGCCGTAATCTCTCAACTTCATACTTTCTTCGCACTCTTTGAAGGACATACTGGAACGAAATTGGCTTTCCTTCTCTCATAGCGATTATTTCTCCTTCAACAATAAAATCTTTATGAGGTAGGCATTTTTCGATGTATTCGACGATTTCTGGAACCGCATCTTTTATGTTGTCCAGTCTTCTTGTGAAAACTTTGATTTCATCTCCAATTCTATGAATCTGAACTCTAAAACCATCATATTTAACTTCACAGAGGGCGTAGCCCATTTCTTTAATATCATCTTTAACGCTCTTTGAAAGTTGGGCAAGCATTGGTTTTACAGGTTTTCCAGGTATAAGTGTCAGATTTTTAAGCCCTTCTTCTCCTTCTTCTTTGGCTACTTCTGCAACAAGGCCCGGATCATTTGTAAGCATCATGGCTCTTTCTACAACTTCCTTGTTTATGTTAAAGGCTTCTGAAATGGCATCTTTGAGTGTACCTTCTCCGAGTCCAACTCTGAGCTCTTCTAGAACGGTTCTTGTGATGTATTTGGCTTCTTTTGGTGATGCAGATGAAAGAAGTTCACGTAAAATTTCTATCTTTTTTCCCTGTGCTTTTTTTCCTGATTTATCTGCCATTTTTTCCATATTGTTGTAAACTTTGACTATAGTTAGGGGCATTGTAAATAGAGTTGATTGAAATCTATTGCTGAAAAGATATTCCGAAGCTAAGCCGATGTCTCCCCTGTCCCTTACACTGTCCTCCACAGCTTCAGGACTTACTCCTACAACTAATGATATGGATTTCATAAGGAGTTTTAGGCCCACTCCCATCTCTTTTTCGCTCCATGTTGGAAATACTTTGCCCAATGATAATAAAGTGACAATTGGAAGAATTTCTGCGTCGGTATTTTTTAGAAACTCCGCAAGAATCGTTGTTTTTTCAAGTCTTTTGGTGGTGGAATTCAATGATTCATAGACATCCACGAGCTCTTTGTATTTCATTTTACTCTCTAGCTTGGCCATAATTATCACATATAGAATTAGATTTAATAAATGAGATCTTATAAAAACGTCAACTGTTCTGTTATACAATAGAGCGCTCATTAAAATAAACTTATCTCCCTCGTAGGTACCAGTTAAAAATCTTTGATATAGAATTAAACTAAAATTTTCTAAATTTTATAACTTATTTAAAGTTTTTAAATTTCAAAGTCAAATATATTAAACAAGTAACTTAAATGGGGGATTTTATGCCGGAACTACCTGAAGTGGAAGCATTTGGAAAATATTTAGATAAGACTTCACTTGATAAAATTATTGAAAGTGTAGAGGTTAAGAATCCTGAACTTCTTCAAAATGTGGATGCAGATGCATTAAAAGAAAAATTAGAAGGACACAAGTTTAAATATACTAAAAGATATGGTAAATATACTTTTACAGCTCTGGACAATGATTTGTGGTTAATTTTACATTATGGAATGACTGGGAGGCTTAAATATTTTAAAAATCAGGATGAAGCACCTTCTTATGATAGACTCCTCATAACTTTTGAGGATGAGAGCCACCTTGCATTTGATGATCCTCGGAAGTTTGGAAGGATCAATCTGACTTCTTCAATTGGAAACTTTGTTAAAGAAAAGAAGTTAGGGTCTGATGCGACTGAAATTGATCTAAAAACATTTAAACAGATATTTGAAAGGAAAAAAGGTGCCATTAAATCAGTATTGATGGATCAGCATATAATAGCAGGCATTGGTAACATATATTCTGATGAAATACTTTTTCAGGCGTGTATTCATCCTAAAGTGCCTGCTGATAAGTTAAATAATCATCAAATAGAACAAATTTTTAAAGTAATGAAAGATGTGCTTAAAACATCGGTGGATAAAAGGATAGCAGGCGAAGAACTTCCAGATTCGTTTATAATTCCCCACAGAAAAAAGAATGGAAAATGCCCAAATTCTGATATAAAATTAAAAACAATTAAAGTTTCAAGTAGAACTGCTTATTATTGCCCGCAGTGCCAAAAAGAAATATTTGAATAGATATTTCTATCTCATTTTCACAATTGTAAAAATCAAGATTTTACATATTTTTCACTTTTTAGGAAAAGTAATACTAATGTCTTAATTAATAAATGATATTTTTATTTTTTTACCTGTTTGTATTGTCATACGCCAAATTAATTGCATTAATATCTGTTTTTAGCCAGTGTTATACAAAACTATTTTGATATGTATTTTTAATTGTTCCTAATATTGGTCATTTTGCTTATTTAAAAAAAATTATGAACAGACCGGTAATAAAGTAATAAAAATTTAAATATTATGAATAACAAAATGGTAGGCATGGCAGTTTTGGACCTTGTATGGATGGTTGCATCATATGCTGCTTTACTGGCATTTATAGCAATAGTGGGAGTTCTAATCTTTAAGTTTGGAATTACTTCATTTAAACTGGCAATAAATACTGTAGGATCAACTAGGGGGATAGAAAACATCAAAGGTGTTGTTAATCAGCCAGGTCATAGAACTAAGGATGAATCGGATGAAATGGAAATCATTGTTTCTTATATTACTCATTTTGTACAAAAAAGCGTAGAAAGAAATCATTATGCAAAATATGTTTATGAAATGCTTAGAGTTGAACTTATTCTTTCCTACATTAAGTCTTTAGATCATTTTATAGAATCTAAACTTGAAAATGTAGATTATGCAGGATACATGCAGGAGCTATTTAATATTGAGAAAATTACCTCACGTGCTGATTCTTTAAAGAACTTCATAGAATCTAAACGTGAAAAGAATTTTGCAAAATATGCATATATACAATTGTTTAAAAAATAGTATATGAATTTAGAAGAGCTTTGTGAAGTTGCAAGTACCTGTGTTAAATGCCCATTATATGAGAGCAGAACCAAAGTTGTTTTTGGGGAAGGCTCGAAAAATGCTAAGATAATGCTTGTAGGGGAAGCGCCTGGAAAAAAAGAAGATGAAACTGGAAGACCATTTATTGGAATGGCCGGTAGGATTTTAAGCGAGATAATAGAAGAAGCAGGCATGGATCGGCCTGATATTTACATCACTTCAATTGTAAAGTGCAGGCCTGAAAACAACCGAAAACCAAAAAAGTTAGAATATACTACCTGTATTGATTTATATTTAAACAAGCAGATAGAATTAATTGACCCCGATATTGTGGGATTGCTTGGAAACAGCGCAGCTTATGCCTTAATTGGTAAAAAAAATATTAAACAGATCCATGGAAATACATACAAATTAAACGGTAGAAAATATATGGCTCTTTTCCACCCAGCTGCAGCGTTGTACTCACGTGTACTTTTGCCTCAATTAAAAGAGGATATGGTAATTCTTAAAAAAGCAATTGAAAAGTAGTTATGAGTTACCAATTATTTTTTGCAGCATTTGAGCATTTTTAGGGGCATTTGCATTATAATCGTTATTAAAATAACAAAATACTTGACTTGAATTTGATTCTTTTAGCTTATCTGCCCATTCTTTCAATTCTTTATCAGAATAAAGATAGTGATTTTTTTCACTTCCAACTCCGTGAAATCTAATGTAAGTGATATTTGCTGTTATTACAAGATCATCTGGAAGATCAGCAGATGAAACTGAACAGAATCCTACTTCAAATTCGTTTAATAAGTCATAAACTTCGTCATTATACCAGCTTGGATGTCTAAATTCTATAATATTATTTTTTGAAAGGTCAAACTGCTTGAGGGCATTTTTTAAAAAGTCAATATCTTTTGATTTTTGAGGAGGGATCTGGAATAATATGCATCCTAATTTTTCATTAAGAATTTCTGCAAGACTATAGAAATGATTAAGTGTGCTTTGTGTGTTTTTAAATCTTCTTCTATGGGTAATAACCTGATTGGCTTTTAAAGTAAGCTTAAAATTATCGGGAGTTTTATTATCCCATCCTTTAACTGTTTTTTCGCTGGGGAACCGATAAAAAGTGTTGTTAATCTCTACTGTTTTAAAATGTTTGGAGTAGTATTCTAACCATCTTGACTTACTCAGATTTTCTGGATAAAATTCTCCTGCCCAGTCGTTATAGTACCATCCAGAGCAGCCTAAAAAGTATTCTTGAGTTGATTTCATTTTTTTTAAATAATTTAGGTATATATCGTCTTAATTTTGTCAATACTCAGTTAGAGTTATTCTCTGTGGATTATGTCATGTTTTAACTCATAATTTCGCCATGCTCTTACAACAGGAGCTTGATCTTCATCAAAATCCTGTTCGATATCATTTATTACTATATTGCGTATTTTTGCTGTGGATATTTCTTCTTTACCTTGTACAGCTCGATTTATATCAGTAAGAGTTTTATCTATGAGTCTTTTTTTTGATTGGGTTTTAAATCCTGCATCTTTAACTGCACTTTCAATTGAATTTTTTATTTTCTCTTCACTAAACGGCTCTTTTTCACCATTTCTTTTAATTACATCAGTCATGGATTTCCCTCCACTATTTTTAGGATTATTTTGTTAATTCAAATAAATTTTACAAATTAGATTAAAATGAACAATCTTTGAACTTTTTAATCCATAAAAATAGTTGAAAGTATAAAAAAATTAAAAAGAATTAGTAGTTAATTCCATGTTTTCGTTCGTAGCTTCTCCAGGCCTGAGCTACTTCGGGTGCATCACTCTCTAAATCATTTACTATTTCGTTTCTAAGTTCCTCGGCACTTATTTCATTCCTTTCCCTTGCAAGATTTTCAGCGTCCTGTGTTGCATGTTCAATTGCTTTCATCTGTTTGGTTATAGTAGATCCTGAATCTGAAACAGCATTTTCAATTGATTTCCTTAATTTTTGTGGTTTAAATGGTTCTTTTTTACCATTTCTTTTTATAACATCTGTCATAAATTCACCTACATAATAAATTTATTATAAAAGAATTTAAAAAGGATTTAATAGTTAATTCCATGCTGGCGTTCATATTGTTTCCATGCATTGGCAACTTGCTGATCATCTTGTTCTAAATCATTTAATACAGTGTCTCTTATTTGTTTTGTTTGAATTTGATTCTTATTTTGTGCCATTTGCATAACATCTTGAGAAGCATGTTCTATAACATTCATTTTTTCCTGTGGGCTAAAACCAGCATCTTTAACAGCGTTTTCAAGGGAATTTTTTACTTTTTCTGGGCTAAATTGCTCTCTTTTTCCATTACTTTTTATAACATCTGTCATAAATTCACCTCCACTATAAATGAAAATCATGTAGATATTTTATTCATGATTTCATCATATTATTTCATAATTTAGTATTACTTATTGGATGATTTATGAACATCTATCTATAAAAAAGTTTAGATCAAAATATTTTCATTGGGGAAATTATTAGAAAATAAGCTGTTAAATGAGGTTTATATGTTTTCCAGTGTTTATATGTCTTTTTTAAAAGTTATATTTAAAAAGAAGTGTGTTTAACTGGTATTATTGTTACATATGTAGGATAAGGCTTATTTATGAATATCTCTAATTAAAAAAGTTTAGATCGAACTATTTTTATTGGGGAAATTATTAGAAAATAAGCTGTTAAATCATGTTATGTGGTATTTAAATGCCATATATTTATTCATTACTATTTTATATTTAGAAAAAATTAGATTCAATCCATTTATTATCATTTATACATCTGTAAAATTTCATTTGAGCTTGTAGCTTGCTCTGGAGATTTTTCTTCACGCCATCTAATGAATCTAGGAAATCTTAAAGCCAAACCCTGTTTTTCAGATTTATTCCAGTTGCATGTATGAACAGGGCTTTTAGTTATCTCTGATCCAAGTACTTCCACCACATATTTTGGGGTAAACCAGAAATCAGGGCTCATTTCTTTGGTCACTGTAACTCGTGCTGGACTTTTATCTACTTTTGCGTCCTCAAGCGTTTTAGGTAAGTTAGCTAATTGTTCATCAGAAAATCCAGTTCCCAGTTTACAGACAGTTTGGAATACATCTTTATCAGAGTTATAAGCAGCACATAAAAGGGCTCCATAAGTACCACTTCGTCTTCCTCTACCTGCAAATGCACCTACGATAACTAAGTCAAGGGTATCTGATAGTTCGCTGAGGTATTCTTTTTTCCATTTAATCCATGTCCACTCTCTTCCCCCAGCTTTATAATATGAATCTTCTGCACATGATTTACAAACGATACCTTCCAGATTTTTAGTTATACACTCCTGGAAGAAATCATCTATCTCATCCAGGTCAGAACTAACTCTCCGATTAGCTAGTGAAATGTATTTTGAACCTTCTACAATTGTTTCAAGTTTCTCCCTTCTTTCAGGGTAGCTTTTACGCATAAATGATTCATCGTCTACATAAAGAACATCAAACAGCATGTACCTGACAGGAATCTTTTTTCGGTATTCTTTAATTCCATATTTCCTTCGACGCTGCATTAATATCTGGAACGAGCCAAAAAGTTCTTCTTGAAAATCATAGGCCATCACTTCCCCGTCTAAAATAGCTTTTTCCACTTTAACATATTTTTGAATATGTTCAATTAAATCTGGAAATTGGTCAGTTATATCAGTTAAACGCCGGGAAAATAATTTTATATTCTCTCCATCTTTATGGGCCTGAATCCGCTCACCGTCGAATTTTTCTTCAGCTGCAATATCTCGGGACTTAATTTTTTCTCTAATATCTTGAAATTCTGATACTCTTTGGGCTAACATAGCCTTTATAGGTCTATTTAATGAAATTTTTATCTCTTTAACTCCATGTAACCCATTACTACGTAAAGTTCTGGCTATGAGTCCTATATCTGAACTTATGTTGTAGGCATGCTCAAGTTCTTTTTTCTCTTTCTTTGAGCCAAAAAATGAAACAGAAAGACTGTTTAAAACAGTCATATCTCCAATACCAAGTCTCATTTTACCATTAGCATATCTTGCAATGTATCTACGCCCCATATCATTTGCATCCAGAAGCATTGAAGCTAATGTTTCAGTTTTAACCTTTTGAGAACCTTTACCACTTGCAAAAGCGATTTTTCTAAAGCCGTTATAAATATCATTTACAGATGGCTCTTTATGCTCTTCTAAAAGCTTTTTAAATTTCTTTTCAGAGTCTTTTAGCATTTTACTTGCAACTTCGCCTATATCTCCTATATTCCTTATTTCTTCGCCCACGTGTGCTTTATCGTAACCACTTGCAAGCGAAATTGCAGACTGTACGGTCTTTTCGCTTAAACCAAGATTAACATCTTCATAACCCGGGCCTATTTCTCCCAGTACTAAATAGCAGACCTCGCCTATCTCATCGTCGCCTAAATTTTTGAATGTTTCTGCGAGAATGTCTACCATTTCATTTTGAGAACTGGTATTTTCCAGCTTCTCAAGGGTTTTTGTAAATGTTTCAAACTTAATTTTTATCACCGGGCATCTTGATACTTTCAAACTTAATTTTTTACCTGAATCTTTCAGGTAAGTTTTTTTCAATTTCACTTAAATTTTTTATAATATCTTTTGGAGTATAAAGGGTTAATTTAGAAATCAGATCTTCATTATAAAGCATTTTTTCAGTTATAGGTACAGAAATACCATTTATTGTTTCGGGATCTTCCATATGCAACGATCCTAAAGGAACACGGCATAATTTACCTGAAGGGCTCTGTGAAGGGTCTATATTAATAGAATTGCCCTGTCTTTCATGGCCTCCTGCCACTTTAAATTCAACCCGTTCATTAATTTTTTTAGCCCATCTACCTGTAAAATTACGTTCAGGATCATTTTTTGAATACTGAAAATGTTCCTCATAGAATGAACTGGGCATTAATTCATCTAAAAAGAATAAAACATGAAAAGAATTGCCAGTCCAGTTAATAGATAGGTCATAGTTTCCTAATAACTCTTCAAGTTCCTGATCTTCTTTTATGGCTTCTACAAATATTTGTGTGGTTTCTTGTGCCTGTTCTGCAGAAATACCCTTAGAACGGTCTATGTCAAAAAATATCCTGTCAATCTTTTTTCCCGGGCCTTCATGATTTGTGGCATAGAAAAAATCAGAAAGCTTTCTTGGAAGAAAATACTGCCATATTTTAGCCTGTAAGTCTGTTATATCTTCTTTTGCAGATGAAAGGTGTTCTGTTTTTGATCTAAGTTCTAAAAATTCTAAAGTAACAGCTTCCTCAAGCTCATGAGCAAATAATGGTTCTAACTTAGATCCTCTCTTAAGCAAATAACGCATTCTTCCAGAAGGCATCCATATCTTACCTGCAAGTTCCCGATCTCCTAAATATTTCTTGAGTTTACCTGCAGCAATGGCATAAATTAATAAAACATCTGCCTGCCCAAATGGTGTGACTAACTCTTCCAGATTTTTTTCAGCAAAACTTAGAAGTGAATTCATAAAAATCAACCAGTAAAATTTAATATCATATTTGTTAAAATGATTATTTATTCTTTTGCTTGATTAAATTGAGATTTAAGTATAAAATAGATTAAACAGATTGGATTTAATTTGAATAGTATAAAATAAGCTAAATTGAATGTATTTTAGCTTTGAATAAAAAAATTAGTTAAGCTGATTATAAGAACTTTCTAAAGCGTTCTTTTTCAACTTTACAAATTGGACATACTTCAGGCGGTTCCTCACGTGCACATAGGTAGCCGCAGACGCTGCATCTCCAAACGGGAAATTGAAGAGAGGATGGTGCACCACTTAAGGTTCCTTTTTGGGATTGTTCCCGTTCTTCAAGCGTAGGCCTTCTTTCTGGTATTGCAGAAACTTCTTTTGTACCTTCTAGAATACCTCCTGAGACATAAAGACCACAGTAACATGCATCATACTCATTTAAATCAGGGTCTCTGTAATTACATGGGCAGATTATGTCAATATCTATTTCTTTATCACCTGATGCAAGTCTACAAGGACAAGATCCATACCCATAACGTTTTTCATTGGTAAGTATGCCTTTTAAAAGTTCTTTTGTAAATTCAACATTTGAATTCAGGTGATATCCGCTGGCTTCAACGTCTTTTTTCACTTTTTCGTAAAAATGATCCAGTTCGGTATCACTTATATCACTCATACAAGTTTCTCCTTGATTTCATCTTCCTTGAACCCTACAATAACATCTTTACTGTTTATTACAACCGTTGGGAATGAAAGCTGAGGATTCCATTTTTGAACGTCTTTTATAACATTTGATCGCTCCTCACCTTCTGTAAGGTCAACATAAATATAATTAAATTCGATACCAAGCTCTTCAAGAAGCATTCTGGTTTTCTTACACCATCCACAAGTACTTAAAGCATAAAGAACTACATTTCCTTTGTTTTTACCTTCTACATGTTCCATAGCCATACTTTTCCTCCTGAAATTTATGAAAAATCTTTTATTATTATGTAAACGAATCTATTTATAATTTTTTAAATGGATAAAACCTTAATTTCAAAATTAAGAAATTAAATAGCTTTTATTTATTTAAATAGATGTATTTAACATAATTTTTTAAAAATAGGCGAATAAAATTTGATATTTTTAGAATTAGATTATTTTAACTTATTTTGAGTATATAATCTCCCGAAACAGTACTAATCAGAAAAATATTTTTTAATTTATATGATCTCTGTTCCACAAGGTCTTAAAAATATTATGATAAAGGTCTTTCAATTAGAGATCCACAATTCTGGCATTCATATATTTCTAACCATCCTGATGGTTCGTAATAATATTCGTCCACCTTTACCAGATTGTTAGACCCGCAACTTGGACATGTGCTGTAAGATCTTATTCTTTTTATTAAATTTGATCTTTTAGATATGGATCTCATACAATCACCTTGTAATACTATTATGCCTTTTAGTATTTTTATTTTTCGAAGTGGTCTAAAATCCATAAAATGAAAATCTGACAGGATGTTGGGTACAGTTTGAATTGAAAAAGAAATTTGAAAAAAAGTGAATGTGTGTAATTTAGCTTAAATTATCCCTTACAATCCTCAAAGCACAGAATTCACCGCACATGGTACACATATCTCCGCTTGTGGGTTTACTTTCCCTGTATTTTCGAGGTGTTTCATGGTCAAATGCAAGTTCAAATTGTTTCTTCCAGTTGAAGTTTCTCCGTGCATTTGCCATCTGGAGTTCGTTTTGCCATGCACTTTTAACTCCATTTGCGACATCTGCAGCTTGCGCAGCTATTTTGGATGCTATAACTCCCTGTTTTACAGCTTCAATGTCTGGTATTGCAAGATGTTCTTTAGGGGTAACATAACACAGGAAATCTGCCCCTGAAGAAGCAGCAATAGCTCCTCCTATGGCAGATGTTATGTGATCGTAACCTGGAGCAAGATCGGTTACAATTGGACCTAAAACATAGAAAGGTGCCCCTTTACAGATAGTTTTTTGAATTTTCATATTTGCCTGGATTTGATCCAGTGGAACATGTCCTGGACCTTCTACCATAACCTGAACTCCTGCATCTCTTGCCCTTTCTACAAGCTGGCCAAGTGTAATGAGTTCTTGAATTTGGGAAACGTCTGTGGCATCTGCAAGGCAACCCGGCCTTAATCCGTCACCTAAACTTAGTGTGACGTCATATTCATGGGCTATTTCAAGTAAATAGTCATAATTTTTATAAAGAGGATTTTCTTCTTCATTTTGAAGTATCCATGCAGCTAAAAAAGATCCCCCACGGCTTACAACCCCCATAATTCTGTCAGAATTTTTTACTTTTTCTACAGTGTCCATGGTTATTCCGGAGTGGATGGTCATGAAATCAACACCTTCTTTTGCCTGGTTTATTATGGCGTTGAACATGTCGTCTTCATCCATGTTAATTACAGCACCTTTTTCCTGGGATGCACTTACAGCGGCTTCATAAATCGGAACGGTTCCAATTGGGACATCAACTGCCGGTATTATTTTTTCTCTGATTGATTTCAGATTAGGCCCTGTGCTCAGGTCCATTATAGCGTCAGCGCCGTATTCGACTGCTATTTTAGCTTTTTGAATTTCTACATCTATATCCTCTATTTCTGAAGATGATCCAATGTTGGCGTTGATTTTTGTGGTGAGTCCTTTTCCAATACCCTTAGGAACACTTTTGCCGTTTATATTCTTTGGAATTGTTATATAACCTTTCGCTATTTGTTTGATAAGTTTTTGAATGTCAATATTTTCTTCTTTAGCGACAATTTCCATTTCTTTGGTGATCTGGCCTTTTCTGGCGTATTCTAATTGAGTCACGTTTAATCCCTCGTCTTAAAAAATTTAGATAAAAATCTCTAACTATAACTTTTTACTTTATATTAATATACAACTGGTAATACGAGAAATCCATTATTAAAGGGTTACATGTTGTGTTATCCTGAAAGGATAAATGTAAAGGCAAATAATGGATTTATCCGGCTTTAAATTAAAATTCATTGTACTATTTCAATAGTTTTGTATAGTAAATATATTTAGTTTTTAAGTAATTACGTTTTGCAGTGCTGCTGAATTTCTTAAATGTAGTAACCATATTTTCATTCATATTCAGCATTATTTGTATAGTTTATATGTTTGATGATAAGTACAATTCCGTATCTTAATATAGTAATTGGTATTAAAAATAAGTCCATGATTAAAAAGCTAAAGGCAGAGGACATCATGATCGAAGAAGTTCATGTAACTTCTCCAAAAGACCTGGTTGCAGCTGCTAAATTGAAAATGATGAGATGTAATGTGGGAGGACTTCCTGTAGTTGATGATAAGCGAATCGTAGGGATAATAACCCATAGAGATGTTCTTTTAGCTGGGGGAGAAGCGTTGGGTCTTAAAGTAAATGATCTAATGACTAAAGAATTATACGTGGCTAATAGGGATACTCCTATACTTGAGATTACAAGGGTCATGGCAGACAAAGGTTATCAAAGGATTCCTGTAGTTGAAAATGGAAATCTAGTTGGCCTTATAACTCAAAGCTCCCTTATTCGTGCACTTGCAGGATTAGATTAGGTTGATAATGCCTGAACTTCAACATTTTTTTAAAGACTTTGGAATTAGTCTATTGCATGTATTTATCAATTAGGTAATATCAAAATTAGGTAATTTTGGGGTTTTTTTATTTTCTGTTACCTTTCTGTTTTCTATAATTACTTTTTGTAGTGCTTGACATTAATGAATCAATTTAAATAAAATTAATCAAAATTAAGTTGAATTACAAAAAGTTTCAAGTGGCATATTAAACTATGATCAGCATGGTTAATTATTCAAACTCATTTAAATTATTTAATAACTAATTAAAATATAGAGTAAGTATAAACTATTTTGAATTTAATTTCATAATTACAACCGATAAAAGAGGAATTTTATGAGTTACAGAGGAGCTTCAGAAATATTTTTAGAATCAGCAGGTATATCAATTGGTGACAGTGTTAAAATAACCAAGCAAGATATTTCCTACGAAGGCATGCTTTTAGACAGAGCTGAAGATGCTGATGAGACGCATCTTGTTTTAAAGCTTAAAAATGGTTACAATGTTGGAATAAACATAGAAAATGCAACAATTGAACTCGTCAAAAAGGGTGAAAAACCTAAAATTGAGTTGTCAAAGCTTGATATTGAAAAAGATAACCAGAAACATGATATATCTATAATATCAACTGGGGGAACAGTTGCATCAATAATTGATTACAAAACTGGTGCAGTTCATCCTGCATTTACAGCTGATGACCTTATCAGGGCTAACCCTGAGCTTCTGGAATACGCAAATATCAAAGGAAAAGCAGTTTTAAACATCTTAAGCGAAAACATGAAACCTGAATACTGGGTTAAATCAGCAAGATCCATAGCTGATGAAATAAATGACGGAGCGTATGGTGTTGTTGTTGCCCATGGGACGGATACCATGCACTACACATCAGCTGCACTGAGCTTTATGTTGGATACTCCTGTACCGGTAGTGCTCACTGGTGCGCAGCGAAGTTCAGATAGGCCTTCCTCTGATGCATTTTTAAACCTTTTAAATTCAGTGACTGCTGCTAAATCAGATATGGCTGAAGTCATGGTCTGCATGCATGCGACTGAAGATGACACCTACTGTGATTTACACCGTGGTACAAAGGTAAGAAAGATGCACACCTCAAGAAGAGACACTTTTAGAAGTATAAATACATCCCCACTTGCACGGGTTCAAAACGGCGGAATTGAAATTTTAGATGAACAGTTAAGGTATAAAACAAGGACTGATGGTGAAGTTGAGCTTCATGATGCTGTAGAATCTAATGTTGCATTTATTAAGAGCTACCCTGGAATTTCCGGTGAAATAATGGATTATCATATTGATAAGGGATATAAAGGGATTGTTCTGGAAGGCACTGGTTTAGGTCACTGTCCAGAGGAAATTATTCCATCCATAAAAAGAGCAAGGGACAGTGGAATTCCTGTGGTAATGGCTTCACAGTGTCTTTATGGAAAAGTCAACATGAACGTTTACAGTACTGGAAGAAAACTTATAACTGCAGGCGTAATCTCTGCAGGAGATATGTTACCTGAAACAGCTTATGTTAAACTCTGCTGGGCTTTAGGGCAAACTGATGAAATCGAAGAAGTCGAAAAAACAATGCAAACTAACATAGCTGGAGAAATTGAAGATAAAAGCTCCATAAAGTATTTTTTAATATAATTTGATGGTTAGCGGTGATTTAATGATTGATTATGAAAAACTTGGACTTAAAATGGGTCTTGAAGTACATCAGCAGTTGAATACGAAAGAAAAATTATTCTGCCCATGCGATTGTAATCTTACTGATAAAGAACCAGAATTTAAAATTTTAAGGAATTTAAGGCCTACCCAAAGTGAACTTGGGAAAATAGACCGGGCCGCATTTGAAGAGGCACGAAGAAAACTAAATTTCATCTATGATGCTTATGCACATGAAACTTGCCTTGTTGAAGCAGATGAAGAACCTCCACATCCATTAAATAGGGAAGCACTTGAAGTATCCTTAATAATAGCAACACTCCTCAACATGCATGTTGTGGATGAATTCCATACCATGAGGAAGCAGGTAATAGACGGAAGTAATACTGGTGGTTTCCAGAGAACAGGTCTTGTTGCAACAGAAGGTGTTCTGGAAACAAAATATGGAGATGTCCAGATTGATGTTTTATGTCTTGAAGAAGATGCTGCAAGAAGAATTGGACAAGAGAAGGGTAAAGTTAACTTCAGGCTGGACAGGCTTGGAATTCCTCTCGTTGAGATAACAACTGCACCTTCTATAACTCACCCTGAACAGGTAAAAGAAGTTGCGTACCATATAGGGCAGGTGCTTAGAAGTACCAAAGTTAAAAGAGGATTGGGAACTATACGTCAAGATTTGAATATATCAATCAGGGAAGGTGCAAGGGTCGAGCTAAAAGGAGTTCAAGATTTAGATCTCATGTCTACAATGGTTAAAAATGAAGTTACAAGGCAGGTAAACCTTTTAAAAATAAAGGACGAATTAAATAATAGAAATGCATCTGTTGACGATGAATTGTATGATATAGCTCCTTTATTAAAAGAAACTAAATCTAAAATAATTGCAAAGGCTGAAAGTGTATTTGCAATTAAATTGAATGGATTTAAAGGATTAATAGGACTGGAAATTCAGCTAGGTAGAAGATTTGGTACAGAACTTGCAGGGTATGCCAAGAAAATGGGAGTGTCTGGACTGTTCCACACTGATGAACTTCCGGCTTATGGCATAACTGAAGATGAAGTTAATGCAATAAATGAGTTTTTAGGCCTTGGAGATGAAGATGCTTTTATTTTAATTGCAGATAAAAAAGAAAAAGTCCTCAATGCTTTACAGGAAGTTCAGAGAAGGGCAAAAATCTCGCTTCAAGCAGTACCGGAAGAAACAAGAAAAGCATTACCTGATGGAAATTCAGATTATTTGAGGCCACTTCCAACAGCAAGCAGGATGTACGTGGAAACAGATATTCCTGCAATCAGCGTATCAAAAGAGCTACTTGATGATATAAAGTCCGATTTACCAGAACTTCCAGATGAAAAGAAAGTTAGAATAATTAAACAGTATAATTTAAGTGAAGACCTTGCAAAACAACTCGTAAGGAGAAATAAGGCTGACAGCTTTGAAGAAATCAAAGCAAAATCTGGCGTAGATTCTACAACGATAGCATCAACTTTAGCTTATACTTTAAAGGAACTAAAAAGGGATGGATGCAGCATAGATGAATTGAATAACAGCATTTTGCTTGAAGCATTTGAACTTTTAGAAAATGATAAAATATCAAAAGATGCATTTCCTCAAATTTTAGCAAATGTGTGCAATGAGGGCAATTCACCACAAGAAGCAGCAGAAAGTTTGAATTTAATGATGCTGTCTGAAGATGATGTTGGAGAGATAATAGCTGAAATAGTTTCCTCAAATAAGAAAATGGTAGAAGAACGTGGAATGGGTGCTATGGGTCCTCTTATGGGTATGTCCATGAAAAAGTTAAAGGGGAAAGCTGATGGAAAGCTTGTGAATAAACTTTTGAGGGATAAGTTACAGAATATAGAATGAGTTAACTCAAAAAATGAATAATGAATTAAAAGCGTTAAATTTGATTTAGAGTACTTAAAACCACTATTTTTTTAGTGGATAACTAGATACTCGAAATCATCCATTTAAACCGTATTTACACGCTTTAATTGTATGATGATCTGTTTAAATTCTTTAAAATTATGGAATAATTTAGATTATTCACTATAATTAGTGACTTAAGGTGATCTGATGGATGAATATGATGTTATTATTATAGGATCAGGACCGGCTGGGCTGACAGCAGGAATCTATGCTGGAAGGCAGGGATTAAAGACATTAATACTTGAAAAACAGCTTGCAGGTGGAGCAGGACTGATGGTTCCTAATATGGAAAATTATCCTGGATTTGAATTAGTTTCAGGTAAAGTATTAATAGACTACACTAAAAAGCAGGCATTGAAGTACGCTAAAATAAATGAAATGGAAGAAGTCAAAAAATTAGAAATCATCAGAGACCACGAAATAAAAGTTTCATCCCAGAAAGCAGAATATAAGGCTAAATCAGTGATATTGTGTACAGGAACTACTCATAGAAAACTTAACGCACCTGGAGAAAAACAATTCCTTGGAAGAGGTGTTTTTTACTGTGCAGTCTGTGATGGGCCTTTGTTTATGGGCAAAAGGATTTTAGTAGTGGGCGGAGGTAATACTGCCATTCAAGGAGCTTTATATTTAGATACTATTGGTTCATATACGGCTGTTGCACATAGAAGAGATGAACTTAGGGCTGAAAAATATCTACAGGAGAAATTAAAAGAAAAAGATATTGCAATGTTCTGGGACTCTGTTATAGATGAAATAAAGGGTGACATGTTTGTAAAAAGTGTAGTACTGCTTAACAAGAAAACTAATGAAAAAAATGAATACCCAATTGATGGAATATTTATAGCAGTTGGAGACATACCTTCAAATGGTATAGCTAAAGATATAGGGTTAGAGACTGACAAAAATGGTTACATTATAACTGATAAAAGTCAAAAAACCAATATTCAGGGGATATACTCTGCAGGTGATATCACTGGTGGGGTTAATCAGTGGGTGGTTGCATGTGGAGAAGGTGCAGTAGCTGCTTTGTCAGCTTATGATGACTTAATGAGAATCAGTTAATATCAAATTTATAAAATAATCAGTAAAATATCATTAACTTTAAATCAAGCATTAATAGATGTTTTTAATATATTTTTATCTTTTTTTAATTATTTAATAGAGATACAGGTGAATAATATGGAATGTCAGGAGTATGGGCTTACACGAAATACAGAAAGAGACAATTTGAACTTAAATCCTCTCCAGCGTGGGGGAATGCTGCCTGTTGAGGCAAGAAAAGCTTTAATTGAGTATGCTGACGGTTACAGTGTATGTGATTACTGTGCTGGAAGGCTTGATGAAGTGCCTAATCCTTCAATAAGCGGATTTTTACAGGATTTAGCGAAATTTATCAATGTTGATGAGGTAAGAACTACACATGGTGCAAGGGAAAGTAAATTTGCAATAATGCATGCGTTATGTGAACCTGGCGATACTGTAATTGTAGATGGAAATGCACACTACACAACCCACCTTGCTGCAGAGCGAAATAAGCTTAATGTGATTGAAGTTCCAAATAATGGGCACCCTACATATGAAATAACTCCTGAAAAATACAGGGAAACTTTGGAAAACGCAATTGACAGTGGAATAGATATTAAACTTTCTTTGCTTACTCATGTGGATGGTGACTACGGTAACCTGGCTGATGCAAAAGCAGTTGGTGCTGTAGCTCATAAAGCAGGGATTCCTATAATTTTAAACTGTGCATATTCTATGGGAAGACTTCCGATAGATGCAAAAGCATTAAATATGGATTTTGTAGTTGGAAGTGGCCATAAAAGTATGGCGGCATCAGGACCAATTGGTGTGCTTGGAATGAAGGAAGAATATTCAGATGCTTTACTTAAACATTCAAAGAGGCATAAAGTTAAAGAAATTGAAATGCTTGGATGTACCAGTAGGGGAGCTCCAGTAGTAACTTTAATGGCATCACTCCCATATGTTGCAGAGAGGGTCAAGCATTGGGATGAGGAAGTTGAAAAGACAAGGAATTTTGTAAGGCAACTGGAAGAAATTGAAGGTGTTCATCAAATAGGGGTAAAACCAAAAGAGCATGACCTCACCAGATTTGAAACACCTATCTTTGATAAAATAGCTGAAAACCATCCGAGAAGAGGATTTTTCCTGTACGAAGAACTTAAAAAGAGAAATATCGTTGGAATAAAACGTGGACAAACCAAATGGTTCAAGTGCAGTGTTTATGGATTCAGCAAAGAGCAGATAGCATATATTGCAGATTCATTTAAGGAAATTGTAGATAAGTATAAAGACTTAATTTAAGGAAATTAAAATTTTATTTTGGTATAAATTCATCAAAGAGGGGATTATGGTATTTTTATTTATAAGCGGCTGTTTTGATGAATTATTTTAAATTTAGTTTTAGGTATTAAGCGAAAATTATTTATTAAATTAAAAGTGATGTATCAATGACTTATTCTCAGGGCAGGGTGGAATTCCCTACCGGCGGTATACTAGTTTAAATTAGTAAGCCCGCGAGCGCTCTTTTATATTAAAAGAGGTCAGCAGATCTGGTTAGAATCCAGAGCCGACGGTGAAAGTCCGGATGGAAGAGAATAGGAATGTCTGTAATGTTTTGAATGTTTGTAATATTCAGGTATGCTTAGACATGTCTATGTTTTTTTTGCCCTGATTCTGGTAAGTCAACTAAAAATGGAGGTTTATTACCATGAATCAAAATTTATTGGCACAATTCGGTAACTCAGTAGAAAGGGTGGAAAATGCTTTAAATTCCCTTCGCTGTGGTCAAGGTATAATAGTTACCGATGATGAGCAACGAGAAAATGAGGGGGACATAATTTTTGCTGCAGAATCTATTACTGAGGTCCAAATGGCAATGCTTATTCGAGAGTGCAGTGGTATTGTATGTTTATGTCTCAATGAGGAAAAAGTAAATGAATTAGAATTACCTATGATGGTGGAAAATAATTCAAGCCGTTTTAAAACAGCCTACACGATATCTATTGAGGCTGCAGAGGGGGTCACTACTGGTGTATCGGCGGCTGATAGAGTTAAAACAGTTAAAACTGCTATTGCAGATGATGCTCAACCTGAAGATCTTCACCACCCGGGGCATATGTTTCCTTTAAGAGCCCGTCCTGGCGGAGTATTGGAACGTAGAGGGCATACTGAAGCAGTTGTTGATATGATGGGTCTTGCTGGATTAAAACCATATGGTGTTCTGTGTGAACTTACAAATCCTGATGGGACAATGGCACGCATGCCTGAAATAGTGGATTTTGCTGTAAAGCACGGCATGCCTGTAGTTACAGTTGAAGATATGGTCAACTACCGTAAGCAGGTTGAACTGAACAGCTTAAACTAAGCCTAAAATCTCAACTGGCTAAAATTAATAAGATATTTGTGGGAACCTGAGATATCTCAGGTTTTTTAATTATTTAACATGATAATTAACTTGTATGTCATGGTAATCGTTTTATTTAATATTAGCAGCCAAAAAGTAATTATAAATTTTATTTTTCCAAAACAGTTTAAAGAGTTGTAAATTGGTAACTATTGGCTTAAATAAGTTAGATGGTACTAATTAGTACAATAATAAGTAATTCTCATTTTTTAGTCTATATTTATTCACTATGCTTAATTAACTATTGCATATTTGTGTATTTACTAAAATGATTTATTAGATGAAATTAAACTTATATTAAGTATAAAAAATTATGCTGTAACTAACATGCAGGAGATGTTGGATACGGCTCTGATTTATGTAATGCCATTAGTACAGCACGGGGAAGTAATGTGGATATACATGAACTTAAAGCAGCAATAGAAGATCCATTAGCAAGGAAAAAGTTTGATAATGATCCAGATAATGAAAATAATGATCTGAATGAAGAGCTTACTGAAAGGGATAATCTTTTAGAGAAATATGGGCTCAAAGATATGGAAGAAAAGGAAATCGATGAACTTTTAGGATCATATAGTCGAGATACTTTAAATAATAAAGAACTTGAAAGCATGGAGCGAATTCTATCTAAGAAGATACATAGTGCTGTAATGTCTTTAAAGGCCATAAAAAAAGCTGCAGTCGAAGTATTCATAGATTATTCTGATGAACTATATGGGATAGTGACAATCATTATAGAATATGAATCTAAAGGCTTTTTAGACAAGATAATGGGACATTCAAATAGTATGGATGCTGAAACAATAGAAGTAACTCAAATAGAAATAAGTGAACTTTTTAATTCTTATGATCTTGTTGAAAATTTTGAAATAAATATAGAATCATTTTAAAGTTTACAAACTCATTTTTTCTTGTTTTGAATAATACTACCTTTAAAAAGTTATATATGGATAGATTAGCTTTCTATTTAATGAAACTTATTTTTGAATATAATAAACGATTGCTTTGGTAAGAAATCAAATTTTTTTGATACATCAAATCCTGCTTTCTTCATGGTATCTATCACCGTTTTTTCGGGAGTATAATGTCCAAATATACCTACAAAGCTGGATTGTCCCTGTTTATAATCCATTATAACTACTTTTCCATCTTTTTTTAAAAACTGTTTTATATTTTTAAAGTATTCAACAGGTTCTGGGAGATGATGAAACACATTCCTTAAAAAGAGCATATCTACTGTTTCAGGCAATAAGAACCCTTTTTCACTAGTTAATACTGCTTTTATATTGTTAATCATCTCTTTTTTTGACTTATCATCTATAAAAGCCAGTGATTTCTGGTTGATATCAATTGCATATACTCTGCCCTTTTTCCCTACTTTTTTGGAAAATTCAAAGGTAAAATATCCTCCTCCAGTACCAACATCTCCAATAATGTCCCCATTATGTATATCTAGATTCTTTAAAACTTCTGCGGGGACTGCTTTCAAGTGAAGCAGCTTTTTTATTTAGCATGTTCAATCTTAAGTTTGTAAACATTTTCATCCCACTTTAAAATTCATTGATTTGCCGCTTCAAGGGGAGCATCCGTAAGTATCGTACCCCAATTAACTCCAGAACCTGCTTCTGGCGTTATCAATAAACCATTTTTCTCAATTTTTCCAAGATTTGCCACATTTGCAGCCAGTTTATGTAATGAAATAAAGTTATTATCATCTACTTTTTCTGTTTTAGGGATGGATAGAGTTTTATATCCATTTCGTTGCAGTAATTTGCTTAAACTCACAGTAATTGCGTTTAATTGCTGGTTGGTTTCATTATAAACTTTGGTATTTTTATCTACTGTTTTACGTGTGGCTGTATAAGGTAATGTAATTCCAATGGATATTGCTCGAGGATATTCATCAAAAAATGATTCATACTGTTTAAGTATGTCATTTTCTGCAAGGGACAAGTCTGCAATGCCTAAAAAGTAATCTTCACACTCTTTTTCAATAATTTTTCTTATTGTATTTTCAAATTCCATAATTGTTCCCTCCTGAACTTTGAAATTATATTTTACGGTATATAATCCTCCTAATTTTTAAATAAATGTTTAAATGGTGGTTTAACCCACAATTTCAAACATTAAATATCTTTTTTAATTAAATCCTGTTAGCTATTATTCATCTTGTCATTGATTTTTTGAATAATAGTACAGCAATGGCCATTGTAACAATACCAAACACTATAAATTATATTTTATGGTATATGATCCTCTAATTTTTAAATAAATGTTTGAATGGTGGTTTAACCCACAATTTCAAACATTAAATATCTTTTTTAATTAAATCCTGTTGGCTATTATTCATCTTGTCATTGATTTTTTGAATAATAGTACAGCAATGGCCATTGTAACAATACCAAACACTATAAATTATATTTTATGGTATATGATCCTCTAATTTTTAAATAAATGTTTGAATGGTGGTTTAACCCACAATTTCAAACATTAAATATCTTTTTTAATTAAATCCTGTTGGCTATTATTCATCTTGTCATTGATTTTCTGAATAATGGTACAGCAATAGCCATTGTAACGATACCAAACACTACAAGTATGACTATCTGTGTCATTACGTCACTGATACCTGCATTCAAGAGCATTATTTTACGCATTGCATCTGCAGCATATGTCAGGGGAATAAACTGCGAAATAATCTGCATGAACCATGGCATCTGCTGAATTGGGTAGAATACTCCTCCAAGGAACATCATTGGGAACATCAGCAGGTTCACGATCATTGTACTTGATGCCTGGTCTCCAGACATGGAAATGGCCATTATTCCGATTCCTATGAAGCTGAATATCCCCAAAAGAAGCATGAAGAATGCCAGCAGGATATTTCCTTGAATAGTGACTCCAAAGAGGAGTATCGCGATTGCAAGTATTATGATACACTGGATAAAACCTCTTGTACACAGTGCTGCAGTTTTACCGATTATAACTGAGATCTGACTGATTGGGGCTGATAACATCCCGTCAAATGTGCCTATTTCTTTTTCTTTGGAAATGGCTTCAGGAATACCTGTCATAACGGACATCATCACAATCATGATCATCAGTCCAGGTGCCAGGAAGTTGAAGTAATTTGTTTGGCCAGGTATAGATGTCTCGACATTCGGTGTGTAAGGGAAAATCATTGCCTGGGGGTTAACGATCTGATTTGTGGCTTTGCTTAAGTTCATGACATTAGCTTCGGCTTTAATGTTGTTCATACTAATTACAGTGCCGGATAATGCTTGCTGTATCTGCGCTGAGCTTTGGGGTATACTGTTATCAATATAAGCCGTGAAAGTACCGGATTTTCCATTTGTTATGTTATCGGAGAATCCCTGCGGTATAATAATTACACCTGATAGCTTTCCTTCTTTTACCTGTGTCATGGCATCATCAACACCCGTGAAGTTCGTTAATGCCATATAATGGGTGTTATTATTAACTGTTTCAAGCTGTGCTATGAATTCGTTACTTCCCTGTCCATGATCGAGGTTAACCAGCCCTACTGGCATGTTCAATTGAGTGTTACCAGTTGGGAAAATGAAACCGAACATGACCAGGAAAATCAATGGCATGATAAAAAGGGCTGCCAGAGACATTTTGTTGCGCCTAAGTTCAAGCATGTCCTTAGCCATTACATGGTAACTGTCTTTTAACATCTTCATTGCATCCATGGTTTCACCTCACCCTCGCTTTAGGTGCATGTCCATGCCCATGATGTACGGGGGCTGCTTTTTCACTGGCCTGGTCACGCATTTCTTTACCGGTTACAGCTAAGAAAACATCTTCTAGAGTTGATTCATTGCTGTTTGTTATTGATGCGATATTACCGCCTTCATGACGGACAGCATCGATGATCTGATTAAGTGCATCATCACCTTTAGCACTAATTTTCAGATTATAATCGTCCTGTTGGGATACTGCAGTTACAACATCAAGTGAATTGATCTTTCCAATTAAATCAGATGTTAGATTTGTAATTTTGGTGCCGAAAACTGTTGTATCGCTGTTTTTTATCATATTCTTCAGTTTCTGTGGCGTATCAAGGGCAGCGACTTTACCATGGTCGATAATAGCAACTCTGTCGCTCAAGGCTTCTGCTTCTACCATAGCGTGAGTTGTAAGTATCACTGTTACTCCACTGTCGTTGATTTCCCTTGTAATGTCTCTTATGGAAAATGTTGTCTGTGGGTCAAGCCCGAGTGTTGGTTCATCCATGAATACAATCTTGGGCTCTGGCAATAATGCCCGGATAACATTAATTCTCTGTTTCATACCTGTGGAAAATTTGGATATCTGCGTGTTCTTCCATTCCTGCATGTCAACCAGTTCAAGCAGTTCGTCAATTCTCTCTTCAAGTTTCTGCTTTGGTATTTCATAGAGTTTTCCAAAGAACCTGAGGTTTTCAGCAGCGGTAAGCCTGTCATACATAATCATTTTCTCTGCAACCAGCCCAATATTTTCCCGAACTCTGGCAGAATCTTTAATCAGGTCGTAACCTGCAACTTTAGCCGATCCAGATGTAGGTTGGGCGAGCGTACAGAGCATTCTTATGGTGGTACTTTTCCCCGCGCCATTTGGACCTAAAAAGCCAAATATTTCTCCTTCGTTTACAGTAAGTGATAAATCATCTACTGCTGTAAAATCACCAAACTTTTTAGTGAGATTATTTAATTCTATGGCATATTCTGTCATATTTTTCTCCTATTTCTCATTTTATTTACTGATCGAAGAGAGCCGTAGCTAACTTAAATCTAAATACGCAAAAATGTATAGTTAAAAACTGCTTATAGCAGTTTTTATGGTGTAATCGGACTATTTATTGTATTAATTAATTATTAACTTTAAATTATTCCTCTTTGAGCGAATCCTTCATTTTTTTGAGTTTTTCGCTTAATGTTCCTATCCATTCTTTATGTGGAACCAATTTTTCTTTTTTAATATCGTTTAAATAAGATACGTAGCTTTCAATTTCGGTTAATGCATTTTCTACTGCCTGTGCGCTTCGATCTATTTCTTCATGTGATCTAGGTGAAGGCCCAAATATGTTGGTGTATGTTTCACGTCCTAAATCTGTTAGTTCATACCGACCGTCTTCCTGCTTGACAATAAATCCTTCAGAAACCATTTTTTTGAGCATAGGATATACTGAACCTGGTGAAGGCCTTCGTGATGCGTGTTTCATTGTCCTGTTCAGATGTTTATAGTAGTGTTTATCATTTTTGTCCATACGCTTGTAATACTCTGGATCATCTCTTATATTGCGTCTCATGTCTGCCATTTGATGGAATTGTTCATGGTGTTCTTGTATGGCGTCCATTATTTCCACACCGTTTTTTGGCCCGCGATCTAGAACATGAATTATCCATATTCTTAAACCACCGAGTTTTCCCAGTTCTTCAAGTTTGTCATGAATTTCTTTGAAATCGCTCAACTTGTTTCTCCAGTTGCCCCACATAATAAATCTTTACCTCCTATCGAAATGTCGATATAATATCGCTAACTTGATATTTTATTCTTGTTATAATTCAATTTATATCAATTATTATTGATATACTTCCTATCAATATCAAGCACCCGATATCGACTGATCGATATTATTGTGAAACTTATATAAATAAATTGCGGTATTTTGATCTAAATAAAACAGAAAACAAGTTAAAACTATTTTAAGGCTGAAGGTTCAGATAGTTAAAATTCAATATTTTTCCTGATCCATTCCACAGAATCTTTAATTGACTCTTTTATAGGCCTAGGAAAATAACCCAGTTCATTAAATGCTTTATTAGAACTTATTTTGGAGTTACTGTTAATTACATCAATGGAATATGTCGTAAAAAGAGGTTCTTTGCCGGTAACTTTATAATATAATGGAGAAACTTTACTTACTACATTGACAAGCCATAACGGTACTTTTAATGAGGGAGCTTTTATTCCAGTAAGTTTTTCAAGCTCTAAAAATAAGTCCTGTACTGAAATTTGTTCGCCGGCTAAAACGTAGCTTTCGCCGCATTTTCCCTTTTTGCAGGCCAATATTATTCCCTCTGCCACATCTCGAACATCAACAAAGTCATAAGCCCCATCAACTCTGGCTTTTAAATCGCCTTTCATAAAGTTAATAAACAAATGTCCCATTTGAGATATTCTGTAATCATAAGGCCCTATCACTCCACTGGGACAGACCAGCACTGAATCAAGGTTTTTGTCAATACCTTTAATCACTTCAAGGGATGCTAAAGCCTTGGACCTGTCGTAGCTTCCCCTTGTACATTCTGGATCGTAATCGCATGTTTCATCAATTACTGTACCGTGAGGAGGTTCTTTAAGGGCATGAACAGAGCTAACATAGACCATGCGTTTCACATTGTTTTTTAAACAGGAGTTAACAACGTTTTTTGTTCCTTCAACGTTCACCTGGTAAAGAAAATCATCATTTCCAGATGATATTGTTACAATGCCTGCTAAATGATAGACAATTTCGGCGCTGCGAAATGCTTTGGTAAGTGAATCCGCATCACGCACATCACCTTCAACTATTTCGACTTCTAATCCCTCAAGAGGCTTTATATCTTCAAATGGGGGCACAATTGCCCTTACAGTTTCGCCTCTTGCAAGTAATTTTCGGACGAGTACATTTCCAATGTGTCCTGTCGCGCCGGTAACAGCTATCATTTTTTTCCATCACAAATAGGGTTTAGTTTGTGAGACAAAATCTTTAAAAATTGATGGTTATTATCCTATTTTAATTACTGGAAACTGCACTTCAGTGAGCAATTCACCTGGTTCAGTTTCATTGGGGTTGTTAAGATAAACTTCTGTAACAGGCCCTATTATATCATATCCATTTTTATCTGCATGTTCTGCTAATCCGCGGATTACCGGTCCAACTTCTGTATAAGGTCCTTTATGAAGTGTTGCAATTACAGTATGTTCTGGAATTATTTTAACCATTACTTTTCCTTCATCTTCTGCATTACCCTCGAAGGAGGCACCTATTTCATAACGCAGTTGTTCTGAGGGTACATCTTCAGGGCTGTTAAAATAAGCTCCATAAATCATTCCAGTCATATTCAATCCTTTGTCTGTTACCCATTGCACTGTTTCTGCAATAAGTTCTGGAATCTTCTCGTAACCACCTTTGTACCGCATAAAAGCTACTTGTGTATCTTTAATTCTTTTCTCTTCTACTTCCATAATTAGTCCTCCAGTAAACTATTGACCTGCTCATGTAACTATTTTTTCATCACTGGAAACTGAACCTCAGTAAGTAACTCGTCCTCTGATACTTCCATAGGATTGTTCATGTATATTTCTTTAACTGGCCCTACTATATTATAACTGTTTTCATCGGCATATTCTATTAAAGCTTGATATATTTGTGCAGCTTGTCCGTATGGTCCTTTGTATACTGTTGAAACGGCCTGATGGGCAAGAATTTCTTTAATTTTAACTCTACCCTCACCATTTGCATCTCCTATAAATGTAATCCCCATTTCATATTGTAGTTCTTCTGGAGGTACATCCATTGGACTATTTATGTATACTCCGTAAGGAGGCTCTGTAATCTGTAAATTCTCTTTTATAACATAACCAACTACTTCTTCTAAAATTTCAGGTATCTGATCGTAAGGACCGGTTACAGATACATAAGCTGCTTTACTTTTTTCTATATTCTTAATTTCTATTTTCATAACTGCACTTCCTGACAATTTCTTTAAAATAAAGGTATTTATTATCTTATTATAGGGATAATAGAAATATAAGTTTAGTAAGAGCACATGAGAACTACTAAATATTAAAATAAGAATAATATCATGTTTAATTAGATAAATGGATTTATTATTTTGTATTAAATGAAAAACAGTTGTTAAATACATATTTACTTTTTAATTACAGGAAAACGCACTTCCACTGAGACTTCATTTCTTGAAACTTCATGTGTGCCTTTAATATAAATCTCAGTAGCAGGTCCGGATATTAGATATCCATTTTCAACGGCGTGCTCCATTAAAGCGTGGTAGACATGATTTATCTTGTTATAACTGCCTTTATGTATGGTTGATACAACCTGATTTCCAGGTATTTTTTTAATTTGTATCCTCCCTTCTTCAGATACATCTCCAGTGATGGGGATCCCTATTTCATAATGTAACTCTTCAGGGTCTACATTGAGGGTGTTGTTAAAGAAGGTACAGTAATAATGTTCAATAGTTGATATATTGTTTTTTGTAATGTAATCTATTAATTCACTAAAAATAGGAGGTATATGTCCACGTCCGGTTGCTATTATATATGCTACCTGTCTTTCTTTGATATTTTTAAATTTTATTTCCATAAAACGCCTCTAAGTAGGCTTATATTTTTAAAGTAGCTTTTAAAACATGTACAGTAAATATGAATCTCATAAGGATACTCATTTATGTAAGAGCACATGAAAACTAATCTAATTTGAAATGGGGGCATGTGTCTATTTTTTAGATGTAAATAAAGACAATACATTACTTTTACAATAAAAAAATAGTATTTTAAAACTTGGGGATAGTTCAGTTGAAATTTGTTCTAGAGGGCGATAACTAATTTAAAATAAATGATCCGCACGTTACTTTCAAGGATATAAGTTAAAATGGCAGTATTTGGATGTCAAAAGCAATATTTGATTTTTATTTTTCATAGAATATTATATGTTGAGGGAATTATTATCATTTAATCTATTTTAGGAGGACGTACATGGGAGAAGTAGATGCAAAGAAACTATTCATTGAAACATTTGCAGCCTTCAAAATCAAAGATTTTGAGGCCGAAAAACGAAGTTTCCCCGGCATTAATAACTGCAGCATTTGGTTTAATTGCAGCTCTTGCATGGAACCCGGCAATCCAAGCTTTAATCCTGTTATATATAGGCACAGGTAATGCGCTCATGGGACTCTTTATCTATGCCATAATTGTAACTATCATAGCTCTCATAGCAACTTATGCAATTGCAAGATCTTTAGCCAAATATGGAGTGGAAATGCCAAAAAAATAGGCACTCATTTAAATTAGCCATATAATTCGGGAATAATTACATATTTAGTTTCATTTTAAAAGGAAATTACGCCGGGACTGGGATTTGAACCCAGGGTGAGCGACGCTCATAGGATTTCGAATCCTACGCCTTACCTGACTAGACTATCCCGGCACTTGATTTTTGAGCAGGTGGATTGCTCCGCAAAACCGCTGTCAATAAGTATTAGATTAAACTGAATTAAAAGTTTTATTGTTAAAAATATTGGCAAAATTATTTTAAATATTTTTTAACACCATAAATATATCTTCACCATCAGCAATCTCCCGGTGCATATTCGTCAATATATTCTTTTTTATAATATTTTTCAGGTTCAAAAACAGATTCAACAAATCCTGCTTTTTTATATGAATTTACCGCTCGAATATTTTTTGCACAAGGCCGTATAATCAAAGTATGAAATCCTTCATTGAATAATTTCTCACTTAAATTCTTTAAAGCAGATGTTCCATACCCTTTGCCTGTATAATTAAGTGATTTAAGCCATATATCCAGTTCGGCAATTCCGTTCATTAAATGAAAGGAGGTATAAGATATAAACCCTATTTCATCTTCTTCATCTTCATTAATAAGTATAATGTATCCCTGTCCTTTTTCTGGACTAGAACTTTCAAAAAAGAAGTCTTCATAATATTCTTTAAATTTGGGGGGTGAAGGAATTTGGCTAGAAGATTGTAATTCATTTAAAAAAGAGGAAAAGTCTGAAAAATAAAGCCAGTTGTAAATTTTTTTTCTGTCTTGAAGTACTGCTTCTTTTAGATAAATCATATTAGTCCTCTGAATTTAAGGGGAATGGTTTTTCATAATTGAAAAGCTGATTATGTATTTTATTTAAAAATTAAAAAAAAGATTTTATGAATAAATTCCATGGATCTACCTATTAAAAAAGATAAAAATATTTCACTTTGCAGTGAATAGGTAAAATGATAAAAAGTGAATTTTAGGCAGTTTCAGGAGTTGGTTGGGTATTCAGGACTATTGCACTATCTGCTGAGTTTTTTAAGGCTACACTGAAACCAGGTTCGGCTCCAATTACCATGGTTTCTTTCCCATTTTCTTTAGCGATGTTTATTAATGGTAAAAAGTCTGCATTACGAGTCATAAGAGCAATAACATCAATATTAGGATTATAAACAAGTTCGAAAGCTTCTACCGCAAGTTGAACATCTACATCTCCTGCCACTATTATGGGAGTAAAACCTTGATTTACTACAGCTTCTATAAGCTTATCTGAAGCATACTGGTTCATAAGAACCTTTGCAACCTTTATTGTACCGTTTTCTGATACTATCTCTTTTATCATCTCTAGATCCAGATGGAATTCATTTCTGAGCATATTTGGTCCATCTACCAGCAGTCCAATATTTCGTTCATTGGATTTTCTAGTTAATGGAATATACTGTTTAAATGAACTTAATTTTTCTAGATTGCGCATTTTTTCCTCCTAATTATTTGTTTAAATAATTTGAATGAATATTTTAATATATTATATTGAAATATATTTAGTTATTGATTATAACTTGAAAATTTCTCATTTTATATCATGATTTTTGGTCGCTAAAATGAAAATTTTTCATAGTTAATATATATCTTTTATTATTTATAATCTATTAAATAGATATGCCCAAATCATTACCAAATCTAACCAATAAAAACTCTCATTTTGGATGAAAAATTAATGAATTGGGGACTTAATTCAAACTTGTTATAAGTTAGCACCCACAATCAAACGTATTCAACAAATTTAAGCGTGATTAGACATTTTATTTTTTATGAATTTATTTATGAGTTTATACAAAACTTGCAGATCACAACTTTTAAATATTAAATTGACTAATCAGTCTATAAATAGATTAATTTGCATGGTGTTACTTTGAAAGAAAAAGAACAAAAAATACTGGATGCATCCCTAAAACTTTTTGTTGAAAGGGGATTTCATGGAACTTCCACTGCAGAGATTGCAAAAACAGCAGGTGTTGCTACAGGGACTCTATTCCACTATTTTAAAACTAAAGAAGAACTTATAAATCGCCTATATTTATACACCAAGGAAAGCATGTTGTGTGAAGTCCGCGAACATTACGACGATAAAAAAACATTTAAAGAAAATATTAAAGAATTATGGCTTAAATTCGTGCGTTTTGGTGTTAATGATCCTTATAAATTTCAATTTATACTTACTTTCCACTGTTCTCCTTATATAACTTCACTTACTAAAGAACAGGTTGAATCGCATGCTGAAAGCATGCTCGGAATTTACAAAAACGGCATTGGAAAACAAAAAATAAAGGAAATATCTTTTGAAATGGTAATGGATTATTTTTGGGGTAATGTAGTTACGGTGGTAACTCATTTTGAAAAATATCCTGAGAAATTAAATGAAAAAAATTTAGACATGGCTTTTGAACTTTTATGGGATGGAATCTCAAAATAGTAAAAAAAATCTTCAAAAACTTAAAAATCTACGATATTTAAGGTTTTTGAGAGGTTGAAAATACGTAAATTTTCAATCATTTAGTAATTATTAGACTGATAGTTAATCGACAGATGGGTGAGGTAGTTAAATGCAGATGAGAGAAATTAAGAAAAATGGCGATAAAATATCAGCACTTGGATTTGGTGCAATGAGACTTCCTACAAAAACAGGTAGGATTGATAAAGAAAGCGCTAAAAAGCTGATTTATGATTCAATAGATAATGGAGTAAATTTTATTGACACAGCATATCCTTATCATGGGGGAGCAAGCGAATCATTTTTAGGAGAGATACTGCAGGGTGAATACCGAGAGAAGGTAAAGCTCTGCACGAAAATGCCGTCATGGTTCATTAAAAAATATGAGGATATGGAAAAATATCTGGAAATACAGCTCGAAAAACTCCAGACAGATTATATTGATTATTATTTGATTCATTCACTAGGTAAAGGCAGTTTTGAAAAACTAAAAGAACTTGGAGTTTTTGAATTTTTAGAGGATGCCAAAGCAAAGGGGAAAATAAAGAATATCGGTTTTTCATTCCATGACAATGTTAACTCCTTTAAAGAAATTGTGGACGCTTATGATTGGGACGCGTGTTTAATTCAGTATAATTATTTAGATGAGACAAATCAGGCAGGCACTGAAGGTTTAAAATACGCCCACTCCAAAGGAATTGCAGTTTTCATCATGGAACCTTTAAAAGGCGGACTCCTCGCTGGAGAAGTGCCAGACAAAGTAAATAAAATATGGGACAAATCTGATGTCAAAAGAAGCCCTGCAGACTGGGCTTTAAGGTGGGTCTTGAACCACCCAGAAGTCACATGTGTTGTTTCAGGAATGGGAGAAGAAAACCAGGTTAAAGAAAACATCAAAGTTGCAAATGAAGCTCTGCCAAATAGCCTCACTGAAGATGAATTAAAACTTTACAATGAAGCTAAAGATGTTTATGAAGAACTTATGGTGGTTGACTGTACAGGATGCGGCTACTGCATGCCATGTCCAAGGGGAGTCAATATTCCCACATGCTTTGAACTTTACAATCACAAATACATGTTTAATGAAGGAGCTAGGGCTTCTTTTCTTTATTTGGGTCAGTTAGGGGGAGTTATGGGCGGTGATGAGACTCATGCGGGCCTTTGTACTGGCTGTGGGAAATGTATAAACGCATGCCCTCAAAAACTGGATATTCCTGAACTTTTAGAAGATGTTTCAAAGGAAATGGGTGGAAGAGGGTTTAAATATAAACTGAAAATTGGAAAAGCAGTATTTGTGCCTGTTTTCAGAGCTTTCATGTCTTTAAGCTCAAGACTATAAAAAATTAAATTTTCATTTATTTTTTAGTAGTTTAGAACCATCTGAAAACCCATCACCTATTTTTTCACCTATTTTATAGTAATTTCGGGTAGACATATCGAAAATAATTGGTAAAAACTTTTCAGGATTTATTCTAATCAATTTTTTCCCTGATTTGGATGTTATGTCAATTAAAACTTCTTTATCTACTTTTAAATCCAGAACCTCTCCGATAAACATGGTGTGGGATCCTAAATTGACAGTTTCTTTTAGTTTACACTCCAGTATCACTGGAAATTCATTAACATAAGGTGCATAAACCAGTTCGCTTTCAACTGGAGTTAAACCAGATACTTCAAATTTATCTGCTTTTTTTCCAGAAGCAAGTCCAAAATAATCTGCTTCCACAACATACTTTTCAGGGGGAATACTTACAGTAAATGCTTTCCTTTTCATGATATTATGGTAAGTGTAAGTTGCTTCACGCAAAGACACGTATATGCAGGGAGGTACAAGGCAGCACATACCTGCAGCGGCAGCATTCATTATATTTGGTTTTCCTTCGCCGTCATATGAGCCCACTATAAAGACAGGTGTAGGGAAACCTAGAGTTCTTGGTCCAAGGCTTTCTTTCATATTTTTTCTCCAAATTACTTAATTTAATCTTCTTTTACTAGTTCAATGAATTTATCCAGGTCTTTAACATTGAATATGAATTTAGAAGGAGCATTTTTTGGCCGTATTGGCATTAGGCAGCATACTGCAGATTCTCTTTGGTAGTACTCAAAAATACTTTCAAACCAGTTTGCATCTCCTTCATTTTCAAATGTAATTTCCATAACATTAGAATGCTTTTTTACAGTACAATTTCTATGTTTGAGAGCATTTTTAAGTTTTTCAAGCTTGATATCTGATTCCATAATAGTTCCCTACTTATTCCGTTATATTATTTTGGGTATAATGGTTGAAGTTTCTTTTTTGTATATTATCTCTAAATTTAATGATTAAATTATTGAATTAAATTTAAATCAGTGCAGTGACAGAATATATCTGGTTGAATTAATGACGTCTAAAAATTATTCTTTCACAGATCTTGTGGATATAGATAAGATTAAGGAGCTATTAACCAGTTTTTATGAATTAACAGGAGTTATATCTGCTTTAGAAGATTTGGATGGAAATGTTTTTGAGGCTAGGGACGGTTCTGTTGCTATAGGATGGCAGGATATTTGTTTAAATTTTCACCGTAAGCATCCTGAAACCCTTAAAAAGTGTATAGAAAGCGGCACTAGAATTTGTGACAAATTAAAGGCCGGTGAAAGACAATCCAGCCATATATGTCTTAATGGCCTTGTGGACATAGCCGTGCCAATTTATATTGAAGGTGAGCATTTAGCTAACCTTTTTACAGGCCAATTTTTCTTTAAACCTCCAAATATGGAATTTTTCAGGCAACAGGCGCATAAATATGGGTTTGATGAAGATGAATATTTGGATGCACTATCTAAAGTCGATGTGTTCTCTGAAGAGTTTATTGAAAAAGCCATGAGTTTTCTTACAAACCTGGCAAGTGTTATTGGTGAAATGGGCCTGGAGAAGAAAAGATTACTGGACAGCAAACTGGTTTTACAGGAAAGTGAAGAAAGATATCGGGCACTTGTTGAAAATTCTCCCAATGCTATTTTCAGGATAGACAAAGAATTAAGATTTTTATATGGTAATTATGGTTCGGATACGCTTAATTTACCTGTTGAGGAACTAATTGGTAAAAATTTTAAAGAATTACCTTTACCTGAAGAAACGATAAGTTTATGGATTGATAATATTAATAAAACCATTGCCACCGGGAAAAAACGGGAAATAGAATTTGAATTTCAATCGGTTCATGGATTATTATTTTATCATGGCAATATAATTCCCGAATATAATGCTAAAGGCGAGATCGAAACATTACTTCTTGTAAATCGCGATATCACAAAGCATAAAAAAGCAGAGATTGCTCTTAAAGAAAGTGAAGAAAGGTTCCGCTCTTTAATTAATAATTCCAGTGATTTAATCCGCATACTTGATAAGGATGGGCGTATTATATTTGATTCTCCATCATCAAAACGTATTCTTGGTTATTTTGAGGGATATTTTATAGGAAAAAACCCTCTGAACTTTGTTCATCCTGACGATCTAGAAAGAGTAAAAATGAATTTATGCGAAGTTTATGAAAAACGAAATCCTGAAATTCCAACAGAATTTAGGATTAGGAGAGCAGATGGTGAATATATTCCTGTAGAATCTGTATTTCAGAATTTAATAGGTGTTCCAGGAATAGATGGTGTTGTTGTTACTACGCACCCGGTTATAGAACGTAAAAGGACAGAAAATATGCTGCAGTTTCAGGCAAATATTTTAACTAATGTCAGGGATTGTGTAATTGTCTATGATCTTCAAGGAAGGATTATTTACTGGAATAATGGAGCAGAAACCATTTATGGTTACTGTGAAGAAGAAATAATCGGTAAAAATATTAAAATACTGTATTTAAATAGGGATAAATGTCATTTTAAACCCGATTTAGAAAGAATCTTGAAACTTGGCGAATATAATGGGGAATGGGAAGGTAAAAGAAAAAATGGTTCTAAAGTGCATGTGGATGTAAGGGAAACAATAATGTATGATGCAAATGGTAAAATGATTGGAGTTATAGGGGTTTCCAAAGATATTAGCGATCGTAAAAAAGCAGAAAAGCGAATTAAAAGATCAGAAGCATATTACAGGACTATATTTGAAAATACTGGAACTGCAACAATTATAATTGAGGAAGATACCACAATATCCCTTGTAAATGCAGAATTTGAAAAACTTTATGAATATTCAAAAGAAGAAATAGAGGGTAAAAAAAGCTGGAAGGAATTTGTTGCCCCTGATTACAAAGATAAAATAGAAAAATATCATAATCTCAGGCGTATTGACCCTAATTTAGCTCCAAGAAACTATGAATTAAAATTCATTGACAAATATGGTAATATTAAAGATATATTCACTACTGTTGCTATAATTCCTGGAACTAAGAAAAGTTTGATATCCCTTTTAGATATTACCGATAACAAAATAGCTGAAAATAAAATTAAAGAGTCATTAATGGAAAAAGAGGTACTTTTAAGAGAAATTCACCATAGGGTGAAAAATAACCTTCAGATCATATCCAGTTTGCTCAACCTGCAAACTCGATGTGTAGAAGGAGAAGAATCTATAAGTGTCCTGAAGGAAAGCCAGAATCGGGTTAAAACTATGGCGATGGTCCATGAAAAGCTATACCAATCTGAAGATCTTAAGGATATAAACTTTAAAGAATACATAGAAAGTCTTGTTTCTGATCTATTCTATTCTTATGGAGTTAAAAAAGGAACTATCGATCTAAAAATAGATATGGATAATTTAGAGATAGATATTGATACAGCTATACCTTGTGGTTTAATTGTTAATGAGCTTGTAACTAACAGTCTTAAATATGCATTTCCATGCCCTAACGATGAAAATATAGTAAAAGTTGGACTCCAAAAACTGCAGAAGGATAACTTTAAACTTGTTGTATCTGATAATGGGGTTGGATTACCTGAAGATCTTGATATAGAGAATGTTGAAACTCTTGGCTTAAAAATGGTAACAATCCTTGTAAATCAATTAAAAGGAACTTTAGAAATGGATAAGACTGCCGGAACTGAATTTAGGATTACATTTGGTGAATTAGAATATAAAGATAGGATTTAATCTGGTATAAATTAAGTAAATTTTAAATTTTATTCAATTTCTTCTATAATCAAAATTTATTAATAAAATTTAAAATCATTCACTTTCTTCTCGCTTATCCCTTTCTATTCCATCCTTAACATACCTAATAAGAAGATCATTCATCGTTATTCCTTTTTTAATGGCCATTATTTTAATTTCATTTTTAAGATCTACTTCTGCCCTCATTGCAATTTGCACGATTTCTTCATCTGCCATATAATCTACTCATACTATTTTAACAATATATATTACTATTTAAATAGTTATATTTATCCTTTTTTAGTTATCTATTTAGATAATTTGTTAACTTTTAAAAAATATAATAAAATAATTAATAATAATGGAAATTTAAAGCCTAAAATTAGATTTTATAAACTAATATTGGATAAACGATGTTTATAAATGATATTATGGCGAAAATATTATTAAGGTGTAAAAATGGAAAAAACTGAATTTTACTCCTACATATTCAAGAGGAAATCAATTAGAAATTATGATTTAACTCCTCTTGACGATGCTAGACTTAAAGAAATTTCAGAGTATCTCAATTCATTAAAACCTATCTATGATGATATTAAAACTGAATTGAAGATCATATCACCGGATTATGTTAAAAGAAGGATGATGAAAGAAGCACCACATTATATAGCAGTGTTTTCAGAGGTTAAAGAAGGTTATTTAACCAATATAGGTTATATGCTGCAACAGGCTGATTTGTTTTTTTCAGCTAATGGTTTAGGCAGCTGCTGGCAGGGAATCCCCTCCCCTACTAAAGAATTATTAGGGAGTTCCAGCATCGACTTTGTAATTTTTATAGCCTTTGGAAAACCTAAAGATCCCAGATCATTGCACAGAAGTAGTGTTTCAGAATTTAAAAGAAAATCTATTGGTGAAATAACTGACATAGCTGGCGCAGACGAACTACTGGAAGTGGCACGCATTGCTCCATCTGCAACTAACAGTCAGCCATGGTTTTTCACTGGTAATAAAAACTTAATTCATGCTTACAGTGTTGAGCATGGTTTCATTAAACGGTTCACAAAAAAATACATTCCTATAGATGTAGGTATTGCTATCTGTCACTTGCAGATCGCAGCAGAGCATTTTGGTAAGAAAGCTGAAATTATATTTGATAAAACAGCGAAAATGAACACGCCTAAGGGACATGAATATTTTGCCAGTTTAAAGATGGAATAAAATGACAATTAACCATTTTCAAAACTAAAAAATAGTTTTAATTTTGGGTATTTTTTGACTTCACTTTTTCTTTTCGATAAATTTTAAAAGCTGCATAAGTAATTCCCAGTATTAAAGGCCCTATAAATAAGCCGGGAATGCCCATTGTCACTGCTCCATAAATAAATCCAAGTAAAAAGACCAGCGGATGAACTTCTGAGTATTGAACTGAAATTCTGGGCCGGATATAAAAGTCGGTTGAAGTTTCGATTATCCAGCCGAAGAAAATGACCATAATTCCTTGAAAAGTGTTCCCTACAAGGACACTGAAAACTCCAAGGACTCCATAGACTATCCATGGGCCAATAATGGGTATAAACATTGCTATTCCGCTTATAATGGCCAGTAATACAGCATATGGATATCCGAGGAAGAAATACAGGATTCCAGACAGCACACCAAGGATAGCAGCAGGAATAATGTTACCTACTATGATACTTTTTAAAACGTCGTCGGCGCTATTAAATATCTGCTGGTAAAATCTTTTGTCCTTATCAGGGATGATATCGGTTATATATGCCATTACTTTATCTCCATCACGGGCAAAGTAAAATACTGAAAAGATTAGTATGAGGAGCTGTGCAGCAATGCCTGGAAGGGAACTCACTAAATCGACTGCTAATTTAGCAATGTAAGATATAAATTGAGTAATGGCTGATTTTACAGTTTCATCAATGCCCTGTGAAATGTTGCCTGGAAGGCCGAGATTCTGTACAGCATCAGTTATTTGAGGCAGATTCATTGTAGAATTGCCTGTAGCTGCCTGTTGAAGTGATCCGAAAAAGGATCCGGCAATACTTAAAAATTGACTGAATGTGAAATATAACAGCAAAATAACAGGGATGGCAAGTATAATCATTCCCAAAAAAACGGATAGAGTATTGTATTTAACGTAAGGCCTGATTTTTTTGGATATATACCTGACGTAATAGGCTAAAATAGCTCCAAAAATTACCATAGAAATTATTGGAATTAAAATTCCAAGAGAAAGAAGTGCTAATATTATTATAAGAGGAATTACCGTTGAAAATGACATTTTTTTAAGATTAGAAATCATTAGGACACCTACAAACCTTAAATTCTGATATTCTATCTTAACTTAATACATTAATATTTTTTGCGTTTTTAATTTTCATTTATACTTTTCATATTGACTTTCCAATAATTTTCGGCTGATTTCTTTCCCATGACCCGGTAAAAACAAATTACAACTAGTATTGGTTAATTTATTCCAGCTTTTGACCATAGTATCAGGATCATCAGCAAAGGGAGGATATATCGAATTTCCAAAAATTCCAAACATGGCATCTCCCACAATGGCAATTTTATTATCAATAATAATGCCCATAGATCCTTTTGAGTGACCGGGAGTATGTATAATATATGCATTGAACCCAAAATCAATTAAATCATATTTTTCACCTACAATAATATCTGGATTAACTTTTTCATATTGATATTTAGATTGCAACTTTTTTCCAAGTACATTAACCATAAATCCTGTGGCTAAGTTACTTCCCTGGGGTAATGGGCTGTTACCTCGCATAATATATTCTAATTCGCTTTGATGAACAATTATTCTGGAGTTATATTTCTCCTTTATCTTAGCTGCATTTTCTACGTGGTCAAAATGAGTGTGGGTTAATATTAAACAGGATAATTTATTTTTACCTAAAATTTCGTCAAGTTTGCTGCTTAATTTTTCCCATGAATTTGCACGGCCAGTATCAATCAGAATGTAATTATTTTGTGAATTGATTAAAAAAGAGTTACTTCTTCCTTCTAAAAGTTGATAAATTGTGCAACTTTTTGTATTCCATGTTTTCATAGAATCTCCTTAAACTCAATTAAAAATTTTTAAATTTCATACTTCGAAATGAATTCTCTAGCTCTTTTTTTAGTTTTTGGGCTAATACTGCCCAATTCAGCTTTGACAAATTTATTTATCTTCTCTTTCCTGTCTATTTGTTCGTAAAATTTGTCAAATACAGCTATAACATCGGATTTTAGTAAAGCTTTTTGTTTTTCGGAAAAATTACATAATTCCTCTATATTTAATAAAATATTTAAAATATCTTCTGTTATTCCTCTTTTATTTGCCAGAATTTTCGCTGTATTCTGGATGCAGTGACGTGCAGTCATGAATTTGGTGTCGTTTATATGTTTAAAATAATCATCAAATACATATGAAAATTTACCTTCATTATCTACCTTTGTTAAATTAGCAATTAGGGTTAGACCAAAATCTCGATGATATGAATTCTTGTGATTTAACAGTGAAGTGAAATCGTCCCAGTATCTATAAAATAATTCTGGCTTTAATTCAGTTGCTTTAGCTAGAATGTTATATGAATGATAGTATACCATTATATGTGTATTGTTTAACATCTGATTTATTATTTCATGGCGTATGGACTCTTCATTAATTACAATTTCGGCGAATTTGTCTACATCTACATTTTTATCAGATATTTCTGAAATTAAGTCGTTTTTAACCAAGATATCCCTCTTTTTAGTTAGGTAATCAGTAGTTAATCATCTATCTGTAAAGTTTCCCGGAAATTCTTCTTTTATCCTCATGTGTGTTGATCTGCCCCATATTTTCCTTGAAAAAGCCAGGAAAACATTGTTTTTGGGACATGTAAAAACATTTCAAAAATCTTTGGTTGGGGAATGCTCGTGTTTGAGCTGTGAAATCATTGAATCACGGTTATAATCATTGATCATTTATCTGTAAAGTTTCCCTAAAATCCTGTTTTATTCTTATGCGGGTGGATTCTTCTTTATATTCGTCGGCATCACAGTCTTCCAAAGCAAAAACAGCTAGTTCATATATGACTTTATTTAATGATTTCCCTCGTTCGGTTAAATAGTACTCTGTAGAGATGGGTGCCGAATTAATTATTTTCTTTTGGATAATCCCGTTATTTTCCAGATTTTTAAGACAATCAGATAAAACTTTGTTGCTTAAATTAGGTTTGCCTTCTTTAAATTCTTTAAAACGTTTCTTACCAAAGAACATGTCCCGAATTATTTCAATACTCCATTTTTTGCTGATAAATACTAACGCTTTACTTACAGGACAGAAGCTATCGCAGGTCATTTCATTAGCCATATATTTTCACCCGGTTACTAACTGGTTACTTAGTCACTTAATAGTTACAAAATCTACTTAACTAACTCCAAACAGACATCGAATGGAATTTGAGAGATAACTTTAAGATATCCATCTTGATTTATTAGTTAGACTCTCTTACTGCATAATATAAAAGCTTTTTTAAGGGCAGTTCGCTGGCTTAAAAAGACGGCTTAAATGTTTAATTGAATATTTGTGGAAATCATCAAAATTTATTAAAATTTTGATTTTAATAAATAGAAAAAGTCTGGAGGCCAAAAATGAGGGTAATAGGATTAGTAGGAAGTCCAAGAGAGGGCGGTAACACAGAAATTCTTGTTGAAGAAGTGCTTAAAGGAGCAGGTGATATGGGGGCAGAAACCAAAAGTTTCAACCTGGATAAAATGGCTATAGTTCCGTGTAAGGCATGTATGTATTGTAAAAGCAACGATGGCGAATGTGCTACAGATGATGATATGCAGGAGATTTATAAAGAACTAAAAGAAGCAGATGCTTTCGTACTTGGATCTCCAATTTACATGTGGCAGATGACTGCCCAGGCAAAACTCTTCACAGACAGACTTTACGCTTTATTCATGACTGGTTTTGAAGAAAAATACGGCAAAAAAGACATGGCACTGGTATTTACTCAGGGCAATCCTGATGAAAACACATTTTCAGGATATTACAACTCTACCAAAGACATGTTTGGGTTCCTTGGATATAATGTCGTTGATATGTTGAGTTCGCAGGACAATAATGCTCCTGGGGCAGTTAATGACAAGAAAGATGTCCTTGAAAAAGCCAGGGAAATAGGTAAGAAACTGGCTGAAAGTTAAGTACATTATCTTAACTTTTTTTATAGTGTACATTAATATCTCTCTATTTTTAATTATGTGTATTTTTAAAATTTATATTTGGAAGTAACGGTTTGTATAAAGTTAAATCAGTTTTAACGTTAGTTAATGATTACTTTTTAATAAAATAGGTAAATGCAGTAAAATATACCTTGTACATTTTACTAACCTTAAAGTATATACTACTATTCAATTATATTAACTATAATGAATTTTGGAGTAACTATTATGCCAAATCAAGATACTGATTTAACTGAAATTATAAAAGGCATGGCTTTAACCCTTGGAGCAAGTCATGTTGGAATTACAACCCGTAAAACATTAGAAGACTGGCATTTTACAACAGAACTGGATTATATTTTGGATGGGGCAAATTCTGCAGTTACATTTGCAGTCCCATTTGATGAAGGCGATATGGAGGGGAGTATCGATAAATTCCTTGCAAAGGAAGACCATAAAGAACTTGAAAAAAAGAAAGTAAGGGCTACAACCCTTGCAAATGGAATTGCCCTTGAAATATCGGGTCTGTTAAACCAGATAGGTTATGAAGCAGAACCTGTACATGCAAATTTTGTTTACAGAAAAGATTCGCCTTCAGAATACAGGGTGCCTCCTTTATCTCATAAATTTTTAGCTGTAAGGGGAGATATTGGCCACATGGGCTATTCTGGAATGATCATCACAAAGGAATATGGTTCATCTGTTGCCCTTGCAAGTGTGGTTACAGGTGCCAAACTAAAACCCACAAGATCACTTCCAGAAGAGGAAAACTACTGTGATAAATGTAAATTATGTTTTGCAGCGTGCCTTGGGGATTATATGATAGATGAAGAGGATGTTGAAAAAATTGGTGATGATACATATGTCGCTGCTAAAAAAGCACATCCTTTAAGGTGTTCATACGTATGTACTGGAAGCACAGGTTACAAAGAGGGTAAATGGTCTACATGGTCGCCTGCAAGATTTCCTATCCCTGAAGACGATTCTGAATTAATTAAAATATTTCAGGAAAAGGCCAAACCTGTTCAATTTGAAAGAAATTCTATAAATGGAATTGAAGGAGGGTTTTACCATCCATTTTATCCAGGATATCGGATTGAGTATACCTGCAGCTTATGTCAACTTGTTTGTCATCCACAAAAGGAAATCAGGATAGCTCGATACAAAAAGTTGGCCAACAGTGGCGTAATTGTGGAAAAAAATGGCGAAAGAATACCCGTAACTGCAGAAGAAGCTCAAAAAATATTTGAAGAAATGCCCGCTTCCAAAAAAAGGTTGTATACCGATTAATATATTTTAAATTACTTTTTATTTTGCTTGGAAAAGAAAATTATACATAGATTATGTTTTAAATTACTTTTTGCTTGCTCGGAAAAAGAATTATGTTTTAAATTACGTTTTAAAAAATAGATGATAATTAAGATGGAAATTGAAAGAGAAATAATCAACGGAAACGGTTTAAAAGTTCCATGTGTAACTTTTAAACCTCTAAACCCAATAGGAGCAGTTGTAGCTGTCCATGGCTACGGCGGTTTAAAAGAGGAGATGATGGGTTTTGCATGGCATATGGCAGAAAAAGGATTTGTAGTAGGGGCTATAGATCTTAGAGGTCATGGTGAACACCCTCTTGATCTGGATAGAGATATTCTTTTGGATCTTGAAACTGCAATTTCACATTTCAGGCCCTTTGGAAAGGTAACTGCAGTAGGCCATTCATTAGGTGGGCGGCTTTCACTTATAAGTAGTGCAGATTATGCTATTGGGATATCTCCTGCATTGGACAAGACCTTTAGCCCGCAAACTATGGGATTTCTTGAAGAACGCAGAGGTTACAGGGTACATAAGTCTAATTGTAATATATCTAAAATTGTAAATGATCTGCCCTTATTTCAGTCTGATGAAAATAAGTCATTGATTATTTATGGATCACGTGATATGCCTGAAATTATGTCTAATTGTGTTAAATTGAAGTCTGAAGGTACACAAGTTGTTCAAATAGATAACGCACTGCATAATGATATTTTCTTGTTTGGGCCAACTTTTGAAACTGTAACTGAAAAAATGCAGGAATGGTACGTATAAAAAAAGTTCTAAAATTGTTTAAATTGATTATTGTTTTTTTATATGGTTAAAAATGGCTATTAATATGGATAATGCGGAAAATTATATATACATATGTTTATTTATTATTATATTTTCAGATTAATCGGGATTATCTTTATTGTAGTAATCTAAATTTTTCCATTCCATTTCAAAAACACTGGATACATAAGCTGCTAAAAATGGGCTGGATATCCATATTATAGTTGTACTATCTACATTGGGGACTCCATTTTCAATTTGTGCCATCATAAAAACACATTCTTTATTATCTACCACCATATTTTTCATGTAATAGGGATGTCCTTTTTTAATATCTGCGTATTCATTTAAATGTCCTAAAAAGTTAACAAATTCAGTGTTCAGATGTTCTGCAATAATTCTGACATTTACTCCCCTTTGTTTAGCTTTTGAAAGTTGTTCTTTAAATACATCAACTCCATAGGGTAAATAAAGGCTTCCCATTAATATTATTTTGTTCTTAGCATTTTCAATTAAATGTTCTGTTATTTGAATAATTTTTTCTGAGGAATGTACAACTTTAATCATGGGAGTTTCATTTTCAAGTACATTATCATATATCATACTTAATTCGCTGGAAATTTTATCTAATTGTGAATTCATGTATGATTTGTGTTCTTCTATAACTTCACGAGGATAACGAGGTTTTACAGTTGCAGGTCTAGTTTTTTCGATTAGTATCCAGTTATCTTTTTCTAATTTGTTTAGTACTTCATATATCTTGGTTCGGGGGACTCCTGATTTTTCAGCAATTGTTGTAGGATTTGAGGTTCCAGTTTTTATAAGTGTATGGTATGCTTTAGCGCCATAGTAAGTCATTCCCATCCATTGTAGAATTGATAATAACTCTTGATCTTTCATATGATTAATGTTGGCTTTAGTATCTAATAAACTTGATCTAAAGGATGTATATAATTCTATATTAATCATTATGAAATCTTAATAGATTTATGGAAAAATTAAGTATAATCTGCGTGTTAATGCCTTAAATAACTATTTTTGTTTGATATTTACGACAATTTGCTAATATTATAGCAAATTGTGTTCTATAATGTATTTTTAAAAGATCAATGCGGTTAATTTCATAATTGAATATAATTTACTCATTATCTATCTGTTTATAACTGGTCCGAAATTATTATCACTGATTTATTAAATTAGTATTTATCTTGTATACCTTTTTAATACAAAATAGAGACTTTTGTAACTTTAAACTACTTCAAAAGTTACAAAAAACTTAATAATGAGTATATAAAACTTGAATTAGCAATTAGAGATATGAAAAATCATATTTTTCTTATGGGGGTGATTAATGGGAATGAAGTAATATTTAAATTAGTATTAAACTGGGGTAAGTTGAGAATTAAGTTTTAAATCAAATTGGACTTAATCTAACTATCTTTATTAAACAGCAATATAATTTAACAAGTTGGGCTCGTGTTTTACGGCATGATTTCAACGATAAATATGGGTGATATTTATGGGTATTCGTGAAGATGTTGGCGGTATTTTGAATGAGCTTTTGGAGAGGGCTCCGGGCGATGTTACTGGTGCTGCTCTTTTAAGGCCTGACGGTTTAATGATAGCTTCTGTTTTATCTCAAGACACTGATGAGAAGCGTTTAGCTGCAATGGGTGCAGCTATTGTAGGTACTTCTCAAAGAACTTGTGATGAGTTAAGCAGGGGAGATTTAAGTGAGATTATAATTGAAGGAAGTACTGGAAAAGCTACATTCTCTTTTGCAGGTAGTAAGGGTATTTTAGCAGTTCTTTCACCTAAAGAAGTAAATTTAGGGTTAGTACTGATGGAAATTGAAAGGACATCAGAACAAGTAGCAAAAGCAATGGAATAAGCGGTGATTAAATGGAAGATAATCCAACTGATATAATTATAGCAGGACTTATAGAAGCACTCTGGAGCACTCTTGGTGAAGGTTCTTTCCCGATTTGGAGGCAGGTTGCTAATAGATTTTATGAGACAATAGAGGCTAATGGAGGTGACATGAGTACTTATGAATCAAGTTTAGATTCCATCAAAGATTATTATAAGAGTCACGGTACTTTAAGTGAGATGACTTATGAGATAAAAGATGGTGAAGCAACTATAAAAGTGACAGGCTGCGGTTTTATGCCTATTGTTGATGAAATGGATGAAAAAAACATAGATGAAGAACATTCATGTCCCTTCTTTAATACATCTTTGGTTGCTATTGAAAATATTTCAGGGAACATGTACGATTGGAAAAGAGAAAAACAAGAGTATGGTACTTGCAGTGCACACATAAAAAAAATTTAATATGCTGTAGAGTTTTATGAGTAAATCCGCAACAAGTATATACCTCCTCCGAAACACTCATAAAACATGAATTTTTTTATTTAAATAAAATTAATAATGGACTGGCAGTAATGGAAGGAGAGAATAAAGGTATAATTAAGATAGTTGTTTTTGGGGCGTTGGATGCTGGTAAAACGACTTTTGTTGAAACTATAAGTGGTAAAAAGCTGCTTATGAAAGGGGAATTTGAAAGAATTACAAATAGCTTTGATTTTGTTCAGTTAGATTATGATAATTATTTTATTCAGATGTTTGCCACGCCGGGACATCGGAGATTCTCGTTTATGTGGAATACTCTGGCTATAGGTATGGATGGGGCTATATTTTTGATAGATTCAACTGTTGGTATTTCGCCTGTTGATAAAGAGCTCATGGCATTTATAAAAAATCATAATGTGCCTTATGTTGTGGCTATAAATAAGGATGATCTTGTTCATTTATCTCAAGAGAATGTAAGGGAAGAATTGGAAATTTCTGATGAAGTTTCAGTGATAAATACTTCTTCTGTTACAAAACAAAATCTGGATCTTGTAATGGAAACGCTCATGATGAATATTACAAATACAAAACAATAAATAGGGAGGTGAAAAGGCTATGTTGAATTTTAATGGTACTGAAAAGTTAGATTTAACTATTGAAAACGTTTTAAAGCCATTGATGAAGATTAATGGTGTACAGAATTGTATACTTGCAACTATGGGCGGTATGCCAGTTGGGAGGATAGATCAGAATGATTCTATTGTAAGTGCTACAAGTGCGGCTGTTTTAGGTGCAGTTACTGAGATGGTTAAAAACATAAATTTTGGGATACCTGAGAAATTAATAGTTGAAACAGATTATGGTAAGATTATCATGGAAGAAATTGGATCGGAATATGTTGTGGTAGTGCTTACAGATGATAATGCAAATATTGGAATGATTCGGTTAACTCTTAAAAAAGCAGCTTCAAATATTCAAAATTTAATTCAAACACCCTCAGGATAATACAATTTAAAGATTGATATAAATGGAACCTATTTCTAAACAAATAAAAAATGTCTTGGACGAGATGCACAGTAAAGCTCGTATAATGGAGTCATATGTAATTAGAAAGGATGGTCTTATTATATGTTCTTACATTCCTGGTTCAAACAGCCAGCGGATATCGGCCATGTCTGCAGCTTTAATGGAACTTGGGAAAAGGACCTTAAAAAATATTGGAAACGATGACATGAAACTTATAATGGTCAGTGGAAACAAGATGAACATCGTTATATCTGGATCAAACAGTATTGCACTGGTGTGTGCAGTTGGGTCTGAAGTGAATATTGGAATGATCTTTCTACTGATTAAAAAAGCAGTGCCAAAAATACAGTCAATACTGGAAGAAAGCTACGAAAATGTTTCAGTAGTATGGACGCAGTAAATATAACCTAAAACTTATCATTTTCAGTTAGGTTATAAATAACTATTTTAAGTTAATTTTATCGAAATTATAATTTTGCTGCCCTTGAAAACTTTTATAAACACTAAGGCCATATGGTTAAATCTATTAACAGGAACGTAGATACTGAAAATTGAATAATTATAAAATAGAAGGTGTACTTAAAATTGGATTTCAATGGAAATTTTCTTTCTAATATCTCTAAAACGCAAAAAAATATATTAAAAATACATAACTGCTCTTTTAATCTTAAAAATCAAATTTCATGCCGTATGCCGTATGAAATGGGCTGTTTTTTAACTTCATCCGTTGTAAGGTCTTGGTACGACGGATGAATATGGTAAAAAATGGAGAATTCTTCTGGCTGTTTCAATAGGTGCTTTAATGGTTCCAATAAATGCCAGTATAACTAATGTTTCCCTTCCTCAGATAGCTGAATTTTTCATGGTTAATGTGGCCACAGCAGAATGGGTTTTGACTTCTTATCTGATCATGTTTATAGGTCTGGTGCTGTTTTTTGCTAGATTTGGAGATTTTTATGGCCATGAACGCCTGTTTCTTTGGGGACTTATTGGTTTTGTAATATCTTCGTTACTTTGCAGTTTATCTCCTTCAATTACAGCTTTAATTATATTTAGGGGATTGCAAGGGGTTACAGCATCTATGATCCTCTCAGTTTCAATGGTTATCATTGAAAAATCATTTCCACTGCGTTACCTTGGAAAAGCAATGGGTATATACTCTGTAGCTATTGCAGCAGGTTTAGCATTTGGACCTGTAATAGGTGGAATCATGAGTGGTCTTTTTGGCTGGAGATCTATATTTTTGATAAATGTCCCGGTTGGAATTCTGGCCTTTGGAATCTGCTATTTCACACTTAAACGTGGAGAATCTAATGAAGTCCAGTGGGATATTCCTGGAACGATACTTCAATTTAGTTATTTATTCCTGATAATTTATGCATTGAACCTTATAGAAAGCTCAAATTACACAACTGCGGCTATTATGGGGCTTTTCGCGGTGATGGCATTTGTTATATTTGTACATACTGAGTTAAAATCAAAAAACCCGATGATAGAACTGAAATTATTTAAAAATAAAATATTTTCAGCATTTAATACATGTTTGCACTTAAATTATATCTGCATGTACATGATGCTTTTTGCAATGCCATTTTACCTGCAGAAAGTCATGCATCTTAGCTCAAGTATCTCGGGTATGGTTTTAACTGCTTCACCTATAGTTATGATGCTTATGGCCACTGTAAGTGGTTCTTTGTCAGATAAAGTAGGGTCGCGGATTCCAGTTTTCTTTGGATCAGTTATTTGCATAGTTGCAATGCTTTCAATGACTCAATTTACAGTTTCCTCCAGTGTCATAGATGTTTTCTGGCGTCTTGCGCTTCTTGGACTTGGTACGGCATTGTTTCAGGCCCCTGCAAATAAAACATTGATGTCAACCCTGTCCCACAAAAATGCAGGAATGGCATCGGGTATTATTGCAACTGTAAGGGATATGGGGATGGTCTTTGCTGTTTGTTATGCGGGACTTTTGATAAATTCTGCTATATCTCCACAGTTCATGCTTCAAAATCAGTTATTTTCAGGTGCAGCAATTGATTTAACAACAGGGATACATAGGGTTGTTTTGTTGGGGGCTGTTTTAAGCACTTTGATGGCTTTACTATCATTTACAGGTGTTAAAAATAAGAGGAAGGTTATATCAAATTATGGGGATGCTGTTAAGCATAGAAAGAGTATCTTTGAGGAAAGGACCAAGAAGTATCTGGAAAATATTTTAAACAGCACTTCAAAATAGGCTTAAAATAGGGATAACTGGAGCAAATCTGACTTCATAAAAGATGTGATCTGCTTTATAAAACTTATAAAATGTAGTCCCTAATTTTTAGTGGATAAATATGAAAATTAGTTTATATAATGGGTTTAGCGATAAGAATGGTAAAACAAAAAGTAGAACCTTTCCCGAATTCAGATTCAACCCAAACACGCCCACCATGGCGGTCTATAATTCTTTTAACTATTGCTAAACCTATTCCTGCACCTTCATATTCATCAATGGCATGAAGTCGTTTAAAAACTTCAAAAATATGGTGAGTATACTGTTTTTCTATACCTATTCCGTTATCTCTGACTGAAAAAACATATTCATTATCTTCTTTTTTGGATGAGATGTGAATTTTAGGTTTTAATCCATCTTTCTGGAATTTAAGTGCGTTTCCAATTAAATTTTGGAATACACTTGTAATCTGATTTTTATCTGCAAATATCTTAGGAAGTTTATCATAGGTTATTTCTGCATTGTTTTCACCAATTGCAGACTTTAAATTGTTTATGGCATAATTCAATGCATCTTCAGATTTGAATTCTTTAAATTCATGTCCCTGTGTTCCAACACGGGAATAATTAAGTAGGCCTTGGATCATATTTTTCATTCTTGATGCTCCATTCACCATAAAGTCGATAAATTCATCAGCATCCTGATCTAACTGACCTTCATAACGTCTTTTTATAAGCTGGGCGTAACTGGCAATGGTTCTAAGCGGTTCCTGGAGATCATGGCTGGTGATATAAGCAAAGCTTTGAAGTTCTTCATTTGATCGTTTTAATTCATATACCACTTTTTCAAGTTCTAAAGTACGTTCTTTCACCTGTTTTTCTAAATTATCTCGTGCATGCCTTAATTTTTCGTCTATCTGCTTGCGCTCGGTGATGTCTTCAAATGTCATATAAACCTGATATGGGCTTTTTTCGCCTCGCCTAAATTCAGGAACAGCATGGATATTAAGCCAGATATGATCATTTTTGGTGACAGGGTAAACGCCCATAACTATATTTCTAACTTCTTGTCCTGTTTTTAAAGCAACTATTGATGGATATTCTTCAACACTAAATGGCTGTCCATTTTCATGTATCGTTTTCCCAATTAGATCCTTTAAAGTCCTGCATTGAATTTGGTTAAATTTATAACCAATTATTTTTTCTGCAGCAGGGTTCATCGAGGCAATATAACCATCAGAATCCTGAAAAATAACTCCCTGTAACATGGTATCAAAAAGCAGTTTGTATCGCTCTTCACTCTCTTGCAGTGCCTTTTCCCATGGCAGCATCCAAACTCCTGTCTGCCAGATAGAGGACAGCACTGCAATCAGTATGTATACTGTACCTAAATACTGAGAAATACGACCCACCCAGTTCAATGAATCGCCTAAACTCATTTGAATTGATACTCCAAAAAGACCCACCGCAATTAATCCAAGGCCAAGACCATACCAGTATTTAAAATTAGCCTCCTTTTTAGCTTTATTTGCCATAAGTAATATTGAAGAAATAGCAAATATTGTAATTGTAATGTATATAACGATTGATCCAAATAAAGTGCCCCCTGATCCCTGTATAAAGTAAACTGGCCAGAGTTGATCCTTAATTAAGAGAGCTAAGATGCCAATTGCGAGAAAAACTGCAAAATAAGAAAATAATAAATAAGGCCAGCCAGATTGTGGCTTTACTGAGTGCCTTCTCAAGCTGAAGATAACGCTTGCAAGATGAAAACTCCCTGAAAGACATGCTGCAGTATTATAGATAGAAATTGTGGAGTTTATATCATTGCCTAAAAGTGAAAATCCTCCTAGAAATGCTCCAAGACTTAAAGTTAATGTTCCGCATCCAAGAAGTAGCAGTGTAACAGATCTTTCAATAAGGTAGCTTCTCGCTGCCAGAACTGATACAAAAAACATGATAAATGACAAAAATGTGATATTTAATGCAGGAATTAGAAAATGGGGGTTCCAAATGGCATCACTGCGAAACAATGCCAGTATTGCAATGATAATTATGAATATAAGAATGGGCAGCCCTGCCAAATAATGTATTATTGAAGTTGGAGATTTTCCAAATATATGGATTGATTTGTCTGTCATTTTGTGGTCTCCATAATTCAGCTTATCTTAATTTTTGATATTACAAATGTTAACTACTTATTTGGTTTAAATAAGTTAATACTTGTGGATTATGTTATTTTTAGTATGTGTCATCTTAGGCTATAAAACAAGTATTTTAAGAATCAAACATTTTTAATTCTATTATCTTATTTTTTATGGATTTGGTCCATTGAATAATAAAGTGGAAACATGAAATTGATTTTTGTTCTTAGGGTATGGTGCATTTCGGAGAATTTATTAGTAAGATGAGACATACACTTCAAGTGTAAAATATATCACATTTTGTGATATCTGGAGGAGGGTGCAGAAAATTCAGTTTAATTATCCTATAGTTTTAACATTAATCAGTTTATTTGCACTTTGTATGGTTATTGTCTTAATTAAATTAATTTACAGGCATAATCCTCATGTTAATATGCAATATGGAAATGAAATTATCCTTTTTCACAGTGATGAACGATTTAAAAAAAGAATTTGGAGATTTAATCTAATTGAAGAGCTGAAGAACCTAAAAAATAAAGGAAAAATTACAGGCGAATTGGAACTCAAATTGGTGGTGGGAGAATTCAGCGAAGATACTCAAGAGATAGTTAAACACGCAATTAATCATAAATTTAGATTAATAACAATTATAGCTGGTCCTAAAGTCTTTTGTGAAGATAAAAATGAAATTTACACACTTCTTGATAAATATGAAAGTGTTAAATATTTTATTTTACCAATAAGGCCTATTAAGCACTTTATGATTCTCTCAATAAATTCGCAGAATTTATTGGAGCCCTCGAAAAACTCAGTCTTTCGTAAGTTTAATAATGGTCATTTATATATAGAAAAGCCTCATAGGCACAATGAAAGCCGAGGATCAGTTGGTGTTAAACATAGCAATCCTGAATTAATAAAAATTTATGGCAACGCTTTTAATGAAATGTTAGGACACGCTCAACTATTAACTAAAGATAAAGTGTTAAACCAACAGTGTTACGATGAATAAGAGATAAGTTTTAACATTTCAGTATTGTAGTTAATAAATAGAAAAACAAACGATTAAAAGGAGTAAAAATGGACATTACAGCTTTAATCCCTGAATTTTTGGTATTTAGTTTAGCAGGGGCTTCTTTATCTATAGCTGCGTATTCTGCATTTAGAGATAATAATGACGATAAAAAATTGCTTTTGATCATTGCAACTTGTTTTAGCAGTGCATTTTTAGTACTTTTTATTTTATCGTTTATTACAATGGATAACATGGACACTTTACCCTATACACTGGCTTTAATTTTTTATATCTTGATTTTTATGGCAATACTTTCCATTATTGGGTTTATTATTCACAGGTTAAGGGTAGATCAGAAAGTTAAAGATGATGAACTGGACTCTGCTATAGATATAATAGAATCCAGCAAGGATGGTTTAGATAGTTTTATTAGTTTGCTGGAATCTCGAAAGAAATAAACGTTATCTATTTGTTATTTAGATTAAATAAAGCGTTATATATTCCTTTTTAAAATTTACTGTAAATTTTTTTTGAGTACTGTCTAACGGAATCCTTAAAAGAAGGATAGATATATGAAATAGTACTTATTATTAAAAATATATAATTTAGTATGATGATCAAATTTACAGGATTATAAAAAAATGACACCTCGAAATATGGAAGAAGGTTATGGATCTAAAGACCTTTTAAAAAAGGCGCGTGAAAGCAGAGGTAAAGACTTTAAGAAAGTGCTTAAGGAAGTTGAAGATGCGATTGAAAAATCCGAAAACCCTGATGAAAACCTTTTAAGGGCTAAAAAAATACTTACGGCTAGAATGAGTTCTAGAACGCATGATAAGGAGAAAATTTCCAAATAGGATCTATTACTGCTTTTGACGTGCTGAATATTCTATTTTTTAATTTTTAAAGCTGTGTTAGTTTGTAACTTTTTTTTAATGTTTTTAGTATCTAAACTAAATTAGATGGTTTCAAATTCTTTAATTATACTTTAATTTTAAAAAAAGATATTTATTGATTTTAAATAGATAAGTAGACAGTGATGGATTTTAATTACTAAACTATTACCAGTAACCTTCAGTGAACCTTATTCGAACCCAGTCCTTTCCCCTGCTCGTAAGGTAGCCCCCAAGGCCTATGATATATAAAAGAGTGGGGTATGCAATAAACCTTTCAGCACCTCCCAAACCTAAATATGCTGCAAAAGGATTATTTCCATAACTTACAGCGAATGATATGATTAGTATGAGAGAAAACAGACCAGTTACTAATGAAACTACAACCATGGGTATGTTTAACCCCAATCTATAGGAAAAAATGACAGCTAAACTTCCAAATAGGAATACAATTACTGAAAAGAATGCATGTGCGCTTCCAGTATATGAAGGGAACAGTCCTACCCCTAAAGCACCTGCGGCGGCAATGGCCAGGCAGGATGAAAATAGGCGGCAGCCTCCACTTTTGAGGATTAAATAAACTGCTGCAAGTACAAGAATTCCCATGATGATAACGCTGAGGTTAAAAATTATAGCTGACGGTTCTACAGGGGGTAATGTACCTCCTAAATCACTTAACGTGTTTTTAGCAACGCTGTAGCCTGGAAACTGTGTTTCGGCCAGGTTAACTGCCAAAAAAAATTGTAAACAACCTATTAACAATAAAATTCCCGCTTCTTTATAGTAATCTTTTTCTGGTCTGAATATACTTCCCCTTTGAAATTTCATGACTCAACCTTTAAGATATGATACTTTTCTTTATGTAATTCTTAATTATTACTTTTTACGATTATTACATGTTTTTTTTGAATAATTTAATGCTATGATTACATATCTTGTAAAAATAACATTTAATCTGGAAGTTTATTCTCATTATATGTAGAAAAAATAATCCTTTTTTTCAAATGCCTGTAAAGAACAGGGTACCTCCTAATATTCCATTAGAACAGTATATTTTAATTATGCTTTGTTATCTCTATTTTCAAGATTTGCAGCCATTTTTTGGTTTAGAGATAGTATTTTATTAAATTTTAAAGTTAATAACAGGTTTTTTAAATAAGTCAGATATTAAAGCGTGAATAAATGAAATGGGTATAAGTACGACAGCACTTAAAATCAGGCTTATCTCATAGGGTAAGCTGCTCCTTGGATCAGACTTACCTTTTAACCGGTTAAAAAAAGAACTCCCTGCAATACCATAAGTATTTCCTATCATAATAGTACGAATCGAACCAAGGATGCCTTGTGCTCCGGATATCCCATAAATTTTTACAATGCGCTGCCATGATTTTAGGGTAGGGTTTCCCCGGGTATCTGCATAATGCTGTGCAAACATGACTGCTGCAATTTCATCATCAGGAATATCCTCCATAATTCCTGAAAGCAGCTTCTGGATTTCTTCACTGCTCATCCCACTTTCAAGAGCTCTTTTTGTGTGGGCGTAAGAACATACTTCACAGTCGTTCACTTCAGTTACTGCGAGCATGATCCTTTCTATGAATTTTGAGTTTAATTCATTATTTTTTTTAGCCTTGAACATATATTTCATGGTTCTTATTCCTTTATAAGAGATCCAGTAAGATTCTTTAATGGAATAAAGTTTTTTACCAAATTTTTTGTATTTAGGGTAACTATCTGTCATGTAAATCTGAACTTTTATTAATTATAATATGTTGTCTATAAAATAAAAATATTATTTTTAAGGGTTAAAATGCTTATTTCCTCTCTGAAACAGCTCTTGAAATACTATATTCTAAATGACCTTGATTTATAGGTTTACTTAAAACAACAGCATCTTCCGGTAGCCCGAATGATTTAATCAGGCAGTTTTTAATAAAAATAGTCAGGAATATAACTGGAATTTTATAGAGATCATTTATTTTGTTTGCAGCTTCCACGCCGCTCATTTCACCCTTTAATTTTATATCTATTAGAACTAGATCTGGGTTTAAAATTTCTGCTTTTTGAACTGCTTCTTCTCCATTTGAAGCTATGTCAGTTACTGTGTGCCCTAAATTTCTTAAAATGGTTTTTAAGTCTGAAATAGTTCTAGGATCATTCTCAATTATCAAAACATCCATAACATATTTTCATAATACATTGATGTTATAGTTTTGGATTAGGAGGGGTAGTATAATTAATAATTATCATTTTTAAGGCTTAAGCTGGATCTAATGGGACAATAGATTAAAGAAATCAATCAATTTCTTCTAAAATTAAAACTGAAGCCCCCAGAAGAATGGAGTTAGAAGTTACCTGTAATGTATGAGATAGCTGGGGGCTCAGGAAATGCTGTCGATATTCACAGTTAACCATCATAATTTTAGGTGAAAAAATAAAAATTTGTAATAATTTCAAGGATTTAAACCGTTAAAAAGTAATCAGTTATGAGATACGGCTTTATAAAAGCCATTAAAATATTTATTATTTGAAAATGGTTAACAGGAAGGTTGTTTTTAATAGCCTAGAGGGATATTCTAAATCTTGTACTATCTCAGTTTGTTACTAAATTAGTAATAATTATTACTATCAAAAATCAGAGTAATATAAAATGGTTTTAAAATTTTTTAGCGGGTTTTCACCTAAAATTTAACTTAAATATATTCTATTATAATCTTGATTGGGAAATTAAGCAAATGGGGTGATGTATGTGAGTAACGATGACTTGATAAATGAATTTGCAACTACAAAGGAATATCAAGCGTGGCAGGAATCATTATTGGCCATTATAGGGTATGCTAAGAATGAAGAAATTAATGATGAAGACCTTATCACTGATTTTATAGCGGATCATATTAATTCGAGCCTTGAATTAGCAAAAGCATTGGAACGGATAAAAAAGAAGCTGGATGAAAAAAATTTAAAAGAAAAAACAGGTGAATGATCTATTTTTTAATTTGAAAGTCTATTTTTTTGGTAAATGGTACAGATTTTAAATAGAAAATTATGCAGGCTACTGTTAAAATCCTTGAAAATCTACGATTTTCGAATGCTTCGTCATATTACTGTATAGCGAAGAAATTTCTATCAGTATATAAACTTATATTTTCAATGAAATCTCTGAAAAACTAATAATTAAGTCTTTCCATTTGTATTTAATAGGAAATAATAAAATTATTCTGTAACTGATAAAATAATAGAACAGATTTTGTAATTCATATTGTTAACAGTAATTGTAATGGACAATGGGACTCAAAAAGAATAAACTAGTGAACGGACATGATTTCAATGATTTAACTAGTTTAACAAATAATCTTGACTAAAAAAGGAGAATTCAAATGAACTATAATCGATACAAAAAAGGGAATATAGTGCAGATTTGTATCGATTATGGACTAATTGAAAAAGAGCTTAAAGAAGCCCGCTACGATTTAGAATCTGCAGAAAATTCTATTAAATCAGGAAATTACAAGTGGGCCATAGTTCAAAGTTATTATTCCATGTTTCATGCTTTCAGGGGGCTCCTTTTTAGCAGAGGTTACAAGGAAAAGAGTCATTCTGGACTTAAATTTGCAATTAAAAATCTGTTTGTAAATTATGGAATTATAAGTGATGATATTTTCTTAGATTTTGATGCTGCTATGAAAGCAAGAGAAATGGCAGATTACAGCTATATTTATGATGAAAAAATTGCATTGGATATAATTGAATCTAGCAAAAAGTTAATTAACGAGGTAGAAAGTTCTTTTTAATGTTAAAATCATTACTATTAGATAATAAGTAAGCAGCATATATTTGGATAAAATTAGTAACCAATTAAATTTGGAAAAAAATGTTTTTTAGGCATAATTGGGTAAGTTTAAAGTCACCTTTTGACTACAACCCCAATAACGCCCCCTATCAAACTTAAAACCAGGCTTATAACTATGGATAATTGAAGGACAACATATCCTGTAGTTAGGACATTGTCTAACCCTATTTTTAATCCAATGGCACTTATATTTCCAAAGCCCAGGACAAGTATTAAAGCAATTATTAAACCACCAATTAATCCTGAAATTGCCCCTACAACAGCGCCGTCTTTTTCATCCATTCTTTCATAGTCTTCAAACCCTTCACTGGGGTAAGATGCTAGAAATCCTCCGATAATAGGCCCTAAAAAAGCTAGAGGGAAGAATATCAACGATAAAACACTAGTTATAACTGCATTAATTAAAGCACTTATTCCTATAATTTTCCAGTCCATTTCATCAACCTTAAAGTTTATATTTACTTGAATTTTCCCTTTGATGTTTTTAAGTTTATGGTTGCATGTGCTTGAATCTATTTTATTTAATTGAATATTTGAATTAAAAATTTTAATTAGAACGGTTTTTTCCCTAAATACTTGTATAATTGAAAATATTTCAGGTTGCAAAAATATAAAACATTTTTTAACATATTTAAGCAACTGCTGCATGTAATTTTAGTTTAATGAATTTCGCATACCATAGTTTTATATCTATGTTCTAAAAAACTGATTTCAGTGATTAAAATGGGAAACGAAAAACTGATTACATGCTGCGGCCTGTACTGTGGGGACTGTTACGGCTATAATGGAAAAATAGCGTCTTTAGCAGGAAAACTTAATGAAGAACTCGATAATACAAATTTTAAAAAGAATGCGGACCATTTTGCTGCAATTCCTTTTTTTAACGAGTTTAAAAACTACGACAGCTTTGTAGATGTATTAAAAACCTTAAAAAGACTAACCTGTGAAGGTTGTGGGGACGGGGGAGGCCCAGCTTTTTGTGAAATTAGAAAATGCTGTGGTGAAAAAGAAATTAGGGGCTGCTGGGAATGCGGCGAGTTTAAAAGCTGTAAAAAGCTTAATTTCTTGAATGCAACCCACGGTAATGCACATATTAAAAATTTAGATGTCCTTAAAGAGAAAGGTGTGGAAAAGTTTGTAAATGGGGATAGATGCTGGTAAACAGTCTAATCCTGATTTTTATAGTAAATGACATGTGAAAATTCCCTCAAAAAATCAAAGCCTTCAAAAACCGCTGGTTTTTGATGCACCAAACATGAAATGTTTGAGTGCCACAAAAAATATTGAAAATATTTTTTAGAGGATTAAAGCACATAAACAAATTATCTTATTAAATAGCGTCAAAATATTTGATCATTTGCTACATTTTAATAGATTGTAGTGGGTTATCTTAATATATCGGTTGCATATTGATTATTTTTGGAAATACTAAAGCATAGATGATTTTAAAAAATCAAAATAATTATATAATTCTATTTTTACTTTAATCAACTATTTATTTGTTTTTAGTTAAATAACTGGTCTAAATCGGTTTGTTTCCTTATTTTTTCTAATTTAAAGTCAAGTCATAAAAAACTTATGTAAGATCGTATAACATGTTGATTAATTGAGTTTAAATGATGCATAAAAAAATACGCAGGATGGAATTATGGGGGAAAATTCACCTGAAAAAACTTTAAGTGAACTCAAAGAAAGTAAAAATATTTTAAAAGAGTTTATTGAATCATTTTCTAAATCAGAATCTGTTATAGATATGGGGAGCCATGTAATTATTCCCAAACAGACTTTCAAATCTTTAAAAGAAAGCCAAAAAAATTATAAAACTCTTTTTGAATTATCTCCTACTTACACAGTTCTCTTAGGATTAGATGGCACAATTAAAAATTTTAATAAGAAAACAGAATTATTTGCAGGGATGCCGCGGGAAAAGCTAATTGGCATACCTTTTACCGAGTTAGATTTCGTGCCTGAAGTGGAAATGAATGCACATGTTGAAAGGATTTCTAAACTAGCAAAGGGCGAACTGGTTGAACCATTTGAATCAAGGATAGTAGAACCGAATGGTAAAATTCACTGGATTGAAGTCCATTCAACTTTACTTAAAAAAGGAAATGAACCTCATGGCATTTTGGTGAGTTGTAATGATATCACTGAGCGTAAAAAGACAGAAAATGCATTGAAAGAAAGTGAAGAGAAATTCAGACAAATAGCAGAGAATATGGGGGAAGTGTTCTGGGTCATCGACCCTAAAACAGGTGAAGTGATATATGTAAGCCCGGTGTACCAGTGGGTATGGGGCCGTACCTGTCAGAGCTTATATGAAAACCATGAATCCTGGATCGAAGCTATACACCCTGGAGACCGGGATCGAACGGTTGAAATGATCTGGAACGGATTCGATAACGCTGATGAAGCCAAGGATGGTTTTGAATACCGCGTAATAAAGCCTGACGGCAAAATTATATGGGTATGGATGCAGTCCTTTCTTATCCGGGACGAATCAGGGGAAATATCTCGGATTGTAGGTGTTGCATCGGAGATCACAGGATACAAAAAAGCAGAACAGGAAATTAAGGCACTTTTGGATGAACTCAAGCGTTCAAATGAGGAATTACAGCAGTTTGCATATGTCACGTCCCACGACCTGCAGGAACCGCTCAGGACAATTGCCAGTTTCACTCAGTTGATGGAGAGGCGTTACAAAGGAAAGCTTGATGAGGATGCTGATGAGTTCATGGACTACATCGTGGATGCGAGTGTGCGGATGAAACAGATGATCATGGATTTGCTGGAGTACTCGAGGGTCGGAACAAAACAGGAAATGTACCGGACCATAGACATAGAATCCAAACTAAACGATGTGCTTGTTAACTTAAACGATTTAATTGAAAGAAGCCGTGCTGAAATTACGCATGATTCTCTTCCAGTGGTATTTGGTGATGAGAGCCAGCTTTTATTGTTGTTGCAAAATTTAATTACAAATGCCATAAAATTTAGAAAAGAAAATGAACCTCCAAGAATTCATATTTCAGCTGTCAAGGACCCTGAAAAGAATGAATATGTGTTTTCAATTGCTGATAATGGAATTGGTATAGAAGAACAGTATTTTGGCCGTATTTTTACTATATTCCAGCGTTTACATACAAGAGAGGAGTATCAGGGAACTGGAATTGGGCTTTCCGTTGCGAAGAGGATTGTTGAAAGGCATGGGGGCATGATTTGGGTCGAGTCTGAGTTTGGTGAGGGGTCAACGTTTTACTTTACTATTCCAATCAACCTTTAATAAAAGTTGATCAAAAGTCCATTAGCTTCAGAATATTGAAGTAAAGGTTCAGTTTTTTTATTTTATGATCCTATTAGAAAATCAGAAAGCATTAACGAAAATTGAATATTTTTATATTTAAATAAAAGTTATTTATTCTTCCATTCTATCTTATCTCTCTTATAATAATGCTTAACCAGATACTCACTTATAAACTCGACCTTCTCACACTTAAACCTCAAATCTGCATCTAAATGCCCAAACAAAGGAATACCTTCACCCAGTAAAATCGGCACCGTGGTAATTATCATTTCATCAATTAAATCTTCTTTTAAAAATGACTGGATGGTTCTGCCGCCGTCGACATATAAATTTTTGATTCCCCTAGCTTCAAGGCATTTCAATATATCTTTTAAGTTTCCATTAACAATCTCTGCTTTGCCCTCTAATTCTGGAGGAACATTCTCTAAAATATTGCTTAAAACAAATACTGGTCGATTATATGGCCATGGCTCAAAACTTAGCGCTGTTTCATAGGTGTTTCGGCCCATTAAAATCGCATCAATCCCTGCTATAAACTCACCGTACCCAAAGTCGCTGTTATCTGGGTTGGGAATATTAACTAGCCATTCTATATCTCCATCCGGCCGGGCAATAAACCCGTCAAGACTTGTTGCAATATAAACAACAGTTCTCATTTTATCTCTACTAAATTTGTTAAAATAGCCTGCTTAAGGCTCATTCTTTTATACTTTTCATGATAAGTATATTATTTAAATCAGAAATAATTTTGGTCAAAATTTTTTACTATGGCACTGGCTGAATTTTGGAATACAAATAAACCCAAAGACTCTTCAAAGAGTTTATAATGAATTAAAATGGGAATATGGGTTTTTATTGAATTTGGGCCATTGAATCTCAATAAATCCATAAATACTTAGATTAAAAATTCGTTTAAAATTTCATGCCTATGAAATATTTTTAATTATAAAATGAGGTATTGTGTATTTTTAAATCAGATATGGATTTTATAATGGAAATTAACTCAAATTTGGATATAATATTTACTAAAATTTATTAATAATTAATTTGAGTAACTTTTACTGTCAGTACTGACATAAACTTTTAAGTATACTATAACATATTATTAAATTAATTAATTAATTGGTATCGGAGTGTATATTATGTTTAAAACGCAAAAAAATTTTACATATTTGATGCCGGCTCATTTCGGCGGAGGTAAGTTTGACCCTGAGGCCAAACTTACCCAGAAATCAACAGCTCTGTTGATAAGATACGAAACTGACCAAAAACTTCTTGAAAATTATATTCCTGAAGGATTTGAATTAAGGTCTCCTGAGATTCAGGTTGCTTTCAACAAATTCACTGAGATTAACTGGATGCAGGGCGGACACTATAATCTGATCGATGTTTCAGCGCCGGTCAGATTTAATGGGAAAAAGGAACAACTGGATGGGAACTATTCTCTGGTGGTCTGGGAAAACAACACTACACCTATCCTTGGAGGACGTGAACAAACAGGAATTCCTAAAATTTTCGCCGATATTGAAGACCTGCATATTCTAAAACCCCACTATGCCACCACTGCCAGTTACGCTGGAAACACTTTTTTAAACATGAATTTTGAAGCTACCTGGGAGCTGACTGGTGATGAATTTGAACAGGCAAAAGCACAGTCTTTGTCTTTAAACACCATTGGGTGGAGATATATCCCTAAAGTTGGAGTTCCGGGGGCAGAATTAAGTCAGTTTATCCTTTATCCTCAAGGCATGGAAATGGAAACAGCACAAATTGGAAATGCCAGTCTTAAATGGACTGAAATGACTCCAATGCAAAATCCCGCTCAGTTCCATATAATCAACAGCCTCGCTGCTCTACCTATAAAAAAGATAACTAATGCTATATTTTCAGAGGGGAACGCGACTCTCAGGGCATTTGGTGCTAGAATCTTGGAATGAATTAGATATTGTGATAAATGATAATTTAAGAGGTGGTATGATGAGTAATTTGGAGTATTATGCGGATAAAATTTGTATTGTAACTGGTGGAAATTCAGGTATTGGATATGCATTGTGTGAAGAGCTTTTAGAAAGAGGAGCTATCGTCTATATGGCCGGACGTAATCCTGAAAAGGTTGCAGGTGCTGCGGGACAACTTTCAAAATATGAAGATAGAATTCACACAGTTATTGTGGATGTGACAGTTCAAGAACAGGTGGAAAATGCCATTAAAGGCATTGTTGCTGAGGCAGGTCGTTTGGACTTCTTATTTAACAACGCAGGAGTTGGAGGTACACTGCCGTTTGAAGATGCTACACTTGATGATTGGAAAACTATTATTGATACCAATCTCTGGAGTGTAATTTATGGCGCCCATACTGCTGTGCCTATCATGGCAAAACAGGGATTTGGACATATTATCAATACCAGTTCCATTGCAGGAATTATTCCGTTCCCCTTCCAGGCGTTATATTCTCTTACAAAATTTGGTGTCTCTGCCCTTACGGAGTGCCTTAAATATGAGTATGCAGAGAAAGGCCTCTATTTTTCAACCATTTGTCCGGCTAATATTGCAACACCTATATTTAAAAAATCAATCGACGGTAAAACTCATGATGAAGCAAAGATTCCTGAAGATGCATATCCCGTGGATAAAGCAGCGGTCTATATTTTGGACAGGGTTTGCGAGCAAAAAGGGATTATCATAGTGCCGGAAGAACCATATACAGAATACTGGAAAAGCTATGTCATGGGAAAATCTGAAGTAGAGGAGCTTTTATTACAAATGGCCCATGATCGTAGAGAATCTTACGAAAAGAAAGGATCATACTTCTAATATTCTAAGGATTGTTGATATCATGGATGCAACAGGATACTATGGAAAAGGAACTCTCGTAAATTCAGAGATCGGGAAAAAAGAAACGGATTCACAGGGATCACCAGTTTGTGGTGCCAGGATGGATCCTTCAAAAGCATATGCTGAGATTCCTGAACTGCTTCAGAAGGTAATCAATGAGGATAATGGGGATGCGTGGGCAGCCATCGTGAAAAAAATTGATTATATTTATGCCCATGTTGATCATTCACTTGTTTATCTTGACAGGGAAACGAATTTTATCGAGGAGGTACAGTCACAGGTAAAGTATGGAAAAAAATTGTTATTTAAGCCTAACCTCGTTGGACCGCAGGTTATTGAACCAGATACGCATGGTGAAGATCTGGGTGCCCCCATCTGTACAGACTGGTCAGTAATAGCTGCTTTAATGAGATGGTTCCACGACAAACTCTCCATTGATTACCATCAGATGGCGTTAGGTGAAGCTTCTACATCTTCCCTTCTTTGCTCAACAATTTTTAGCCAAAAAGCAGGAAAAACAGTCACATCTGAAGCGGTTTTTGAAGGGCGTTGTGGAGATTTCTATGGTGGATGGGGTTTCTACTTCGTTCGCCGGTATCTTAAAGAACATCATTCAGAGTCCCATACTGACGACCCTATGAAAGGCTATGAAGATAGTATGGCTGGTAGATATTTACCTCCGGGTAAAGCAGAGGACCGATTAATGGTCTATGATTTAAATAAGCTAGACAATACATCCATGGGAAGGACAGTATCTGTTCCTGAGGGAGAGAATTACTCGGAGATTACCATACACAAGATAATTATAGGGGGTGATCCTCAAAATGCTGACGATATTAGGGATTATCCGGGGTGCGTCCTGATCAACGTCCCTAAACTGAAAATCCACGCCCAGGATCTTATTACCAATGCCATTAAAAATCTTGGTATAGGTCTTTATCCAACACAGTGCCACTCAAGTACTGGACATAAGAATACATGGGAATATGCAATGCCCTCTTCGGAAACTCCGAGTTTTAAAGGGAAGCTGCCGCATATGCCGTGGGTTGTGGAGGTGGATGATGATACTAACCTTCCAGTGAAGGATGAAAATGGGAACTATGTTGTTACAAAGACTGCAGGAATGCCTGGAACTCAGGCAGATGTTATAAAGGCGGTTCAGGACCAGGGCGTTTTTATGGTGCATATTTCTGATTCAATTAACATGATCAATCTTAACCATAACCCTGAGGGTATCGCTGTCAGAATTCCTGAAGGATATATTTGGTCGTCCCTTGACTGCGTTGCAATGGACCTTTTATGCGCTAGATACTGCTTCAAGACTGTTTTGATGTCTGAAGGAATTGAGCTAAAAAAGGAGAACAACTGGATCACAGAGTTTGTACACCACGTTCCAGTGGCAAAAGTGGAAGGAAAAAATATAATAACTATCAGAGGACTTGATTCACCTCTCTTCAGGTATAACCTGTATCGTTATGTTGAAAATAGAGGTGTAGGGCAGCAGCAGTACTATGTTACTGGTTGGGACAGTGTAACGCACACTCCATTGGCTTCTCTGGCAGGTCATCTTGGTAGAATTGAAAATACAATGTTCATTGAACTGATGACGGAGAACATGTATTATAATCCAAGCTGCATGCTGTGGGATATGCAAAAAACCATTTTGAGCTATGCAGAAGCGCATGATACCTTAAATGGGTCATCGATTTTCAAGGAATTCATGGATGGTTTTGATGAAAACGGTGATGGTATCATTGATTACGATGAGAATGGAAGAAAGGGAATATGGACTCCTGGTTTCAGCATAATGTCCTATGCTTTGGATATTCAGATAACAGATGACTATGGAACACTCAAAGGGCCTTTTTATCAGAATGCAAATTTTGCACTCAAATATACCAATGAAAACTGGAATCCGCATGGGCATAATTTTTCTGAGGAGTACCTGTTGGTATGGATCGCCACTATTGCGTATGAACTGTCAAAGTCTGAAACAATTAGTGAGGATCCCTTTGTTCCTGGAATGAACTGGGGAAATGGAATGTGGCCTAGCTGGCAGCTTGCAAGGTGGACTTTGTTATCAAATAATATTTATGGTGCTCAGTTATTAGATCAAGTCAGTCTTGGCTCTCTTTATGGGATGGCATTCAGCTATGCAGATAAAACTGGAAATGATGGTTTATACACTGGAAGTATTGATCAAACTGAATCAAATCACAGTGCTATCAACACATATTTTGAGGAGGTTTCTAATGGGGCAGATCTTTTAGATTTCATTCTCTATGTACCAGTAGGCTTGGGAAGCATTGGTGGTGTTAAAATACCTAATGTAGAAGAGACTGATAATCTTGAAAAGATATTCACTGCTCATTTCAATCGTGGTCAGGAGATATGGTAAGTTAAAGATTGAATGATACATGATTTGTCTGCATTTAGTTATTTAAGGAAGATATAAAATGGCATCTGATAATTTAAAAACACAAAAAACATTTTTAAAAATGAGAAAGGAATATGATTTTTCCATAGAAGTCGTTATTTTAATGGTTTTTGCAGTATTCATGCTTGTATTTGGGTTTCTCCTGTTTAAAATTCATACTGGCGATTTGCCATATGCTCCAGACAGCACTTACGGCCTTTTCCTGGTCATAGTATCTTTTCAAATTATTACTATGGGTAAAACTCCATTCGGCGACTTCCGCCGTTCATGGGCACTTATTATAATAGGGATATGTGCGGCAATCATTGGAATGGTGGCCTGTTTTGTTCCAGGTTACCTTTCAGGACTCGTCAGAATGCTGGTTGGAATAATCCTTTTTGCTGGAGGGATTGCTCTTCTTGTGCAGCTTTTTGCATCTAAAGAAAAGGCGAAAACATGGATGAAAGTTCCGGGAATACTGCAGCAGCTGACAATTGCCTGCGGTATTGTCTATGTAATAACCCTTATTTCGGGTTTGGTAACACTGTTTCCAGGTATCACAACAGACCCGCAGACCGCATTGATTCTCATTATCTATGGAATTAGTTTTTTCTATCTTTCATGGTGTATTCATAAAGTTTCGAAGGTATATCCTGAAGAACAGGATGACCTTTTACTTAATAAATTGAATTCAGATAGCAGTAAATCAAAACTTTTCGCCTTTTTTCAGGAGACTTCCCTTCATCTCACACCTGCAATACTGCTTTTATTAGGAGTTCTCCTGGTACTTCTTGGTGTTCTTCTTTTTCCAGTAAACCTTGGATTAATACCATTTTCTCCAGATGGTCAGCTCGGCTTGCTTCTGGTCATCATTGCCATTCAGATGATGGCATTGGGTTCTACTCCAGTTGGTCAGTATAACCGTTCATGGCTGCTTATACTAATAGGAATTGTATTTGCGGCATTGGGAATTTTCTCATGCATCGTTCCAGGGATTCTAACTGATGTGCTTAGGATATTTCTGGGAGTTTTGAACATCTTGGGGGGAGTTATCCTGCTTATTAAACAGTTCCTGCCAAAACTGTATGAAATCAGGAAACCTTCATCTCAACTGGGTGAAGTGCCCCCTATTGCAAAAAAGCTTTCATTTACCCAGACTTTGCTGAACTTTGTGGCAATCGTTTTTGGTTTGACAATGCTTTTACCTTATCTCATTCCGGGCTTGATTATGGCAGGAATCCTTGTTATTAATGGAATGCTCCTTTTCTTATTGGCAGCTATTCTCCAGAAGATAACTATGATTGGAATTAGTGGTGGACAGCCAGCAGAAAATCCAGTATGATATGAATTTTTGAGATATTCCAAATTTCTTTAATTTCTTATTTTTTGAAATCCTAATGAATCCAAACACAAAATCAGAATTGTTAAAGAATTTAAAAAAGAATTAAATCTAATTATTCAATATAAAAAAGCAAATTACATTTTTAAATGTAATTAAAGTTCTAAAATCATTTCGCCCGCTTTTTTGGCATTTTTAAATCCCGGATCTAAATCTTGGGCTATATTATAGTATTTCAATGCCTCTTGAAGATTTCCCAGTTCCATAAGGACAACGCCTATATTGTACAGTGCCGCGGCCTCTTTTGGGTTTAATTCTATTGCTTTATTAAAGCACTGGATTGCTGCAGGGTATGCCTTAAATTTAGCTATGGTTGCCCCTTTATTGTTCCATGCAGTGGTGTCTTTAGGGTTTGCTTTTATGGCATTTTCGTAAGGTTTTATTGCTTTCTGGTATTTTCTTATCCTTTTCTGTTCGTAAACAGCCAGGGCTAATATGATTACAAATGGTATAATGTAAATATAAAAGACCGGATCTTTTACATAAGCTGGCTGGAACAGGTAGATGTAAACTATAACCATGCTCCAGAGTACCATGGCAATCCACATTCCTGGATGATAAACCCTGTTTTGATGACTTTTTCTTTGAAATATCCCATCTATAATGTTCCAGATACCAAGCGGGGCGAAAAATATGTATGGTACAAGGGATGCTTTAGTTAAAAAGGGGTAAGCAGAATATGCTAAGAAAAATATTCCTATTATCAGTTGAAACTTGCCTTCTATCCTTCTCATTGAATCATCTCTGTTTTCCCTTTGATAAGTTGAATTTCATGGTAAAACTTGCATTTTATTGTAATGCGTATTGTTATACTCTTATAAAAAGTATATGATTTTTAAGCTATTTAATTGCAATTAATTAAAAAATTTTTAAGTCTATTTTTGGCACTGGCAAAATAGTCTCTACAATTATATCCCAAGTTATACATATTAATAATATTGAATTTAGTAATATAAATTAATCCAAAATAAACTTTTTAGGAGTTAAATCATGGAAAAAACTGATTATTATAGTACGATATTTAAAAGAAGGTCGGTTAAAAAGTATGATCAAACTCCAGTTGATAAAAAAACTCTAGAAGAAATTTCAAATCATATAAAAAGTTTAAAACCTATGTACAATGACATCAAAACTGAAGTGAAAATTATACCGTTAGAACAAGTTGAAACGAAGAAGAAACAAGCACCACATTATATGGTTATATTTTCAGAGCCTAAAGGTGATTACCTGGTTAATGCAGGTTATATGCTGCAGCAGATGGACCTTTTCTTATCTGGAAATGATATAGGCAGCTGTTGGCAGGGTTCTCCAAGGCCCAATGAAGACGTGCTGAAAAATTCAGATCTGGAATTTGTAATTGTAATGTCATTTGGAAACCCTAAAAAATCAAAACCAGAGGAATTACATCGAAAGGGTGCTTTGGATTTTAAGAGAAAATCCCTAAATGAGATAAGTACAGTTAAAGGTGCAGATGAAATAGTAGAAGCGGCACGTCTAGCTCCTTCTGCAGGTAACAGCCAGCCGTGGTTTTTTACAGGTAATGAAAATATAATCCATGTCTATAGCTCTAAACCCTATGCTGTAAAAGAACATAAGGCACCAAGGGTTCAAAAGTACAACACTATAAGTATAGGTATTGCAGTTTACCATTTACAGGCCGCGCTGGAACACTTCGGCAAAAAAGTTGCAATTGTATCTGATGAAAACGCAAAAACTAGAGCCCCCGAAAACTATGAGTATGTGGTCAGTTTGAAGGCGGAATGAATATTGCGTGAAAATGGGAGTTGAATTTGAGGTACACTATTAACATATCTGATTTTTGAAATTTCAGGATTTTATGTATCTAATATGCATTAACAGTCAATTCTTTATCTGGGTCATCTATTAAATAATGAAAAAAAAATCTGCTTTAAACTATAAATACATGGCGAAATGATAAGTACATGGTGAAGTCATTTGATCAAAAATAAAACAATTGCGGCTATCCTCGCTGTTTTAACATTCATAGCAGGAAGCGTTTTACTTACAGTTATTATATTTTATACATTGGGATATCCTCTTTCATCCATTCCTCAAAACCAACCATTTGTATTCCTTGCAATATTGGTAAGTGCATTCCTTGCATCTCGAGTTTATGGAAGAGGCAGTTCTGAAAGGGCAGCAAAGGCAACAAAATATTTGAATGAAACATTAGGGTTAAAACTTAATGAGAAGGATATTTGGAATGCACTGCGTGCAGTTGAGCATATGCCTCCATATGCTATAAAGAAATACATCAATTTAAATATAAATGCTGTAGATGAGTTTGAAGTCAGAATAAAAGATTATACTGATAAATTAAGTGAGGAAGAGATTCTAACCATAAAAAGAATCATAGAAATGCCTGTTCCTGAACTTCAGAATATATTGCATAACTTATATCTTGAAACTAAATTGGAACAATTTCAAGTACTTGCTAAGCCTGAAGCAAGGCCTTTAATTGAATTAAATGTAAAAGAGCTTAAAAAACTTTTATTTAATGAGTAAATTTTATAGTTACTCTGTCATTATCATGTAAACTCAATTTTTGTAGCATTATGGTTATTAATTTCTATTTTTTTTAATTATCAATTTTATAACATTTTTTGGATAGTTTAAACCAAAAAGTTAAAGTTTATTTTGTTTTATTTCCTGAACAGGACTATTTAAAAAAATATGAAAACCTTAAATTATTAAGTTTATATATTGTACTGGTGATTTCTATGACAGCAATGTGTTATGGGATATAAAGAACCATCTAAGTAAACTGACATAAAATCGGTTTATAATGATTGCACAGGTTGCAGAATTTATAAGTAATGTGTCTGCAAAACGTGACAAGTTAAAAAATCAGTAAATTAGCTGGAATAAGTTAAATTACTTTAATTTTTCTTTTTTGGAAAATAGGGGTGATTTTATGGGCAATGCAAAACAAATATATGAAACAGGTTCTGTGATATCTAAAGACGGTACTAAAATTGGATACAGGCAAATGGGCAGTGGTCCAGGCATTATTCTCCTTCATGGTGGTGTAAATGCGTCACAACATCTTATGAAGCTTGGAACTATGCTTTCAGATGAATTTACTGTATACATCCCAGATCGCAGAGGCCGTGGCATGAGTGGGCCGGTAGGTGCAGATTACAGTATAGAAAAGGAAGACGAAGATCTTAATGCTCTGCTTAAAAAGACAGGTGCACATTATGTCTTTGGAACGGCTGACGGTGCACTTTTTGCACTGCATGCTGCTATTTCTAATCCTGCCATCCGTAAAGTCGCCGCTTATGAACCTCTTGTTTTCGCTGGACAGCCTGAACTGGAGCAGTTTAAAACCACTATTCAACATCTAAATAAAAATATAACGGAAGGTAAAGTGGCCAAAGCAACAGTAGACTTAACAAAGGATTCAGTTGAATTTACTAAGCCCATACCTGACTTTATGATGGTGCCCCTTGTTAAATTTATACTGTGGATAAATGTCAGGACTGTTAAAGGTGATGATGTATCTTATCAGGAACTTATACCTACACTGCGCGATGAATTACATCTTGTGGAGAAAACTGAAGGGACACTTGATGACTACAAAAATGTGCCTGCAAGAGTTTTACTGCTTGAAGGTAACAAGACTCAATCTTTATTAAAAGAGAGTTTAGATGCATTAAATGAGGTACTGCCCCATTCTAATCTCATTGAACTTAAAGGCCTTAACCATGACTCAGCTCAAGATTATGGCAAGCCTGAGCCAATTGCACAGGAATTAAAACGTTTCTTTTTGTAGCACTATTTGCATGTTTATACTAATTTTATTTTTTTATAATAAATTTAATTTTACAGTTAGGTTTTTGTATTTATTTTCCAAAATTTCAGGTAGAGCAATACAATAATAAACCTGGCTATAAATAAGTGTATTATAGGGAGGTTGTATATTGAATTGTGCGGTATGTCCGGAAAAAGAATGCCGAAATGGAAAAGATTGCCTTAAACTTGCAGAAGAAATGAAAGAACTTTATGGGGAACGTGAAATTTCTCTAATTAAAACTGCCGCTTCTGTGGAGGCAGAATATTACATGAAAAAAACCCGTATAGAAGAAATAATTCTTTTTGGAGAAAAGATGGGTTATAAGAAAATAGGACTTGCATTCTGTATTGGATTAGAAAAAGAATCCAGAGAAATATATTCTATATTTAAAGAGCATTTTAAGGTATATTCTACATGTTGTAAGGTCTGTGGAATTGATAAAACAGAGTTTGATTTAGATAAAATTGATAAAACCCGTGATGAGACCATGTGCAACCCTATTGGTCAAGCATCATTTCTAAACAAGAAAAAAACGGATCTTAATATTATAATTGGCCTTTGTATTGGTCATGATATATTATTTACTGAACATTCAGAAGCACCAGTAACTACTCTGGCTGTGAAGGATAGAGTACTTGCTCATAACCCTTTAGGAGCGATATATTCTAATTATTACAGGAACAAACTCAATAAATCAAAATGAGTTAATATTTAATTTTTAGGATAAATAGATTGAAATTAAGTTTTAGTTGTTACTTTATGATGGACGGCGAATGTGACTGGATTTTTGAGATTAAATTGAAAATTTTCTTGATCTTTCCTAAGTTTCAAGAAATCGATTTAATTTGTTTTTACTATTTTACAGTTTGAGCCAATGTTTTTATTTCATTACTTTTAATTGGAAGATCCCCAACTTTCAAACATTTGGTATATATGTGGTACTGTTTTTTGGGCTTGTTTTTATTATAAAAGAGAGGCGCTGTTTTAAATAGACAGCCTGGCCAGAGAAAAAATAACCAGAAGCAGTGCGAGCATCATGTTAATTATTTCAATTAACATCAACGTTTTTGACATGGGAGTTGGTGATCTGGGAAATATTTTTAAAAGGTCAAGTATGTAAACCATGAAGTACAGCGCACCTACAGCCAGGGAAACTTTAAATGCCCATAGGTTATCTAAAAGTATAAAATAGCATAGGGCTAGTGATATCAATATGAGTGATATGAGGAAAATACTGAATCCATAATATATAATCGGAGTCTTCTTTAAGTAATCAAAGTCTCTGTTTTCTACTGGTCCTCCAGGGACTAAAATAGATAGTAGCGTGACATTTAGAAACAAGATTAAACTTGTTGTTAAATTCATAATTTCCATAGTTATATTATTGGGGGTTAAAATTCATTAAAATTTTGATCTATACTAATTCTTAGTGGTTTTATCATTTTAGGAGTGCTTTATGTTTTATCTTGTCGGTTATTTGTTATAATTTAGATCAATGTATTCATTTAATTAGTCGTAATCAAAATATTCCTTTGTTGGAGTTTCAGTATATATATGCAGTGCCTCTTTTGGTAGTTTTGTAAAATATTTTTTTATAAATAAGTCCAAATTTTTGATTTGTTTTAAAAAAATATTATGTTGAATATTGGGGAGATGATTTAGATTTGGTTAAGTAAAAAGTTTGAGTTTTTGATTAATTGATAATATTTTAAAATAAGTAGAAAAGTAGCTGTAAGTTACACGCCGGGACAGGGATTTGAACCCTGGAGGAGCAAAGCTCCACGGGATCTCAAGTCCCGCGCCTTTCCTGGCTAGGCTATCCCGGCATTGGATTTTTTTTATTTATTTTCCGATTTATCATTTTTTGATCAACCTTTTTTCTGAAAAAAGGTTGGGCTGGCTATCCCGGCATTGGATTTTTGAGTAGATTTCTCTATTTATCAATAGTTAATTAAATACTTTTTGATCAACTGATTAAATCTTCGTTGACCATCCAGTAATTAAAGTGTTTAAAAGCTTAAAACGTAGTTTAAGCTAATCAAAATAATTCTAAAGCTATTAAAATAAATTAGCTTTTAAGTTCTATTTCTATACTTACATTATCAGGAACGTTTACTTTCATGACTTGTCTCATTGCCCTTTCATCGGCTTCGATTCCAACAAGTCTTTTGTGGATTCTTAGTTCCCATTTTTCCCAGGTAGCTTTTCCTTCTCCATCTGGAGATTTTCTGGTTGGTACCACTAACTTTTTGGTTGGGAGTGGGATTGGGCCGGACATGTCAACGCCTGTTCTTTCTGCGATTCTTCTTAACTGGTCGCAGACAAATTGTAATTTTTCTGGGTCTGTTCCTGTAAGTTTAATTCTTGCTTTGTGCATTTAAATCTTCTCCAAAAATTGAAAATTTTTGTGACTCAGGAAACCAAAGTTTCCTTCGACTCCAAAATATAAAAAAGAAGGTTAGGAATTAATTCCTAATTCTTATTTTGCTTTAACTATGTCAATACACATTCCAGCAGCTACGGTCTGACCCATATCTCTGATAGCGAATCTTCCCATGTGTGGAATTTCTTTGACGTTTTCAATAACCATTGGTTTGGTTGGTTTAACTTTAACGATTGCTGCGTTACCTGTTTTGAGGAAGTCAGGGTTCTTTTCTTCAACTGCACCAGTTGCAGGGTTCATTTTCTGTACTAATTCTAAGAAAGTACATGCGACCTGAGCTGTGTGACAGTGGAATACAGGTGTGTAACCGACGGTGATAACACCAGGGTGCTGCATAACAACAATCTGTGCTGTGAATTCTTTTGCAACGGTTGGAGCGTTGTCAGTGTGTCCTGCTACGTCTCCTCTTCTGATATCGTTTTTACCGACACCTCTTACGTTGAAACCGACGTTGTCCCCAGGTTCTGCGGAGTCCATCATTTCGTGGTGCATCTCGATAGATTTAACCTCTCCAGCTTTTCCAGCTGGTTCAAATATAACATTGTCCGCTTTTTTCATTATACCAGTTTCTATTCTTCCAACAGGTACGGTTCCGACCCCTGTAATGGAGTAAACATCCTGAATAGGTACCCTTAATGGTAAGTTAGTTGGTTTTTCTGGTGCGGAGAATTCGTCAAGTGCAGGTACGAGCGCAGGGCCTTTGTACCATGGGGTGTTTGCACTGTTTTCTTTGATGTTGTCTCCTTCGAATGCAGAGAGTGGTATAAAGTGTACTTTAGCTGGGTCGTATGCTACGGTCTTAATGAGTGCGCCTAATTCATCTTTAAGTGCGTTGAATTTTGCTTCGTCGTATTTTACGAGGTCCATTTTGTTTATACCAATGATTAACTGGTTGATACCGAGTGTTCTTGCAAGGAAAATGTGTTCCTTGGTCTGTGGCATGATACCGTCGTCAATAGCGACAACTAATACAGCAGCGTCAGCCTGTGATGCTCCTGTAATCATGTTTTTAACAAAATCTCTGTGACCAGGACAGTCCACAATTGTGAACTCATATTTAGGAGTTTCGAATTTTGCGTGAGCAAGGTCGATTGTAACCCCTCTTTCTCTTTCTTCTGTCAATTTATCCATGACAAATCTGAACTTGTTTTCACCATCTGAGAGCTGCTGCTCTGCGATAGCTCCAGACTGAAGTAATACGTGTCCAACAAGTGTAGATTTACCGTGGTCTACGTGTCCAATAAACGCTAAGTTTATGTGTTCTTTTCCTTTTGCCATTTAATTAACCTCCAAAAATTTTCATTTTTGGGGCCCGCAAAACAAAGCCTGTGAAAATTGAAAATTTTCATGGCGTCAAAATCTTTGATTTTGACAGTTTTGCGGCCGAGGAAACAAGTTTCCCCGGTTTCGAAAATCTCAAATGAGATTTTCTTCAACCTCCAAAAATTTTGGGTTCAGGAAATTTACGAAAATTTCCGTCACTCCATTCAAAATCATATACTGATTAGTTTGAGAATACCAATATTTTGGGATAATCTCTATTAAGTTTTATGGTTTGGCTTCATATTTTCAAAATAAAAAAGATGAGATAATGGATAATTAGCTGTGAAACTTATTTATCCTAAGTAGTGATCTGGTCCGTATGGTTCAGGACTTAATCCTTTTCTATCTCTTATCTGTCTTATAATTTGTTTTTGAAGCTCTGCAGGTAATCTTTCGAAACCTGCACTTTCTGTTGACCATAAACATCTACCTTCTGTGGCAGATCTTATGTCTCCCGCAAATCCAAACATTTCTGCAACAGGTACTTTGGATTCGAGGGTCATCATGTCACCTTCTTGCTGCATGTCGACAATTTGACCTCTTCTGTTCTGTACTTCTCTGGTTGCTGAGCCCATGTAGTCTTGAGGAGTGTTGATAAATACTTTCTGTAGCGGTTCGAGTAATGTTGGGTTGGCCATCATGATAGCTCCGTATACAGCTTTCCTTATAGCAGGTAAAACCTGTGCTGGACCTCTGTGTACTGCGTCTTCGTGAATCTTTGCATCCATGAGTTTTATTTTTATACCCATGACTCTTTCTCTTGCGATTGGGCCGTCGTCGAGTGCGCTTTCGAAACCTTCAAGTAAAAGCTCTTTGATTTCGTCAAGGTGCTGTATACCACGGGTCATGTTTATGAATAAACTTCTTTCGTGTACATCCCAGACTTTTCTCGCTTCTTCTTTTTCAAGGCCGTATTCCTGGAATTTTGCAACTTCTTCTTTTCCTTTTATTTTGCCTTCTTTAATTTTTTTCTGTTGTAAGGCTTGGAATAGTGTGTCTTCTAGTGGTTCGATTTCAATGTAGAATCTGTTGTGTTTGTTAGGAGATTTTCCTTCAACTGGTCCGGCTTTGCCGGCGATTGTTTCTCTGTATACAACGATTGGTGGTGAAGTTTCTATTTCTACACCTTTTTGGTCGATTCTGTAAGTGATAATTTCAAGGTGAAGTTCACCCATACCTGCTATGAGGTGTTCACCAGTTTCTTCGTTAATTTCAATTCGTACTGTTGGGTCTTCTTTTCCGACCTGTCTTAAAACTTCTATGAGTTTTGGAAGATCTTTGGTGTTTTTAGCTTCAACAGCAACTGTAACTACTGGTTCTGAAATGTGTTCTAATCCTTCGAACGCTTTAATTTTCCTTCCAGGTTCGGAGATTGTTTCCCCAGCTACAGCATTTCTTGCACCGGTTATTGCAACTATGTTTCCTGCTGGAACTTTGTCGGTGTTGATCCTTTCTGGACCGAAGTATACTCCTACCTGCTGGGTTCTTGCTTTACCATGTGAACCTACCATGTAGATTTCAGTACCTTTTTCTATTGTTCCACCGTAAACACGGCCAGTTGCTATTTCACCTGCATGCTTATCTATACTGATGTTTGTAACCATTACAGCTAGTGGTGAATCTGGACTTGTGTTTAACATACCTTGTCCTTCTTCACTTTCGATGTCTCCGGCCCAGATTGCTGGTACCCTGTATCTCTGGGATACTTCAGGGCTTGGTAAATGTTCTATAACCATATCCAGTAAAACTTCAGTAATTGGTGCTTTTTGAGCTAATTCTTTCTGGTTTTCGTCTTTACAGTACTGGTAAATATCTTTAAAAGTTATACCTGTTTGCTGCATAATTGGGACATTTATAGCCCAGTTATGGTATGCAGAACCAAATGCTACACTTCCATCATCTACTTTGGCAAGCCAGTCGTCTTTAAGTTCTTCTGGAGCCATTGATCTTATGATCTTGTTTGCAGAAGCGATGATTTTTATGAACCTCTGTTGAAGTTCAGTGGAGTCTAATTTTAACTCGTTTATGAGACGGTCAACCTTGTTAATGAATAAAACAGGTTTTACGTTTTCTTTTAGAGCTTGCCTTAGTACAGTTTCTGTTTGAGGCATGATTCCTTCAACAGCACATATTACTACTACTGCACCGTCTACAGCTCTCATTGCACGTGTTACGTCTCCACCAAAGTCAACGTGACCTGGTGTATCTATAAGGTTAATCAGGTATTCTGAATCTTTGTATTTGTGTACCATTGACACGTTTGCTGCATCGATGGTGATACCCCTTGCCTGTTCTTGCTCGTCGAAATCAAGAAATCTCTGATCTCCCGCAAGTTCGGTGGATATCATTCCTGCACCAGCAAGTAAGTTGTCCGAAAGGGTTGTTTTCCCGTGATCGATGTGGGCAACTATCCCAATATTTCTTATATTTTTGGGCTGGTACATCAATTCTTTAATCTTATTAATCATTTTAGTCCGTCTACTCACTATAATCACCTGGTAATTATAAAATAGTTAAAAAGCAGATATTTTTAAGGCATTTTAGATTACTAGTTTAATATAATAATAGATTGATATGCCCTATCTTTATAGTATATATTAGTAACTTATATATTTTGGCCTAAGTTTAGAATACAGTTTAGACTTGAATAGATTCATCTTTTTAATATATATGCCGTAATATCTACTTAATTTAAAAAATTTAAAGTTTAGTGTGCAGATCTTGCAATTCGCTCTTTCTCATCTTTCTTTCCAATTGCAAAACTTCTGGTATCATACTCAGCTGCAAGTAATAATTCATCAGCTAAACATTCTGCTGCTGATCGTTTCCTTTTGAATGCAGACTGCATAGCTCCTCTTGTTATAAACCCAATTGCTAAGTCTACTCTTCTTTGAGGTGCTATATCTACCGCTACCTGGTATCCGATACCACCGTATTTTACCCTTGTAATTTCTTCTCGTGGGGCAGTGTTTTCAACGGCTTTAACTAATATTTGTAGAGGATTCTCTTTTGAACGTTTATTTATAACTTCAAATGCATCTCTTACGATACTGTAAGCTTTGTTTTTCTTACCTGAGTTTATATGTGTCCTCATGATTTTATTCATTAATCTTTCAACGATTGAAACTTTTGATTTGGCGAACTGTCTTTTGACGTGTCTTCCCAAGGTATGTGGAACTAATATTTCGTCTAAGCAAATATAATTTACAAGACCTAGGTCCTCAACTTTCACCTCTTCTAAATCCCATTTATCAAAAACTTTACTCATGAAATTACCTCACTGGTTTTCGTTTTATTTATTTGGTGCAAATAGTAAATAAGTCGTTAATCTAACGATTTATATACTAAATATCAAAATGATTATCTTACAGGTTTTTCTATCTTACCTTTTACCATTTCTTCTAAGGCTACATTATTTACTTTTGTAACCTTCCATCTTACTCCAGGAATATCACCCATGGATCTTCCAGAAGGGCCACCAATTCCTTCGATTACAACTTCATCGTGCTCATCTATAAATCCGATAGCACCATCTCCAGGAGCAAATGCAGTTAACTGCTTCCCGTTTTTGATGAGTTGAACCCTTACACATTTTCGTATAGCAGAGTTAGGCTGTTTTGCTTCTATACCTACTTTTTCAATTACGATTCCTCTTGCTTGAGGTGCGCCTTCTAATGGGTCTGCTTTAACGTCTAATCTTAAAGCTTTCCTTTTGTATTCAACATCCTTCCATTTGAAGTTCTGTCTATTTTTTTTAAGTTTTTTTGCTGCAAAAAGTCCCGGCAAACGTGATTCCTCCTCATTATCATTTGTTATACTACTTGCAAAATACAGTTTAAACTACTTAACATTAATCTATTAATACTATAAATGGATTATTTAGATTATTTTATTACAATGTTGTTTATATTATGTTGTCTTTTTGCCAGTAGTCTTGCTCTTTCTATATTTTTACCGCCTTTTCCTATAGCAGTCCTTTTATTTCTAGGATCTGTTTCTACAGTGGCGATTTTTTGACCATTTTCTTTTTGAAGTATTCGGATACTTCTAACTTTGGCTGGGGCCATAAGATTTGTAATAAATTCTACAGGATCTTCTGAATGTTCTATGACTTCGACACCTTTATCAACTGTCTTCTGGACTTTAGTCACTGTACTGCCTCTTTTTCCGATTGCAAGTCCCATATCTCCCTTTTTTACAAGGAAAGTTATTTTTGCACTTTCATCGTCAACAATACAATCTTTGACCATCGCACCAGTCATGCTCTCAAAGAGAGCTATGTATCTTATTTCATTTGTTGTAAATTTTATAGTCACAGAAATTACCCCATAACTTCTAATATTGTGGAATCTCCAGGATCCCTTATAATAAGCGTAGCTACTGTAAATGGCTTACCACATACAGATCCAAGGTCTACGCTTGAACCTTCATATGTATAAACAGGAATATCTGATAATTTTGAATAATGCATTACATCTTCCCTAGTTTCTTCAGGGCAATTACTTGCAATGATCACCAGTTTTCCTTTGCCTAATTTTAAAGCCTGAACTGATTTGTCAGACCCTAATGTAACGGTTCCTGTATCTACAGCAACCCTAATTCCTCTATCTACGTCCATGTGTTGCCTCCTATTCTCTCGTTTATCATGAATTATTGGATAAGTATGAACTCATCTTTTTTTATGATCTTGGTTTCATAACGACGCCAACAGAACCTGTTCCAAGTGGTATTGGCTGTCCAATTATAATATTTTCTATTATTCCGGTGAGGTGGTCAATTTCTCCTCTTATGCTGGCTCGTAAGAGGTGTTTTCCAGTTTCTTCAAAAGAAGCTCTTGCCAGGACACTTGCTTTCTCACCGCTTATACCGTGTCTACCTATGGATTTTACAGAACCATCTGCAGTCATCATATCTGCAACAAGCATAATGTGCCTTACATCTACTGTAAGACCTTGTTCTTCCATTGTAGTCTGTGCTTCTTTAATTATTGAATTTCTGGCTGCTTCTATTCCCAGAACTTTTTCTATTTCGTGTATGTCATTTGTAGTGGTTCTGATTTTGTCAATACCTTCCATTTTTAAAACGGATCCAAGGTTTGAACCTTCTGTGTGTATAGCCCATTCTTGACCTTCTCTACTTATAACTACTTTTCCGATATTTTTTACACCACTGATTTGAAGGTCGCGAACTTTATCAGCAAGCAGTCTCAGTTCTCTTATACTTGGTGATGGAGGTTCAAAACTTAGTATATTGTTATCTATTTCTACTCTTTTAAAAGCTTTTTCTATTCGCTTCATAATGTCATCAAGATCTAATCTTTTATCTTCAATCTTCTCTAAATCAAGTTCTACAATAACATTCATGTCGGCGTAATTAAGATTAAAATTCTTTAAAATGTCATTCATGCTGCTTTTACCAATCTGGTTGGCTATTCTTCTTACAAACTCCTCATCATCCATGTATTCTTCTTCAAAATATATGGCCATGGTTGGAGTTGATATTTTTTTCCTTGCATCAACGATCTCAATTAACCTTGGAAGACCGAGTGTAACGTTTAATTCAGCTACCCCTGCATAGTGAAATGTTCTCATTGTCATCTGGGTACCTGGTTCTCCCACAGATTGTGCTGCTACTGTACCTACTGCTTCACCATCTTCCACTTTAGCACGTTCATATGCTTTTATGATTCTGTCTATTAGTTCTCCAAGTTCTTTATCACTTAACTCGCGTCTTTCGGCGGCAGCAGCTATTTCATCAATTAAACTTTCAGGAAAATTAGCTTTTTTCTTCTTTATGATTTTCATAACACGTTCTTCTGGCACGAAACCACCCAACTACTTTAAATTTTTATAAAACTCAAAAATATTAAACAGGATTACAGTAAATGTTATTTACTGGTTTTAATCCTTATCTCATCGATTACCTTATCTAAATCAACTATTTTTCCGTAATCACTTTTTGCAGGGTCAACTAAATCTTCACCGTACACAGTTTGAATAATAACTCCTCTGTTGTCCCTTACAGTTCCATCTGGTCTGACGCTTAAATCTTGCAAAGCATTTACAAGCCTACGCTGCATGTAACCACTCTGTGCGGTACGTATAGCTGTATCTACAAGACCTTCTCTACCACCCATAGCGTGGAAGAAAAATTCCAGTGGGTCAAGCCCTGATTTGTAACTTGAGTGTACAAAACCACGTGATTTTGCACCTAATTCTCTTTTCTTAAAGTGAGGAAGTGTTCTTTCACTGTAACCCCTGTCGATCCTACCACCACGGACAGACTGCTGCCCTACACAAGCCGCTATCTGAGTCAGGTTAAGCATGGAACCCCTTGCACCTGTAAGTGCCATGACTACTGCATGGTTCTTGTTGATGTCAAAGTAACTTTCTGCAATTACCCCTGATTTGTCCCTTGCTTCACCCAGTTCCTGCATTATTTTCATCTCGAGTGTTTCTTCGAGACTTCTTCCAGGGAGTGCTTCAAGTTCTTCGTTGTTGTAAGCTTCAATGAGATTTTCAACTTTACGTTCGGATCTGGATAAAAGTTCTTCAATCCTGTCCTGTGCTTCTTGAGGAATTTCTTCGTCTGCTGTACTTGTTGTAAATCCTCTTGTCATAATTCCAGAAATCGCAAGTTTGGTTGCAGAATCTAAGAATTCCCTAGCACTGTCGGTACCGTACTCTTTAACTACTGCATCAAGAATATTTCCTGCAAATGATCCGAATGATTTATCATCAATTACACCCATTTTCAGTTGTCCGTCTTCTATGACTACATAAGCGTCGTTTTTACATTCCTGTTTCAGACATTCGTCACATTTCCTGCAGATCTCTGCTTTGAAGACCATGTTCATATTTTCAGGGAGTAGTAGTGAGAATATTTCCTTTCCAGTCCATTTTTCCCCTTTTGGATCTGGTAATGGCATTCTAGCACGTTTTACTATCTGGAATACTTCATCTTCTTCATACTCTGAGCCTAATCTAGTTAGTAGATATGCTCCAGATATATGATCGTGAATTCCTCCAATAATTGGTCCACCAAACCTTGGAGATAAGATGTGTTCTTGAACTCTCATTAATGATTTAGCTTCTGCACGTGATTCTTCGGTCTGGAAAACGTGCATGTTCATTTCGTCTCCGTCAAAATCAGCGTTGTATGGAGGGCATACACATAAGTTAAGTCTGAATGTTTTGTATGGTAAAACTCTAACTTCGTGTGCCATCATTGACATCCTGTGAAGTGAAGGCTGCCTGTTAAACAGTACAATATCCCCATTTATTAAGTGTCTTTCTACTCTGAAACCAGGTTCTAATCTTTCAATTACTGCTTCTTTAGTTTCTTCGTATACTCTCACTTTCCTTCCATCAGGTCTTTCCACGTAGTTTGCTCCAGGGTGCACATTTGGACCGTTTCTGATGTATTCTTTCATTTCTTCCATGTTCCAAGGAGTTACATATATTGGTACTGTAACTTCTTTTGCAATCATTTCTGGAACACCGACTTCGTTTATACTTATATTTGGATCAGGAGATATAACAGTCCTCGCTGAAAAGTTAACCCTCTTACCAGATAAGTTACTTCTGAAACGTCCTTCTTTACCTTTAAGACGTTGTGCAAGTGTCTTGAGCGGCCTTCCGGACCTGTGTCTTGCAGGGGGTACACCTGATGCTTCATTATCAAAATAAGTTGTAACGTGGTACTGGAGAAGTTCCCATAAATCTTCAACGATAAGTTGAGGAGCACCAGCTTCCATGTTTTCTTTTAGTCTCTGGTTGATTCTTAAAATATCGACAAGTTTGTGAGTTAAATCATCCTCAGACCTTTCTCCTGTTTCTAGAGTTATGGATGGCCTTACAGTAACTGGAGGAACTGGTAAAACAGTTAAAACCATCCATTCAGGTTTTGCAACCTTTGGATTTACTCCTAAAAGCATGTGATCTTCATCTGGGATCTTTTCAAGCCTTTCTCTTACTTCACTTGGAGTTAATTTGTAATTACCTTCTACAATAGACACTGGTTTGTCTATTTTGACATCTTCCTGTTCTGCATCACAGTGAGGGCATTTATCACGTCTTGCGACAGTGTAAATTTCTTTTATGATATCGGTTAAACTTTCTTCATTTTTAACTAAAGTGTCAATTTTATCTTTGTAGTCCACAATTTCTGTGTCTGTAAGCAATACTCTTGAGCATTCTTTACAGGTTGACCTTAAAATTTTGTGGATGGTGTCTGCAAAACCCACGTGAATTACTGGTCTTGCAATATTTATGTGACCAAAGTGTCCTTGACAGTCTCCTCCCTTTGACCCGCATGATCTACATTTAAGTCCAGGATCAATAACTCCGAGCCTTGGATCCATGAGCCCCGCTTCTATTGGATATCCATCCTCGTCGTATGTATCTGGAGTTACTATCTTGGTAACTGACATTTTTCTTATGTCATCCGGAGACATCAGACCAAAGTTAATCTGGGAAATTTTCTTTAAAATTCCTTGCAAAATATTCACTCCTATTTTTTTTAAATTTTAAACCCATAAATTAATGATGTTGATTTTTGATTATGCTTTATCCTTAAGCACGAGTTTTGGGAATATGCATAAACTCTTAAGCTCATCTAAAAGTAATTTAAACGCATAAGAGATTTCTACAGGGAATGATTCTGAATCTCCACATATTGGACAGTATTTTCTTCCCCTTATTCTGTCATAAACTCCAATCATTCCGCACTCGGAACATACAATTGCTTCGTACTTATCTGATTCATCAAGAAGCCTTTCTTTAAGTGCAAGTGCTGCACCGTGAGCAATGAGACAGTCTCTTTCCATTTCCCCAAACCTTAAACCACCTTCTCTTGCCCTTCCTTCTGTAGGTTGTCTTGTTAAAACCTGTACCGGTCCTCTTGACCTTGCATATACTTTGTCAGAAGTCATGTGGTGTAATTTCTGGTAGAAAGCGACCCCTATAAATATTTCAGCTTCTATTCTTTCACCGGTTATTCCATTGTATAGTGATTCACGTCCGGCTGTTTCGAACCCGTTTTCTTTAAGAAGATCTTTAATTAAACCTTCTTCGTCTGCTCCAGTAAATGGAGTTCCATCCATTCTTCTTCCTTCCATAGCACCGGCTTTTCCAGCAAGCATCTCAATAACTTGACCAACAGACATCCTTGATGGGATAGCGTGTGGGTTTACCATTAAATCTGGAACGATACCGTCTGCTGTGAACGGCATGTTTTCCTGTGAAACTATAAGTCCAACAACTCCTTTCTGTCCGTGCCTTGATGCAAATTTATCACCAAATTCAGGTTGCCTCTGATCACGAACTCTTATCTTAGCGAGTTTACTTCCTTCAACAGTTTCTGTAACCATTACAGCATCAACAACACCTTTTTCACCATGTCTTACAGTGATGGATGTTTCACGTCTTCTCTCTGCAACTGTTCCAAATTCATCTATTTCTTCAAGGAACCTTGGAGGAGAAGTTTTACCTATTAAAACATCACCCGATTTAACTTCAACTTCTGGATTTATTATACCGTCTTCGTCGAGGTACCTGTAAACTTCTTCTCCTCTGTGTCCTCTAACGGTTTTTTCTGGTAGTTCGAATTTATCTTCCTGTCCACCAGGATACCTTCTTTCTGAAGCTTCATATGATCTAAAGAATGATGATCTTGCAAGCCCTCTTTCGATGGATGCTTTGTTAAGTATCAATGCATCTTCCATGTTGTACCCTTCGTAGGATATAACTGCAACTACAAAGTTTTGACCTGAAGGTCTTGCATCGTAGTTAGTTGCATCTATTGACCTTGTTTTAACTAAAGGAACTTGAGGTTGATGTAAAAGGTGAGCTCTTGTATCTGTTCTTAAAGCAAAATTAGAAACGTAAAGCCCTAAAGCCTGTTTTGTCATCCCTGCTTCCATTGTATTCCTTGGGGATGAGTTGTGGTTAGAATAAGGAATAATACCTGCACATATTCCCAGCATTGTAGAAGGATCAATTTCAAGATGAGTGTGGTCTTCTGTTATATGATCCCCAAACATGGCAATATATGTGTTTTCTTCTTCTTCAGCATCTAAATATTCAATTATACCTTGGGTTATGAGATCGTCCCATCCAAGTTCGCCAGCTTCTATAGCATCAATATGCTCATCTTTGAGCATTGATTCACCGTTTTTAACTACTATAAGAGGTCTTCTTGTCCTTCCGGGATCGTTGAATATATAGATTTCATCAGTTTCTGGATAATGAGTAATGTTCATTTCATGAGAGACTTCGCCGCTTCTCCTTTTTTCCCTCATTTGCTCTACGAAGTCCTCTGGATCGTCACAAGCTCCTATGAGCTTACCATTAATGTAAATTTTACACTTTTTCACGCTTTAACCCCTTTACTTGGAACTTAAAACTCCCATTTTCTTAATTACATTTTCAATTTCAGTTGGATCTGACCCTTCAGATATCTTTGCAAGAAGTGCAAGGTTTTTAACGAGCCCACAATTTGGTCCCTCTGGGGTTTCGTTTGGACATATTTTCCCGAACTGTGTTGGGTGCAAATCACGAGCTTCAAAGTGAGGCTGGCTCCTGCTTAAAGGTGAAACAACCCTTTTAAGGTGAGATAATGTTCCCATATAACTTGTTCTGTCGAGTAACTGGCTTACACCAGCTCTTCCACCAACCCAGTTTCCTGTAGCGATAGCATGTTTTATGTTTTCTGTAAGTACATCAGACCTTACAGCCTGCTTTACAGAAGGTTCTTTTCCTCTTGCAAGGCTTCGCTCAAGCTGATATGTCATATCTCTGGTTAAACTTGTAAATGCGACTCTAAATAGGTCTTCCATAAGGTCACCAGATACTCTGAGCCTTTTGTTAGCGTAATGGTCCTTATCGTGTGGTTCACGAGTTTCAAAAATAACCTGAAGCAACATTTCTGTCATTTCAGCTAAATATGTGGCTTTATCCGCCCTGTTTTCAGGGTCAACGCCCATGTGAGGTAATAAATATCTGTCTATTACATCTTCAGCCCTTTTGATCCTGTACTCTTCAGTCATACCTTTTGCGACCCTGTTACCGATGTATTTAACAGCGTCATATCTGGTCATTACTTCTGAAGTCTGGATATCGTCTATTAAAAGGAACTGTATATCATTTTCATCTGAAACACTTGTTACTAATTCTTCATCAGTTTCAAGCCCAAGCGCACGTAGTAAAACAACAAGAGGTATTTCTCCTGGAACATATGGGAATGATATTCTCAGGAATACTCCTTTTTTCCTAGGTTTTCTGTATTCTAAAGTTATTCGAGCTCTAAATCCGCTTTTAATTGATGTTACAATAGCTCTAGCACGTCTATCTTCTCTTTCGCCTATACGTTCAAGAATGATTTTGTTAGGTGCTATTTCTTCCATTGTTACAATAGCTCTTTCAGAACCATTTACAATGAAATATCCGCCGGGATCTTGTGGATCTTCTCCGACTTTCTTTTCCTGTAATTCTCTTTCGTTTAATCCATTTAAGTGGCATATGTTGGATTTAAGCATTACAGGTAGTTCGCCAATATATACTTTCTCTAAATCTGGTTTTGGTTCTCCTTCTTTTATGAGGGCCATTTCCAGATACATATGTGCAGAATAAGTTAAATTTCTAAGTCTTGCTTCTGTTGGATATATTACACTTTTTGATCCGTCAGCTTCTTTAATAAATGGTTTTCTAATCTCTAATTTGCCTGTTTCTACTTTGTATTCGCCTTGTTCGAGCACAATAGGTTCAGTTATATCGATTATATCTTGTATTCGGTGGTCTACAAAGTCGTTATAGGATTTTATATGATGGTCTACCAAATTGTACTGATCAAAAAATGCATCAACCAGTCCCCATGCATTTTTCCCCATTAAATTCCTCCAAATATTTCATATTTGGGGTTGTCGAACACAAGTTTCGTAAACATTCGAAAATTTAAAAAATTTTCGAAAGTTCATAAATCTTTCAAAACCTCAAATTTTTAAAAGCAAATTTTGAAAGATTTTATTCAACCCCAAAAACTAATAAAATTAATCTAATACCAGTCGATAAGTAACAAACTTGCCGGCAGTATGGCTTTTACGTGTTATTTTCAAAATATCTCCTGTTTTGGCTTCAATTGCTTTACAAACAGGGTCGTCCTGTTTGATCTTTGGAAGCTGTTCAGGGTGGATATCTAACTCTTTCATTACTTTAGTTATTTCAGATTTTGACAAAATAGTATGTTCTGGAACTAATTTGTGTTTTAAGATATCTTTTTTCACACTTTATCCTCCAGTAAAAAAATTAAGAACGGGCCCGACGGGAATTGAACCCGCGGCCACTTGGTTAAAAGCCAAGCGCTCTGCCAGACTGAGCTACGGGCCCTCAATGATAACGCCCTGGCCGGGATTTGAACCCGAGTCGTGGGCTCGACAGGCCCACATGATAGCCCCTACACCACCAGGGCAGCTAAGAATGAGAGTATAATTGGGTATACGTATACTTACTTATATACTTTTCTATTTCTATCCAATTTTTGTCTTCCGTTATCTATTTTTTGGAGCTTATTAATAATCAAAATCCCGCCTGCCGGACTTGAACCAGCAACATTCGGATCTACAGTCCGATGCTCTGCCAAATTGAGCTAAGGCGGGATAAAGATATAATCATCGACTCCCAGCTGCATATTGATATTTGAGTGGGACCACCCGGATTTGAACCGGAGTCTCAGGCTCCCAAAGCCCAAAGGATCGACCAAGCTACCCTATGGTCCCACATCGAATTCGTTTAGGTTGTATTTCCTGTAACCTAAAGCCCCGGACGGGAATTGAACCCGCGACCACGAGATTACAAGTCTCGCGCTCCACCAGACTGAGCTACCGAGGCATTTTTAGGTATAAGTCTATTCCTTTAAATAGTTTGTGGTAGTACCACCCGGCGAATACAAATCGTTAGATCTTCATAGTATATAATACTATGTGCGATTAAATCTAAATTTTTTATTTTTTGAATAATTAAAGAGAAAGTCAGTTCATCTAAGTTTTAATCCATGATTAAACAGTTACTATGGAGTTTAAAATTTCTCTCAAATTGAGATATATATTTAAGATTTAATCTATATAAAATAAAAGGTTTACTATTTTCTACCTTTCATTTTTACTTCAGTTAGTATTTCAACAACAGGAAGTTTTTCACCAGCAAGTAAATTTATAGAGGCTCCGCCGCCACTGCTTATGTGGGTTATTCCTGAAGATAAACCCATCTGATTAGCTGCAGCAGCTAAATGACCCCCTCCAATTATTGAGTATCCATTAGAGGATGCTATTGCATTTAGAATATCTTCTGTACCAATGCTAAAACCTTCCTGCTCAAAAACACCTGCAGGTCCATTTGCAAATATAGTTTTGGCATCTCTTATAAATTTAGCATACTCCGTGATGGTATTGGTTCCAATATCATATATTGGTTTGTTTGGAATATTTTTAGTACAGTATTCTACTCTTACATTATCTACACAAACAGCAACGTCATCAGGCATCCTGATCTGCCCATCAAATTCTTCAAGCAGCTGTTTGCTTTTTTCCACAAAGTCAATGTATCCTTTATTTATAATAAAATCTTCGTTATATTTTCCTAGATTTATTCCTGCAGCCCACAGGAAAATGTTGGCAACAAGACCTGTTGTAAGTACATAATCTGCACTGCCATTTCTTAAAACGTTTTCCAGGACCATTATGGAGTCGTCTACTTTCACTCCTCCCAGTACATAAACACAAGGCTTTTCAGCATTATCAACAGCGCCATAAAGTGACTTAAGTTCTTTTTCCATTATTCTACCTGCACCTGACGGCAGTTTCACCGCAAAACCAACCAGTGAAGGTTGTGATCTATGGGCAGCTGCAAATGCATCGTTTATAAAGATGTCAATAATGGGATATAGTTTACGAACCATGTGTGTTTCGGCCTGCTGGTTAGGATCTCTTTTTAAGATTTCTTCAGAATAAAACCTGACATTTTCAAGCAGGAGAATATCTCCTTTTTTCATTCTTTTTATTTCTTCCCTTGCAGCCGTGCCGAAAATATCATCAATATAATCCACAGGACGATTTAAAATGTTTGAAAGTGCTTTTGCATGCTGTTGGAGTGTAGTAAAGTCCTTTTTTCCAGGCCTACTTTGATGAGCCAGCACAACTGTTTTTGCACCCTTCTTGGAAATTTCATCTATGGTTTCGGCGTGTAATTTTATTCTTGTGTTATCTAAAATAGAACCTGTACTTGGATCTACAGGCGAATTTATATCAACTCTCACAAGAACAGTTTTATCTTCTAAATTAAAGTCATCTATGGTATAAAATGGAAGGGACATTTTTTCTCTCCAGTTTAATTTTTTTATATATTAATTTATATTCACTTTACATGAATAAGTACTGCTGTAATTTTTTTTATTTTGATAGCTAGCTGTAAACTGACTTATCAAATTTTATTTTTCCGTTATATTTTACTTACAAGATCCAGAAGCGCTTTTTTAGGATCATCTGCAAGAATTATTCCGGATGCAAGAAGTACCCCTTCACTTCCTAAATCTATCGCTGCTTTCAGGTCATCTCCTGTTGATATCCCAGCACCGCAGAGTACTCTTACTTCTGGATTGATGTTGTGGATACTTTCTACAGTTTTTTCAACAATTTCAGGTTCAGCCTTGGATACAGGGATTCCCGATCCTATAAGTTCTGGAGGTTCTATAGCTACAAAATCAGGATTTAACGTAGCAGCCGCAGAACTTGTTTCTATATTATTTGTACAAACAACGGTACTTAATCCAAGTGAATCCGCTTTTTTAATTGCAGCGTCGATTTCAAAAAGTTCTACCCTTCTTTCTGAATGGTTTATAAGAGTACCAACTGCTCCAGCTTCTTTTACACATTCTGGTAGAATACTGCCTGTGTGTCCTCCTGCATCAATTGTATCAATATGCTGGGCTAAAACAGGAATATCCACTTCGTGAGCAATCCTGTAAATATCTGCATATTGAGGTGCAACCATTATGTTTACACCAGTTTCTTCTGCAACCATCTCTGAACTTTTAGCAAGTTTTAGAGCATTTTCTCCTGTAGATTCTAAATATGTTTTAAAATTCAAAATTACAATTGGAGTTTCTTTAATTTCGTTCATGATTAGCCTCCAAAAAAGCAAATATAGTATTGATGTTATTTCTATGTCCAGAATATAAAAATATTTTGGTAATTATAAAGTTATACAAAAAAAATAATTTGATTAGGATATGTTAAAACTAAAATTAAAAAAAGCCCTTAAAACTTTATTTTCCCTGTTTCAAGGACTAAAATACGATTTTAAAGTGAAGTAAATTCGAAATTACAGTTTGAACTGGATTATACAATTAAATAATTGTATCCGTATGCCCTGTAAGGAACAGTTTTCCATGTCCCTCCTTGATATAACTGTACTGATCTGTGCCTGCTGGAATAACTTGTCGCGTATTGAATTACCCTTGATTTGTATCCTGCAGCTTTGAATTTAGAGTCTAAATATGCACTATATGCCCAACAATCACCAGCTTTATATTTAACTAAGCCGGTGGCAGTGCTTACTCCACTTCTGTAGCCGTATCCTGCGGCTGATTTCATTATGGAGTTTAATTTAGGGTCGCTGAAAGTATCTGCTTTACCACTTGATGTATAAGACGAGCTACTGTAACTTGATGCTGCTTTAGCTGTACTGGTTTTGTATTTGTAGTAATATTTCCATACATATCTCCATTTTCCATGGGATTTATACCAGTGCTTATACCAAACTTTAACTTTTATGGTAGAAGCAGCATTTACTTCTAAAACGTTTGTATGTTCTTGTAGACCAATTTGTGCATTATTGTCCGATGCATTTTGGTCTGATGCCCCTGCTATTGAAGGGCAAATGCCCACTGCCATACCTACTACTAGTAGCAATGCGCACAATTTTTGTCGCTTAATTGTACCGCCTCCGTGTCCCATAGTACTAGATGTACTTACTTGGAACGTTTTGGACAATACAAAAATCAACCTACAGCATATATAAATCTTTTGATTTTTTTGTCGGAAAAAAGCCTTTATACCGTTGTTTTTTAGATTTAAAGCGAGCTTAAAGTTAATTTAAAATAGGTATCTTAAAGAAGGAAACTTACTTCCTCGTTTTGGTAGAATGGCTTCCATAAAACCTCATTCCCTTAAAACATAAACGTTTAATATGTTACCTTGGGGTGGGTGATTTATTAAATTAGATGTACGTTAATTCTAAGCTCTATTTAAGTAAATAAATATTATTCTAGCTCTAATTCTAACAAAAAGCGATCTTAATGGATTTATACAGTATAAAGCTGTCTTATATCTTGAATACAAAAAATAATAAATATTTGAAATTTAACCTAAATTTATATTACTTTTATGTTTAATTTTAACAAAAAAAGCAGTTTTAATTTGAATAAAATCATAAAACTTTACGGTGTTGTAATATGAAAATTATTTTGGATATTGAAAAAATTTATACATTGCAAAATGATATGTGAGTAAAATAACTCAAATATAAAATAGACGCGAATAATATTTCATATACTTCTAGAACAGTAATTGATTTAGAATATGTTTATTTATGAGTAAAATAATCAAATCAGATATTATCAATAAACACTTAATTAAAGCAGGATTAAAATGTCATTAAACGCTGAAAACCTCAAAAAACTTGAAAAAATGGGATACCGGTTTGTAGGAAATAATAAACATTCTGCAGCTAAAGTATGCCACTGGACTAAAAAGAGCATACTTGATGAGGGAGTATGTTATAAACAGAAATTTTATGGTATAGAAAGCCACAGATGCTTGCAAATATCTCCAAGTGTTCCTTTCTGCCATCAAAAGTGTTTATTCTGCTGGAGAGATCTTTCAGTTACGCAAACACAATGGAAAGGAGATTTTGATGAACCTGGAGAAATTATTGACGGCTGCATTGATGCCCAGAGGAATCTTCTCTGCGGATTTTTTGGAAATGAAAAAGCAAACCCCAAAAAACTTCAGGAATCTCAGGATCCAAATAATGCAGCGATTTCACTTGCTGGTGAACCAATGCTGTACCCCAAAATAGATGACCTGATAGAAGAATTCCACAGGAGAAATTTCACCACATTCCTGGTTACAAATGGGATGACACCTGAAAAATTGGAAAATCTCAAAGAAGAACCAACCCAGCTTTACGTGTCCCTTGATGCTCCTAATAAAGAGATATATAACAAATTATGCGATCCTCAGGTAGAAAATGGATGGGATAACCTAAATAAAAGTCTTGATTTGCTTTCAAGCTTTGACTGCAGGAAAGTTCTGAGAATGACATGTGTAAAAGGATACAATATGCAAAATGTGGACGAATATGCAGACATAATTAAAAGGACTAATCCTGATTTCGTTGAAATTAAAGCATATATGTTTGTAGGATACTCCAGAAAAAGGCTGACTTTTGAAAATATGCCTTCAAACCAGGAAATTTACGATTTTGCAGGTTCTGTAGCAGAGAAGTGTGGTTTGGAGATTAAAGATAAAGCATATGAAAGCAGAGTCGTGCTTTTAAAATAAATATTATAGAAATTTTAACGGAATTAGTTAACATGATATTGTAATTGAGTTATGGATATGAATGGTTTTTTTCTGAATTTAACAACCAATACTTCTTTTTTTTGGTAAAAGTTTATATCATGGGATGTGCTAAAGGTCATTGAATTATAATTAGAAAAATTTGGTAAACAACTACATCATGATTTCCGCAGCGAAAAAATCCCTCAAAATTCAAAGAATTTTGGGGCATGTAAAAACCGAAGGTTTTTACGGTTGTGAAGCAAAGCTTCACAAACATCGAAAATCATAGATTTTCGAAAGTTTTTATTTTTGAGCGAGGCCGTCGAAAATTCATAGAATTTTCTGGGCCACAGAACGAAAGTTCTGTAGGATTTTTTGATCAATCCTTTTTTCTCTGAAAAAAGCCGTCGAAAAATTGAAGATTTTTCTGGCATTAAAAATCAGAGATTTTTAAAGGTTGAATTTGAGGTGGTTAAATGAAAAAGTATATAGCAGTGATTCTGCTGGTATTAATGACTATAGGCCCAATATATGGTGCTTCAGGATTTGCAGTAACCATAGGCGTAGCTACAAATTCAAATTCTCAATATAAAAATTCTGTAATGGACTATTTCCAGTCTCATACTGATAAAAATTTAAGCACAGCTACTACCAAGCTTATTACAGCATCTGAAGTTAACGAAATTTCTCAAAATATAACTGGAAGGACTTACTCTTCAAGTCAGATATACTCATGTGCTATGGTGGATTTGAGTTATAGCAATGGAATTAATGTCACAGTGGACAGCAGTAAAATAAATGTTGTTACCCCTAAGATGTATGCAAATGCACTAAAATCTTTAGGAATTAATAATGGATATGTAGTAGTTACTTCTCCTGTTGTATCCTCTGGAGAATCTGCTTTAGCAGGTGTATTAAAATCTTACGAACTTGCAGTAGGTGCTCAAATCCCTGACAGTGCTAAACAAGCTGCAACAGATACATTATACACAGAAACTCAGATAGCAAACCAGACCGGTCAAAGTCCTGATACAATAGCTAATCTTTTTGAACAAGTCCAGAATGAAGTTCAAAATCAAAATTTACAAAATGCAAGTCAGATTAAAGTAATTGTAATTAACACTGCAAATAACCTGAATATCAATATCAGTGATTCACAGGCACAGGAAATTGCAAATACAATATCGAATTCACAACAGGTACAGGGAGAACTGGCAGGATTTAAATCACAACTACAAAATGTTACAGGGCAGCTGTCTCAATCTGGTGGAATATTAGGTCAAATAATGAGTTATCTACAATCTGCATTTGACTATTTGAAAAGTTTAATATTTGGACAGCAATAAATAGTTGATAGGAGATTCTATCAATATTTTCTTATTTTTTGAGTTTAAATTTGATTAATACATGCTTAACATTAAGTTCTTTTTAAATCTATTACTACAATCTGAGGGCGTGCAAAGAACCTCATAGGCAATGTAATTGTGCCAATACCATTACTTACAACCAGTGTAGAGTTATTTTCTTTTATTACTCCAGTTCTATACTTGTTTCCATATTGGGAATGTGTAACTGGAGTCCAAAGCCCGAAAAAGGTTATTTGCCCTCCATGAGTGTGCCCTGAAAGCATGAGATCTACTTTTGATTTATCAGCCAGCGGGAAAAAGTCAGGATTGTGAGATAAAAGTATCATAAAATCGTTTTTATTTGCATTACCTACTGCAGAGTCTTGATCCTGGGTATCAGTCTGTATGTCACCCACACCACCAATTCTAATCTTTGCTCCATGATATTCAATCCAGAGGCCTGTATTACCAATATATGTGATATTGGTGTTTTTAATAGCTTCAAGAGATTCATTCCGAGGATCATTGTTTCCTAAAACGCAGTAAACACCTAAAGGTGCTTTTAATTTGGAAAGTTCTGTAAATGAAGAATTGACATAAGGAGGTTCGTCGCTTACATAATCTCCTCCAAGTAAAACCATGTCTGGATGCAATCCATTTACCTCATTGACCAAATTTTGTGTTCTTTCTTGGTCAAAAAATGGCCATGATCCCATGTGGACATCCGATATAAAAATAATTTTCTTACCATCAAACTGGGCAGGAATTTGATTTGATTCTATCGTGACCTCTTCAATTTGAATCCAGTAAGGTTCAATTAAACTATAAACCATGAACGAAGTTATGATAATTATAATAGCTAAACCAATTTTTTTAAGCATACCATGTTCAACTCAAGCTTTTATTAAGTTAGCATCCACATCTTGCGGATTTAATTTTATAAAGTTAATTAGAATCTTAACTTGTGCGGTTAAAAAATATAATATTTTCTACTATAAATGGATTTTCAGTACTGGATGGCAGTTAAAAAATAAAGAATCTTTATTTATGGAATATTTGAAAACCACGAAAATATATCAAATCTTTTTACCTATTTGAATATTTTTAGAGTCTATTTTTAATTTAATGTTTTACATTATACATTCCAATAATTTTGATTATTTACATAAATCGGAAATACATTAGTAAGTATAATAACATTTTATTGATTAATATCAAGATTTATTAGTACTGGGTTATTGGAACTAACTCTAATAAAAAAAAATAAAATTATTCACACTAATTTGGGACAAAGTATAAAAATAATAGTAAATTATGATAACATAATATGAAATAAAGAATTCATATGAATTTACAGGTACTGTCAGTTATATTTTAATAATAAAACATAATAATAATAGTTAAAAAATAGCATTGATTATTATATATTTTCCCATGAGGATATAAATGATAGATACTAATAATAATCCAGGGGATATTCAATCCAATGTGAATTTTCAGATTTTTGATAATTTACAGGATGGAGTTATCGTTTATGAATTAATACGCGATGCACTTAATGAAGTTGTGAATTTACGTATTAGATATATAAACAATGCGTCAGTAATCAATGAATTTATATCCTATGAAAATGCAGTTGGGAAAACAATAACTGAATTATGTGATAATGATGCCCTATTTTTACACTCTAAAATGACCAGTAAAATTGCAAGATCTGGTAAAAGTGGAAAATTTAAGACTTATTTTAAACCGTTAAATAAATATTATTCAGTTTCTACCTATTTGTCTGACAGTAATACACTTGTTACAATCAGCACGGATATAACTGAAAAAGAAAAAATGGAAGAAAAATTACAGAAACAGGCTGATTTACTTGATCTTACTCGTGATGCAATTATAGTCCGTGACATGGGAGACAGGATCATATTTTGGAATCATGGTGCAGAAGAAAGATACGGGTGGATGAGGAAAGAAGCTTACGGTAAAGTATCTCATAATCTGCTTAAAGCTGATTTTTCAGAGTCCTTAAAGGAAATATTCCGTAAACTTTTCCAAAATGGACATTGGGAAGGTGAAGTGACTCATACAAGGCGTGATGGTGAAAAAATAATTGTTTTAAGCCGGTGGGAGTTACAAAAAAATGAAAATGATGAACCAACGGGCTACATGGAAATTAATACAGATATTACCAAACGTAAAAAAATGGAAAAAGCAATCAAAGAATTTGGGGTATCTCAATCAAAGATTGCAAGTGAACTGGAAAAAGCACGTAACAATCTGGAAAAACAGGTTAAAGAACGAACCACAGAACTTGAAGAAGCTTATAATGCCATTAAACATAAAGCATTTGTAGCATCGCAAAATGCGAAAGCCTTAAAAGAAAGTGAAGAGAAGTTTCGTGAAACCATCAAACAACTTTCTGATGGAATAATCATAACAGACGAGCATGGGACTATTATCGAATGTAATAATGCTTTTAATCAGATAACCGGACTTAAAAGGGAAAATATAATGGGCAATTTCATTTGGGATGTGCAGTATATGATTATTCCAGAAGAAAAACAAACTTCTGAAATATATGGTGGGCTTAAATCAAAAATAAATCAATTGTTGAACAGTAAAAACATTCCGCAGGTAAATCAACCGGAAGATAATGAAATTCAGAGAGATGAGGGTGAACACAGATTTCTACAGACTATAACTTTTCCCATAAAAACCGAAAAAGGGGTAATAATTGGCAGCTTTAATCGAGATATCACTGAACGTAAGGAGTCCGAAAAAGCTTTAAATGACAGTGAAAAGCATTTGCGCATGGTTACGGATAATATGGTAGATATGGTGAGTCAAACTGATATGTATGGAATTATTCAGTATGTCAGTCCTTCTGGTAAGATGTTACTTGGTTATGGGCCAGAAGAACTCATTGGAACATCAATATTTGACTATGTTCATTTTGATGATTTAGATGAGGTTAAAAGTACTGTTGAAATTAGTTTTATGGAAATGAGACCTAAAAGGATGGAAGTTCGGTTTAGACATGCTGATGGGCATTATATTTGGCTAGAGATAGTAGGTAATATATTTTTTGATGAAAAACATCGAGTCAAAGGCGCTGTTTTTGGTTCACGTGATATCAGTGAAAGAAAAAAGGCAGAAAATCAAATTAAACTGCAGTATTCTGTATTAAATGGAATTAATAAAATATTTCGAGAGTCTTTAACCAGTGAAACTGAAGAAGAAGTTGCAGATGTGGGGATCAGGGTAGCAGAACAGTTAATTGGTAGTGAAATGGGTTTTATAGCCGAAATTAATGATGATGGGCGGTTAGGTAATATAATTATGAGCTCTTCTGCAGGAAAATTATATGAAACTCATCGGTCTAAAATTCATAAATCCATTACAAGTATGAAAATCAACAGTTATTTAAAAATGGCCATAAAAGAAGAAGAGCCGCTAATTATAAATGATTTAAATTATGATAAAAATAGATTGCCTGAAGGGCACCCTCTGGTAAATTCTTTTTTATGTGTTCCACTTAAACAGGGCGATAAAGTAATTGGATTAATAGTTTTAGCTAATAAAAAAGGAAACTATAGTTTAGAAGACATTGAAATTATCGAATCTTTGTCAGTTGCAATTATAGAAGCTTTAACGGGCTTTAGATCAAAAAATAAATTAAAAAAATACAAAAACAGGCTTGAAGAGACAATTGGTGATTTAAAACGATCTAATGAAGAGTTACAGCGATTTGCTTATGTAGCGTCTCATGATTTACAGGAACCTCTCAGGACTATTGCAAGTTTTACTCAGCTTTTAGAACGTCGTTATAAGGGCAAGTTTGACTCTGACGCGGATGAATTCATGGATTATATAGTTGAAGCTGCACTTAGAATGAAAGAACAGATTAAAGGTTTACTTGAATATTCACGTATTTCAACAAAAGAAAATGAATTTAAGCGGGTAAACAGTGAATTTATATTGAATCAAGCTATTGATAATCTTCAATTTTCAATTAAAGAAAATAATGCAAAAGTTACTTATAATTCACTACCTTTTGTAATGTGTGATGCAGGGCAGCTCCAAAGGATATTTCAAAACCTCATAAGTAATGCTATTAAATTTAAAAAAGAAATGATGCCTCCGGAAATTCATATTTCTGCTAAAAAAGACGATAAAACTCGAGAACATGTTTTTTCAGTTTTAGATAATGGTATTGGGATAGAAAAACAGTATATGGAACGTATTTTTGTAATATTCCAGAGGTTGCATACTATGGATGAATATCACGGAACAGGAATTGGTTTATCCATAGTTAAAAGGATCATAGAACGTCATGGGGGACGTATTTGGGTTGAATCCGAGTTAGGTAAAGGTTCTGTTTTTTATTTTACCATTCCTTACTCTAAATAAAACACAATATTTATTGGTTGGCGTAAAATTAAAAATTGCGTTTTGTATATTAATAATAATTTCTATTTTTGGTTAAATAGTAAATTATGATATTATTAAAGATAAATTGAATTATGATATTTGAATTCAGTATTCGGTGCTAACTATATTGGAACTCTTGCAGCGTCTTGAAGTAAAATAATTCGGAAAATTTGAAGAGACTTGGAACCATTAAATTCAGTGAATTGTTCATTGTTTTCGCATAATCATGAATTAATGGTGAGTTATATGTTAAGGGATACATTGATAGATAGGGACTTGTTTGAAAAGATTCAGGAAAAAGTTTTAGAAAAAGAGGGTTATGGCGAAAATATTGAATTAAAGAAGAAGATGCTTGAAAAATCGGCATTAAAAAGGCTTAGAAAAAAGAGATCAATTAAAAAATACAGCGGGATTAAAAAAGAGGATCTTAAAGAAATAATTGAATTTGCAGGTATGATAAGTTTAGAGATTTTCGGCGGCCCTTCTGATTTTGAAATTGCAGCAGCTCATCCTGAGTGGTGCAGCCACTGCGGGACTTGCTGCAAGGAGTCATCACCTATATTTATACATAAAGATGAATTGGGAATATTATTACGGTTTAATCCTGATTTAAAATACGAAATAGTAGATAATGATGAATATCCTGGGCATTTTCGGTTTAAAGAAGATCTCCCCTGTAAATTCCATGGTGCAAAAAGATGTAAAATATATGACAGCAGGCCTCATGTTTGCAGAAGTTATCCTCTCATTTTAATGGGAAATGATGATAGGCATTATTATGTCCTTGATCTATATCATAAGTGTGATTATGCTCTTAATTTGCTTTTAGAAAAGTCTATGATTCTGTTTGATGAGGCAGTAAGCCATATTTGACATGTATATATTTTCACTGATTTTAGTAAAATTGTAAATTTTTTTCTATCTTAAAAAACATAGTATTAATACCTAAATTTTTCATGAGGTATATCTATGATGGAATTGACTAAAAGGCAATTTTTAAAGAAGAGTGCAAAATGTATGGATGAAACTGGAGGATTATTGCTTTTACTTAAAGAAATAATAGATAATGAATCTCAAGGGAAGATTAGCAACTCAGAAGCTTCTAAGAAGCTTGATATTATTAGAAAAGAAATAGAAGTTATATTTTATGAATTTGAAAAGTTAAATTCTCCATCCCGGTGCAGTTCACTAAAACAAAAGGTTTTAAATATCTTGATTAACATGCAGGAGATTGTAGTTATCAACTCTGAATCGCTGTATGCAGCAAAAGAAGGATTAAATGGGCAATCACAGAAAAAATTAAGTGAATCAAGAGCACGACTTGAAAAATTCAGAAAAGATTTCCATGATGTAACCAAAAGGGTCAATGTTCTTTTAACAGAAAAAAAGTCCTCAAAAACTTGAAATAAAAAATCAGTTAAATTTCATAAATTTAAGTAATATTTTTTTAATATTTTAAACATAAATTTATGATGGTTATATATGAAATCAGTTTGAATCATATCTTAATCTTAAATAATAAAAATTTTAGATATTTTATTTTTTTCAAATTTAGGTGCATTTTATGGGTAAATTCACTGTAATAAGATATTGTAAGTGGTGTGGTGATCCATTTGAAGTTAGATCACCCAATCAGAAGTACTGTCATCCTGATGATAAGAACTGCAGTCAGGAGTCTAAACGAGAAAGCTGGCGTAAAGCAGCTAGCAAATATAGGAAGAACTATAAAAATATTTTACAAATATCTCAGGTCTATAAACTTGGATCAGGATTATTAGGCAGCACTCCGAAGGAAAATTTCGATGAAGAGTATGTGGCTATCCTTAAAGAGAAAAAAAGATTGAAGTTAAATGGGATGATGATCTTTTTAAGTACTGGAGTTCAATTTACTTCCCGTTCTATATTTCAAGATGTTTTAAGAATGGATACTGCCCCTATATTGGAATTATATCCGTATTTTTTAGTTCTAGCCCTTGTACTGGTGGGCTTTGTTGTCTGTGGGATATATTATAAATAGTAACGATATTTTTTCGTTCTATTTTCGAATAATTATTTAAAATATTTTAATACTTTTTGACATATTTAAATCTAAACTTATGATGGTTTGAAGTGAGATGAAAATTTTACCTTTAAAAAACTTTTTTTTGATGGTGTAATAATTGAATTAAAATGGTTAGAAAGTTTAAAATGGAGTAAATGATCATGGCAAAGAAAAAGAAAAGGGTCAAAAAACCTGAAAAAGATATAGAAGAGGAAAAACCAGAAAGTTTAGATGCAAATGAGAAAAAAAATATGGAATACATGTTCATTGGTTTATTTGCAGCAAGTATTGTATTTCTACTGGTATATTTAGTCGGGTTTATCCGTATTTTACTGGGCTAATTTGGTAAAAAATTGGAAAAAATAAATAAATAGTAGAATGTTCCATGGATTAATTAGAAAACTTAGGAAATAAATATTATGCCAGTCAACCATGTATTAGTTATAGTAATACTTTCTGCGGTTGGAATTTATGCTCTTAAAATGGTTCAAAATATTCAATTTTAAGAATAAACTCCAATAATTTTTTGTTTAAATAATGAAATAGATTTTAGTTCTTTATAGTGGTTAATCTCACTTTTAATTGATTTTTTATATGGTGGGTTAATAATAAAATTTATTCTGACTTGTTATAAGTTATAACTTAAAAAAGTAGTTATCTGCTGCTGGACCATTTAAAAGTGCATAGATTTCCCCGAAAATAAATAGTAAATGGAAAAACAGTAGAGAATGTTAATTAGTTTTTTAGTGCAGTTTACTGATTAATAAATAACTTAATAAACTTTTTTTTATTATTTTAGTTAAATATACTATGTTAATTTTTATATTATAATATTAAAATTTTTTATTTTAGAATTAAAGATATAAAATTTTCTATTTTTAGGATTATAGTAAATATTATTATTATGTACTGTAGAAAATGATCTTTATGGGCATAAATGGGGTGAAGTTAGTGGATAAAAGGATACTTGCAGTTTTAAGTACTTTAATTTTCGTAATTGCATTTTTGACTGTATTTGAACCAATGAATGCGTCTTCAAATTCACAGATAACGGCTCAGCCGGTTAGCACGCCTACCGTTTCGGCGGCTTATAAATACCGTTATGCCGCCAGTATTCATTCTCATGTCTATCACAAGATTACCTGCCGCTACGTGAAGAAAATAAAACGCTGCAACAGAATATATTTCAAAACTAAGGCACAAGCTAGAGCACACGGTTACAGGCCGTGTAAAATCTGCAGGCCTTAATTAATTTCATTTTTTTAAATCTGAGATTAAAATGGGATAAATATATGAAAAATATGAAAAAATTAGCACCAATTTTGGTTTTAATTTTGATAGTGGCAATTGTGGGAATATCGGGATGTACAAGTTCAAATGATACACAAACATCTTCAAACGATTCAAATTCTTCATATACTGCTACGTCACCAACAGAACCAGTTAATACTACTTCTTCGGTTGCTACAAATTCTAAATCCAAGTCAGATAGTGTTTCATCGAGTTCTCACAGCAGTAGTTCAAGTAGTACAACATCTGCAAGTGCTGCTTATGTGGCAAATTCAAATACTGGAAAATTCCATTATGCAGATTGTTATTGGGTTACCAAAATGAGTCCATCTCATAAAGTATATTTTAATTCAAGACAGGATGCAATAAACGCAGGTTATGTGCCTTGTAAGGTTTGTAATCCTTAATTTTTCTTTTTTTATTTTTTTCTAATAAATAAATAGCATATTTAATATATTTAACGTGTTAAAAGTTTATATTTTTTTGATTAAAAATATAAATTTTTCTATTTTATAATGATAGTAAATTATGTTATTATTAGAAACAAATCTAAGTACGTCGATTTATGGATAACCAAAACTTGCAGGAATCAATGGATAATTCAGATACAAATCTTTCTAAAGTGTTTATATGTCATAGATTACCAGAAAGAACTTTTAAAATCAGGAATCATTATTTTCCAGTTTGTTCACGGTGTACGGGGATTTATATAGGGACATTTTCTTATTATATTTTCGTTTATTTTGTTTATGTCCAGTATAACATTACAGTAATTTTAGCAGCTGTTTTAATGATAATACCAACATTTTCAGATGGCTTAACTCAGTTTTTTGGATTCAGGGAAAGTAACAATACTTTGAGATTTTACACTGGCTTAATTGCAGGGATTGGACTGGGGATTTTGGTTAAATCCATAAAATGGATTTTAATTAGTTAAAAAATAAAATGGAGGCAAAGGAATTGGCAAAATGTCCAAATTGTGGAAAACAAAATAAAGTCACTGCAAAATTCTGTGAAGGCTGTGGGACTGATTTAAGCAATGTCACAGACACATCAGCGCCTAAAGAATCTAAAAGCACGTCTGGGGGGCCAATGGGCTGGTGGAGTAAACAGAGTACGAAGGGTAAAGCTTTAATTGGCATTGTGGGAATTTGCTGCTTAGGGCTTATTCTTATAGTGGGAATTGGGGGATTATTATCTCCAGAAAACACAAATGCTACTCCACAATCATCTCAGTCTAATGTTACATCGACTCAGACAACTACATCAGTGGATACACCTAAAACTGTTACTATTGTTCAGTTATATGGATCAAGTATAGCGAAAGGAACATACGTGAAAGTTACTGGAACTGTTTTACAATCAGATGGATATAATCTTCGGATTGAGAACTCAGCAGGGAAGGATATACTGGTAGAAGGTTCTGATTTAAGTGCATATGAAGATAAGAGTGTAACTATAGTTGGAACATATGATGGACCAACATCTTATACTACTGTAATGGGTGGAGAAAGAACAGTACCAAGTATAATAGATGCTAAGATAGTATCCTAAAACTAAAAAAAGAGGTATTGTCATTTTATTTATTTTTTTTGGAAGTAGGCTGTTAAATAGATAAATATGCGATTAGAAGATGATTAAATGGTTTCAAATGATGAAATGATTTTCTGTCCAGAATGTGGCAAAGAAAATAACGAAGAAGCAAAATTCTGTCAGTACTGTGGGGCGAAACTTACGAGCTTGGAAAATAAAAAACTTACTCAAAAAAGGCTGCAAGCAGAAAAAATATGGATTGAGAAATGTCCTGTTTGTGGGGATGGTCCATTAGTTTACCATGATCATAAGGGAATGCTCGGAATTACAACAATCCATATCTGTGAATGTGAACGATGTGGATCTACCTTCAAGAAAAAAGGTAAAAATTATCAATTGACCAGAGTAAACGATAAATCAAACCCTGTTTGGCAGGAGTATGGAAAACAAGTTCTCACAGAAAGAGAATGGATAAAAATAGCAGACGGTGGGATTTCAGACGCTAAACAGCAAGAGCTGGATATTAATTCCTGGTTGGTAGATGCATCACATGGAAAAGTTACATTTGCAGATACAAATTCTCCCATAATTTTAAAAAAGAATGAGAGAGCTTTTCTTTTCTGGTCAGATATAGCACTTTGGGAACCTCGAGCAGTTAGACAAACAAGGGGAACTTATGGTGGACAAACTTTTCAGGCTGCAAAAGGGATATCTTTTAAAGTAGGAAATTTTTCATCACACAGTGAATCTCATGAAGAATTAAGAACTGTAGATCAGGGAATGCTCACTTTAACAAATAAAAGGCTGGTTTTCACAGGAAGTAAGCGTACTAATAATATCGATTTAAGGAAAATTATATTTATAGAACCTTATAGGGACGGAATAGCTTCCAGAAGGGAAAACAAGCAAAAAACTGAGTATTTTATAGGGATCAATAGGGTTAACATTAATATTGCAAGTAATGGGCATGAATACGCCATTCCAGTTTCAGGAATTGTATTAAAGTGTATCATTGAAGGGTTAATAAAACAATTATAATTTTTTTTCTAGCTATCAAAATCAAGGATTTCGCGTGTCAAATTATAGATTTATCCGCTTGCTTCATGAGATCTTGCATGTACATAATAAAATCTGTAGTAGACTTAATTAATTCAATACTTTTATACTTAAACAGATAGATAACAAAGAAACTAATTCCATGTTATTACAAATAGGAATGTTAAAATGACACGATGTCCAGAATGCAGTAACGAAAACAGTGAAGATGCAAGTTTCTGCCAGTACTGCGGAACAAAATTTGCATGTCCAGAAAAGGAGGAACTAATTCCTTCAGAGATGGGGCATATAGAATTAAATTTAGATAAAAATATCGAGTTAAGTAGGTCTACACACGATTTAATTATATCTATTTTAGTACTTTTAGATACTATTCTTATTGGGCTTGTTCTTTTATACCCTTCCTATTCAAATTCCATGTATATTATTGGATTTGATTTAATAGTATGTATAATTCTTTTTTATGATTTTATACGAAATAAACGGTCAGAAGATTATACTTCATCTGTTAGAGAAGACGCCATTGATATTTTCGCGATGATACCCTTATTGTTTTTTGTTTTACTTCCGCCTGCATGGACAAATTATCTTGCATTTGTTAGATTATTCAAGATTGTTATACTGCTTGAAAAGGGTAAAAAGCATATTTTTAACTTCTTTCAAAAAACCAATTTCAGTTATCTGTTCATCACATTTTTTATTTTAATATGTGTGGGATCTGTTGCTATGCTGGTAATGGAAAGTTCACCTGCTGATGAAATTAACACGCCTATGGATGCTTTATGGTACGTTATAGCTACCATATCAACAGTAGGGTACGGTGATATAACTCCTGAATCATTTGGAGGTAGAATAATAGGAATTTTCCTGATGCTTGTCGGGGCTGGATTTTTCAGTTTGTTAACAGCATATTTAGCTTCTGTATTTATGGAAGAACATGAAGAGGAAGAAGATGAAATTAAAAACAAAATAATAAACATGGAAAAATCTGTGGATGAAATGAAATCTGAAATAAAGGAGCTCAAAGAGCTGTTAAAAGAGAATAAATAATTTACTTCTTTAAAGTAACGAAATTATTTTTTATGATGTTCATTTTCATGGGAACAAATGTTATTCCATTATTTGTTGTTGGTTCCCCTGCAATATGGAACCCTAACTTTTTGTATATTGGAACTGCATAGGTGGACGAATTAACTGTTATTTCGCCTAGTTCTGGATTTTTTTGAATGCATAACTCCAGTGCTTTTGCAAAAAGTGATTTTGCAATGCCATTACATTGATATTCCGTATCAACAAAAAGCAGGCTGACATGGCAAAAGTCCATTAGTGCCACGGCTCCCACCAGTTTTTCCATGTCAAAACAGCCCAACATGAAAATTTTCTCATTTTCTATCATTTTTTGGAGTTCTTCTGGTTGTATAAATTCTTTAAATGTATCAATTCGGATACTCTGGGGCTACAAATTCAGAGAATACTTTCCAAACAAATGTTGATGCCAGATTAACTTCGGGGAGTTCTATAGATCTGATTTTCATCTTAAAAACTCAAAGAATTAGTAAAGAAAATAAATAATTAATTTTTAACTTAAACTTTTACAGATCTCAACCGCTTTTTCAGCAGCTTCTTCCATAGATATCTCAAATGGAATTCCTGCATCACGTAAAATACGCTGGCCTTCTTTTTCATTTGTTCCTGTAAGTCTAATGACAATAGGGACCTTATGATCTGCACTTTTTAAAACAGTTATAACTCCGTTTGCAACATCATCAGCACGGGTTATCCCGCCAAGCACGTTTAAAAAGATCACTTTGACGTTTGGCTCACTTAAGACAAGATTTATTGCACGTGCAATACTTTCCTGTGATGCGCCACCGCCTATATCTAAAAATGTAGCGGGTTTTCCACCGTAAAGGTTGATCATATCCATACCTACTAAAGTAAGTCCTGCACCATTTCCAATTACGGCAATATCGCCGTCAAGGGTTACATATGCAAACTCTCCTTTTTTGGCTTCTTCAAGGTCTGCAAACTCGTTATGTCTCCAGAGAGCATCATCATCAACTCCGAATTTTGCATCTGCTGCAATAAGTCCTTCTGGAGTTAATACAAGCGGGTTAATCTCTGCAATGGTTGCATCGTACTTATCAAATACATTGAACAACTTCAAAATGAATGTACCCATTTTCGAAATCAAATCATTGGGAATTCCCATTTTTCTTGCAATTTCCCTTGCCTGGTAAGGTAGGAATTCATCTAAAGGGTTAATATGGTATTTAACTATCTTTTCAGGGCTTTTTTTAGCCACTTCTTCGATTTCCATACCTCCTTCAGTGCTTGCCATTATCACAGGCTTTTTAGCAGACCTGTCCATTATCACGCTTATATAAAATTCAGATTGGATATTGACCTTTTCCTCGATAAGGAGCTTGCTTACTTTTTCGCCTTTAATTTCAGTACCTAAAAGTTCTTTTGCAACTTTCCCTGCCTCTTCAGGACTATCTGCAAATTTTATTCCTCCGGCTTTACCCCTACCTCCAACAAGAACCTGGGATTTTAGAGCAACTGGCTTACCTAATTTTGCAGCGGCATCTTTTGCCTCTTCAGGGTTTTTTGCAACGTAACTTTCAGGTACTGGAATACCTTCATCTTTAAATATTTTTTTAGCACTGTATTCAAAGCATCTCAAATCTAATCCTCTCCAATAAGATCAATACCTGCTTCAAATGCAGTGATGTTCTTTTCTTCGGTTCCTTTGGGCACGCTTGCTGCTATAGCATTCCTTGCAGCTTCCTCTGATACCACTTTTGTTGCTTTTACTATGGCTCCAACCATCACGATGTTGGCTACAATGTTGAGTTTAATCTTTTCTGTTGCAGTTCTTGTTGCTGGAGCTTTAATATAATTGATATTATGTTCTTTGATGAAAGGAAGTATATCCTCTTCTTTTATCATGTCAGGGTCAACTATCAATGTTCCCCCATCTTTAAGATCATCTAAATATGCCATCAATGCTTCATTGGACATTGCAATGAATATATCTGGCTTTTGAACTTTAGGATAGTCAATTTCACTGTCACTTATAACTACTTCTGTCTTTGAAGCTCCTCCTCTTGCTTCAGGACCGTAAGATTGTGTTTGAACAGCAAATATATTATCATAAAGAGAAGCTGCCTTTCCAATAACAATACCGGCCAGTATGATTCCCTGACCACCAAATCCCGCAATTCTTATATCTTTCCGCAATTTAATCCCTCGTATTTTTTTTTAACTTTTATAAGCTGCTTTAATTGATTCTGAGGGAGTTCCATTTTCACATTTTTCATTTACCAGTTCACAAAGCCTTTCTGAATATTCTGGCAGGCTTTTATCAACAAATTCTCCCACAATTATTTTTCCTTCAAGTTCTTCTTCACTCATATTTACAGTTTTTTCCTTCAGGACACTGTTCTTTTTCATGAAGTCCATCATCTCAATGGGAGTCCTCATCCTGTTTTTCCTTCCGAAATAGGTTGGACACTGTGAAATGACTTCAATGAATGAAAATCCTTTATTTTGTAAACCTTTCTTAATGGAAAGTGAAAGCGGCATGGCGTGAGTTGTGGTCCACCTTGCAACATAGGTTGCTCCAGCTGCAGTTACAAGATCCGCCAGACTGAAAGGTCTTTCAAGAGCTCCATATGGGGCGGTACTTCCATAACTGCCTTTTGGTGATGTTGGGCTGATTTGACCTCCTGTCATCCCGTAAATACTGTTGTTTATACATATTACAGTGAGGTCTATATTTCTCCTTGCACCATGAATTAGGTGGTTACCTCCAATAGCCGCAGCATCCCCGTCTCCTGTAAATACAACTACATCAAGGTCAGGATTTGCTAATTTAACTCCTGTAGCAAATGTAATTGGTCTTCCATGTGTTGTATGAAGTGAATCGCATTTTATATATCCGGGGATCCTTGAAGAACATCCTATTCCAGATACCATTGCGATATTATCAAGATCAAATTCTGCCATGTTCATGCCGTTGAAGAATGTGTTCATCACAATTCCATTTCCACATCCAGCACAAAAAATATGTGGCAGCCGCTCTTCCCTTAAATAATCTGTAAAACGACTTCCTTGTAGTGTACTAGCCATTTTTTCATCTCCTGAACTTAAATAAACATTTTTAAATTAATTTTTATTTGCATGATTCTATTTTATTCAATATTTCGCCTGGAAGATGCATTTCTCCCCCTATTTTTGGGAGCAGCTCTACATCTGCAGCTCCGCAGATAACCCGTTCTACTTCATGGACCATCTGTCCAAGGTTCATTTCTACAACAAATACTTTTTTAGCCCCTTCTGTTGCAGATTTAATTACTTCCTCAGGGAAAGGCCATACAACTTCTAATTTAATATGTCCCGCTTTAATACCCTTTTCTCTCGCCTGTTTAACTGCAGTAATTGCAGATCTGGAAGGTGCACCATATGAAATCACAACAATGTCTGCATCATCAGTATATAATTCTTTAACCCTGCTTATTTTATCTCTGTTTTTAAGTATTTTATTACAGAGCCTTTTTACAAGCTTTGAATGAGTTTCTGGACGGGAAGTATCAGGGTAACCTCTTTCATCATGTGTAAGTCCCGTGATATGCATTTTATAACCTGCTCCAAATGGAGGCATTGGTGACACACCTTCAGGGTCTGCTTTATATGGTAAGAATGTTTCAGGCCCTTCTTCAGGCATTTTTCGAGGAGTGATTTTAACGTTATCTGGCACGGTAATTTTTTCCCTCATGTGTCCTACAATCTCGTCACCCATTACTAGAACCGGTACTCGGTATTTTTCTGCTAAATTAAACGCTTCTACCGTGAAATCAAAACATTCCTGTACCGAAGACGGTGAAAGGGCTATTAATTCATAATCCCCATGTGACCCCCATCTTGCCTGCATCATGTCTCCCTGGGCGGCCATTGTAGGCTGTCCAGTTGAAGGACCTCCCCTCTGCATGTTAACAATTACAAGTGGAGTTTCTGTCATGGCAGCGTAACCTATATGTTCCTGCATTAAGGAAATTCCGGGCCCTGATGTTGCAGTCATTCCTTTTTGACCTCCCCAAACGCCACCGATAACTGCACCAAGTGCAGAAATTTCATCTTCCATCTGTATGAATGATCCTCCTTCTTTAGGCAAAAATACTGCCATATCTTCAGCAATTTCTGTAGAAGGAGTTATTGGATAACCAGCAAAGAATCTGCACCCTGCTTTAATGGCACCTCTTGCACATGCTTCGTTACCCTGTATGAAATAATTTTCAGTATTCACCATTTTAACGTCTCCAATTTTAATTATTTAGGTTATTCTTCTTTCTCTTCAACTCGTATAGCTTGATCTGGGCACATTAATGCACATAAACCACACTTGGTGCATCTATCTTCGTGCTCCGGAGTTGGAAGACGAACTCCCTTTTTATTAGGTTTTTTTGATTGCTCATAAACCTTAAAGGGGCAAAATTCTGTGCATATGTTGCACCCCTTACATAGTTCTTTATCGACTTTTATCATGTTATCACTGGGAAGTTTATAAAAGAATAGAATATACAATAATAAAATAATCTTAAATGAATATGTGTCAGTAGTTATATAAAAATAAATGTATCATAAATTGTGCCAATAATTCTTATTTTTTGAAACAGACACAATAACCCGATTCTGTTTTATATACTGAAAGTTCTTCTGTTGCAACAAAATCATATAAAATACCTGCAATATCTACATAAAAAAACCATTCTCCAGTTTCACTTTGGATCATGGCAATTAACATCTCTAAATAATCTTGTAGGGGCTGGCAAAATAAAGTGCTTTGATCTAAACCTTTTTTATCTGCTTCATGCTTGAGAACCTTTTCCATCTCAGCATCAGATGATTTCAGCTTTTTCCAGACATCCACACATCTTATAGCAAATTTTAAATCGCCATATATTTTTAAACTGTCCATAAAGTCACCACAAAAAAGTAATTACAGGGGAGGACTGTAAGTTTATCTAGTCATCAATATCCTCAACATACATCAAAGGGTACTTCAACTCCTCAATGTATTCCATCCTCAAAACCGCTTTTTTACCAGCATACTTCGAAACTACTCGTATGTCAAGCATATCTCCGTTTAAAGATACATAATTGAATTTACTTTTAGCTTCTTCAAGCATCTTACGATCTATTTTTACTTCAACTTCTTCAATGCATGGCTGAAGTTCCATTGCCTTTTTTATGGATTTTTCAAGTGTTTCTGCACTTTCTGAATTTACAGGTGTTCCAACAAACTGATGGAACAGTGCGCCCATTGTAATTGCACCTTCAAAAATTGTCCTTTCTCTGCTTGAAATATTTTTGAAATATTTATCATCGATGTCCATTAAAATCTACCTGGTTTTATATTTAAGTGGTACTAATTATAAAATTTTGTGTATATCTGGATTTAGCCTCCAAAATCTTTGTTTTTGGGGCCTGCAAAACAAAGCCTGTGAAAATTGAAAATTTTCATGGCGTCAAAATCTTTGATTTTGACAGTTTTGCGGCCGAGGAAACAAGTTTTCCCCGGTTTTTAAAATCTCGAAGAGATTTTATTCAACCTCCAAAATCCCTCAAAAATTCTTTGAATTTTTGGGGCGCAAATCAAAGATTTGCAAGCTTTGATTTTGGGGTCCTCAAACACTTCGTGTTTGGGCCTTCGAAAATTTGTAAAATTTTCGAAAATTCGGAAAATTCATTCTGGATTTTCCTTCAACCTCCAAATATATCGCTTAAATTGGATATCTGCGATGATATTTGATCTCCAGGGACTGGGAAGTAATATCCAAATACTAAAAATAGCGTAAGAGCAATGGCAGTCATGAAAATAAATATTTTATCTTCTTGTACTGGATATAGGTAGCTTAAAATTAAACCTATTCCTAAAAAGGCAGCTATTAATAAAGGTGCATAGGGAAAAGATGTTTTTCCATTATCTGCATTCGCTGCTTTTGAATAGCTAAATGGAACTATTTTAGTTTGATTTGCCTGTATAATTAGTCTTTCTTTGGATGATCCAAGAGGATAGCATGTATACAAAATAAGAGTTTTTCCCTGATCTAGGGGCAGCTGGTATGATGCTGGAACGATATATGATCTTACCACTTTATACTGGACATTTCCTATTTCTGGCCAGGATATAGTTATATTATCTCCCGCTTTAAGCTTATCAAGATTTACAAATGGAGAACTGTAAAATGTCCGGTGTCCTGCGAGTACTGTAGTCCCGTAGCCCGGTTTTGAAGATAGGGGCTCATAATATACACCGTAATTTACGGATTTGTTGTTGATATTTTGATCAACACCTATTTTTGGTATTTCAAGAAAAGGAGTATCTGATTTATTTAAAACAACATTTTCTGTTGTTGCATAGAAACTTACTTCAACCATAAAATAAAGGGAGATGATTACCATCCCCGCAATGATAAAAAATGTTGATAACTTCATGTAACCTTTTTTTATTGCTTATTATTATTAAGGTTAATGTTATTCACCATGAATTATCATCTAAGCCTTGCATAGGCTAGTCCGCCAGCAGCTAAAATACCCCCAATTGCGAATGGGAGGTATGGAATTCCTGTGTTTTTAGTGGATGCTGATGTGTTGTCTGATGCTGCATTGGCTGTTTGTACTGATGCTGATGTGTATTTCCCTGTGCCTGATGATGATGAACCTGAGCAAGGCCAGTAGTAAGTGTATGTGAACCATTTGGTACAATCTGCACCTAAAGTAACATCCCATGCTGCAATTGATCCGTCCATTACAATGTCTTTATCTTTGAATGTCACTTTAGGGTTACTGTATATAAGTTTTGAATCAGTAGGTACAATTGGGGCTCTTATTATTCCTGATACACAGTTATCTGCTCGATTTGTAAGTTTGAATGTGAAAGTACCTTTCCATGATTTAAGATCCAGGTTTGGATTAAGTATCTCTATTTCATTTGGTTGGAACCATGAAGCATCTATACCAGGATCTGGAATTATTGGCCAGTAAGTGCTGTCTGAAGCGTTTTCGTTAACTATAACTGCTTGATCGCTTGCACCGTTAGGGTATACTCCCATTGATCCAAGTGCATAGACTGTAAATGATACTGTTTTTGTTTGTCCTGGTTGTATTTTCCATCCCCAGTCTCCACCTAATTCTGGACTAACTGCATCAACCATTTTCACTGCTGATGGATTCGTGTCATATACAACCCATTTTATTGTACTATCGTCGGCTAGACTACCTTGGTACACATTGCTTATCTTAAAATATTCGACATGGTTTCCTTTATTTTTTATAGTTACAGTTATGGTGGCGACAAGGTTACTTAAACCAACGTTGGATTGATTATATTTTATCCATGTTACTGCTCCATATACTGCATTATTATCTGAATTTGAACCTATTATTCCTATAAATGCTACTAATACAATTAATACAACACATATCTTGTTTATATTCATTAATATCCCCTTTTCCCCTTTTAATAATATGTGGTATATGTGGCCTTGTAAATGGTCCGAGTTACCACATATAACCTATTTTAGATGATTATCCGTATATTTGTTTTAGCTCCTTAATCATCCAGTTAGGAGCTTGCTGGGTTGGAACTGTAAGTATAACATTGTTCATGTTTTGTATAAGGAATATTGCATTTTCTCTTGGAACCTCTAGTAACAACAGGTATTGCGCGTCAAGTTCTCCGAGGTTTGATGTTCTCTCGAAATCTGATAATTTCCAACCATATGAGTTCAATAATGAACTTACTTCACTTTGATCCCAGTTATCAGCTGCAGCAGCTTTTAAGAGTTCTTCAACATCTTCTGATGCTGATTCACTGCGTGAACTACCTGAAACTAAGTTACTCATGGCAACAGTCTGTGCATGGGACTTGTTTGCATTTATGGTTCCGCTGTCTTTAGCTCTTAAAATTGCGAGAACAGTTGCTCCGCTTATTTGAGGAGTGCCATTTGTTGTTGACACAGTAGTGTTTGAAGTGGTTCCATTCATTAAATACACGTCAACAGAATTTCCGACATTTATAAGGCCTCCAGCAGCCTGCAGTCTGGAAATGATTATTGGAATAGCAACGGTATCTGGGGTTGTAATCTCCATTTGTGATAAAACACTAGCATCTGCCTGTTTAACTATTGCTTTAGCATCTGCAACCTTAACTATTGAGTTCTTTTGCGAGCCGGTGCTGTCGTTATACGTTATCATGACTCGTCCATAGGCATCTTTTTGCGTATTAATCTGTTGATTTTGATATTCTCTCCAAGCCTCTGTTGCCGGACCCAGTACATCTATAGCATCTACCTGATCAGGCGTAGTAGCGCTTGAAATTTGGGCTCTAATATTTATTCCCCGTGCATCTGTTGCCAGCGGTCCTGTAAAGTAGGTATTAACTGCGGCAAGTTTTGTTTGTTTGGCGTTTGATAGCGTGTCCTGATAAGGTGCGTAGACTAAAAAGTAGTAACCTGCCCCAACAAGTACAATCAATATAATTCCAAAAACTGCAGCCCCGACGAGAGTCTTCTGATCATCATCAGGGATTCTTCTTCCAAAACCACCCATTCCAGGTCGTTTATCATCAGGCCTCTTTTGAGGAGGTTTTAATCGCGGCTTTGCACCAGGTTTTGCACCAGGTTTTGCCATAGGTTTAGGCATAGGTCTTGGCATTTTCCTTTCGGGAGGAGTTTTCATTTCTTCTTTTTTATCCTCGTCTCCTTTTCCAGTTACTTTGCCTACCATGCCTTTAAGACGCCCTCCTATATCGGAGTCATCCTTTTTATTGTTATTCCCCCTAAGATCAGGAGTATCTTTATCGTCTTTCTTTTTTCCACGTATCTTATCTAACATTCGGACCACTTCTAAAGAATTTAATGTATAAATCTATAACTGGTACAATCAATAAGTATAGTAGCATAATAATAAATAAAAGCTTTGCGGGGAAATATGTGATATATGACAAAATGTTTTGAGGTAATAGCGTTGCTATAATTAGTATGCTTCCCACAGCTAATGTTGTAATGCCTCTAAATTTAGGATATTTGACTGTGCTTATCATGAATAAAGATACAACGGTCATAATAACTAATGCTAAACCTGCATTGAAAAATCCTGAAAGATAAAATGACGAAAGTATCAATGCTGTAGATGGAATAGGTAACCCCACAAACTTGTCATCATGTGAATCTGTAATTACATTGAACCTTGAAAGTCGTAGTATCCCGCATATGACTATTAAAAGAGCTACAATTATATTGATGTATAATATTCCAGAAGACTGGCTTAATATATATAAAAACATTCCAGGAGCAACTCCAAAGGATATAATGTCTGATAAAGAATCGACATTCTTCCCAAAGCCAAATTCGTCTTCTCTCTTTAATTTTCTGGCAACCCACCCGTCTAATGCATCAAATATGACTGCCAGCAACATAAGCTTAGCAGCTAATACAAAGTTACCGGTAGTTACCATTATAATTGCTAAAAATCCAGATGAAGCGTTTGCAATTGAAACTATATCTGCAATAGATGTAAAAGATTTAATATTCATATTTGTCCTCAAAAATTTATGTATAAATTTTCGAATGTTCAGGAAAAAACATGGTTTTTTCCTTCAACCTCAAAATTTCTTCGAAATTTTGGGAGTTAGAAAATACTATCTCATCAATAGATTTTGAATGCAAAGTATTTTCTAAAACCCGTGTGTAATCATTGATAATTGTTATAAATATATTTATACTAAAAACATCTGCAAATTATGTGCAGAAATTATGAAACATGATTATTGATATTGTAATATTCTTATATTAAGATGGTTTGAATTTAGTAATGATTTTGGATCAAAATAAATTTTATAAATATTTATATTTAAAAGAAAATATATTTGCAGATTGAAACAGTATATTTAGAAAAAATTGTACGTATTTAATTAGCTATTACCATTTTAGCCATTATTGTTTCTGCTGCTTTTGGTTTTTGACCTTCTTTAACCATTAATTTACATTTTTCGTAGGGTACAATTAAATCTACTCTAGATCCAAATTTGATCATTCCTAATCTTTCTCCTATTTCGACACTGTCTCCTACATTGACATATTGAACTATACGCCTTGCTACAAAACCTGCAATTTGAATAACTCCAATTTTTCCATATTCTGAGTCAATTACTATCAAATTCTTTTCTTTTTCAGTTTCGGTTTCAGCATCCTTAAATGCCAGTTTAAATTTTCCAGAGAAGTGTTTGGTTTTTACAATTTTTCCAGAAACAGGAGATCTATTCACGTGGACATCAAAAGGAGACATGAATGTACTTATCCGAACCCCTTGCTCCCCTTTTTTTAATATATGTTTCATTAGGGGATCATCGTATTCAACTATCTCTATTTTGTCAATTTGTCCTTTGAGTACTCTACCATCTGCTGGGGCCACTACAACACCTTTTTCGTGAGGCACCCTCCTATTTGGATCTCTGAAAAACTGCATAATAAACGCTACAATGGAAAATAAGATTAGGCTTACTAAGAAATATCCAAATAAAAATGGTAAGACTGCTAAAGTTAAAAATACTCCTGCTTTTTTTAAAGTTCCTTTAACGAACATGAGAATCACAAATTTTTAATGAATGTTAATGAATGTAATGAATTTACAAATGTAATGGATTTACAGATTTTCTATGTTCCATCTATAAAAATTATTGGTATAAATTATGTCTTTCATGAATTGATTTGCACTTGAAATTTTGAATCTTTTTCATGCTTAAATGAGTGTCAATACTAAAAATAGAACTTTAACACATCCATATTGTTTAAAAAAGAATTTATTTAATTTTCTTTTAGATGGGGGATATGCATTTAATTTACTATCTTATCAATTCATAAAAGTTTATATAATTATTCTGCTTAATTGTCATATATTATAGAACATAATTATATTGGGAGTACTATTGGGATAAATTTGGGCATATTTATTTATAGTTTTTTATATGTAGGAATTGTAATAGTATATTAAAATAAGTATGCAAAATACTCAAAAATTTCTATGAATTTTTTGGGGACCTGTAAAATCTCCGATTTTACAGTTCAAGAAACGTAGCTAACAAACACATAGTGTTTGAGTGCTCCAAAATCCGTAGGATTTTGAGAGTTTCTTTCAACCTCAAACGCTTTGCGTTTGGGATCGGAAATCTATGATTTTCGGCACCGAAAATTGAAAATTTTCGAATGTTTCAAGAGTTAGAAAAAGCATTGCTTTTTCTAAAATCCTCAAAAAAACCATAGGTTTTTTTGTGATCTGCAAAACTTTGGTTTTTGCAGGCATTGAAAATTGAAGCATGCAAACACAAAGCATACGAAAACTCAGTTTTCGTTGTGCCAAACACTTTGGCAGTGTTTGCTTTACAAAATCGAAGATTTTGTAAATTTAGAAAACAGTTGGTTTTCGATGCCGTGGAAAACTACGTTTTCTCGGCCACAAATCAAAGATTTGTAGGCCATGAACACTTCGTGTCCGACTGCATGAAAAAATCAAAGATTTTTGACAGATTTTCAAAGGTTAGAACCTATTTAAAAAATTATTTATTATTATGTGTGGAGTTTTACCATGAGAAGTAAGACGTGGTATTGATGATAGAAAACAAAATTAAGACTTTAAGGAAAGCTGCAAAAGTTTCAACAATGCAAACTTCAGATAAAATATGGTGTGTAATAGCCGGTAATGAAGAAATGATTAATAATATTGCATATGAAGCTATATTAGATAAAGAAAGAGTGAAGATACTTTGCAGGGAACACATTACCTCAAGAGAGTCATTTGTAACCAAAAAATTTGATTTTATTATGTTATATGGTGACGCGGATAAAATTAGAAATCTAAGTTTAATATCTAAAGAAGACGGCGGAGCTTCCCTTAAAATAGCCCCTTATTATATTGGGGAGGAACCCAACTTAATTCTGGCTGTAGGGCCTGAGGATCATATTAAAAAGTTCTTAGGTGACCTGGAAAAAAGCACAGCTAAGGCATCATTTCTTTTAGAAGATAAAACTACTGGTTTTATAGAATCTGATGTTTACATAACTCGATGGTTACCGAAATTTGCTCGAGATATTGCTGACCCTTTATTTAAAATGGCAGATGTGGCTTTATCAACAGTTTTAATATCAACTGAAGAAGAATATATAGAGAAGATCAAAGAAATTGCAAAGTCAAACAAAATATTTGTAATAAGGTTTAATGATATTTTAAAGGAGGAATAAAATGAATCTTTTTGGAAAGAAGGAAGAAACAGAAGAAGTGAGGAAGGAAGGGATAACAAATACCTTAGGAATTGATTTAGGTACACTTAACACCGTTGTCGCAAAACCTTCAGGAGATAAATTTGATCTTTATAAAATACCATCAGTAGTAGCTGTAAAAAAAGAAGATCCATCTTATGTGCTTGCAGTAGGTGAAGATGCAAAATTAATGCTTGGAAGAACACCAGAGGACATTATAGCAGTAAGGCCACTAAGAAAAGGAGTTATAGAAAGTGTAGCTCAGGCAGAAGCTCTCCTTATTTACGCTATGGATAAAGGAGCAGGAGACTCCATGGATCATATTGATAGGATAGTTATAGGTATTCCTGGAGATGCATCTGAAGTCGAGAAGAACGCTGTAGAAGAAATCGGTAGAAAAGCTGGAGCAAGCTATGTTTTAGTTATAAGTGAAGGTCTTGCAGCAGCTATAGGTGCAGGATTACCAATTGCAGAAGCATCTGGTACAATGGTAATTGATATTGGTGCTGGATCAAGTGATATTGTGGTTATCTCTCTTGGTGGAATTACTGATATCGAAACAGTAAGACTTGGTGGAGATAATATTGATGATAACATTGTGGAAAAAGTTAAAGAGTTATACAATGTCCAGATAGGAATTCACGAAGCAGAAAAAGCTAAAATAGAAGTTGGAATGGTCCATTCTGGTTCCGATATTGAAGCTATAAAGACCACTGCAATTGGAAAAGATATGGAAACTAACAAACCAAAAGAAGTTGAATTAGATTCAGCACTGGTAGCAGAAGCCGCAGAACCAGTTGTAGTTGAACTTATTGAAGCATTAAAAGTCATACTTGAGAGAATGTCCCCTGAACTTATATCCGGGGTTTACAAAGAAACCGTAGTTGTTGGTGGAACATCACAACTTAGAGGATTAAAAGAAAGGATATATGAAGAAGTCGGCGTTCCTGTAGAAATTTCAGATGACCCAATGACTGTAGTCGCAAAAGGAGCTGCTATTGTAGCTGCAGAACCACGGGCACTTGAACCAGAAGTACGTCTGAAAGCTATGAAATAAGTCAATTACTTATTTCTCAATTTTTTTTCTTAAATTAAATACTAAACTTTTTATTTTAAAATTAACAAACTTTTTTAGATACAATGAAAATAATCGGCATAGATGAAGCGGGTAGAGGCCCTGTAATCGGACCTCTTGTTGTTTGCGGAGTAGCAATTGAAGATGATAGGCTTGAAAAGCTTGAAAGGCTTGAGTTAAAAGATTCTAAAAGATTAACTCCTGGAAGAAGAAAAGTACTTGCAAGGAGAATAAACAAAATTGCAGAATCTTACACTGTTAGCATAGAAGCTAAAGACATCGATAATTTAAGGGCTAAAGATGTCAATTTAAATGAAATTGAAAAAATAGCCATGAAAAAAGTTATAGGGCATTTTGAACCTGATGTGGCTTATATAGATTGTTTAGATGTTAAACCTCAAAGATTTCGCGATGAAATGGAGAGTGTCCGGGAGAATCTCAAGGTTATAGCGGAACATAAAGCTGAAGATAAGTTTCCAATTGTGGCAGCGGCGTCTATAGTTGCTAAAGTTGAACGTGATTCGGCAATTGATAAAATAAGGAAAGAATATAAAGATGTTGGGTCAGGATACCCCAGCGATCCTAAAACAATTGCATTTTTAAAGAGGTTTACCTATGAAAATTTACCTGATTTTGTAAGGCGTTCATGGGCTACAGTTAAAAAGAACATGTAAAATACATTCATAAAAACCTATTTTTTTTTAAATTTCTTAATTAGATCCAGAATAAATTCTTTTTTAAAACAGTGATATAAAAAAAGTAAAAGTAATCATACTGATAATTAATTTAATAATAAAAATTTCAGTAACTATTTTAAATCATTAGCACAAACGAAGATCATAAACTTGCAAACATTTATGTTTGCGCATTCGAAATCCTAGATTTCGAAAGTATTTGAAATATGGTTTCGATGCATCAAAATTAAAGAATTTTGAATGTTTACAAAACTCTCAAACATACGGGTTTGAGCATAAAACATTAGTTTTTCAGCTTTGATTTTGATAGATTTATTAAAAGGACACACAACAACTAAACTGAAACATACTAAAATCAGTAGGACCAGGATAACAATGATATATGAGTTTTTAAGCGGTAACTTTGGTATTATACTGGAGATGTTCCAAAGCGGAGGAATTATAACCTACATAATAACTATTATCGGAGTATATGGATTTTTAGCTTCCCTTGAGAAAATTCGTTATTTACGCAAGATATCAAAAGTTTCTCCACCATTAATTATGGGAACAGTGAACGATGCAATGGAAAAGGGAGGGTCTCTTGAAGCACTGCGTTCAATAGGCAAATATCAAAATCCTGTCTCAAAAATCATTTCAGAGGCCTTAAAAATAGGTTACAGAAATAAAACCGAGGTTGAAGATGCAATGGAACGTGTTTTTATAGTTGAGATGGGAAGAATGACTAAAGGTCTGGGCACAATTAAAATGATAATTGAAATTTCCCCTCTTTTAGGATTAATAGGAACAGTTTTAGGTATGTGGTACACATTTAGAGCTCTTGGAATGGGCGCAAGCTCATCAGGAATGGCGGAAGGAATTTATATAGCTTTAATTACTACTATAGCGGGACTTACTGTTGCAATAATTTTAGTCCCTCTTCATTCTTATATCACAGGCAAAATAGAAGATGAAATGGATAAAATAGAGATAGCTAAGAAGATGACCAACTGGAACTCTGCAGTTATGAGAATAAAAGTAGTAACTAATCCAGAAATGGCTGTTGAAGCTTTAAAAGAAGCTGAGGGAATTGTAAAAGTTAAAGAAATCGAAGATTATGATGCAAACGTTTTAGTAGCTTTAAAACCCAGTATGCTTGAGAAAAGTATTCACAACATAATTATGGAAAAATGCAATACTAAAGCCGAGATTATTGAAAGTAAATTAATGCAGTAATAGTTAGAACTCTTTAAATGTAAAGGAAGTTATTTAATGGTTTTAGACGTGAACAGATATAAAAACAAAGTGAAGAAAAATACTCCTAGATTTAACATGGTTCCATTTATCGATGTTGTTTTTACAATCCTCATATTTCTAATGGTTACAAGCAGCTTCGGTGCTGCTGCTGATCAGACGCAGTCTACTTCTGGAAAACCACAGGTAACGCAAAGCAGTGGGACATCTGAATATTATCTGGTTCCAGTTGCAGGTTTGAAGAAAGTTACAGTTAATGGGCAGGATATGTCCAGTTATATACGAAACGGTGCAATTGCAGTACATACAAAAGTTATTGATGAGGGAGAAATAGTTATAAAAGCTAAAAATGGTGAGATCATTATAACCACTCCTCAGGGATTCCCGACAAATAAGGCTGTGAAAGCGCCTAGTTAATGGATATGGCCAATTATTGATAAATTAAATTAACAGTAAAAAATAAATAATTTGATATATACGTTTAACAGGTGAAAAAATGTATCTTGGAAGAATGTTAGCAGTTGGAAGCACAGAATCAGGAAAATTTGTTGCATATAGAGTTTCAAGCAGGTCGTTTCCAAATCGAATGGTAAATGTATTTGAAGACAGGGCCGCAATTGTACCAAAGGAAGGACATGAAAAAGACGTTTTTGTAAACCCTTACATTGCTTATAACTGTATCCGGATCGTGGATGACGTTGCTGTAGTTACAAATGGATCTCATACTGATATTATTGCAGAAAAAATAGCTTCAGGTATGGATATACGAGATTCAATTGCATTAACACTACTTACAATGGATTATGAAAAAGATGAATTAAATACTCCACGTATTGCAGGAGCTACAACATTAGATGGAGATTCTTATATTGGGATTGTTACAAGTGATGGAATCATAGTTGAAAAGGTTAAAGAAGATCAATGCAGTTATATTTCAACATATGAACATACAAAGCCAAATGATGTTGAATTTGTTTGTAGCAACGCTGAAGAAGCGGCTAAATTTATATATGGTGGTGGAAAATTTGAGGAATTCACCAATCCTGTAGATTCAGTAGCTGCATTTGCAGAGGATAATGAGTGGAAAATTGGCTCTTTATAGTAGATATCAGCATGGTGAATATATGGACATCAAGATCATCGGAATTGAAAATATTCCATTAATTACAGAAGGCAATGACATCGCTGCTTTAATAGCAGATGCCATGAATAGTGAGGGTATTGATATTAAAAATGGAGATATCTTTGTTATAGCCGAAACAATAGTGTCTAAGGCAGAGGGAAATAAAATTAATCTTAAAACTATTGAACCAACTCAAAAAGCATTTGATATTGCAGAAAAAACAGGCAAAGACCCTCATGTTGTAGAGGCTATACTCCGAGAATCCCATGAGATACTGGAAGTAGGGCCTGATTTTATAATTAGCGAAACTAAACATGGATTTGTATGTGCAAATGCAGGAATAGATGAATCAAATGTGGAAGACAATATGGCCACACCTATGCCTGAAGATCCAGATAAAAGCGCATCTCTTATAATGAAAAAAATAGGAGCACTAACTGGAAAAGAAGTTGTTGTAATTGTATCTGATACTCAAGGCAGGGCTTTTAGAGAAGGAGCTATTGGTACAGCAATTGGTATATCTGGGATGAAAGCTCTCTGGGACCGGAAAGGTGAAAAAGATCTCTACGGCAGAGAACTTCAAACTACAAGTATTGCTGTTGCAGACGAATTAGCGTCAGCAGCATCAATTTTAATGGGTCAGGCGGATGAAGGAATACCTGTTGTTGTAATAAGGGGAGTTAATTACGTTAAAACATTAAAAAGCAGTAGTTCCACAGCTAAGGATTTGATAAGGCCCAAAAAATATGATGTATTTAGGAAAACTTAAATTATATAAATTATAGTAATATTTAAACCATCATAAAGTTTTTAATATTAAGACGAGTCCTTTAAATAAATAATTTATGAGGACTCTAAATCTCAAAAATAGAATTTTGAATATATGAGTTAAAGCATCAAATCCCTAAAAACCTGCGGGCTGCGATTTTCAAAACATTCATATACTCCAAAAGATATTGAGTATTTAAATATGGGGGGATCAGCACGGTTGATCTCCACTTCAATCATTAATTACAAAAAAAAACTTAAAGACGAGTCCTATGATAACAATACTTTCTGGAGGAACTGGAACTCCAAAATTAATCCAGGGAATAACCAAAACAGCTGATCCTGAGGATATCAACATAATTGTAAACACAGTAGAAAATACATATATATCAGGAAACTATATAGCACCAGATATAGATACTGTGATGTATACTCTCGCAGGAATTATAAATGAAAATACATGGTATGGTGTTGACAAAGATACATTTATAACCCATGAAACTTTAAAAGAAATAGGATATAATGAGATTTTAAGGATTGGGGATAAAGATCGCGCCATTAAGATTCAAAAAACCATGTTGATGGAGAAATATCCTCTTTCTAAAGTTGTAGATATTCAAAGAAAAAAATTAGGCGTTAAGTCAAAGATCATTCCAATGAGTGATGAACAATCAAATATCAGGATTATAACAGATGAAGGTGAAATGAGCTTTCACGAATTTCTGGTTGGAAAAAAGGCACAACCTGAAGTGGAAGATATAGTATATGCAGATGTTAAACCTTCAGATGATGTAATAAGTACTATTGAAGATTCAGATATGGTCGTAATAGGGCCATCTAATCCGATAACATCCATAGGGCCAATAATCTCAATGAATGGAGTTAAAGAAGCTCTTAAAAACTCTTATGTTGTTGCAGTATCTCCGATAATAGGAGGAAATCCTGTAAGCGGTCCCGCAGCGAAGTTTATGAATGCAATGGGCCATGAGGTATCTTGTGAAGGTGTTGCAACAATTTATAAAGAATTTATGGACAAGTTTATCATAGATGTTGAGGACACAGAATCTGAGAAAAAAATAGAAAAACTAATATCAAAGGTCGTTATAACAAACACAAACATGAAGACCATCAATGATAAAGTGAGGTTAGCCAGAATTATTTTGGGTGAAATTTTATGATACAGATGACTTTAATTCAAATTGATAATTATGGCCCGTGGACAGTCACTCCTGCTCCAAGGGCTGAAGCAGATCTTCAAATCCTGCAATCAGAGCTTTATGCTGATCTTCAAAGACAATTTGCAGCTAAAGGTGGGCTTGTTTTCTTCACACGTTTTGATAACATGCTTGCAATTACTAACAATGTAGATATGGATGACCATAGAAGAATCCAGAAATCAATAGGTAATAGATACCCAATAACTGTGAGTATGGGTGTTGCAGCAGCTGAAACGCCCTATGAGGCTCAAAGAGATGCTACAGCAGTTCTTCAAAATTACGGTGGGGCACAATCTGAAGAACGAAAGGAAGTTCTGGCTATAGATGGTCTTGTAAATAAAGAGGACAGCTTCGTTCAAATTGCCCATATAGATATAAATGGAATTACAGATTCTTTAACTGATATAATTCCAGCTTATGATACTTCTTTTATTGTAAATAGAGTTCAACACTTTTTAATGAAAAAATTAATCGAGAAAGGTTCACTCGTCTTCTTTATAGGTGGAGATAATTTTATGTCTCCATGTAATGGGCTCAGTCCTGAAGGACTCCTAAAAATAGTAGAAGAGATCGAAGACGAAACCAACATAGCACTTAAAGCAGGTATTGGAAAAGCTCCTACTGCTGAAAAAGCTGCTAATCTGGCAGATCTAGCTCTTGAAGAGATAAGGGGTGGAGTTACCTATGATCTTGTTCATGTAATGAACAAAAAATAGCTGATTAATTATTCCATTTACATTTTTTTACTTTAATTTAATAATTTTTTTACAGGTGATTTTATTGAAGTTTTAGCGCCAATGGCAGGAATAACCGATGGGAATTTTTGCCTGAAAATGGCTCCTTATGGTTTTGACATGGTAACACTTGGTGGCTATAACTTAGATAAGCCGACTATAAATGCAGGATGCAGTATTATTAAACGAGGAAGGCATGAGTTCAACCTAAATGAAGAAAATGTAATACATTCCATTAAAAAAGAAGCAGATATAATCAAAAATTCCTGGAACGGAATTGTATCTGTCAATCTACGCTCAGTTTCATTTGAACCTATCGTTGAAGTATCGAAATTACCTGAAATTGATGTCGTGGAAATAAATGCACACTGCAGGCAGCCTGAAATAACGGATATTGGCTGTGGACAGGCACTTCTTTATGATACTCATAAATTATACAATTTTACAAAAAATGTGGTAAAAAAAGCTGAAAGTAAAGTATCGGTTAAGATTAGAGCAAATGTCCCGAATGTAAATGATGTTGAAGTTTCAAAAGCTGTTGAAAAAGCTGGCGCTGACTATCTGCACGTAGATGCCATGAAACATGGATACAACCATGCAGATTACAATATTATAAAAACTATTAAAGAAAACACTGAAATATTTTTAATAGGCAATAATTCTATCCATGATCTTAAATCTGCACGAGATATGCTTTCTGCAGGTGCAGACGGGATATCAATAGCAAGAGTTACATTAAAAGGAAGCGTTCCTTTTGATTTATCTAAGATATAAAATATTAAATTTTAATTAGTATATTTACGATCAAATATATAACATATTTACTGCAAACTTATATCCAAAGGTGATTGCATGTCTTTTATAGAATTAGAAAACGTCACAAAAACATTTGGTGGCGTGGAAATTTTAAAAAATTTGAATATAACTATAAATGAAGGCAGCGTATTGGGAATTTTAGGTAGAAGCGGCGCTGGAAAATCAGTACTCATTAACATGCTTCGTGGAATGAAGGAATATAAGCCTGATAATGGTAAGATTATCTTTAATATTGCATTTTGCCCTAAATGTTATCGGGCTGATCCTCCATCAAAAGTGGGACAAAAATGTTCCTGCGGAGGGGAATTTGAAGCAGAACGTGTTGATCTGTGGGATACTGATAGAAAAATATATGCTGCAGTTAGGAAAAGAATTTCCATAATGTTACAGAGGACATTTGCCCTCTATGAAGATGATACTGTAATTGATAATGTTTTAAAATCTATTAGTGGTCATGATGAGGAAGAAAGCACTTATATGGCTATAGATCTCCTTGAAGTGACGCAGATGACCCACAGGATAACTCATATTGCAAGGGATCTAAGTGGTGGAGAAAAACAGAGGGTAGTACTTGCAAGACAAATAGCAAAGGAACCTATGATATTTCTTGCAGACGAACCTACAGGTACACTCGATCCGAAAACAGCTGAACTTATACACCAGGCTTTACTGGAAGGTGTAAAAGAGAAGGGTACTACAATGATTATAACTTCGCACTGGCCCGAGGTTATGAGAAAACTTTCTGATTATGTAATATGGCTTGAGCGGGGAGAAATAATAGATGAAGGTAACCCTGAAGAAGTTGTAGCCAGATTTTTAAAACAGGTCCCACTTCCTGAAAAGAAAGCGGAATTCGAAACTGGCGGTCCAATTATTGAAATGGAAAATGTCAAAAAACATTATTACTCCATTGAAAGGGGAGTAATTAAGGCTGTAGACGGCATAACTTTGACTATTGGAGAAGGAGAAATCTTTGGTATTGTTGGTTTAAGTGGGGCAGGTAAAACAACTCTTTCAAGAATACTTTACGGGTTAACAGAGCCGAGTTCAGGTAACATATCTGCAAAACTTGGGGATAACTGGATCGACATGACTCAATCTGGCCCGCTTGGAAGGGGAAGAATAAAACCTTATTTGGGTATTCTTCACCAAGAATACAGTCTTTACCCTCATAGAACTGTTTTAGGGAATTTAACAGAGGCTATAAGTTTAGAATTACCTGCAGAATTTGCAAAAATGAAAGCAGTATACACGCTTAAAGTAGTCGGATTTGATGAAGAATATGCTGCAAACTTATTAAATAAATATCCTGATGAATTAAGCGGCGGGGAACGCCACAGGGTTGCTTTGGCGCAAGTTTTAATAAAAGAACCTAATATAATTATTCTTGATGAACCTACTGGAACTATGGACCCAATAACTAGAGTTCAAGTTACAGATTCTATAATAAAGGCGAGAGATGAATTAAGTCAGACTTTTGTTATAATATCACACGATATGGACTTTGTGCTCGATGTCTGTGATAGGGCTGCTCTTATGAGGGGTGGGAAAATCCTCAAAATAGGAGATCCAAAGGATATAGTGGAAGATTTGACTCCAACTGAAAAGAAAGAAATGCTTACTGAAGAATAAATTCAATATTTTTTTTCAGATTTAAATTAGTTTTATTACTGAAAATTAGATTTTCAGTTAAATTTAATAGATTTATAATTAATGGAGGAATATAATGGTATGGGAAGATTCACCATCACACGTATGTAGGGGAGGGGACAAAAGGGCGTTGGCATTTTGTTGTCCGCCAGTTAAGCCTTGCCCAATTATATATGCACTTGAAGATGCAAATCTCAGTTCTCAAGATTATATAGCAAAAAAAGAAGAATTTGGTAAAAAAACAAAATTAGGTCAAGGAGAAGGCACATGTTTTGGTTCTCTTGTCTGGTGCTGTAAACCATCTAAACCATGCCCTTTAAGGGATATGGTAATGAGAAGGATAAACATGAGCTCTGATGAATACATGGAACTTAAAAAACAGTTATCTGAAGAGCTTGTAGGCGTATCTGAATCATCACAGGAAGAAGTAAAGGCACTTGCTGATGCTTTTGATATTCCAGAAGAAGAAGCAAATACCGTTCTTAAAGAATGTGGAAACGATTTAAGGATGGCTGCAAAGATTTTAAAGATGAAAAGTCTAGAATCAGGCAAATAATATGAAACTTTAAATATATTTTATTTTTTTACTTTCATTGGAATTTAAAAGTGATATAATGGGCTGGACACCTCTTTTCCTGCAGATGGAAAACAAAAATGTTTTAATTATTGGTGCAGGGGAAGTTGGGGCTCGGAGAGCCCGTAGATTTATTGAAGCAGGGGCTAATGTCACTGTAATAAATGAAGAAGTTCCAAATGATCTTGTTGATCTTGGAGCTGCTTTCAAACCATTAGATGAAGTTGAAAAATGGGTAGAATGGTCAGATCTCGTGGTAATAGCCACTGGAGATCACAAATTAAATGAGCGCGTGGCAGAATTAGCCAAAGGGAAACTTTTAAATAGGGCTGATTATCCTGATGATGGTAATTTAATTGTTCCTTCTACTTTTTTTATAGGTGACGTGCAATTTTCGATATTTACAAGTGGAAAGAGCCCTCTTATGGCAAAAGAGTTAAGAAAAAGAATACAAAAAGTGATACTGGAGGAAGATATTTTGCAGTTGGAACTCCAGAATTTCACAAGAAATATTTTAAAAGAAAATATGAATGATCAAAAAAAACGTAGGGATTATTTATATAAAATTTTAAATGATAAAAACATACAGGAATATTTAAGGCAGGGAAATTTAGAGGATGCTAAAAAATATATAAAACAGCAGTTAGTGAATTAATACCGCCATTTACAAAATCCCTTGATTTTCAGTGGTTTTAATGATTTAAATATTATTCGGGGGCGTAAAATGATTCTAAATATCAGAATCGACCATAATACAGCAGATATATGTACAATGGAAAAGTCGACTTTCCAGATGGAGGAAATCTTTGCAAAAATCAAGGAAGAATACTCGGTATATGAGTACCTCCAGATGAAAACATGTAACCGTGCTGAGCTTTATTTAGTTTTAAATGATTGTTATGTTGATAATATTGATTTCCTTGATTTTGTAGTTGAAACTGATGATGATGCATTAAATCACCTTTTAAGACTCTCTTGTGGATTAGAATCTATGATAATAGGTGAAGATCAAATATTGGGGCAGATAAAAGACGCGAGAAAAAAGCATCTTAAAGAGGGCTATGCTGGGGATCTTTTGAATACGGTGTTTACAAAGGCTATCCATGTTGGCCAAGTAGTTCGAAAAAAAACCAATATCAACAAAGGATCCATTTCAATAGGTTCTGCAGCAGTAGAGCTTGCAGAATCAGTGCACGGGGATTTGAAATGTAAAAAAGTCCTTGTAATTGGAGCTGGAAAGATGGGAACGCTCGTTGCAAAAGCACTGGTTCAAAAACATCTTAAAGCCATAGTCGTGGCAAATAGGACCCATGACCGTGCAGTAGACCTTGCAAAAGAGCTTGGAGGGTATGCAATCCATTTTGATAGGCTTGACGAGGCTATGAGTGATGCAGATGTTATAATAAGCGCTACTGGAGCACCTCACCCTATTTTAACATGTGAAAAAATAAAAAATGCGGTTTCACCAGAGAAGCTGGAGAATCTTGTGATAGTAGATATTGCAAATCCGAGAGACGTAGAGGAAGATGTTAAAAAACTTGGGGTTAAATTGTTTAATATAGATGATTTAAGAGGAATAGCTGATAAAAATAGAAAGTTAAGGGAATCTGAAGCTAAAGATGCTGAAAAAATAATTTCAGAAGAACTTTTACTTCTTAAAAAATCTTTAAAACGCCTTGAAGTTGAATCTCTTATTTCTGATATAAGGAGAAATGCAGAAAAGATAAGGTCTCATGAAACTGAAAAAGCATTTAAAATGCTTGGAGATATTGACGGCAAGGAAAAAATAGTGGAAGACCTTACTCAGGTGGTAGTGGATAAAATTTTCTGTGATATCATAAGAAATATCAAAAATGCCGCTGAAAATGATGACAAGGAATTAATTGAGAGTGCAAAAAATATTTTTAAGACCATAGAAAAGCCTAAAAAGCATGATAGTTTGCCAAGTCAAAGTTTATGTGCAATTAGAACGAAAAATGATGCATAAACTAGTTAATTCAGTTAATATCTTTATTTAAAATTTGATAAATCATAAATGTTGATTTCAAGTTAACCAATTAAGTAGATGTATATTAATTCTAAATTGTTAGTTGTCTGGAAATTATTTTTTTGAATAGGGTATGCATCATTTATGGAACTGTATACTGCATTGTAAGATGCACCTGTAGCATGATCTAAATCATTCTGGATCAAAGAATCATTTTTGCTTTTAATCCACATGTTCCAGCTTTTTGTCCCGTTTAGATCACCATTGTACATGGTTGATTTTAAATCTCCATTAATTTGAATCATTTTAGGCTTTAGAAAACTTCCTTTTACCTCGTAAATGCTGTGCTGAAGCCCACCCACACCTGCAGCATGAGGCGCTGAAAAGCTGTCTGTAATGTAATGGGATGCTACACCGTAACAGTAACTTGCATAATAGAAATCGCCTTTTTTATAGTAGAACTTCCCTTTGTTTAGCCAGTAAATAGCTTTTCCATAACTATTTGGATAACTATGATATTTAAAGTCAAAAAATACAAAATCAGGAGCCGTAGATCCTTTTTTCATCAGGTTTAAGTTTAAATTTTGCTGCATATCTTCAGGTAATAAATGGTAATTACTTTCTACTATTTCTTCATGTGTGTTCCAGTCCCACGCCGAAACAGCAGAAATGTTTATTGATACTGCAACTAAAAAAATAGTGAGTATTATAGCTTTATTCATGATTTCACGGTATTTACTATGTTTTAAGTGGGTTCATTCTGTAGAGGTTATAAGTTATAATTTTAAAGAACTTTAATTTAATGTTTTTTGATTTTAAACTTTTTGAACAAAAAATATAAATAACAATTGTTATATAACAATTGTAATAAATATTTTTAAAATTATTTTGGATGAATTTTATGACTTTTGAAGTGATAGTAATAGGAACTGGCGCTGGAGGTGCCACAGTAGCGAGAGAAATCTCGAAAAAAGATTGTAAAATCTTAATTTTGGAGAAAGGGAAGCGCCATAAAACGGGTACATCAATAAATTATCTTAAAAATATCCCTCTGGACTTAAAAGCGGATTTATCTGATGAGGGTGTTGATAAATATGATTTTCTAGAATTTCCTGCAGAATTAATGTATCTGGAAGATGTGGGAGGTACAACTCCTGTTTCCCTTGCAAACGCGTGCTATACGTGTAGTACATGTTACTCTAATTCTGCAACGAAACAATTTAAAATTCATGACCTTGATCTCTTCAAGGAGCTTATAGATGCAGGTGCAGATTTAAAAGTTAGCCCATTTCCAGCTAATTTAATGGGGCCTGCAACACGTAAAATAGTGGATGCTGGAGAAAGTCTCGGCTATTTCATGGAGCCTATGCCTAAATTCATTGATTTTTCTAAGTGTGGCAGATGTGGGCTGTGTATCCGTGGATGTAAAAAAGGTGCAAAATGGGATTCTACTCACTTTGTAAACGAAGCTATAGATAATGGAGCAACACTCATCTCAGATTTTACAGTTACAAAAATCACCCATGAAAATGGAAAGGTTACGGGAGTTGAAGGTCTATTTGGAGATCAAACAAAAATATTTGGAGCAAAAAAAGTTATAATCGCTGCAGGAGCTTTAAATACTCCAATTATTTTAAAAAATTCAGGTATTAAAGAAAATGTGGGTGAAGGATTATTCTGCGATCTTTTTATAACCGTTGGTGGATTTTTAAAGGATGCAAAACTCAACAAAGAAATTCCAATGGGAACTAAAGCTGAATTTGGCCCATATTTTTTATCTCCACACTTTTCTACCCAAATTGTCTCTCTTTTAGAAAATAAAGGATTTAATGCAAATCCGGAGGATATAATGGGTATAATGGTTAAAATAGCTGATGAAGCCAATGGAAAGATTAATTCTGATAGATCCGTTGAAAAACCGCTCACTGAAAGAGATATTGGACTTTTAAAAGAAGGATATGAAAAAAGTGTTGAAATACTCGTTAAAGCGGGTGTAGACCTTTCATCCATAGTTTCAACTCCAATAAGAGGAGCACATCCTGGTGGAACTGCTGCAGTTGGTAAAGTGGTTGATAAAAACCTTGAAACTAAAATTAAAGGACTTTTCATTGCAGATACGAGTGTGATTCCACAGGCCCCAGGCAGGCCTCCAATACTCACAGTAACAGCACTTGCTAAACGACTGGCTCAAATCATTGGAGAAAGAATAGAAATTGAAAATATAGATCAATTAACAGTTTAATTTACGTTTTATTAATTTTAACATGATAATAGCTAGACTTGGTGAAAATAACATGGAAAATAGATACTCACGGCAGGAAATATTACAGAACATTGGAGAAGAAGGTCAGAAAAAACTTAAAGAGAGCAGTGTTCTGATAGTTGGATGTGGGGCCCTTGGAACAGCAGCTGCAAATAACCTTGCACGTGCGGGAATTGGTAAACTATCTATTTTAGATAGGGATTTTGTTGAATTAAACAATTTACAAAGGCAGATGCTGTTTGATGAAACTGATGTTGGAGAGCCAAAGGCGGTTGCTGCAACCAGAAAACTCAAACTTATTAATTCTTCAATTGAAGTTGAACCTATTGTAAAAGATTTAAACCACACCAATGTGGAAGAAATCATAAAAAATGTTGATCTGGTCCTTGATGGGACGGATAATATCCTGACAAGAATGCTCATAAACGACGTGTGTGTTATGGAAGGAATTCCGTGGATATACACTGGTGCAATTGGAACATCTGGAATGACTATGAACATCTTACCAGGTGCTGCATGTATCAGATGTCTTTACCCTCATATCCCAAAACCAGGATCACTCCCAACATGTGACACAATGGGAGTATTAAACACAATAACTGTGATTATGGGTTCAATGGCAAGTACAGAAGCTATAAAGATACTTCTTGGGGAAGCAAAGCCTGAAAATGAACATGATGGTCGTCTTATGGTTTATGATGCATGGGATCATTCTCTGGATGAAATAGTGGTCCGGAAAAATGATGAATGCCCTTGCTGTTCCCTTGAAGAATATGAATACCTGAATTCCGAAGATAGGGAGATAATTACTTCTCTTTGTGGACGAAATGCTATTCAAATAACTCCTGCAGATCCAAAAGATATGGATTTAAATGAGATTGCATCCAACCTGGAACATTTGGGTCGTATTAAATGTGCTCCTTTTATCCTGCTCTTTAATACAGAAAAATATGAAATATCTGTATTTAGGGATGGAAGGGCCATAATTAAAGGAACTAATGATCCTAATATTGCAAGATCTGTTTATGCGAGGTATATAGGTACTTAGTACCTTTAAATTAATATTTAGGGATGTATTTGATTTAATGCTGTTTTATTTCCTTTTTTTTCAAGTTTTAAGGATATAATTATCAGAATATAGTTAGTACATTTTTATAACGATAAAGTATATTATACTATTTGAACAATTATTATACATAAACAATCATGATACACAAAAATTAAGTAGTGGTTATACTGAATAATCATGGTATAATTAAAAAATGATAAATTGAACTTAAAAATGTCAAATTTGAGTATATATAACTTGAAGTACAAGTATAAATACTATAACAGATTATTTTTAAAACTGACACTTTATTCGATATATGGGGTATAATACATATGAATACTCTAAAAATAGGCGAAAACAGCTTTGAATTAGCAGAAGATATTATTAATGACTTAAAAGCACCAAAAGATCTTGGAATCCTTAAATGTATCCAGTGTGGGATGTGCACATCTGTATGCCCTGCGGCAAGACACACTGACTACGATCCAAGGGAACTAGTTAAAAGGGTGCTTGATAAAGATGAAACTTTAATTACAGATGATATAATCTGGAATTGTTTTTACTGTTACACATGCCAGAGCGTATGCCCGGTAAACAACAGCCCATCTGTGGTAAATCAAGTTTTAAGGCAAAGAGCAATTGATAATGGAAATGGAAAGCCGAAAGTAGCTCCTTTTTCAGCATATGGTGAGAGTTTCATGGAATTTGGGCTGGGAGCAATTCCTTCCAATTTTTTCGATGACCTTATAAAGGACTTTGGAAAAGAGTGGCTTGAACTAAAAATTAATCTTGAAGATATAAGGGAAGATTTAAACCTGGGCCCTATGTTCCTGCCTGAAAAAGATGTAAAAGACATCAACAAGATTTTAGAAAAAACAGGATTCAAAAACAGGTTAAATGAACTAAGGCGGTGTAGAGATGAAAAAGATACCAGATAAAGAGATTTTACTTAAAACCTGCCTTGAAAACATTGACTTTCATAATTTTAAATTATTTAGTTTGTCAAATATAGATGAACTAAAATCAAGGTGGTGTTAACATAAAAAAAATACCAGATAAAGAGATTTTACTCTTTAAAAGCTGCCTTGTAAATGTCGAATATCCTGGCGTAGAGTCATCTACAAAATATTTATTTGATAAACTTGGAATCGAGTACATCATCAGTGATAGACAGTCCTGTTGTACAGGTTTAGGGCATTACGCGGATTTATTTGACCAATTTTCCACCACTGCACTTGCAGCAAGAAACTTTGGAATTGCAAGGGAAGAAGGCCATAAAAATATAGCAACACTCTGTGCAACATGCTATGCAATACTTAAGAAATCATGCAATATCTTAAATGAGAATGATGAAGTTAGAGGTCAGATAAATAAGATTTTAGATGATTCCGGATGCCATGATTTAACTTATAATGCGGATGATATGGACTCAAGAGGCAATATTTTCCATTCAGTTGAAATTTTGTATAATAAAGCAGATGAAATTAAAGACCTTGTAGAGATAGATCTATCTGGACTTAAAGTGGCATCTCACCACGCATGCCATTACTGCAAAGTCCATCAGAAGGATACTATTGGAAATGAAAGAGACCCCATGGTTATAGAAACACTTGCAAAAGCATGCGGTGTGGAAACCGTTGACTGGTACGACCGTAAAACAACAACATGCGGCAACGGTTTCAGGCAGCGTTATATGAACCGAGATTTATCCCTTTCTGTAACTGAGGAGAAACTGGACAGTTTAAAGGAAAATGGCGTTGATATTCTGCTCCATATGTGCCCTAACTGCCAGATGCAGTTTGATAGAAACCAGGGGACCATTGGAAAATCGTCGGGAACTGAATTTGGTATTGTATGCCTTAATATTTCCCAGTTCGTAGCACTTGCACTTGGGGCTGACCCTTATAAAGTAGTGGGTGTTCAAACACATACAGTTCCTGTAGATAAAGTTTTAGAAAAGATAAAACAGACTAACCTCTGTCAATGAGGTGGATAACATGAACAATTACAACTTCTCAAGATATGCTCCCAAAAGCAGCATTGACATCGGTGTTTTCTTATGCAGGTGCGGGGGCAACATTTCAGATACTGTAGACATCGAAAAGCTTGCTTCTTCAGTTGATGCTAAAGTAGTTAAAGATTTTGAAAATCTCTGCTCAATGAAATGTCAGAAAAACATCAGAGATATTATACTGGAAGAAGGGTTGGACAGGGTAGTAATTGCAGCCTGTTCGCCAATTACTCACGAAAAAACATTTAGAAATCATATAGCCCCATTAAATCCATATCTTTTAGAGATAGCAAATATCAGGGAGCACTGTTCATGGGTACACTCTGATAAAAACAAGGCAACTGAAAAAGCAATATCACTTACAAATGCCGCTGTTGAAAGGGTTCAGTACGCTAGACCCCTTGACGCTATAGTCCGAAAAACCAAAAAAAGCGCTGCTGTAATTGGTGGGGGAATATCTGGAATAACCGCTGCACTTTCACTTGCAAACCAGGGTGTTAAAGTACATATAATTGAGGATAAGCCTACTGTTGGGGGAAACATGATAAAGATCGGTAAAGTATTCTCCCCAGAAAAGCTTGCAGAAGAATGTTCTTTATGTCTTTTTAACCCGCTGATAAATGAAGCTGTACAACACAGCAATATCAATATCATGACTAATTCAGAGATTAAATCATCTGAAAGGAAAGCAGGAAACTTCAACCTGCTCATTGAAAGAAAACCAGGTCATGTTAATGAAGATAAATGTACTGCATGCGGAAACTGTGCAGATATATGTCCTGTTGAGGTTCCTAATGAATGGAACGAGAATTTAATGACAAGGAAAGCTATATACAAGCCTTTCCCACAATCAGTTCCGGATATTTATACAATAGACGATGACAATTGTATTAAATGTGGTAAATGTGAGAAAGTCTGTAAAATGAACGCTATTGACATTAATATGAAAGGGGAAATTATACCTCTAAATGTAGGTTCTATAATCATAGCAACAGGGCACAAAGGATTTGACCTTAAAAAACGTCCAGAATATGGATATGAAAGATATGATGATGTAATAAGTCAGATGGAACTTGCAAGGATAATGGGAGTAAATGGACCAACAGACGGTAAACTCCTCCGGCCTTCAAATGGTAAAATCCCAAGAAGGGTGGTAATGGTTCAGTGTGCAGGTTCAAGGGATGAAAAGCCTGAAGGAAAACGTTACTGCTCAAAGGTATGCTGTATGGTGTCATTGAAGCATGCAAGCTTTATAAAACATTATTATCCAGATACTGAAATAGTCATCTGTTATACGGACATGAGAACTCCTGGAATGTATGAAAATTACTTCAGACACGTGCAGTCCAAGGGAATTAAACTGATAAGGGGAAGACCTGGAGATATAACCAAAAAAGGTGAAAATATAATTGTCCGCTTAGAAGATACTCTCCTTCGAGAACCGTTAGAAATAGAAACAGATATGGTTGTATTATCTGAAGCAATGGAACCATCAGAAGGAACTTTAAAGGTTGCAGAAACACTGAATGTAGGACTTACAGAGGACATGTTTGTAAAAGAGAAGCATTCAAAAATTAAACCTGTAGCTACCGATATAGAAGGAATATATGTTTGTGGAACTGCACAGGGACCAAAAGATATTACTGAAAGTGTTTCTCAAGCAAACGCAGCAGCTTCTAAAGTTTCAGAAATGATAAACGGTGGGCTGGAAATAGAACCAACAATTGCTGTAGTTGACGGCAGGCAGTGTGAGATGTGCGGGGAATGTGTGGCAGCCTGTAAATATAAAGCTGTTTACATACACAATGAACGTATCTCTGTTGATCCTGTTGCCTGTAACGGCTGCGGTATATGTGTTTCCAAGTGTGAAAACAATGCAATTGACGTAATGGGCCAAACAGATGCCCAAATCTTTGCAATGATTGAAGGTATGCTGAAGGATAAAAAAGAAGGTGAAAGGAGAATTCTGGCGTTTGTTGACTATATTGGTTACGTGGCTGCGGATAATATAGGGATAAATAGGATATCGTATCCTGAATCTGTCAGGATCATAAGGGTTCCATCAATAAACCGGTTGATGCCAAAGCATATCTTATTTGCATTTGAAAATGGTGCAGACGGTATATTTTTAGGTGAATATCCTGATGAGGTAATGTACTCTTCTATCCAGGATAAAGTCAATGAATTTAGATCAGCCCTCATAAAAAACAGTATAGATACCGACAGGTTGATGTACTATAAGGTTTACGCACCTTACTTCAGAGGCCTGGCCAATAAACTCACTGAGTTTGATAAGCAGGTGGGTAAAGCTCTTGATAAGCTTGAAGCGGTCTTATATAAAGCTTCATATAAAGATTTGTAGAAATGAAAAGTTCTCTCAAATTTATAATTTGGGAGAACTCAATAATTTAATGCTCTTTTTTTCAAAAATTAACTGCAAATGAGATGTTTTAATGATGTTAATAAATTATTTATATTTACTACTACAAAATTATATCACATGAAAAATGATGATACTAATAAAGAAGAAGAAAAATACCTGCAAACAAAAGAGAGTATTATCAATAGTATTTATGACCAAAAAGAAATTGAAAAGGAGTATTTAAGGACAGTAGGTAGTTTATTAGATTATTGGATAAGGGAATTAAGGTCAGTTGATACTCAAAACAAAAAAAGACATAACCAACTATTGAAAGTGATTCATAGGGAAAGATCTAACATTAAAAAAATGGGAGAAGATATCAATAAAACTAACATAATGATCGATAGAACAGAGCAGAGTTTAGAGAGAATCCGTCAAATGATCAATTCATTTAGAAAGGAACGTTAATAAGAGGATAAATAATTGAAATGACTATTTCAATGTCTAAAATTAAGAAAGCTGTTAAAAAAGTTTACCCAATTAATATTTTCGCTCTTAAGTTTGTATATTTTCCACTTGGAACTAAGGGTAAAGAATAATTCTGCAAAAGTACTTATGCTTTTTGAGGGACCAGGAAAAAGAATACCACTTGGTTTTAGGGCATAATAATATAGATACTATTTTATTTTGCGTGTTTTTATAGTTTGTATTTAATAAATTTTTTATAAATTGTAATATAAATCATAGTACATGAAAAATGAATGTCCTAGTAAAGAAGAAAAAAAATATCTGCAGACAAAAAAAAGTATCATAAACAATCTTTATGAACAGAGGGAAACCGAAATAAAATATTTAGACACGATAAAAACATTACTGGCCTATTGGAAGAGTGAATTAAGGCCAGCTGACGTTCAAAGTAAAGAAAGGCATGCTGAACTTTTAAGGCTGATTGATGTAGAAGAATCTACAATTAATAAAATTTGGAACGATATAAGTAGAATCAATGAAATGATTGATAAAACCGAAAAAAATCTAGAAAAAATCCGTGAAATGGTTACTTCGCTTAGAAAAGAATGTTAATCGTTAACATTAGCGGTTCAAAGTGATTTTTTATGTCTGGGAAAGGAAATGAACCTACAAAAAATTTAGAAAGGTTAAACCCGGAATTAACCATCATGGAACAGTTGAATACAGATAAATTTGTCAAAAAATTGAGAGAACGAAAAAAAGAGTACCAAGAATTTTTAAGTCAAATAGATAACTTTATAGAATACGCTGAGGATCAAGCTAAAAATAATAATAGTGATGAATTAAGGCTTAAATATTGGGATGCAGTTAATGAAGAAAAATCTTTACGGGATAAAATACAGGAACATCTGGAGAGAAATAATGACTTAATTGAATCGATAAAGAATTCTAAATTTTAGTTATAAAAAATTTAGTTAGTTCTTAAATATCATTGAGAATGTATTGGTAATGTAAAATAAAAAGTAGATCCTTTTCCTAATTCTGATTCAACCCAAATGTGCCCTCCGTGGCGTTCTACAATTTTTCTTGCAACTGCAAGCCCAATTCCAGTTCCTTGATATTCCTCCATTGTGTGAAGTCTCTGGAATATCGTAAAAATTCGATCTTGATATTTTGGATCTATTCCAATGCCATTATCTGAAATACTGAAAACATATTCCTTGGTTTTTTCATTTTTTTCTACTGAAATATGAATTTTAGGAGGTTCATCTGGTTTTTTAAATTTAATGGAATTAGTTATAATGTTTTGAAATAATCGGGCAATTTGCCTGGAATCAGCATATATTTCTGGTAAATGATTATAGGTAATTTCGGCATCATTTTCCTTAATGAGCACACTTAAACTGGAAATAATCTGTTTAATGGTTTTTTCAAGGTTTATTTTTTCAAAATTACTTCCTTTAGTCATTACCCTTGAAAATTCCAGCAAATCTTCGATCTGCTGTTTCATTCTAATTGAAGCATCTACAATATAACCAATAAATTCATCAGCGTCACTGTCAAGTTTGCCATCATAACGCCTCGCTAAAAGTTGTGTAAAGCTTGCAATGGTTCTTAAAGGCTCCTGTAAATCATGAGATGCCACATATGCAAATTGCTGCAGTTCGTCATTAGAACGTTTTAATTCATCTTCTAACTTTTTTCGGCCAGTAATATCAACAACTGCTATTTTAAAAATAGTTTCTGGGTTAAACTGAGGCATCATCTCAACATGGGCATAAAAAACAATTCCATTCTTCTGGATTAGCCCGAGATCAAATACCTGTTTCTCACCGGTTTTTATAGCTTGTTTAAGATGATCCAGAAACGTTTTTGAGTAGTCTGGAGTTATATACCATCTAAATAATGTTTTAATCAGATAATTTTTATCAAAACCTAATAATTCTGCTCCAGTACTATTTAACTCGGTGACTGCACTGGTTGCATCAAGTGTAAAATATCCAACGGGTGCAGAATTGTAAAGGTCATAATATTTCTCGTGTAATTTTTCTAATTCTTTTCGAGACTCTCTAAGCTCTTCATTTTGCATTTCCAGTTCAACTTGATGTACTTGAAGTTCATGAATCAGAGCATCGACATCTTTTTGGATATTTCCCAATTTTTCTGTTTTTTCACGCAGCCTTTCTTCAGCAATGGAACGCATTTCTTCTTTATTATCCATTATTACAAGCTCTCCTTTTTCCCCCCCCCCAAATTTAGGGAATTTTTGTAAATCATTGAAAATTTAATATTCAATGATTTACTATGGAGTAATATTAATTTATAGTTTTAATGCGAATAATGGCCGTTATTTATCTTAATGTTTTTAATTAGTGGTTATATCTTCAATTGCAAGAAGGATTAATCCTTTTTCTATGGTTTTACCACCTAATCGCTTTTCTTGAAGTTTTCTACCATTTAAAAGCATCTTTTTATGCCCTATTTCTGGAAAATCATGCTCAACTACAAAATTTTCAAATTTATGGTTTTTAGGGAGTATTTCCTCTAATAATTCTCGCAGTGGTGGAATATCCCATTGATTATTTCCAAGCTTGTATAACAATTCTCCTTCAGTTAATTCTTTTTCAACTCTAAATTTATCGTAAAATGATTTATTTGCAGATATAACCTTAAATTCATCGTCTAAGATTATAAGAGGCTCACGAACAGTATCTACAATGCTTTTTACATATTCCAGTTCACTTGCAAGTTTCTGCACTTCTTTTTGTTCACTGATATCTGTGAAAGTAATTACAGCCCCGTCAATGATATTTCCTAAAGTTTTATAGGGTATTATGCGTGCAAGATACCATTTATCGTCTGCTGTACGAACTTCTTTTTCCTTGAAAATAACTCGGTCCATCACTTCTTTAATGTCTTTAATCAGGTCCTTATATTCAACATTGGATACAATGTCTTTTAGCGGTCTTCCTACGTCTGAAGGTATGAGATTGATTAATTTTGTTGTTTCCTTTGTAAAGCGCTTTATTTTAATATCTTTATCCACAAATATGGTAGAAATTTCAATGCTGTTTAAGAGGTTGTTCATATCATCGTTAACTTCAGAAAGCTGGTCAACTTTGTTTTGAAGCTCTGTGTTTACAGTCAGCAGTTCTTCATTTAAAGACTGCAGTTCTTCTTTAGATGTTTCTAATTCTTCATTGGTACTCTGCAGCTCTTCATTCATGGATTGTAATTCTTCATTTGCAGATTTAAGCTCTTCATTTGAAGTTTCAAGTTCTTCTATGGTTGTATGGAGCCTTTCTTTTGTAACTCTTAACTCTTCTTCAAGTTCTTTAATACGTATATCCTTTTTAGGGGTAGTTTCAGGAAGTTTTTCTTTTTCATTTTCTGAAAGTTGTGTGTCTATAAATGTAACCATTAACAGGTTTTCCATTATTTTTGGTTTATCAATGGGTCTTACTACTAGGTCGATTGATTGGTAATCTCCATTAGTTTTAACATTCAGGCTTTTATATTTTACTTCTTTATTTTTTAAAACTGCTTCATTTATTGCAGAATTCAATTCAAATTTGAGTCCTTCTCTTGCCATATCTCCAATACTGAGATTTGGTACACCTGCAGCAGGTTCTAAGTACTTTCCAACTCTTCCATGGATGAAAACAGTTCTTCCCTCATTATTGATTATTACTGTGGGGGGAGCATATTTTTCAATCAGCAGCTTTTCAACGTTTTTGCCAATATTTGCGTCTGTTTTTCCAATTATTTCTAAATCTTCAGTGGTCGTGTAATCCTGCGGTAATTTAGCATAAGGGAATCTAACGAAGTCTCCGGAGGGAATATTTTCTGTCTTTTTAGATTTATAGATCTTCCATTTATTGTCTAGAGTAGTAAATGATTCCACAAAATTACTTATACTTTCTGATGGGCCAAGAAACAGGATACCTCCCGGTCTCAGAGCATAATTAAACGCAGATAACATTTTCTTCTGTGCATCTTTATTCATGTAAATTAAAACATTTCTGCAGGATATAACATCGAGTTTACTGAATGGCGGATTGATAAGAACATCGTGGGGGGCAAATATTGCCATTTCTCTTATATTTTTTTTAACTTTATAATTCTCGCCTTTTTTGCTAAAAAATTTGTTTAAACGCTCAGGATCAATCTCTGAGACAATTGTACTAGGATAAGTCGCACTTCGAGCAATATCAATGGCATTGTCGTCTATATCTGTACCGAAAAGCTGAATTTCCAGGTGTTTCCCAGATTCATCCAGGTACTCCTGAATACTCATGGCAATAGAATAAACTTCTTCTCCTGTAGAACAACCCGGAATCCACACACGAACTCCATCTCCGTCCAACTTTTTATCAAGTACTTCTGATATTAATTTATTTTTAAAGGATTCAAAAGCTTTAGGATCCCTAAAGAAGCTTGTAACATTGATTAAAAGCTCTTTAAATAATGTATTGATTTCTTTAGGGTTCTGCTGGATGTATTTAAGATAATCAGATACATTATCCATCTGATAAACATTCATTCTCCTTGCAATCCGTCTATTTATAGTACTCTCTTTATAAAGAGAAAAATCATGTCCTGTCCTGTTTCTAATTAAAATAAGAATTTTTTGAAGTGAATTGGTGGCTTCTTTGTCTGTTCCAATTATTCTTTGAGGGGGATTCTTGCCCAATTGGTTTATATAAGAAATTAAATCTTCTGGTATCTTTTCCGGCGGCGCAATATAGTCTACAAGATCTGTATTTATTGCACTGGAGGGCATGCTTCCAGATACTGCCGAATCCGGGTCTTGAGCTATTAACATCCCGCCCATACTTTTAATGGACCTTATACCAATAGTGCCGTCTGAGCCAAATCCTGAAAGAACAATACCAATTGAACATTCTTCCATATCCTCTGCCAATGATTGAAAGAAAAAATCAATGGGTTTTCTTAAGCCATGGGGTTCTTTAGGATCAGCAAGATGTAATACTCCCTTTATAATCCCTACATTTTTATTGGGGGGAATGACATACAGTTTATTTGGTTCAACTGCCATTCCATCTTCTATTTCAAAAACTTCCATGTCTGTATATCTTCTAAGTAGTTCTGTCATAGAACTTTTATGGGATGGATCTAAATGCTGGATCAGGACAAATCCTGCTCCAGAATCAGAGGGCATATTATTGAACATTTTTCCTAAAGCTTCCAGCCCTCCAGCAGATGAGCCAATACCCACTATTGGAATTTTTTTTATCTTTTTAGGATTGTTTTTAAACGCTTTTTCGCTTTGATCTGTCATTTTATGCTTCCAAAATTTTCAATTTTGGTGTCCTCAAAATTCAGAATGAATTTTGATAACTTCCAAACAATCTTTGATTTTTGGGTTCGGAAATGTTTACAAAACCTAGGATTTTGTAGGGCGAAAATTTTTGATTTTCGCATGCTATGTATTTCCTCAATTCCATTATCTATTGGCATTTAAATTGCCTATAATATTGTTAATTGTGATTTGCAACAAATTATAATTGAAATCTTACTTTGAATGTTAATTTTTATGAATCAAGTAACTATTATATCTTTATATAAAAAAATTTAGATAGTGTGATAACACGCACAAAAATATTGAAATGTAATTGAAATTAGCTAATTAACTCTAATAGAGTTTAAAATGTCATTTTATTTATAAATATACGAAATAATGTGTTTATTTTTAGGATTTACATTTTTTTTAAATTTTAAAATTTTTAGATCATATTAAACAAGCAAATAATTAGAATAGGGGTATTTTTAAGAAAAAAAGATAATTTTGAACCTTTTTAAAGATCAAAATTTTATTAATGTATTAAAAAACAAACTTATACTATGCATCAACGAAATGAAGAAAACTTAACAAAAAAAATCAAGGAACTAAAAAAGGCACAGAAAGAATATGAGGATACATCTAAAGAAATCGTTAAAACCCTCAAAGAACTTAAGAAATCACAAGAGGGGTATATAAATTTGATAAAAGAACACCAGAAATACTGGCGCAGTGAATTAGAAAATACTGAATATTATGACACTTCACGACGTAAAAAACTTGAAAAAACATTAGAAAATGAAGAGATAATCCTAAAAAAACTCGAAAAAGCGTTGAAGCATACCGAAGGAAGAATTGAATTTCATAAAAAATACAATGGTCACTAAATATTATCATATAATCAAGTCTTTGAGGATTTATGAGATGGGAATATGCATGATGAAAAAGAGAGGATAGATAAACAAGTCCTTAAACATGATACATTAGCAGAAAGAATGCAAAAAACTCGTGATGAAATAATTAAAACATACAGGGAACGAAAAAAATCAGAAAAAGAATTTTTAGAGATTATAAAAAAACAAAAAAAATACTGGGAAGACCAGTTAAGGGTTACTGATCCTCAAAAAGATAAAGAAAGATATGATGAACTTAAAGAAAAAATAAAAAACGAAGAAACACTTATTGGGCAAATTAAAGATGAATTAAACAGTATAGATAAAGAACTTGGGAAGGAAAAAGAACATAAAGAAAAAGAACACAAATAATCTTTTCATGCTTAATGCAAGTGCTGCTTGAGATAGCCAGTGAGCAAAACTCCACTATAATATTTCCCTGCACTTCATGTCAACAGTTAAGGACTTAAAAGACTTCATGGAATCAGAAATAAAACCTAAATAAAACTATAATTCAAAAACATCTAATAAGATATATACTAAAACAATAAAAAAGGCTATTTATTGTTCTTTTATGTTTTACGTACATTTGTTCAGAAGTCCACTATTTATTGAATATAAAAGAAATGATTTAGTTTCAGAATTTTTCAACCAGATTAGACATAAACTCATTTGTTGTTTTAACATCTAAATCTGTTAATTTATGAAATATTAATAATATTGAAATAGTATTTTTTACTATAATATATTCATGACCACAGATAAACCAGATCTAAGTAAGATTGAAGAATCATTTACAGATATGATAAACCATTTTGAAACGTCTGCAAGTACTTCATTTATAAAAGGCATGGTTGATCCCACTATTATCAAAAAAGGAGATTTAAAAGAAATTGGAAAATCGCTGCAGGATGTATCTGATTTTTTAATGATCAAGGCTAAAACCATGGAACTTTTGCCTTATGAATCTGAAGAAGGCGAAACAAAAATGAGATTAGACCATTATATAAAAGCTCTTGATGATATTGGAAAAGAATTAGAAAAATCTGAAGCTAAAGAATTCCATGATTACCACTGGTCCATAATAGGAATGTTAATTATAATTATATTCAGCTTATTTGACCATATTGAACATTATAGAGAATAAACTAATTAAATATTAATGTGATAATGATGTTGGAGTATACTGGAATGATGGGAGAAAAACCCACTAAGATGTGTTTTGTAGATGAAGAATCACCTAAAGAATGGAAAGCAGTAATCAACGATAAATTATCTGAATATTATGAAAATGCATACATTGATATGAAAACAGAAGGAAGTAAAAATATATTGGTCATTTTAGAGTTAAATCCTACGGATAAAGAATTAGAAAATGAGGAATACATCAGTAAACAGAAGGATGCATTTGAAAAATATTACGATGATATTCTAGAAGAGATAGGCTCATATAATCAAAGTTTGATTGAAAAATATAAAAGAAGATCATCTTAGAATCACATCTAAATGAAATTTTATTCAACATACTATGAGTTTACAAGAACTTAAGCCCAGTTTAAGTTTTCAAGCTTTTGCTTACATTTTATCTATTTCAATTATTGACCTAAACAGAAATTAAATTTTCATTGTATTCACATTCTAAATCAAAATCCTCTGGAGATTCTCCTTATTTAATTTATGGTATCTCAGGGCATTATTCAAGTAGAATAATGCATTAAACCATTATTTCCTGTTTAATAGTAACATCAAAAACAGATTAAAATAGAAAAAATAAAGTTAAATAGTGACAGTGTGTGTTCAGGTTCAAATGGTTTTAATTTCTCTTAAAATGTCAGATTATCTTAATTATATTAAAAATTAAAACGTTTTTAATGTTTATAAATGTAGCTGGCATTTAATGAATAAACTACAACAAAATAAGAATATTTTTAATTATTTAAATATTTATTTACTTTTTAGTTCAACTTTTTCATACTTCTCGCAATTTTTTATGAACGTTATTTTTAAAGATAACAATTTATAACGAAAATCCAAAAGTTTCCAGAATAAACCTGCTCCTCAAATATAATAGTATCATATTTGAAGACATTATCTTTAATAAGAAGTAATTTTTAATTAGTATTCCTAAATTAGGGTATATATCTTTAAAATTTTATAGATACGTGTTGAATTTGATATAAAAAAGAAGATAATTATTTAATTTTCATAGGGAATACTTGTGAGCTTAAATGATGTGGGTGAAAAAAAGAAGAGCATAATAAAACTTATTACATTTTTACCGCGCATTATTTCGATTGTAGTTAAATTGAGGTTCAGGATGTAGTGGTGTGTAGATGTAAGAAAAACCCTCATAAATCTATAATCTAAACTAATGATAAAAGTTGAAATACAGTTTAGAGTCTGCTGATTATCTTTTTCATGGCTTTCTTATGTTCTTTACTTCCAACACGGGTTACAAGTCTTGACATTTCATTAATTCTTTCTAAATACAGCTGTGCGGTTTTATTATCAACAATGTTTATTCGGCATAGATATATTAAAGATTCTATTATGGCAAAATTTGCTCTATTGAGCGGTTCTACATTTTTATTTTTAATTATAATTTCATTTACTTTTGCAGTTATTATTGTTAATTTAGAATTCCCTATTTTATGTCCTTTTTCAATTTCTTTGGATTTAATTACAGTTGCACTAAAAAATGCATCGGTGTTAGTTATATAGAAATCATTTAAGTGATTTTTAAAACAATCGGGGGAAAGCTCTCCCACAATACTTTTGGTAAAAATAGTTGGATCTTTTAAAATGTTAACAATGAAATGTCCATTATTTTTAATATTTTGGAGAGTGTGTATAGCTTCCGAAAGATATAATATAATTTTAGATCCATTTTTGCATACTATGCCTACGGGGGCTGCATTAGGAGTTCCATCACTATTTTTAGTAGTTATAATGGTTTCATAGAGTAATCCATTTTCCATTTTTATACTGCTTAAATCTTGCATTAAATCACCTTCATGTATCATTAATAGGATTTCCTTTGAATCGTTCTTTTTGATTAATTTTGCAGGATATATAAGAGTTATATACAAACTTTTGTAATTTAGATCTATAAACTTTTATAATTTGTTAGATCTCTGTAAAAACTCTATTAACAATTTTTTTATAATTATTAAAACATAATATACACATGTCTCCAAAAGATTATAATAAAAAAGTGAATGAAGAAACCAGCAGAACCCGTATTAGTAGACTCAAAAATATGAAACGCGTTGAAATGGAATATTTAGATGCAGTTAAAAAACAGATGGGGTACTGGAATAACCAGATAAATGCAACTGATCCGCAAGAAGATGAAGATAGATATAATGAACTTAAAAATAACGCTGAAAATGAAAAAGAACATATCAAACAGGTTCAGGATGAATTAAATAGAATAAATCAAGAAATTGAAAGGGAACTGAACATCCGGAGGTAAATACGGGGAACTATAGGGTTACTTAGTAATGAGCAGGCTCGGGGTGAACTTTTTTAATAAAATTAAGGTTAAAAATATTTTCCTGATTTAGATCCCATTTCATATAGCCTAATCTCTGTAGAACTGGAATAAATTTAAGTGTGGACTTTATATAGTCATCAGGAATGCTTGCACAGTACTTTGGAGATATTTTATATGTATCAAGTACAAAATCTTCATCAACAACTTTAACTTCTTTTAAAGCTATTTCTGCAGCCTGTTCTGGATGTAATCTTATTAAGTTACATGCCTCTTCATGGGCTTTCAGAAAGTCGGTTATAAATTCCGGCGATTCATCAATTAATTCTTCTCTTACCACTATTCCGTAACTGGGATTGTAAGGCCACAACTTATGTGGGGGAATAATGATGTTTGAATCAAATCTTCTTGAGGTGACTGATGCAAGGGACGGTGTTCCAACACCAGCTGATATTTCTCCTTCTTCTATTGCATCTGGTATAAAATCTGCCCATGCAAAATTTTTAATTTCAATATCAAGATTTTTAGTTAGTTCACGTATTATCACATCGTGTATACATCCTTCAGATGGTGTTCCGATTTTCTTGCCTTCAAATTGTTTTAAAACAGCACTTACACTGCTTAATTCATCAAAAGTTTTATAATAGTGGGGAGCAACCATTACTGTTCCTTCTACATGCCCTCCGCCAACACACTTAACCTTTAAACCATTTTGAATCCCAATCATGACTGGAGGGAGGCCAATATAACCTACGTCCAGATCTCCTGAAGCAAATGCATCTTTCATTGCAGGTCCTGTGGCAAACAGGGACCATCCTAAATTATAATCATTTAAATCCCCTAAAGGTTCATTTTTCAGGATAAATGATGTGTGGTATATGGTTGATAGGTAACCTATGTGGATGAATAATTCCTCCTTATTTTAACACTGCATCTATATAACAATTGTTATATTTTATTATATAAATTTTACCTATGAAAAATTGGAAAAAAACAGATTGATAAATATCCATGAGCTATTAAATAATTTCTGGTTGATTTTTTGTATTTTTAAATTATTTGGGCATATTTGGGTTTGTAAAGTATTTACTTACGATATAACATTTTTTAAATAATTTAAAGTTCATAAATAATATTGATTAAAAAATAAAAAGGTGAGTGAAGTATTAATGGAATTTAAAGAATTGGTACAGAAAAGGTATGCTGCTAGAGTATATGAAGACAGAAAAATTGATGATGAAAAAATAGATGAGATCCTTGAGATGATAAGGTTTTCGCCATCTGCACTTAACTTGCAGCCGTGGAAAATCAAAGTCGTCGCAGATGATGAATTAAAGGAAGAAATGTACGAGAATTCAATGGATCAAAAGCATATAGCTGAATGTTCTCATGTACTGGTATTCTGTGCTAATACAGACCTGCCAGGATTGGCTGAAACGATAATAAATGGTATGAAAGATGCAGGGGCACCTGAAGAAACTATTAAATTCTACCAAATGGCTGCAAATAATTTAACTGGCCGCATTCCTCCAGAGGCAAGACTATGTGAGGCACAGAAGAATGTTTTTATTGCAGCAACACAGGGAATTTACGCTGCTAAATCACTGGGCATAGATTCTTGTATTGTTCAAGGATTTGATCCTGCTGCCTATTCTGAGATTCTGGATCTTCCATCTAATGTTGTACCCACTGTACTTGTTTTGCTGGGATACGGTGCAGACGGCCCAAATCCAAAGGTAAGATTCCCAAAAGAGGATATTTTACTTTAAATTATATTTTTTATTTTTAAAATGAGTATATTGAGATTCTGGATTTAAAAATGAATTTTTAAAAATTAACTGAAAAATAGTTAAATGGACTATCCCCCTGCGATAGTCTGGAAGATTACAACTTCATCGTTATCTCCGACGTTTGATTTTAAGCCGCCACTTGACTCTACATCTTCGCCGTTTACGATTATTTTCATGTAATCTCTTAAATTTCCTTCTTTATCAAATAAAGCATCTTTAAATTCATTCCCGTATTTTTCGGTGAGGGTGTTCATTAGGCCTGAAATACTCCCGTTGTGTTCAATGGATACAGACCTTTCTCCTGTAATGTCTCTAAATCGTGCTAAAAATTTTACATTAACCATAATATTTCTCCTGATTTGACTGATTTAAAAAATATGTAAATTTAAATTGATATCAACCCAAATTTTGTACTATTTGATTTCAAGTGGACCTCTTTTATAACTATAGTTATAATCCTTATAAATTTTATCATGGTGATTTATGTTATTCAATGTTTTTAGTCAATTTCAAATTAAACTGTTTATTTAAGATAATTTCTGCAAAACTGTTATATATTAACGATTGTTATAAATATTATAGGTGATTTAGATGGTAATGACTGAAGAAATGATGGAAGCTATAGAAAAAGATAACGTGATTTTTCTTGCAACTGCAACTGCAGATGGAATACCTAATGTTGTTCCAATTGGATTTGCAAGGCCGGTTGACAATAAAACAGTAATGATCGTGGATAACTACATGAACAAAACCCACAAAAACCTTGAAAATAACCCAAAAGCAAGTTTGGTACTGCGAGATGCTTCAGCATGCCCTTATCAGTTTAAGGGGACTGCCCAAATAATTGAAGAAGGTAAATACTTCGATGAAGCAGTTGACTGGGCAAGAAGTGTTATGAGCAAGCTTGAACCCAAAGCAGCAATTTTACTTAAAGTAGAAGAAATTTACTCTGTACAACCTGGCCCAGAAGCAGGTAAAAAAGTGGATTGAGAACTTATGTTCTTAATTTTTTAGCAGGTTGTGTTGTTTAACTAAAATTTTAAGTTTTCTAACTTTTTAAAATTAAAACTCTAAATATAGTAAGTAGTATATTAATATATTAATATTGAGGTCTAAACATGTCCCATAAATTGGCAATTGCAACTAGCGATGGAAAGTTTGTAAACCAGCATTTTGGTAGAGCAAATCAGTTTTTAATAGTAGAACTTAAAGATGACGGTAGCTATGAAGTTCTGGAGCTTCGAAAGAACACACCTTCATGCAATCCCTCAGGTGGAAGTACCACTGAAGACACCATAAAAATAATTTCAGATGTTGACGGTGTGCTGGTCAGCCAGGTAGGCCGTGGAGCTGGAGATAAACTTATTGCAAATGGAATTCAGCCTGTAATAATACCTATGTTGATAGAAGATGCCATAAAGAAAATATATGAGTTAATTCAGGAAGAGCCTGAAGAAGAAAACTCATAAAATACTATTTTTTAAATAAATTCTATTTTAAAACGAAATTGTAGTCAATTTAATGATTATTTTCAATATTTTTGGCCCTGCTTATTATGCCGCCTCTGCGCTCTGCCTCATATATTCCATATATGATGAGAAATGTTCCAATTATTGTGTAAATTGTTATATGTTCTCCTAATATTATTGCAGCTAAAGCCACTCCAGATAGCGGTTGAACATATATAAACAATCCTGCAATTGAAGCAGGCAGCTTTTCTGTACCGTGGTTGTACAGTAAAAATGCAATAAGGGAACAGAAGATCGTAAGGAATCCCATTGCTATCCATGTGGATCCAGTGAACTCTGCAGGAGATAATCCAGGTGATAAGAGATAAAATGGGATTAATTCAAGTGCTCCAAATATAAAAGTATAGTTAAGTACTGTAAGCGCGGAATACTTTTCATTTATTGGTTTTCCCATGACAGTGTATAAAGCCCAGACTATATTGGCCATGATAGCTATGGCATCACCTAAAAGATTGGTGGGGACAGCTAAACTGCCGTTTGTAATTATGAACGTTACTCCTATAAACCCCAGTAGCGCACCAATGGATTTATGTCTGGTAATTTTTTCTTTAATTAAAACAGCCGACGCAAAAATTATAAAAAACGGAGAGAGGCTGAATATAAGTGTGAAACATGTTGCTGTGGTGTATGCTAGTGAAGTTACCTGCAGTAAAAATTCAAGGGGGATACCCATAAAAGCCAGTACTGTGATGTATGGCAAATCTTTTTTATCAATCTTCAAGGCTTCAGTACCTTTCCATAACACTGTAGCAATGATTAAAAGGGGCATAGCTGTGATAAACCTCAGGGCAACAATTTCAAAGGTTCCCAGCTGCAGCTGTGCAATTTTAACAGCCACTCCTGAAGCGCCCCAGAAAATATTGGTGAGAATGAGGCCAGCAATCACCAGCGATGTGTTGTTGTTCCTTATAGACTTAACTTGTTTATTCATAAAAATCTTCAATTAAATTGGATAATGAATACTTTAAAAGCGAGAAAAGTATAGTATGGCGGGAGCTTGTATTTAAACTTTGTATTAATTGGCGACTTTTCTGATGATTTTCACTATAAATTTAAAATCCGCTGGCTTTTGGTAACATGAATAATGTTTTCCAACTTTTAGTAACTTAACGATCGTTAAGTATTTATAATAATTGCACACTAATGATGATTATAACTATTGTTATATGTGGGCATCCTCCACAATATCTTCATAATTATTACTTAACAATTGTTATATATAACAATAGTTATATAAAACATAAAAAACAATAAAAAATGGATGAACTTAAGGTGAAAAAATGGTAAATATACCTGAATTAACAAGAGGAATAGCAAATGACGCAACTGAACTTATAGGAAATACTCCTTTGGTCAGGTTAAACAGAGTTACAGAAGGTGCAGAGGCAGAAGTCGTTGCAAAACTTGAATCGTTTAACCCAATAAGCAGTGTAAAAGATAGAATTGGTGTGGCACTGGTTGAAGCTGGGGAAGAAGCGGGAGTCATAAACAAAGACTCAGTTATAATTGAACCTACCAGTGGAAACACTGGAATTGCACTTTCATTTGTTGCCGCAGCGAAAGGATACAGATTAATTCTTACAATGCCAGATACGATGTCTGTAGAACGTAGAAAATTATTGGCATTATTTGGAGCTGAAATAGTACTTACTCCTGGTGCAGGTGGAATGCCTGGGGCAATAGCAAAGGCCGAAGAGCTTGTTAAAGAAATACCAAATGCAGTAGTACTTCAACAGTTCAAAAACCCTGCAAATCCTAAAATTCACAGGGAAACCACCGCGCAGGAAATATTAAGGGACACTGACGGTAAAGTAGATATCGTGGTGGCAGGTGTAGGTACTGGTGGAACAATAACAGGTATTGCAGAAGTTTTAAAAGAACATAATCCTGATCTTAAGGCCGTTGCCGTTGAACCTGCAACTTCTCCCGTACTATCTGGGGGGAAATCCGGACCTCACAAGATTCAAGGAATAGGTGCAGGATTTATTCCTGATGTATATAAACCAGAATTAGTAGATGAAGTCATTCCAGTAAAAGATGAAGATGCGGCAGATACACTGCTCAGACTTGCAAGGGAAGAAGGAATCTTTGCAGGAATTTCTTCTGGAGCTGCCACATGGGCTGCTGTCCAGCTTGCAAAAAGAGAAGAAAATAGGGGTAAAAGAATTGTTGTAATTCTCCCTGATACTGGAGAAAGGTACTTAAGTATGGAATGGGTATTTGAAAAAATCTTCCATACAGCTGAAGGTGTTCAACTTTAAGTAAAAAAATATTCAAATATAAAGACATACGATACCTACTACGTATGTCATAATTTTGTTTTTAATAACTGAGTAGGAGGCCAATATCATGTTTGAAAGGATCAAAGAGGATATAGAAATGGTGATGCTGAGGGATCCAGCAGCAAGAAGTAAACTAGAAATATTTCTCACATATCCCGGACTTCATGCTATATGGGGGTATGAAATAGCTCACTGGTTCTGGATTCGTAACCATCTATTTACCGGGCGATTTATATCTGCACTGGCCCGCCTACTAACCGGTATTGAAATACATCCTGGTGCAAAAATTGGAAAAAGAGTCTTCATCGATCACGGGATGGGTGTTGTAGTTGGAGAAACTGCAATTGTAGGAGATGACGTATTGATCTACCAGGGCGTTGTACTTGGCGGAACAAGCCTCGAAAGGAAAAAAAGACACCCTACAATTGGAAGTGGGGTTGTTATAGGCTCTGGAGCTAAAATAATAGGGGATATTTCCATTGGGGACTGTTCTAAGGTTGGTGCGGGGTCGGTGGTTTTAAAATCAGCCCCACCAGGATCTACTATAGTTGGAATACCTGGAAGAAATGTTAAAGAGAAAAGGAAATGCGCTATTGATCTTGATCATGGAGAATTGCCTGATCCAATTGCAGAGGTAATTAGACTTATTCTGCAGCGTCAAGATGAAATGGAACTGCAACTTAAAGCATTGGGACTATCTACGACAACTGTAAATGTAGATGAGTTATTTAATAAAAAATCAGAAATCGAAGAAATATTTTCAGAAGGTGCAGGCATCTAATTATATTGCTTATTTTTTTAAGACATAAGGGTATCTTAATTTTATAGTTTACTTAATTTAATAATCTTAATACTAAATTAAATCTATTTAAATTGATTTGTATATAACGAGTTAATACCGTAAAATGTGTAAGACTTATAACATATGTTATATTATATACTATAACGGCGTTATTTAATTTTTTAACTTACAAAACTAATTAACTAAATAATTAAATTTTAAAATAATATATTTAACGAGGGTGATAAAATGAGACCACCATGTGAAATAGTTGTATGGTACGTAATTCCAAGTATAAGGTCTGAATTAGCTAAAGAGCTTCTTAAATTAGGTATAAAACAAAAAAGGATTTCTGAGTTGCTGGACATAACTCAACCTGCAGTTTCACAGTATGTAAGTGATAAACGAGGACACGGAATCAAATTTGATGAAAAGACCCAGAATATGATTAAAATGCTTGCAAAAGATCTAACGGAGCAAGAGCTTGGACCTGACCGTATCATTCAAAGAATATGTGAAATATGTAAAAATGTTAAAGCTGAAGAAATAATCTGTCAGCTGCATAAAGAAAAAGATAAAATTCCTACAGGCTGTAATGCTTGCTTGGGTTCTAATAGGGACTCAGATATGGATTACTGTATTTAATTGGAGTTATACTCTAATTAATCATTTTTCTGAAATAGGCATATTATATGCTATTTATTCTTTTTAAAACTGGATTTGAAGTAAATAAAAAAATTGCACTGTTTTTGAATTAAGTGATATCACTCATTTAGAGATTAAGAAAGGTTTATTTATCCTCTAAATTAATTCCCGCATCTCTTAACCTGTTTCTGATTTCATCTGATAATTTGTAATCTTTCTTTTTACGGAGCTCTTCCCTTACATCAATCAGGATATTAACCAGTTCATCAGAATTGCTTTTAACTGATTCTACCGAAAAAGTGAGCCCTAAAATATCTCCGAATTCATCTAATAAATTTTTTATTTCTTTAAACACGTTTTTAGAGATTTTTTCTTCATTTATTCCTTTATTTATATCTCTTACTAGATTGAAAAGCGCTGAAAGTGCAATGGGGGTATTAAAATCGTTGTCCATTGCATCTAAGAGCTCTTTTTTAGTATCTTCCAGTAATTTAAGATATTTTCCATCATTTTTGTTTTCATCAAGTATATCGCTTTCTAAAAGCTCATCTACTGTTTCCATTACTTTGTGAATCCTTTTAAGGCTGTTTTGTGACTGCATTAATGCTTCATTGCTGAAATCAATTGGACTTCTGTAATGGGTTGAAAGAACAAAGTATCTAAAGACCTGGGGGTCATATTCCTTGAGTAGTTCTCCTATTGTAATGAAATTTCCAAGTGATTTGGACATTTTCTCTCCTTTAACATTCAAAAAACCAGTGTGCATCCAGTATTTGACCATTGGTTTTTTACCAGTTGCAGATTCCATTTGTGCAATTTCTGCTTCGTGGTGGGGGAATATAAGGTCTAATCCTCCTCCATGAATATCAAACTGACCTCCAAAATAGGTTTCAGTTATTGCTGTATCTTCAATGTGCCACCCTGGCCGCCCTTTACCCCATGGAGAGTCCCATGCTGGTTCATCGTCTCTTTTTTTCCAGAGTGCAAAATCTCCAGGGTTTCTTTTTGTAGTGTCGGGATTAACTCTATGGATATTTAAATCATCAATGTTTCTGTTTGAGAGTTTTCCAAAATCTTCTAACTTGGATTCATCAAAGTAGACTCCTGTAGATGTTTCATATGCGAATCCTTTATCTAATAATGTTTGAATTTGATTTATTATTTCAGTAAGGTGCTCCATTGCCCTTGCATAATAATTAACATTGGTTACGCCTAATAGTTCCATATCTTTAAAGTAGAGGCTTTCATATTTTTTTGCAAGTTCTAATGGTTCAACTCCAAGTTCAGATGCTCTTTTGATTATTTTATCATCTATATCTGTGATATTTTCAAGATAAAAAACGCTGTATCCTTTATATTTAAGATATCTTGCAATAACATCGAAAGCAATGTAAGTTCTTCCATGCCCTATATGGGACTCATCGTAAACTGTTGGTCCACACACAAACATTTTTATTCTATTTTTGTTCATAGGCTTTAGTTCTTCTTTTTTACGGGTCATGGTATTGTATACTTTCATTATTCTGCCTCAAACTCAAGTTAAATTAAAAAAATGTTTATTATTAGATAATAAGATTAAGATAGTATTTATTAATTGTGATTTTAATCTAATTTCTGTTTAAATAAAATAGCTTTCGAAATTTACTTTTCTATTTGTATTAAAGGCCGAGATTGGGATTTGAACCCAAGTATCGTGGTCTGCAGCCACGCACCTAGCCGCTCGGTCATCTCGGCAAAAATATTTCGGCTTAGTTATTAAGTTAACGATTGTTATATAAATACTTTACCAAAGCTGATAACTATTCTGTAGTTCATAATAAATTTAGTTTTACTATGATTGGAGTAGGATGGTTGGGTATATTTCCATTTACTTAAAAATGGGCAAACCTTAAATAATAAGAAGGCAGTTATTAAATATAACAATTGTTATAGTGATTTGATCATAGAACTCTAAAAATGGCATTTAAAATCTTTAAATATTGTTTTTAGGGGTTAAATCTGTAAATGTTCAATTTAAACCTTTATTTGAATATTGGGGATATATGGGCTAAGAGGATGCATATAATCAAAGCCAACGAAAATTTTCAATTTTCGTGGCCCTCAAACATGAAATGTTTGGGGCCGAGGAAATATAACTTACGAAAAACGAAGCATTCGAAAATTCATAGAATTTTCGATGCGTCAAAATCGTAGATTTTGACAGTTTTTCGTGCTCCAAAAACCTTCGGTTTTTGAGAGTTTCCTACGGCGTCAAAATTGAAGATTTTAACAGATTTGGGAGTTGAATAAAAATGACAGAAGAAAAGAAAAAAGAACGCGGATTAAGTACATTGGGATTACATGTAGGTCAAGAAGAACCAGATCCAGCAACAGGATCAAGGGCAGTACCAATCTACTTAACATCATCATATGTTTTCAGGGATACTGAACATGCATCAAATTTATTTGGCCTTAAAGAGTTTGGAAATATATACACCAGAATAATGAACCCTACCAATGACGTATTTGAAAAAAGGATAGCTGCAATAGAAGGAGGCCATACAGCGCTTTCAGTTTCATCAGGACTTTCTGCAATATTTATTGCCCTTTTAAACGCTACTAGGTTAGGGGATAATATAGTATCTGGAGACAACCTTTATGGCGGAACATATGAACTATTAAACTACACTTTCCCTGATCTGGGGCGGACTGTAAAATTTGTTGACTCTACCAAACCTGAAGAATTCAAAAAAGCCATAGATGAAAAAACTAAGGCAATATATGTAGAATCACTTGGAAACCCAAAATTAGATGTCCCTGATTTTGAAGTTCTGGCTGAAATAGCTCATGAAGCAGGAATTCCGTTAATAGTGGATAATACAGCGGCAGTAGGTCTTTTAAGGCCAATAGAACATGGTGCAGATGTAGTTGTTTTATCTGCCACTAAATATGTGGGAGGACATGGAACCTCAATTGGAGGGGTTATAGTGGACTCCGGTAACTTTAACTGGGGTAATGGTAAGTTTCCGCAGTTTACTGAACCAGACCCAAGTTATCATGGACTTAAATACTGGGAAACATTTGGTGACTTCCCTGAACTTGGTAACATTGCATTTACGATCAGGGCAAGGGTTTTACTTTTAAGAGATTTAGGGCCAACCTTAAGTCCGTTCAACGCGTTCCAGTTCCTTCAGGGGCTTGAAACACTTGAACTGAGGGTTAAAAAACACGCAGAAAATGCACTTGCGGTTGCAAAACACCTTAAAGAACATCCAAAAGTTGCATGGGTCAATTATCCGGGACTTGAAGATAATGTAAACCATAAAATAGCAAGTAAATACTTGAAAAAAGGTTATGGTGGATTAGTTGGCTTCGGTGTTAAAGGGGGATTAGAAGCAGGCATAAAATTCATAGAAAGTGTGGAGTTATTCTCTCACCTTGCAAATATTGGCGATGCAAAGAGTTTGGTTATACATCCTGCATCCACTACTCACCAGCAGCTTACAAAAGAAGAACAGGAATGCACTGGAGTCACTGAAGACTTTGTAAGGTTATCTATTGGCCTTGAAAATGTTGAAGATATCATAGCTGACATAGATCAGGCATTATCTAAAATATAAATTAAGAGATTTCCATTGTCCAAATGAATTTAATATCATTTGGACATACAAATATTATAGGATTTAAGAAAATGAAAAAAGAATCAGTTGGGCTTGTTGAAACACAGTATTTCATTTTTCCAGATGATTTAATTTTAGAAGGTGGAAGCAAGCTTAAAGAAGTTACAGTAGCATACGAAACCTATGGTAAATTGAACAAAGAGAAGAGTAATGCTATCCTTATTTGTCATGCACTTTCTGGAGATGCCCATGCTGCAGGGTGGCATGAAGGAGATAAGAAGCCTGGCTGGTGGGATATCATAATAGGACCTGGAAAATGTTTGGATACTGGAAAATACTTTATTATCTGTTCTAATGTCATGGGAGGATGTAAAGGTTCAACCGGCCCGTCATCCATTAATCCTGAAACTGGAAAGCCTTATGGCCTTGACTTTCCAATTATTACCATTTCAGACATGGTAAAAGCCCAGAAAAAATTGATAGATCATCTTGGAATTAATCAACTTTTTGCAGTTGTAGGTGGATCAATGGGCGGGATGCAGGTACTGCAGTGGTGTATTTCTTATCCGGATATGGTCAAGCTGGCTATTCCTATAGCTACAGCAGCCCGTTCTGCCCCGCAGCAAATTGCATTTAATGAGGTAGGTAGGCAGGCAATAATATCTGACCCAAAATGGAATGATGGCTCTTATTATTCTGGAGAAGTACCAAAAGAAGGCTTAAGTCTTGCAAGGATGATAGGGCACATCACATATCTCAGTTATGAATCAATGTATCAGAAGTTCGGTAGAAGACTTCAGGATAAAGAAAAATATGGATTCGATTTTTCAATGGATTTTCAGGTAGAAAGCTATCTCCATTATCAGGGTAACTCATTTGTTAAAAGGTTTGATGCAAACACCTACCTTTACGTAACAAAGGCCATGGATTACTTTGATTTAACTGCAAATGGATCTTTAGCTGAAGGATTTAAGGATGTAAAAGCTAAATTCCTGGTCATTTCGGTAGATTCTGACTGGCTTTACCCGCCTGAGCAATCTAAAGAAATTGTAATGGCTCTAACTGCAAATGATATTGATGTAAGCTATCACGAGATTAAATCACCCTATGGACATGATGCTTTCCTTTTAGAGTCAGGTCAGTTAAATTATATAATAAATGGTTTCCTTTCTGAAATTCTTGTTGGAGATGTTATGACGCAGGTGGCTGCTAAGATAAGCGAAGAAGCAAGTATAGATGAAGCAGCTAAACTGATGCTTGAGGAAAAGGTTACACACTTGCCAGTTATAGCAGAGGATAATAGATTAATAGGTATAGTAACTGCATGGGATATATCTAAGGCAGTTGCTTTAAAATTCAGTAAATTAGACGAAATAATGACAAAAGATGTCATAACGGCTTGTCCTGAAGACTACATAGAACTTGCAGCTGAGAAAATGAAAAAATATAATATATCTTCTCTTCCAGTAGTTGATGGGGGTAAGAGGGTCATTGGAATTATAACAACTGATCATATCAGTACGTTGATGGCCAGGGACTGATTAAAAAAATTTAACATAATCAAATTTCATATATTAATTAAGCAATTTATGATGATATGACCTTACAAAACCTTCAAGTTTACAGCCGTGATTTTAAAAAGGTTGATCATCACAAAGCGTCCATATTATACTTAAATTGATTTGTAATAAATACGAGGTTAGGAAATACGCAGTATTTTAAAAAAAATTGAGGTGAAATAATGATTTATATGGATCATTCAGCTACATCACCAGTTGATCCAGAAGTATTTGAGGCGATGAAGCCCTATTTTGTTGATAATTTTGGAAATGCATCTACTCTATATTCATTGGGTAGGGACGCAAGAAAAGCTATGGAAGCTGCAAGAGAACAGGTTGCTTCTTTAATAGGAGCAAAACCTGAAGAAGTTATTTTTACAAGCGGTGGTACTGAATCAGATAACATCGCAATTAAAGGTACTGCATACCGCCTGAAAAATAAGGGAAATCACATAATTACAAGTGCTATAGAACACCCTGCAGTAAGGGAAACATGCAAATATTTGGAAAAAAATGGCTTTGAAGTTACATATCTCCCTGTTTACGAAGAAGGTACTGTTCGAGTATCTGATCTGGAAGATGCAATAACTGACAAAACCATTCTTATTACAATCATGCACGCCAACAATGAAATTGGAACCATCCAACCAATATCAGAAATTGGTAAGATAGCAAGGGAAAATAAAATTTATTTCCACACTGACGCTGTACAGACCGTTGGTAAAATTCCAGTGAACGTGGAAGAAATGAATGTGGATATGCTGTCGCTTTCAGCGCATAAAGTTTATGGCCCAAAGGGAATTGGGGCATTATATGTTAAAAAAGGAGTTAGATTAGAACCTATAATTCATGGAGGGGGACATGAAAAAGGATTAAGGCCAGGGACAGAAAACGTATCTGGAATTGTTGGACTTGGTAAAGCCTGTGAACTTGCAGAAAAAAACCTGCTTGAGGATTCGAAATATATAACAAATTTGAGGGACAGATTAATAGATGGAATACTGGATTCTGTAGAACAATCTTACCTGGATGGACACAGAACAAAAAGGCTCCCAAACAACGTGAATTTGAGATTTACAGGTATTGAAGGTGAATCTTTGGTATTACACCTTGATTCAAAAGGAGTTGCTGCTTCAACTGGTTCTGCATGTTCTTCAAAGAGTTTAGAACCATCACATGTTTTATTAGCACTTGGTTTAGAACACGTTGAGGCACATGGATCTCTGCGTTTAACTCTTGGAAAAGAGAACACTGAAGAAGAAGTGGATTATGTCATAACTGCAGCTAAAGAAGTCGTTGAAACCCTTAGAAAACTTTCTCCACTTTGGTGTGAAATACCTGGGGCAGAAAGGAGAGAATAAATTAATTTAAGCTTAGAGGTTGATTATATGTATAGTGACAAAGTAATGGACCATTTTCAAAATCCAAGAAATGTTGGTGAAATAGAAGATGCAGATGGTGTTGGAACCGTGGGAAACCCTACTTGCGGAGATTTAATGACTATTTATATTAAAGTTAAAGACAATGTTATTGAAGATGTTAAATTTAAAACCTTTGGATGCGGGGCAGCTATTGCAACAAGCAGTATGATAACAGAAATGGCAGTTGGAAAGACAATCGAAGAAGCACTGGAAATTACAAGAAATGATGTTGCAAATGAGCTTGAAGGTCTTCCACCAGTTAAGATGCACTGTTCAAACCTTGCTGCAGATGCATTACATGCTGCAATTGATAATTACAAGGAAAAAAAAGGGGAAAAGAAAAAGGAAGAACCTGAAGGTAAAGATATTTGTCCAAGTTGTGGATGAATAATTTTATCCTCCTACTTTTGAACTATTTCTATTTTATCCCCTATTTTAACCCTTCCGCCAATTAATACCCTTGCAAAAATACCTTCTTTTGGCATTATACAGTCTCCAGCCTGCTGATAAATAGCACAACGGGTATGGCATTCCTTACCAATTTGAGTTATCTTAAGAATTACTTCTTCACCTACAGATATATTTGTGCCTACAGGTATCGATACAAGATCGATTCCTTCTGTTGTTAGATTTTCAGCAAAATCTCCCGGATTCACATTCAACCCAATGCCTCTCATTTTATTGATACTTTCAACTGCAAGTAAGCTGATCTGCCTGTGTGTATCTCGGCTGCTGTGAGCATCACCAGCAATCCCATAGTTCTCTTTAAGACATGCATCTCTAACATTTATTTTCTTCGTCTGTTTCTTTTCACTT